>JAQEDR010000033.1:361-16025 GCA_027669155.1 Peptoniphilaceae bacterium AM52-5BH | reverse complement strand
TAAGATAATGAAAAAACCACTAGCAAGAAGCCAATGGTCTTTATGAAATCTTTTCGATTTCTGAGTTAAACAGCGAAAGTTTACCTTTCTAATCTAGTATAACAAGTAAAAACTGATATGTAAAGTTTTTTGCTCTAAATCTAGCCTGATTGGAGATTCTTGTTAATTTACAGAAATATTTTCGTTATATTATAAAAATAATTAAAAGTATTCGGGTATATATTTAAGGATGAGGAGATAAAATGAAAACTTTAATAGCTATAGATACAATCAAAAATTTTGAAGATTCTGTTACTATGGGGAGGATTTTCAAGGAGGAGTTGTCTCCTAAGTCCTACCCTATCCCTTTTCTCGACGGAGGAGAAGGAACGATAGAGTCGATGAAGTTTATTTCCAAGGGAAAATACCACTATGTCAATGTACATAATCCCTTAAATGAAGCGATTACCGCGAGATATTTGTTAAATGATGGATTTGCCACTATAGAGATGGCCGAATCGTCTGGACTTTCGCTTTTGTATAAGGAAGATCTCGATGTTATGAACGCATCAAGCTTGGGACTTGGAGAAGTCTTCCTGGATGCCTTGGACAATGGGGCGGAAAGCTTTTATGTAGGCGTAGGTGACAGTGCTTCCAACGATATGGGAATGGGCATGCTTTATGCCTTGGGAGCGAGGTTCTATGATGAGGATGATAATAGTCTTTCTCCTGTAGCCAAAAACTTGGCCAAGGTTAGTAGGATTGATATAGATGGAGTAGATCAGAGATTTAAGCATGCTGATATTAAGATTGCTACAAGCAGCGAGATGACTCTTTTTGGAGAAAACTCCTTCCTGGAAAACAGGGCCTATAGAAAGGGAGCAAGCGATCTTGATGTGGCTAGACTTTTTAGAGGATGTGAGAACTTCATGGAAAAGACCGCCGAGCTTTTAGGAATTGGTCATGTCGATTTTCCATCTTTAGGTTCTGGAGGAGGATGTGCTTGGGCCTTGTTTACTTACTTTAAGGCCAAAATCACCGAGCCAATGGATTATATTTTGGAAAAGATCGATTTTAAAGATTTAATCAAGGATATGGACTATCTTATCTTAGGCGAAGACTTAAGTCAGTTTAATGCCTATTCTTCTATAAATATGGCCAAGCTTGCCAAAAGATATAATGACAAGCTAAGGATTATCTTCCTTCACGATGATAGTAACGAAGACAATTACGACAAGACCTACTTTGATTATATTTATAAATACCATATTGATAACAATCTGGATAGGAAGACTCTCCTAGAAAAGATTAGAGAGCTTGCAGGCGAGGTCAATAACAAGTACCTCACAAGTCCTGAAATTAGCTAGGAAAGCGGTACAATTATCTATTATGAATATTAAAAAATTAGGAGAAACAAAAGTGACGACTGTCCTTATGATAATCAATATAGCAGTTTTCGCTATAATGACTTTGACAGGAGGAAGCGAGAGTATTGAAAATCTCGTAAGATTTGGAGCAATGGTCAAGCCCTTGTTTTATCAAGGCGAATGGTGGAGAGCCCTTACGGCAGCCTTTATTCATATAGGATTTTTTCATATTTTATTTAATATGTATTTCCTATATAATATAGGACCTCTTTTTGAGAGACTTTATGGATCTATTAACTTTCTAATAATCTATATTTTGGCTGGACTTATGGGTAATCTCTTTACCTACGCTTTCGGCGGGGCCAATACTGTCTCTGCCGGAGCATCCACTTCCCTATATGGGATGTTTGGACTTGCTATTGGCCTTATGATTAACTACAAGGATGATGAGATATTAAGAGGACTTGGGGCAAGCTTTATTTCTATAATAGCTATAAATATAGTCTATTCCTTGCTCGCTCCTGGAATTGGAATTCAAGGACATATGGGAGGATTTTTGGCAGGAGTTCTTCTAGCAGGAATTTTCCCAGTTGTAAACAGACAGCTACCAAGAACGACTGTTTTTATTTCACTAGCTGCCTTACTTATCTTAGCATTCTTGTTTGTAAGAATCGGAAATAATAGTTTGGGTGTGGGCTAAGATGAAGTTATGGATATTAACATTAGCCTTTTTGTTAAGTGCATGTTCCTTTCAGTCTAAGGAAGAGTTTGAGAAAGAGATTGACGAAGTAGATAGACCCAAAGAAACTATAGAGATGCCGGAGGTAAGCTACAAGGACGCATCTACCAAGGAGACTATTAGAAAAATCGACTTCGAAAAAGATTATAAGAAGGCTGTTATCGGTGATAATATAAGTCTTGATGAGGCTACAGGATTTATCAAGGAGATAAATTTCGCAGGAAGTCAAGTTGGCTTTGTACTAGAGAAAGATCAAGCAAATATCTTAAATCTCAAGCTCGTCTATGATGATGAGGGAAAAGTTGAGTATACTTACGGACCTCTTTCAAGAGAAGATGAGCTTGTAAGTAGGATTAAGGTCATAAGCTTTGATTCGGAAAGCGGACCTATGCTTCTAGTAAGTCAGGTCTCAGTTTTTGAAAATGAAAGCCTAAGCAATTATTACTTGTACAATAAATATCTAAGTCTACTTGATTCTTTTAGTTTCTACAATACGACAGAAAAAATCGAACCTGAAGTTAGAAGGCTAGATGATTTGGTAGATTCTGGTGAGACTTCTACTAAGAAGGACCTTAAGGAAGCCATAAGGGCTAGGATAGAAGCTGAGGATAAGTATTTGCAAGATATTTCTAGGGCCTATGACTTGGATATGGACTTGGCAAAGGAAACTATTCGAGGAGATAAGATTGAAATTGGAAATCTTCTTTATGACAAAAAGGATAAGGAGATTTTAAATATTGAAAAGATAAAGAGTGAAGATGGGAAAGACGTCATCACTATAAAATAGGAGAAAAAATGGAAAGAAAAGATATAGACCAAAAATTAAAATGGGATACTACTTCGATTTATGAAAAAGACGAAGATTTCTACGAAGATATAGAAAATGTTAAGAACTTAGCTGATAAGCTAGTAGGATTTAAGGGAAAAATCACAGTTAGCCTAGATAATTTCAAAGACTTTATCAAATTAGATGAAGAGTTTTCTAGAAAACTAGAGAAAGCCTGTGTCTACGCATCATTAAGAAGCGATGAAGATACTAGAGTTACCAAATATCAAGAGATGGACCAGGTTGCTACCAACACATACGTTGCCCTAACCGAAGCCCTATCTTTCGTAAGGCCAGAGCTTTTGGCAACAGATCAAGAAAAGATTAAGGAATATCTAAAAGATCCTGAGATAGCTCATCTTTATCACTACTTTGAGGATATAGCGAGATACAAAGATCACACCTTGGATGAGAGAAGTGAGCAGATTATAGCAAGTTTTGGCAAGACTGCCCAAAACCCAAGTGCAACCTACATGATTTTCTCAAATGCTGACATGTCTTTTCCAAGTGTAGAAAAAGACGGAGAAGAGATAGAAATTACTGATGCAAACTTCGTAAACTTACAACAAGATAAGGACAGGGACTTTAGACGTGAAGTTTATGAAAAATATTACAAGACCTATAGGCAATTTTCAAATACCCTAGCAAGCACCTTAGATGGAGACTTCTCAGCCCACAACACAGAAGCTAAGCTTAGAGGTTTCTCATCAGCTAGAGAGATGAGCTTGTTTGCTAATAACTTACCAGAAGAAATCTACGACAACCTACTAGAAGTAGTCCATGACAATGTCGATATCCACAGAGATTACACAACACTTAGGAAAGAATTCCTCGGAGTTGATGATTTAGGCTTCCACGATATTTACATGCCACTTGTGAAGGATTACGATAGAAAAATCGAATTTGACGAAGCTAAAGAAATCGTCCTCGAAGCTATCAAACCACTCGGCGAAGAATATGTAGAAGTTGCAAGGAAGGGATTTGAAACAGGCTGGTTCGACGTTTGTCCAAACAAGGGCAAAAGAGGAGGAGCTTACTCATCAGGCTCATATGATACCCAACCATTCATACTCCTAAATTACACAAATACAATAGATGATGTATTTACAGTAATCCACGAGCTAGGTCACTCCATGCACTCCTACTACACAAGAAGCAATCAAGAATACCAATACGGATCTTACTCAATATTCTTGGCAGAGATTGCATCAACTACCAACGAGCTTCTTCTCCTAGACTATATGCTCAAAAACTCTAAGTCTGAGGAGGAAACAGCTTATCTACTAAATTATTTTGTAAACCAATTCAAATCAACAGTATTTAGACAAACTATGTTTGCAGAATTCGAGCATAAGGTAAATAAATTAGTAGAAGTAGGCGAGCCAATTCCAGCAGAAAGGCTCCACGGAATCTACAAAGAATTAAACGAAGATCTTTTCGGAGAAGATATAGAAGTAGATGAATTCATATCGGCAGAATGGGCTAGAATCCCACACTTCTATATGTTCTACTACGTCTTCCAATATGCGACAGGATTTATGAGCGCTGTTGCCCTAAGTCAAAAAATCCTTCACGGAACAGATGAGGATAGAGCGGCTTATCTAAACTATCTAAAGGCAGGAGAGAGCGAATATCCACTAGAAGTCCTAAAGAAAGCGGGAGTTGATATGACAGGCAAGGACGCCATGCAAAAGGCTATGGACGTAGCAAGGGACGCCCTAAAAGATCTAAGAGAAGCTATATTATAAAAATTTAAGTTATTAGGCTATGGCTATGCTGTAGCCTTTTTTATTTAAGCTTTAATTTGGGTAAATATAACTATAAGTGTAGCTTTTAATAAATAGAAAAGAGTAGCTTATGACTTATAGGAAGAGAAAATTTGAAATAATAAGAAAATTTATGAATCCGGAACTTATCAAAGATATGAGGATAGTTTTTGCTAAGGATAAGGATAAGAGAAGGCCCGACAAAGAAAGAGAGATTCGCCTTGGCCAAAATCTTGTCGCTCTTTTTGAGGACTTGGGACCAGTCTTTATTAAATTCGGCCAAATTTTATCGACGAGGAGGGATATATTTTCAGATAATATCATAAATGAACTAGAAAAGCTCCAGGACGATGTGAAGGAAGAGGATTTCTCCTATATAAAGGAAACTATCGAAGAAGAATTTGCTAGGGATATTGAGGATATATTTGTAGAATTTGATAGAAAGGTTCTTGCGACAGGCTCTATCGCTCAAACCCATCTTGCCTATATAAGAACCGATGATTCGGTCAAAAAGGTCGTTGTTAAGGTCAGAAGAAAGGACATAGAAAAAAGAGTAAGCGAAGATCTTGCGATTATCAAAGATTTGTATAGGAAATATCAGAATAAACTAAACTTTATCGAATCCTTCGACTTAGGGGAAGTCCTAGAAGAATTTGAAAAGACCCTAAGAAAAGAGATTGATTTCAAAAATGAAAAGGAAAATATCTTAAAGTATAGGGAAGACAACAATAGATCGACCGATCTATCATCTCCAGCTGTCTACGAAAATTATTGTGGAAAGTCAGTCCTAACTATTGAATACATAAATGGTAAAACCATCAGATCAAGTTACGATAAAGATCCAGAGATAAGAAAGGCCCTTGCCAAAAAGATTATCAAGGCCTACACCAATCAGATGTTTTCCTATGGCTTTTTCCACGCAGATCCCCATCCAGGAAATATCTTTGTGGATTCTGAGAACAATCTATATCTCATCGATTTCGGTATTGTATCTACTCTTTCGGAAAATTATAGGTATCAGATAATCAAAATATTCCTAGGAGCAAGTCTCAACAAAGTAAGCCTTGTTACAGATGCCATCATAGGCATGGGACTTTTAGCCTTTGATAGCAAGAAGATACCGATTTTTGAAAGAAGAATTCAAAAACTTTTGGATAAATACATGGCGATGAACATTAGTCAACTAAAACTAGTCGAGCTTATTGAGGACTTTTACAGGCTCTTGGTGGATTTCTCAATCAAAATCCCATCTGAACTTACAAATTTCGGAAAAACCATCCTTACAGTAGAAGGGCTTATAGAAAAGCTGGTCCCAGAAGAATCCTTCATAGCCCTAGCCATCCCCCTAGCAAGACCCATGGCCCTTAAGCTTTTAAGCCCAGACATAGTTTCAAACAGAATCCTCAAAAATACTTACGACTCAGCAAGCCTTATAAAAGAACTCCCCAAAGCCTCTTTGAATATATTAAGACAGCTAGAAAGAGGAGACTTCGCTATCGAGCAAAAAAGAAGTGATAGGGAGAGTTATCTTTTGGAGAAAAGCGAAAAGGGGAAGATTCGTGCCATTGTTTTTATAGGTATTTGCCTAGTCATATCATCTTCTCTAGTAAGCCTTGCTCTAATAGAGTCAAATAATAAAGCTATCAGATACCTCATCGGATCAATTTTAATAATAAGTTTGATTTTTTCTATTTATTTACTAAGAAGCATATTAAAAAAATAAAGACAATTTAGACCCTTCAGGGGTCTATTTTTTTAAATTTTACTAGGACTTAATACATTCTTTACAAAAATCCCTTACTATAAATTGTAGCGTAAAGCTAAGGAGGAATAATGTTAAACATAGCCCATAGAGGATTTAAGGGAGCATACCCAGAAAATACTATGCTCGCCTACGAAAAAGCAGTCGAAATTGGAGCGGACGGAATAGAATTTGATGTTCATCTTACAAAAGACGGTGAGCTTGTAATAATTCACGATGAAACTCTAGACAGAACTACAGATGGAGGAGGTCTAGTAAAGGATAAAACTTTACATGAGCTTAAAAAACTAAATGCTTCAAAAGGAAGTCTTACTTCTGAGGTTCAGACAATACCAACTTTAAGAGAATACTTTGACTTTGCTAGAAACAAAGATATCATTACAAACATTGAGCTTAAGACATCTATTATAACATACGAGGGAATAGAGGAAAAAGTCTATGACCTTATAAAAGAATATGATATGAAGGATAAAATAATAATCTCATCCTTTAATCACAATTCTTTAATTAGGATGAAAGAAATAGATAGAGAAATAAAATGTGGAGTCCTAGAATCATCAAGACTATACAAACCATGGGAATATGTAAAAAACTTAGGTATGGAATACTTTCACCCACTAAATTTCACAATAAACAAAGAAATAGCAGAAAAATTCTCCGAAAATAACATAGGATTAAATATTTGGTTTGCTATATCAGATTACGATTTCAGTGAATGTCTAGAACTTAATCCAACAGGCCTAATAACGGATTTTCCTGATAGAGTTAAGGAAATAATTGCAAAATAGATTTAATATATTATGGATTTATTTTACACAGACATTACAAATATAATAAAAGAATTTGATGTATTTCATTTATAATTCTATAGGAAATAAAATATATGGAGGAATTATGTTTAAAAAAATCGCTAGTAGACTAATGTTAGTCTTGATGCTCATTACCCTAACGGCATGTGCAGGACGTGGTGATGATGCTAAAACAAATGATGCAGGAAAAGATACTAAAAGCAGCGAAAGTGCTGGTAAGGATGCTGATAGCCAAGATGGTAAGACAACTATAGTATTTTGGCATTCAATGGGTGGTAATCTAAATGATGCTATAGACCACTTGGTTAGTGAATACAACGAGTCTCAAGATAAATACTTTGTGAAGGCAGAATTTCAAGGAGAATACGATGATGCCCTTACAAAACTAAGATCTTCTGCCTCTGGCAAGGATGTCGGAGCTGATTTAGTTCAGGTTTTTGAATTAGGAACAAGGTATATGATTGACTCTGGTCTTATCAAGCCTATGCAAGATTTTATTGATGAAGAAAATTACGATACAAGTCAATTGGAAGATAATCTTCTTGCTTACTATACAGTTGATGGGAAATTAAACTCTATGCCATTTAACTCTTCAACACCTCTCCTTTATTATAACAAGGATATGTTTGAGGAAGCTGGCGTTGAAGTTCCAAAATCTTTGGAAGAGATGAAGCTTGTAGGTCAAAAGCTTAAAGAAGCTGGTGTCACAGATATGCCTATTTCGTTCAGCGTATATGGCTGGTGGATTGATCAATTTATGAATAAACAAGGGCTTGACCTATTTGATAATGAAAATGGTAGAAAAGCTAATCCTACAAAATCAGTTTTTGAAGAAAATGGTGGTGTTACTAATATACTTAAGGCTTGGAAAGATCTAGCTGATGAGGGTATAGCACCTAATGTTGGCAAACAAGGTGGAACTCCAGAATTCAATTCAGGAACAAGTGCCATGACCTTTGCTTCTACTGCTTCTCTTACACAAATCTTATCAGAAGTAGGAGATAGGTTTGAAGTGGGAACAGCATATTTTCCTAAGGTTAAAGATTCAGATGAAAATGGAGTTTCAATCGGCGGAGCTTCCCTATACGCTATAAATTCAGGTGACGAGGAAAAAATGGCAGGAACATGGGACTTTATTAAGTTCTTGGTAAGTGTTGAATCTCAAACATATTGGAATGCAAATACAGGATATTTCCCAGTAAATAAAGGTGTACTCGATACACAAGAATTCAAAGATTTGGTTGAGAAATCTCCACAATTTAAAACAGCGATAGATCAACTGCACGATTCAAAACCAGAAGATCAAGGAGCTCTTGCTACAGTATACCAAGAATCTCGTCAAATTATGGAAAAACATATCGAAGATATGCTAAATGGAAATATAAGCCCAGAAGATGCGAGCAAAAAGATGGCGGAAGAAATAGACTCTTCTTTAGAATCATACAATAAGGTTAACCAATAATGAATAAGTACAATAATAAAGCTTATCTTTATATGCTTCCAGCACTATCTCTATTAGTGATATTTGTATTTTATCCTTTCATGCAGACTATTATTCGTAGTCTGTATGTTACGGATAATATGGGAGCGAACACTCTTTTTATTGGATTTAAAAATTATTCGGATCTTCTATCTTCATCATCTTTTTGGAACAGCCTAAGGGTTACTATGATATATGTTGTTATAGTTGTAATTATTGGTGTTTTAATAGGATTTTCAACAGCCTTACTATGTAGGGTAAATTTTCCAGCTATCAGATTATTCTCAGCTGCTTACTCTCTTCCTATAGCTATAGCTTCATCAGGTATGGCTCTAGTATTTAAAGTAATGCTTAACCAATCTGTGGGAATTTTAAATGTGATTTTAAAAACAAATGTCAACTGGCTAGCCGACCCTAATTGGGCCCTTGTAAGTGTAGGTATTCTTACAGCTTGGCTAAACTCAGGTATGAATTTCTTGTACTTTTCATCAGGACTAGCCGGAATAGATGATAGTTTGTACGAGGCGGCTTCAATCGACGGGGCAAATGGATGGAATCAGTTTAAGCATGTTACCCTTCCTTCAGTTAGGCCTATTATGTTTTTTGTTATAGTAACTAATATAATTAATGCCTTCCAATCATTCGGACAAATAAAGCTTCTTACTCAAGGTGGACCAGGAGAGGCAACTAATGTAATAGTGCATGATATTTATAAAAATGCTTTTATGAACTACAGGTATGGTTATGCTTCTGCAGAATCAGTAGTTTTATTTTTTATAGTTATGATTCTTACAATAATAGCCTTTAGATCAAACGGAGATAATAATGCAAGTAAGTAGCAATATAAAAGAGATAAATGCTAAACAAAAAGAAAAATTTATAAAAAGAAGTCTTAAAAAGACTGAAGTACTAAGATTGATTTTAAATATTATAGTAGTTTTCTTTGTACTATTTCCTATAATCTATGCTTTCGTTATGAGTGTAAAGCCTAGTCATGAATTGTACGATAAGACTTTTTTTACAGCACATCCAACTCTAAATAACTATAAGGATGTATTTAAGATAGCCCCAATAGAAGGTTACATAATAAATTCACTTATAGTTTCTGTAATCATAACCTTCTTTCAAATGGTAACTGCGATTTTATCTGCTTTTGCCCTTCACTTTCTAAATTTTAAGAAAAAGGGAATTCTATTTGCGATAATAATGGCGACAACTATGATTCCTGGAGAAACTACCATAATTTCGAACTTCTTGATGATTTCTAGATGGGGCTTTACAGATTCGTTTTTTGGATTGGTTGCACCTTACTTAACTAGTGCCATGGGAATCTTTCTCTTTAGACAAGCTTTTAAATCTTTTCCTATGGAAATTTATGAGGCAAGTAAGATAGACGGAGCAAGTGATTTGGGTTTTATCTTTAGAATCCTCATCCCTCTTTCAAAACCGACAATAGGAGCCTTGGCTGTACAATCTTTCTTGGGAGCATGGAATATGTATATGTGGCCACTTCTTATAACTGGATCTGATAGGTATAGGACGGTGCAAATTGGTATATCTATGCTAAATTCAGCAGATTCACAATCGATGCTTTTGATGATAGCAGGGGTTGTAGTTTGTATGATACCATCGCTAATAATATTTATGTTCGCCCAAAAGAATATGGTAAAGGGACTAACTACAGGAGCAGTAAAGGGGTAATTATGGCAAAAGTAAAATTAGAAGATATTTGGAAAATATATGATAATGGCTTCGAAGGAGCAAAGAATATAAATCTTGATATAAAAGATAAGGAGTTTGTAGTCCTAGTTGGCCCTTCTGGCTGTGGTAAGTCTACGACACTTAGGATGATTGCAGGGCTTGAACCAATAAGCAAGGGAGATTTGTATATAGATGAAGCTAGGATGAATGATATAAATCCCAAAGATAGGGACATAGCTATGGTATTTCAATCCTACGCCCTATATCCTCATATGAGTATCAGGGAAAATATGGGATTTGCTTTAAAGATGCAAAAAGAAAAGAAAGAGAATATAAATCAAAAGGTTGAAAAAATTGCAAAAATATTGCAACTTGAAGCTCTCCTAGATAGAAAACCAGCCCAATTATCTGGAGGACAAAGACAAAGAGTCGCCTTGGGAAGGGCAATGGTTAGAAACCCCAAGGTTTTTCTATTAGATGAGCCCTTATCAAATCTTGATGCCAAGTTAAGGGTGGAGATGAGATCTGAAATAGTCAGACTTCATAAGGAGTTAGATACAACATTTATCTACGTAACTCACGATCAAATCGAAGCTATGACAATGGGAGATAGGATTGCAGTTTTAAATCAAGGAGAACTTGTCCAATTTGATACACCTTTGAACCTATATTATAGGCCAAGAAATAGATTTATTGCAGAATTTATTGGCTCTCCTAAGATGAACATAATCGAAAGCAATTTAACAAAAGAAGGATCTTCGCTTTGTATAGAACTTTTTTCCAGGAAGATTAAATTGCCTGACTTTAAAACGAAGGATCTTCTAGAAAAGGGAGTAGAAGAGGGAAAAATCCTAATAGGAATCAGGACGGAAGAATTCAACTATGATAAGGAATCTGATATAAAAGTTAAGTTTTCGAATGTTGAATACATGGGATCAGATACCTATGGTTATACTAGAACCGATAGGGGAGAAACAATAGTGATGCGTTTTGATTCTAAAGATCCTATATTAGTAGATAAAGAAATTCCTATAAGTATAAATGAGAAAAACACCTATATTTTTGATATAGAAACTGAAATTTGTATTTCGTTTCCTGAAAAAAACGTAGATCCTATAAAACTACAAGAAGTTGTAGATGCATAAAAAAAGACATACCTAGTCGTTTTAGGCTAAGTATGTCTTTATATCATAATTATAAATTTTTGAAAATAATGTTAAGAAGTTCTTCCTTTCTATTATAGGATGATTCTTCTTTTTTTAATCTTTCTTCGCTTTCTTCTTCTATTCTTACTTTTGTATCCTTATCTAATTTATCTTCTGCGAAAGTATATACAGTAGAATTCTCCTTATCTATATGGTCTCTTAAAAGATTTACATAGGCCATAGAGTTTGCAATAATCTGTAAGATATCTCTATCATCTTTTGTTTTTTTGTAAGAATTTAGGGAGTTTTCAAGCTTAAATACATAGGATCTAGCAAGTTGATGCTCGACTAGCATACCATTTTTTACGACTTTTTCTCCCAAAGGTCCTAGCTCTTCTATCATATATTTAAAAAGTATATCTTCTTCCTTCTTGTGATGGATTCCATCTGCGAACTCTCTAATAAAGGAGATGCTTGCCCTGAAGAATTCTTCATCTATGGATTTATCCTTGAGAATAGAAAGACATTCTTCCTCTAACCTATCCAAAAATCTTGTTATCTGATCGTGTTCTTTTACTAAATACTCTATTGCTTTCATATTATCACCTCCAACTATTATACCTGAGCTTTTGGGAAAACCACCAGCATTCTTGTATAGTCTAAGTAGGAGGAAATATGCATTACACAGGAAATGAAATATATAGACCGCCCCTTGAGGCAAGGACGCCTCTTTTGGAAGTAACTAGAGGATGCTCTCACAACAAGTGCGTATTTTGCACTATGTATCAACACACACCTTTTTCTCTAGCTCCTAAGGAAAATATAATAAGTGACTTAGAGGAGTTGGCATTTTACTATCAAAATCTGGAAAGGATATATCTCTTAAATGGAGATCCCTTCGCCCTATCTTTTGAAAAGCTAATGGAAATAGGGGAATTAATCCATAAATATTTACCAAATATCAAAACCATAACTTCATATGCCTCATTTTATAATATGAAGAACAAAACAGTAGCAGAACTTAAAGAGTTAAATAAATTGGGATTTGATGAATTGTATATAGGAGTGGAGACAGCTTACGAGCCTGCCTTACTTAAAATAAACAAGGGATGTAACTTAGAAGAATACAAAAAGTCCCTAAGTAAAATAAAAGAAGCAGGACTAAGCTATCATGCTATCCTTATGATGGGAGTGGCAGGAAGAGGCAATTCAGAAATAAATGCCAAGGCTACGGCAGAATTTCTAAATATCTACCCGGCCAAATCTGTCTTTCCTATGACAACATCAGTCCAATATGGATCTGAGCTTTATAAAATGAGGGAAGAAGGAGACTTTAAGGAAGCAAGCCTTGGAGAAATTATAAAAGAGCAAATAGTCCTAGTAGAAAATTTAGACTATCCTGACGAAGCTCTTTTCTCATCAGGTCACATGGTAAATCTCATAAACGTAAGTCATAGATTTAAAAATAAGGACAAAATATTGGAAAAACTAAATTATGCCCTAGAAAACCTAAGCCCTGAGATATTGAACTCAACAAATGAGAGGCAAGCTAGGTAAAGAGGGGCTGTTGCAAAACTATGAATAATCATCGTACCATCGTTAGAAGGTTCTCTTAGGAAATTTTACCTCCCATGGCAGGTGGGCCGATCGGAGCCTACCGGCTGATAGAGGCTATTAGCCCGTCGGCTTCGAGAGACTTTCCGTGGAGGTTCTTCTAACGATAAGGGTACGATTTATTCATTCTGCAACATCCCCTTTAATCTTCACTATAGGATTTGAAAGGTTGATTTGTTTTTGGAAGCCTATCCGGAGTAATTGAAAGCCCCATTTTGTTTTTCTCATGCTTTAGCTCTATCAGGAGAGTAATCATCATAAAAATTATTACCAGAGAAAAAGGCTAGGCTACAATGATTATGGTATTTTCAAGGGCTGTAAGACCGCCAGAAAATAGTTGAGATATAGCTATAAGAGCAAGCAGAGCTCCCCAAACTATTTTCTTCTTATTGGAAGGGTTAAGATTCCCTTTTTCAGATAACATAGCCAAAACAAATGTCGCAGAGTCAGCAGATGTTATGAAAAAAGAAACAATCAAAACTAAGGCGACTAAGTACAAGATTTTTCCCAAATTATAATGGGAAAATGTTGCGAAAAGAACTTCTTCAGTCGCAAAGCCAGTCAAATCGAAACCAGCTTCTTGAACACTAGTTGATAGAGTACCGAAACTTGTAAACCAAAGGATACTCAAAATAGTTGGAACTAGCAGTACAACCGAAATAAACTCCCTAATAGTTCTTCCCTTTGATATCCTAGCTATAAAAACTCCAACGAAAGGAGACCAGGAAATCCACCAAGCCCAATAGAAAATAGTCCAAGAATTAATCCAGCCACGCTTTTCAGGATAGAAGGAAGATAATCTAAAACTCATAGCTAAGAAATTTTGTAGATAATTTCATAGAGAATTAGTGAGGTTATCAAATATTCTAACAGATGGACCAACTACTATGGCAATAGCCAGTAGACCTATAGCAAGGATTAAATTTAGATTTGATAAGATCTTTACTACCTTGCCCAAACCTGACATGGCGCTTAGGATAAATAGGAGGGTTGTGATTAATATAATTATAGTTTGGACTTTAAAATTATTTGGAATTGCCAAAAGATAAGAAAGTCCTCCGTTAATTTGACTTGCTCTAAAACCTAGGGTTGTAGCAACACCTATAACAGTTGCAACAATAGTAATTATATCGATTGTCTTGCCTATAAAGCCATCAGTATTGTCTAACAAAGGCTTGAAGGTTTCTGATAGGAGATATCTCTATTGTTTTCTAAAACCAAAATAAGCGAGGGCGAGACCGACTATAGCATATACACCCCAAGCGTGAATACCCCAATGGAAGAAAGTGTATTGGAAAGAATCCTCAAGATCCTTTCTAGAAGATGGATTGGATAGGGGTGGATTTATAGCATAGTGACTAAGAGATTCTGCCGCCCCATAAAAGACAAGTCCTATACCCATACCGGCAGAAAACATCATAGCTATCCAAGAAGCGGTAGAATGTTCAGGTTTGGAATTAGGATTACCCAATTTAATTTGACCAATATGACTGAGGCATAGGTATAACAAATATAATAAAATACCTGTAACAAGTAAAAGGTAGAACCAACCGAAGTCCTTTGTGATACTATTAGTTAGATTTTCACTTACTTCCCCAAAAGGATGTGGAATGAGAGTTCCCATAGCTACGAGGACTACTAACAATCCTAGTGGAAAAATAAAAACCTTATTATTTCTTATGTAAGATGATTTTTCTTTCATGTAAAGTCCTCTCATATATTAATAATCTCAATAAAATTACTAGACTATAATATTGTTTTTCTATTTACATCAAACATTTATGCCAACTTAAACAAATAGAATGTAAATAAATATAGCATATATATAGAAAGAAATGTAAAAGTGGAAAAATAATTGACAAGATTAGAAATCCATAGTATTATAATTAGGCACGTTCGAAGAGGAGTCAATATTAATTAGAAAAAATATTTGACAAAACATTCTTCGGGGTGTATACTCATATTATACCGCATGAGCTTAGTGCTTTGGAAAATTAAAAAAATCATTAAAAAATGATAAAATAATTTGACAAACAAAAACTTATGTAGTATTATATAAGAGTCGCGAGATACAAGCGACATTGAACCGAGATTAACATCGTAAGATGATAATCATAAAATTATATAGAATACAATAACAACAACCAAAGTTAATACTTTGAGTACAATGATTCTTGTCGAAAGATAAGGACAAAATTTAAATCACGCATTTGATACAAGTCAGATGTAAATGAATAAGCCAGAATAAAAACGGCTCATATTATTTATGAGAGTTTGATCCTGGCTCAGGATAAACGCTGGCGGCGTGCATAACACATGCAAGTCGAACGATGAAGCTTAAATGATCTCTTCGGAGTGACTTTAAGTGGATTAGTGGCGGACGGGTGAGTAACGCGTGAGTAACCTGCCTTGCACAAGGGGATAGCCGTTGGAAACGACGAATAATACCATATGATATCAACTAATCGCATGATAA
>JAQEDR010000033.1:0-351 GCA_027669155.1 Peptoniphilaceae bacterium AM52-5BH | reverse complement strand
AGATAAGGACAAAATTTAAATCACGCATTTGATACAAGTCAGATGTAAATGAATAAGCCAGAATAAAAACGGCTCATATTATTTATGAGAGTTTGATCCTGGCTCAGGATAAACGCTGGCGGCGTGCATAACACATGCAAGTCGAACGATGAAGCTTAAATGATCTCTTCGGAGTGACTTTAAGTGGATTAGTGGCGGACGGGTGAGTAACGCGTGAGTAACCTGCCTTGCACAAGGGGATAGCCGTTGGAAACGACGAATAATACCATATGATATCAACTAATCGCATGATAAGTTGATCAAAGATTTATCGGTGTAAGATGGACTCGCGTCTGATTAGCTAGTTGGTGG
>JAQEDR010000032.1 GCA_027669155.1 Peptoniphilaceae bacterium AM52-5BH | reverse complement strand
CTTAGATTAGTGCGTTCGATTTTAGATTGTACAATTAGGTGTTGACAATCCAGATTGGCGCAAGCCAATCATCTGATTTCGCACTCCGCTAAGGAGCAGAGGGGGTGAATGACAAAGGGGTCAAGGGGAAAGGGTAGAGGGGGCCTCTGCCGCCCCCTTAGCCTGTCCCCTTGGGTTCGAAGGGTTCAACCTGCTTTAAGAAATACTTTAATATATAGAAACATCTATTCTAAGACTTTTTATTCAAAGATTTTTTTAAATCTCCTATAATTTCCCTTTAGCTGTCTCCCTGAGGTTCGAAGGGTCCAACCCTGTATAAGGAAATATTATAATATAAAGATATATTCAATATCAATACATTTTTAGCAAAAGATATTTTAGGAAAAAATATCTTCCCCAATTATTATAGTTTTTAATTTCTAGTAGTATAATAGGATATAAGGGGATTGAGCAGATTGTTTAATTCCTTATTGTGTTATTTACAGGAAAATTAGTTAATATATAATATATAAGTATATCTTATTTATAATAGAAAGGGATCTTATGAGATTACACATGGGACTTGATGTAGGTTCGACTACAGTTAAGCTTGTAATTACCGATACAAATTTTAATATTTTACACTCTGTCTATGTTAGACATAAGTCAGATGTGAAGGAGACTGTAAGGACGGTTCTTCTAGAGGCCTTTGATCGATTCAAGGGTGATGAAGTAACTGTCAATGTTACAGGCTCTGGTGGAATGTTTTTGGAAGATTATTTGGGTATTGATTTCGTCCAAGAAGTTATAGCAGAAACAAGGGCTATCAGAGAATATATTCCAGAGACTGATGTCCTAATCGAGCTAGGAGGAGAGGATTCTAAGATTACATATCTTAAGGGATCTGTCGAGCAGAGGATGAATTCGATCTGTGCTGGAGGAACTGGAGCTTTTATAGATCAGATGGCCTCTCTCCTAGATACTGATGCAACTGGTCTTAACGAACTTTCGAAATCCTACAAGAAGGTCTATCCAATTGCTTCAAGATGTGGTGTTTTTGCCAAAACGGATATCCAAGCCTTGATGAATGAGGGAGCTAGCAGGGAAGATATAGCTATTTCAGTATTTCAATCAGTAGTTAACCAAACTATTTCAAACCTGGCTTGTGGTAGACCAATAGAGGGTAATATTACCTTCCTCGGAGGACCTCTCCACTTCCTCTCATCTTTGAGGGATAGATTTGTAGAGACTCTAGGAGAAGAGGAAAATACCTTCACCATCCCAGACAATGCCGAAATCTACGTAGCTCTTGGAGCCGCACTATTATCAGCAGATTCTAAGGAATTTATTCCTTATAGGACTTTAATTGAAAGGCTCGATGGTGAGGCTCCAGAAAATCTCGACATGACAAAAAGACTCGAGCCTTTGTTTGAGTCGGAAGAAGAATACAAAGAATTTAAGAAAAGACACGCCACAGGCCAAGTCGCCTACAAGGATATCCACGATTACGAAGGTCCAATATATGTAGGAATCGATGCCGGCTCTACTACTAGCAAGATGGTTTGGCTAAGTGAGGATAAGAAAATCCTTCTAGAAGATTACAGGATGAATTTGGGTAAGCCTCTTGAAGTTGTAATTTCTATGCTCAAGGAAGGCTATATCAAGAAAAATCCTAAGGCCTACATCGCTTCAAGCGGAATCTGTGGTTACGGAGAAGACTTCATCAAAAAGGCCCTTCGTGTAGATAATGGAGAAGTTGAGACCATCGCCCACTACAAGGCAGCTCAATTCTTCAACCCTAATGTCGACTTTATCCTAGATATTGGTGGCCAAGATATGAAGGCAATGCATATCAAAGACGGAATTATCGATAGTATCCAGCTTAACGAAGCCTGCTCATCAGGTTGTGGATCCTTCCTTTCAACCTTTGCTCAATCTGTCGGCATGAGTGTAGAAGACTTCCAACAGAGAGCTATCCTATCCAAGGAGCCTGCAGATCTTGGTTCAAGATGTACTGTATTTATGAACTCCAAGGTCAAACAATCCCAAAAGGAAGGCTCAGAAGTAGAAGATATAGCGGCAGGACTTTGCTATTCTGTAATCAAAAACGCCATCCAAAAGGTAATCAAGGTCAGAGACCCAAGAAGTCTTGGCGAAAATCTAGTAGTTCAAGGAGGAACCTTCTACGGAGATGCAATCCTAAGAGCCTTCGAGAAAATCACAGGCAGAGATACCACAAGGCCAGAAATTGCCGGTCTAATGGGTGCTATGGGTATGGCCCTAATCTCCATGGATAAGTCCACAGGTCATTCGAGTCTTGCTGATATCGACGAGCTTGAGTCCTTTTCCTATGAGCAAAAGAATGCAAGATGCGGGAAATGCTCTAACAATTGTTCTCTAATTATTAATATCTTCCCAGATGGGTCAAGATATATAACTGGAAACAGGTGCGAAAGGGGAGCAGGAGTTAAGAAAAGCCACAGCTTCGCCGACTATAACATGTACAAGTTTAAGTACGACTTGTTATTTAATAGAAGGACCTTGAAGGATAAAAACACCTTCGGAAAAATAGGAATTCCAAGAGTCCTAAACATCTACGAAGACTATCCTTTCTGGCATACTTTCTTTACTAGCCTTGGATTTGATATAGTTTTATCTGATAGGTCTTCGAGGGAAATTTACGAGAAGGGAATATCTTCTATTTCCTCAGAGACAGCCTGCTACCCAGCCAAGCTAGTCCACGGACACATAGAAAATCTCCTCGAAAAGGATGTAGATACAATCTTCTATCCAGCGATTTTCTATGAATACAAGCAATACAAAAACGCCAAAAACCAGATGAACTGTCCGGTAGTAAGCGGATATCCAGACCTTATTAGAAATAACGTTGATGATTTGAAAAATATTAAATATATGGCTCCTTACCTTTCCTTCGAGTCTGAGAAAATTATAGCTGATAGACTAGTCGAAGAATTTAAAGACTATAGTTATGAAGGAAAAACTCTAGGCAAGAAAGAAATCAGAAATGCTGCAAGCCTTGCTTGGAAAGAGATGCAAAACTACCACGATCAAATCAAAAAACGTGGCAAGGAAATCCTAGATTTTGTTAATGATAAAAATCTAAATGCCCTAGTCCTTGCAGGAAGGCCATATCATATTGACCCAGAAGTAAACCACGGCATTGCTGAGCTAATAGAATCCATGAAGATTCCAGTTCTTTCAGAAGATGCCATAGCCTACAATTCTCCAGACCTTTCATATGATCTTAGAGTTCTTGATCAATGGTCATACCACGCGAGACTCTATAGGGCTGCCCAATATGTAGGCCAAACCGACAATCTCGAGCTAATCCAACTTAACTCCTTCGGTTGCGGTCTAGATGCAGTAACAAGCGATCAAGTAGCTGATATCCTAAAGGCCAACGGCAAGATCTATACCCTAATCAAGATAGATGAGGTAAGTAACCTCGGAGCAGTTAAGATAAGAATCAGATCTCTCCTAGAAGCCCTAAACCAAAAGAGAATCGAAGGCCACAAGCTTGAAGGAGACTTAGATAAGCTCGATTACGAAAGCCCAGAATTTACCAAGAAAATGGTAAAAGAAGGCTACACCATCCTTGCCCCACAAATGGCAAGAGAGCACTTCGCTATAATGGAACCAGTCTTCCATGAATATGACCTAAATATAGAATTCCTCGACGACATCAATAGTGACGTAATAGATACAGGTCTAAAATATGTAAACAACGACTCCTGCTATCCATCAATCACAGTGGTAGGTCAGCTTTTAGAAGCTGTAAAATCAGGCCGCTACGACACAGATAAGATCGCCCTTCTTATGACCCAAACAGGGGGAGCCTGCAGGGCAAGTAACTATGTCGGCTACATCAGAAAGGGCCTAAAGGATGCAGGTCTTGATGATATTCCAGTAATCGCCCTCTCCGCCCAAGGCATAGAAACTAACGCAGGATTTGATCTAAAGAAGGCCTCATCCATACCACTTCTCAAAAAGCTAATGAGGTCAATCCTACTTGGAGACTTAATCAACAGAGTATCAAACGCCACAAGACCTTACGAAGGAAACAAGGGTGAGACCAATAACCTAAAGGAAGCTTGGATTATTAAATGCAAGCAAGTTGCTCCAAAGATGACTGGCAAAGACTACAAGAATCTGGTAAAGGAAATAGTAGAAGACTTTGATAATATAGAAAGAAAGGACCTTATCCTACCAAAGGCAGGAATCGTAGGAGAAATTCTAGTCAAATTCCTCCCAGAAGCCAACAACCACCTCCAAGACATCCTAGAAAGAGAAGGAGCAGAGGTAATCCTCCCAGACCTAACCGACTTTCTCATGTATTGTATGAAAAACACCGAGATTAAGGCAGACCTTTACGGCAAAGATAAGAAGAGTGCTTGGCTAGGAAAAATGGGTATAAGCCTTGTAGAAAAATACAGAAAAATAGTAAGAGAAGCCCTAAGAGAGAGCAAACACTTCGAAGAGCCTTGCTACATCGACCAAATAGCAGATTATGCCAAGGATGTAACAAGCCTAGGTAACCAAGCAGGAGAAGGCTGGCTCCTAGCAGGAGAGATGGTAGAGCTAATCAAACAAGGAGCTCCAAATATAGTAGTCATCCAACCATTCGGATGCTTGCCAAACCACATTACAGGTAAGGGCGTTATGAAAAAAATCAGATCAGTCTACGAAGAAGCAAACATAGTAGCCATAGACTACGACCCAGGCGCAAGCGAAGTCAACCAAGTCAACAGAGTAAAACTAATGATGAGCTCCGCTAGGGAGAAACTAAAAGATAAAGAAGAAGCTAAGACTAGTATCTAGGAAAAGTCTAGGCTTGATTTAGAAAATAGATAATTATTATTAAAGAGAAGGACTCTTGCAAACTAATAAATCCCCACAAGGGGAGAGATATTAGAAAGCAGGAGCCCTTTTTGCATTACCCTTATCCTGGCTATTTCCTAACCTTATCCCGATCGATCCACACCCCTAATCCCGACCGCAGTGGAGGGATCTCTTATAGATATCTCGGCTCCGCTTGACATAAGGGAAAGTGGGATTACGAATGGATCTATAGAGCTATCTATACTTCGCCATCTCGAAAAAAGCCCGTCCGGCTAGTGGAGGACAATGTGAGAGATCTACAGTCTGTGATGACATGTGGATTTTTAAGTTTAAGTTATTTACGAGAATAATTATCTAAAGAACCCCCCTCCATACACGTCCCAAGGTTCTGTAGACCTCTCGTCGCTTCCCTGTGGAAGCTCTGTCGACGGTAGTTTGCGGATTCGACTCCGTCTCATGCTCGCAAAGCCTCGATTAAGGAATTTCATCAGTTCGCTATGCTCACTGTGACAATTCCATTAGAGGTGGCAACAAGGAATCCCGACTTTCCTACAACCCTTATCCCGACCAATCCACAGCCATTATCCCGATCGCAGTGGAGGGATCTCGTGAGATATTTCAACTGCGCCATCTCGAAAAAGCCCGTCCGGCTAGTGGAGGACAATGTGAGAGATCCACAGTCTGTGATGACATGTGGGTTATTAAGTTTAAGTTATCTATAAGAATACTTATCGGAGGATATCCCCAAGCAAAAATGTCCCAAGGTTCTGTAGACCTCTCGTCGCTTCCCTGTGGAAGCTCTGTCGAGGTGGATCTTGCTATTATCTAAGCCTCATATTTGTAATATACAAAAAAAACTCCTCCAACTAATTATCTTAGCACTTGGAGGAGTTATATTTTCTATATAGACTTTATTATTTCAAAAAGTTCTCTTGCGGATTTTTTTGGGCCTTCGCTTTCCATATTGTCTATGGCTAGTTGGGTCCTTATTGTTCCTACTTTTATTTTGTTTTCGAAAAGCTTATCGAAGTATTCTTTAATTAGCTCATCGCACATTTCTTGTTTTTGGTAAGGGCCGAATGGGTTTGCGAAGTAGGATTTGACTAGTCCTTCTTCTGTTGTTGTTCCCTTGGCCATCCTTGCACCTTCTTTGAAGACTTTGATGGCTTCTTCTTCATTTTCGAATAGGCTGATTGATTTTTCGTCTTCTTCTAGCTTGTCGTAGTTGTTGGCGTAGAGGAAGAAGTCTACATGATAGCCTTCCATGATTTGCTTATGGTCTGCTACTGGCATGATTAGCCTTGCGTTTACCTTATCAGGATTCATAAAGATGGACCTATCTATTTGCTTGAAGGCATAGCCTGAATCTAGGTCGTCGAGCCTTACGAAGGCACCGATTTCTGTTCCGTAGGCATAAACATCATTGCCATTTAGTCTGAAAGAGCCCATATCGTCAAAGATTACCGTCATGTCACGGATGTATTCCTTGGCAAGGGACCTGAAGGCTTCGATTGATTCGCTCTTGCCTGCTCCGGAGTCTCCGAGAATTACTATATTTGCACTCTTGCCGTTTTGTAAGACGACATTGACACCTGCTCCGTGGATTGGGAGGAAGCCTCTTTTCATGGAGATGATGTTGTTTAGGGTCAGGCACATTTTCTTTAGATAGCCAAAGTAGTCCTTCTTGTCACAGAAGTTACAGTAGCCTATAAATAGGTCGTTCTCCTTATCTTCGTAGAAGATATCAAGGTCCCTATCGTCCTTTACTCCAAAAAGATAAATTCCATCAGGTTTGGTATTAATGGCTTCTTCTTCATCACATAACTCGAATAAGTTTGAAGCAGATATGCCGTGGGTGATGTAGTCTTGGTGGAAGTAGACATAGATTAGGTTGTCGGCAATCTTCGCTGGATAGCAGAGGTATTCGTCTGTGTCTATATCGATATTTTCGATTGGATTGTCGAAGACTTCCTTGAAGAAACCATCACGCTTGTTGGATTTGGTGTAGGTTATGTAAGGAGTTTCGATCATTACTTTTGTTATAAATGGAATCTTGTTGAGCCATTTTAGGTATTCTGGATAGTCGATTTTGGACTTTCTTACTATAACAGAAGAGTTGGCTCCTGCTGGTACTTGTCTAAAGACCTTTGGGTTTTCTCCTGTGATTGATACTTCGACTTTCCTGTAGATTTCTAGGATCATATCCTTAAATCTGATATTTGAACCTAGGAAGTTTTCTACTTCGAGTCCTTCCTTGTCGGCGTTTTTCTCGATGATTGAGTATCTTTCGATTTTTCTCCAATAATCGTACATGTCTTCGACAATTCTTATTAGAGCGTCACGTTCCTTGTTGAGGTCGTGGTACTTGTTGATCTTTTCACTGATCTCATCTAGGGTCATTACTGTAAGGATCTTTGTAATATCCCTAAGCTCATTTGAAAGCTGGTCTATATCACTTGCCCTGAAGAATTTCTCTAGATAAGTATAGATTCTTGTGTGATTGTCCTTGTGGAATTTAACAAAGGACCTTAGGACTTCGTAGAAACCATCACTTCTTAGAAGGTCGTCAGTATTGTTGAAGAAGGCCTTGGAGAAGTTTAGGATGGCTTTGTTGTTTGATATTGATATTTCTTTGTTCATATTAGCTCCTAATTATTCTTTTCTATATTTATTACTTATTACTTTACCGTAAAACTAGACGAATACTATTTGAATTAATAGCATATATACTATAGTTCCTACAGAAATTGACAAGAAGAGCTTCTTGAACCTAAAATGCAAGAAAATCACGACAGCCGATGCGATAATTTCGGCTAGGCCATATGGATAATGGATGATGTCGATATTTCTTAGAGCAAAGACAACAAGCAAGGGCATTAGGGCAAAGGGAAGGTATCTGCCGTAATACTTTACTAGGTCTGGTAGCTTTCTCTTACTAAAAAACACAAAGGGAACAGACCTAATCATAAAGGTTGTGATGGCAGAGGCTGCTATTATCATAATCATTCTATTCATTATAATCTTCCACCTTTCCTCTTACTGCAAATAGACTCATTACTATTAATAATAGGGCAGGAATCATAAACTTATCCTTGCCGAAGATTAAAAGAGCTATAATTGACATGGCTAGCCCTATCATCAAAGGCCTGTGGTTTCTCGTAGCGTTGAACTGTTCTACCAAAAGCACTAGGAAAAGTGCAGTTAGGACAAAGTCCATGCCCGTCGTGTTAAAGCTAATCATATTTCCCAAAAGGGCTCCCACATAGGAAGCTAAGGCCCAGACTAGGTAGTTGATGATGCCTATAGCCAGATAAAAGTCCCCACGATTTATTCCTTCGGGTGGCTTTATCGAAGTATCTAGGGCGAAGGATTCGTCTGATAGGGTCAGGATAAATAGTAACTTGGATCTCGAATTCTTGAATTCTTTTAGTAAGGACAAACCATAAAACATCATCCTGATATTTACTGAAAGAGTAAGGATGATGATAGCAAGAACGGTAATGTCGGTTTTCAGCAAGGGTAACAATACAAATTGCATACTTCCAGCATACACCGTAAGTGATATAATAGGGGCGAGGATTGCGGAAAATCCTGCTTGACTAACCATGATTCCAAAGGTAAGACCAAGGAAGACATAGCCTACTATAACAGGGATAGTGTATGGGAATGCTTTCTTAAATGCTTCTCTCATAATATCTCCTTATAAAATTATATACATTCTATCACAAGATTGTTAAAAAATAAATAATAGTTTCATTAAAGACATAGAACTTGTATAATATAATAGGCTAATTATGTAAAGGAGAGTATATGAAAAAGTACGATATCGTAGTGGTAGGCGCAGGAGCAAGCGGTGCCTTCCTTGCTTATGAATTAACCAAGCTAAAAACAAATAAGAAAGTTTTGATAATTGATGGCGGTAGGAAAGTAGCTAACAGGACTTGCCCTATAACAGAAGGCAAAGTCGATCACTGTATAGGATGCAAGCCATGTAACATCATGTACGGATTCGGAGGAGCAGGAACCCTCTCAGATGGTAAATACAACATCACCACAAGCTTTGGAGGAGACCTTCACCAATACATAGGCGAGAAAAAAGCCATGGAACTTATGGAATACGTAGACTCTGTCCTTATGGAATTTGATGGGGGAGATGACCTAGAGCTTTACTCAACAGACAAAAACGACCTAAAGACCAAGTGTCTCCGTCACGACCTCCACCTTCTATCAGCCAAGGTTCGTCACTTCGGAACAGATAGAAACAAGGTAATTCTTCAAAGAATCTACGACTATGTCAAAGACACCATAGACTTTGAGTTTAACACTATGGTAGACAAAGTAGAATACGAAAACGACAAATACATCATCCACACTGGAAAAGAAGTCTATGAGGCAGATGACCTAGTCCTTGCAGCAGGAAGATCAGGATCTAAGTGGATTGCCGATGTATGCGATAAGTTTGACGTAGGACTTAAGAGAAACAGAGTCGACATCGGAGTCAGAGTGGAAGTGCCTGCAGAAGTCTTCAAGCACATCACAGACGATGTCTACGAAGCAAAAATCATGTATCAAACCAAACAATACAACGACGTAGTGAGGACATTCTGTATGAACCCTTACGGCCATGTAGTAACAGAAAACACCAACGGCATCCTAACAGTAAACGGTCACTCATTCACTGACCCTAAACTACAATCAGGAAACACCAACTTTGCCCTCCTAGTAACCAACAGATTCACCGAACCATTCGAAGACTCCAACGAATACGGCGAATCCATTGCCAAGCTTTCAAACATGCTTGGAGGAGGAGTCCTTATGCAAAGATTTGGTGACCTAGTCAAGGGCCGACGTTCATCAGAAAGAAGAATGGCCAAATCCTTCACCACCCCAACCCTAAATGCGACAGCAGGCGACCTATCCCTAGTTATGCCTAAAAGACAACTCGACGATATCATCGAGATGATCTACCAACTAGACAAAATCGCCCCAGGAATGGCCAACGACGACACCCTACTTTACGGAATAGAAGTCAAATTCTACAACTCCGTAGTAAATGTGGACGAAAGATTTGAAACAAACAAGAAAAGACTCTACTGCCTAGGAGACGGCTCAGGAGTAACCCACTCCCTATCCCAAGCCTCAGCCTCAGGAGTAGAAATGGCAAGAATCCTAAACGAGCTATAAATGAAATACATCTACTCACAAATCAAAAAAGAAGACGGGATCATCCTAAGAGGAGTGATTAACACTCCTGATGATTTCTCAGAAGATAAGAAATACCCAACAGTAATAATCTACCACGGATTCGGCGGAGACAGGAACGGATCAAGCTTCTTTAGGGTACAAAACGCCAGATACCTCACAGATAGGGGCTATATTGTTGCAAGATTCGACTTTTCGGGAACATGCGAGTCCGATGGAGACTTCTACGATATGACTGTATCGAGAGAAGAAAAAGAAGCGGAACTCATCCACGAATTTGTCAAAATTAAAGCCTATGTAGACAAGGACAGACTCTACTGGGTAGGACATTCCTTAGGAGGAGTCATAGCCACCCTAAAGGCCCACAAGCTTAAGCCAAAAGCCATGAGCCTCCTTGCTCCAGCAAGCGATATGAATAACCCTGACTACATCAAAGTCATGGCCAAAACCATGTTCGAAGGCGAGATGAGAAAGAAAAAATCAGAAATAGACGGCCGCAAATCCTACGCTGAAATCATAAGAAGCGTAGAAGACGTAGACATAGGAGGAGTCAAACTTCACAAGAACTTCCTCATAGACTTCCTAAAGAAAAACATCTACGGAGCTGCCGAAAAATACAAAGGAAGAGTCCTAATCCTAAGAGGAGACGCAGACGACTTGGTCTTTAATGACGCTAACGAAAAACTCCAAAAGGCCTACCCAAAGGCAGACTACCAACAAATAGAAGGAGCTGACCACTCCTTCAAAAACGAAGACCACAGAATGATAGTCTTTGAGAAAATGTATAAGTTCTTTGAGGAAAACTAAGAGAAAAGATATTATTTCTGCACCCTTATATAAATGGTTTCCACTATTCCCACTATCCCTTATATCGAGCGGAGCTAATATCCCTACCCTTATATCGAGCGGAGCGAAGCGGAGTCGAGACATCTCTGGTGGTTATAAATGTCTTAAATCAAAAGAATAATATAAATCAAAAAGAGATCCCTCCACTTCGGTCGGGATAAGGGTTAAGGAAAAGTTCGGGATAAGGTCGAAGAAAAGACGGTAATACCTGCTCTTCCACCTCGACAGAGCTTCCACGGGGAAGCGACGAGAGGTCTACAGAACTTTGGGGCGTCTTTGGTGGGAGTTTTATTTAGATAAATATTCTCGTAAATAACTTAAACTTATTAATACACATGTCATCATAGACTGTAGATCTCTCACATACGTTCGAGATGGCGAAGTGGAGAAATCTAGAGATCCCTCCACTGCGGTCGGGATAAGGGGGAGAGGAAAGTCGGGATTCCCATTTACCCTTATGTCGAGCGAAGCGAAGCGGAGTAGAGACATCTCTAATTAGGAAAACCAACTATAACTAGAGCCAAGCTCTGGTTTTTCTTTGTCTTCATCTACTAAAATTCATAGACAATAATAAATTGATATTATTTTAAAGAAAATATCCAAAAAGGGCTTTAATTTTGTCTGAAAAGTGTTATAATGTAATAAACAATTATTTATCTGACACCAATTTGTAACTAATATCTATCAATTGTGGAAGAAATTTAGATTTTTGCACTTTTTGTAGAAAATGTGTTGCAAATATTTAGAAAGTGGTGTATGATTATAATTGTAAAGTGAGTACTATATTAATAGTTTTTTTAAAAACAAAAGGAGAATTACAACTATGAAAACAAATAAATTAGCAGCAGGTGCTCTTGCACTAGCTCTTGGACTAGGTGCAGTTACACCAGCATTTGCAGCTGACACAACAAAAACAGGCAACGAAAAAAAAGGTGAAGTTCTAATCACTCAAGCATACAGAGATGCTGAAACAAGATTTGTAAAAGCATTCAAAGCTGTTCAAGATGCTGAAGCAGAACTTGCTAGACTTACAGAAGTAAGAGATGCTAAACTTGCTGAACTTAACAAAGCTGTAGCTAACGTTAAGGCTCACAGAGATGCATTAGAAGCAATCGAAGAAGAAATTGCTGCTCAAGAAGCTATCGGTCTAAAAACAGCTGAGCAATTTATCGCTAACAAAGCTGACGTTAAAGGTTTAGAAGCAAAAGATTGGAAACAATTCAATGATTCTCACCTAACAAAAGCTGACGAAGATGCTGGAATTTCTGAAAATGATGCAGCTTCTCAAATAGCTAACCTAAGAGATCTTCAAGGTATCGCAGATAAAATTGAAGAATTAGAAGAAGAGTATGCTAAACTTGAAAATGGCGGAAAAACAGAAAAAGATCTTCAAGAAGTAGTAGATAGAGCTTCTGAGGCTTACGAAGAAGCATCTTCATATGTAAAAAGACAAAAAGAAGTTGTTACAGCAGCTAAAGCTGAATATAAATTAGCTAAAAAAGCTTTCCTTGATGCAGGTGCTGATAGAGCCGCAATCGGTGATGCTGAAAAATACGGAGACCTAAAATACATCACAGTTGACCCAGCTGAAAAAGACGCTGAATCAAAAGAAGATGTTCTTGCAAAAGCTGAAAAAGCTTACGATGATGCAAGAGTTACTGTAAAAGCAGTAGAACTTATCAAAGTTACAGCTCCAAAAGTTTATGAAAACAACAAAGCAGCTATCGATACTTACCTAGAAAAAGCTAACACAGCTCTTAACAAACTTGGTAAAGCTCTTGGTAAAAAAGTAGCTCTATCTGACGTTCTTTTCTCAACAGCTTACGCTGCTGAAGACGCTGACCTTAAAGAAATCGAAGACTTAACAAAAGAAGTTGAAGAAGTAGATAAAGAAGGTAAAGAACTTCTTGAAAACCTAAACAAACAAGAAGAAGAAAAACCAGCTGACAAAGAAGAAAAACCAGCTGATAAAGAAGAAGATAAAAAAGACGAAAAAACTGAAGACAAAAAAGAAGAAAAAACTGAAGACAAAAAAGAAGAAAAAGCACCAGCAGCTAAAAAAGCATCTTCTAACGCTAAAACAGGTGTTGCAGGAGTAACAGGTGTTGCTGGAATCCTAGCAGCAGCTTCAGTTGCTTACGCAGCAAGCAAAAAAAGAGACTAATAATACTTTAGTCACTGAAGAGTGCACTCTATAGACAAAGTATTAATTTAGTAACCGCGGTACTCACGATTTAAGACCCTTTCCCCAAAGGGTCTTTTATTTTTGCATAAAAGGTGTGGGGAGATATTTTTTTTCTAAATATCTTTGACTAAAATTATTTTGAGATTAATCTATCTAGATATTATAATATACTTTTACATGAAGGTGTCCCTTCGAACCCAAGGGGACAGCCTAAGGGGGCGGCAGAGGCCCCCTCCAGTCTTTCCCCTAGGACCCCTTTTCCCCTCACCCCCTCTGCTCCTAAGGCGGAGTGCGGAAAAGGTCGATTTGCTACGCAAATCTTTGTTGGTAGGGGGATTCCTTCGCCTTAATTGACTTTGGGTTTAACAATGTCTAATCTTCGTCTCTCTAAAAATCGATAACTCGCTAACGCTCAAACAAATCGATTTTCTTAACGAGAGACTTGATTAGCCATTTCTACTCGTCCAATGGGAGATGAAGTGGTAAGCTTTGCTTTCGCAAAGCATATCATGTTTTTATTTTATACATTACATATTTAAAAAATTCTATTGTGGCGAAGCTAAGAAAAATTATCATTATTTTTAAATAAGAATATACTAAATACTTTAGCATATCTTACAAATAACCTTTACCGGGCAGCATGTATAATCAGAGTGAGCGTTAAGAAAATTTATCTGTTTGAGCGTTAGCGAGTTATAAATTTTTAGCGAATGATGATTAGGAATCCCCAGCTGCTAAATAAACTAAAACGAAGAGTTCCGCCTACAAAAAAAGATTGGCGTTAGCCAATCAACAAATTCCGCACTCCGCTAAGGAGCAGAGGGGGTGAATGAAAAGAGGGTTCAGGGAGAAAGGTAGAGGGGGCCTCTGCCGCCCCCTTAGCTGTCTCCCTGAGGTTCGAAGGGTCCAACCCTGCTAGAATGTATATTCCAATATCCAGAAATCTTAATATCTGAAATATTTAGTCTCAGATATTTTCAAATATCTCCCACTTCCCTCTGGGGATAATAAGGGGCCCCTTTATAATAACCAAGTCCTTTTGACATCTATCTTAGAAAGCTATATAATTTATATATAATGTAGAAAATTAATAGGAGATATGATGAATAAGAGAAAACTAGGGACAGCTGTACTTTTACTGGCCCTTGGCCTAGGTCCAATTCAGACTAGCCAAAACTATAATTTAAAATTAAATAACCTTGCTTACGCTGAGGATGTAGCATCTGAAGAAGAAATAACAGAAGAACCTCAAACACCTGATGCAAGTCCTAAAGCTAATGATTCTGAAGGTAAAAAAGAAGATGCAGAGAAAGATGAAGTTCAATCTACAAAAGAAGGAGAATCATCTGACGATAATCTTGAAATAGGGGTTAAGAATCTGAATGATCCTGTTACTTCTGATGGTGAAGGAGCTGATAGTAAGAATGAAGAAGGTAAGACTCTTGAAGAGAGAAGAAAAGACCTTCTTGATAAAATCGACGTTTATGAATCTGCACTTGGTAAGAGTAATGCTATAAAGCTTGCAACTGACGCAGAGATAGAGGAACATGGAAAAGCTCTAGAAGCTTTTAAAAATGCAATAGAAGAAGCTGACGAAAAAGAGCTTAAATTATTAGAAGACGATAGCTCACAAGAAGAAGTAGAAAGAAACTACTACAAGGCAGTTTCTAAGCTAGGCTATAGAGTGTATAGCGCAAGAGATGCGAGAACTGAGCTTAAAAAACAAATTGATAAGGCTAGCAAACTTTTAGAGATTAAAAATGATTCTGGTCTAAATGATATATTAGCTAATTCACTTAAGGTTTATGATGATTTTAAATCTCAAGCGAAGACTATTTCAGAAATAACAGATGAGCTTAAGAAAGCTATAGCAGATGTTTCTACAAAGGAAAATATAGAAGAAGAAAAGTTTGCCCTAAGCAAGGAAGAGGAAAAGAAAATCGATGACATGGAGGGCTTCCCAAGCACCATATTCGATCAATTATCTGATAAGGATGTTTTTGACTACAAGTTGGAAGCTCTAGTAAAAATTGATATGGATAGGGCGACTGATTTCACAGAAGAAAATCTTGAAAAAGTTGAAGCGAGAAATATTCAAGCTGAAAAAGAGAAGATTGACAATTACCGTTCTTCAAAAACAGCTCTTTTAGGTCTTATCGAAAGTGACGTGACCGATTCTAATGAAATTCTTAAGGCTCAAGAAAACTACGATAATGCAGCAGCTGAAGCTAAAAGTGTAGTTAACGACGATAAGACTAACGAGCTATTAGATAGGGCGGCAGCACTTAAGGCAGCTGATAAAGACTTCAGAGAATCAGAAAACTATAAAAAACTAGAAAAGAACAAAGATATAGCCATAGATGAGTATGTAGAAGCTTTCAAGGCATTAGATAATGCTACAGCTACAGATTCTAACTATGAAAAACTAATAGAAGATGTAGAAGCGGCCAAGAAAGTTATCGAAGAAGGTAAGGGCAAGGGAAACAAGGAAGAAATAGAGCTTCAAGGAAAAATTGATGAGGCACTTAAAGCAGATAAGCACAACGAGTTCATCAATAGTGAGAATTTCAGAAGAGCCACTGCATCTTATCAAAACGCCTACATGGATGCTTATAAGGCCCTAACAGACGAAAGAACTAAAGAAAATCTAGATAAGCTTATTGAGGCTAAAAAAGCAATCGATGACAAGGACTTTGTTAAAGAATTCAACGATAAGGCTGACCAACTCGAAAGCTATATTGATAAGGCAAAATCAGATAAGCTTACAGATGAATCTTTGAAGAAACTTAAAGAAGAATACAAGGAGAAACTTCAAGATTTAAGAGATAATAAGGACGCTGATACAGATGGTATCAAAGCCTTGGAAGATGAGTTTAATGAAAAGCTAAACCCAGAAAAGGCAGAACCTGGTAGCAATAAGGATCCTAAGAAAACAACTAAAAAGGTTGTAACATCAAGCAAGAAATCAAATGGTAAGGTTAGAACAGGTGTTGATGCGATCCTTCCTGTAGTTGGAGGAGTTGCAGTAGTTGCAGCAATCGCCCTAATCTTTACAAGAAAAAAGAATAAATAAGAATAAAAAGGAGAGATATTATGAAAATTAAAAACAAAGTAGTTTTAGCAGGACTTCTATTAAGTTTATCCCTAACATCATGTAACAGCATGAGCCAAAACAAAAACAATGCTGATGATAGCAAAAAAGAAACAGAAGTAACAGAAAACGCTGATAGCAAGGATAAAGAAGAAGCTACTGACAAAGACGCTGAAGAAAAAGACAATAAAGATGCCGAAAAGGCAGATAAGGCTGATAAATCAGACTCAAAAGAAGACAAGACCGATGATAAAGAAGCTTCTGACAAGGAAACTGCTGAAGGTGAAGAGGCAGAAGATAAAAATGCTATGGAAGATAAAACTGATTCAGAAGGCGCTCAAACAAAAGAAGAAGCAATAGCTGAACTTGAACAAGCTGTCTTTGATTCAAGAGTAACAGTTAGAGCAATAGAAATCCTTCAAACAGAAGCTCCAGAAGCAATCGAAGGAAGAGAAGACGAAATCCAAGCCCTTATCGATAAGTCAAACGAAGTAATAGAAAGAGCAAGAGAAATTCTTGATCAAGTAAAAAATAACTAATAGCATATAGAAAGCTCCCTTTGCCCCAAAGGGGGCTTTTTTAGAGATTTTTCTAAATATCCTAATACTAAAAGGGGTTGGGGAGATATTTTTTCTCAAATATCTTTTACTAAATAGATTTAGATATTACTATATCTGAATATTAAAATATATTTTTATTTTAAAATATCCCTTCGTTCAAAGGGGGAGGCCCAAGGGGGTTCCGATTCCCCCTGGTATGGATACAATAAATAGTACAGTTTAAAATCGAACATATGATACAATA
>JAQEDR010000031.1 GCA_027669155.1 Peptoniphilaceae bacterium AM52-5BH | reverse complement strand
GTATGAGTTTTCTATTTTATTCTAGTGTCGCATTTAATTTTACAACTTATCAATTTAATAAAAGATCTGTCATAATGAACATATTTTATTGACTCACTTTTTCACTTGTGGTAGAATATATACTAATGGGGGTGAAGTATGGATTGTGTATTTTGTAAGATTATAAACAAGGAAATTCCTTCAGATATAATCTATGAAGATAGTGATGTTATTGCATTTAACGATTTAGATCCACAAGCACCTATCCATTTTCTTGTAATACCAAAAAAGCACATTCAAAGCATAGCTACATTAGAAGAAGCTGACAGCCAAATCATAAGCAAGGTATTTGCTACTATCAAAAAGATAGCAAGCGAAAAAGGCCTTGATGAAAATGGCTATAGAGTGGTGACTAATGTCGGCGAAGATGGGGGACAAAGCGTGCCTCATTTGCATTTCCATGTACTTGGAGGCAGAGGATTTAAGTGGCCACCAGGTTGATGAAAACTAGTGCGAATACGAGAGGGGGGATAGAAGATGACAGAGATCAGAGTTGGAGAAAACGAATCAATCGATAGTGCAATCAAAAGATTCAAAAGACAATGCGCAAGATCCGGTGTACTTTCTGAATACAGAAGAAGAGAACACTACGAAAAACCAAGCGTTATAAGAAAAAAGAAAAATGACGCTGCTAAGAGAAAAAACAGAAAAAACAGATAATAATTTAAGAAGCTTCGGCTTCTTTTTTTATTGGTTTTTAGAAAAATTTGCTTTCACAAACTCTTTCTTACAATTTATCCCAGGAGAGATTCTAATTATTTCTTTTAATCTAAAATTATTAGAAGGAAAATATTTAAAAATACAAGTTTTCCTAAAATATTACATAAAAATACAAATATACTCTTGACAAAACTTCTACAATGGCTTATACTTATATTAAGTTAATAATAAATTTGATCTTCAGGGCGGAGTGCAAGTCTCCACCGGCAGTAAAGTCTGCGAGCGCAAGCCGAATCGGTGAAATTCCGATACCGACAGTATAGTCTGGATGAAAGAAGAGTTTTTCTATGCTTATTTTGCATACTTATAAATTCGAAGTCCCTGAAAGGGGGCTTTTTTAGTCTCCAAAAGGAGAAGAAATGAATTATGATAACTTAATGAGAGAATGTTTCGACCTAGCCCGTAAGGGATCTGGAAAGGTTTTGACAAATCCTATGGTTGGAGCAATTCTTGTAAAAGATGGAGAGATAATAGCAAAAGGCTATCACAAAAGTTTCACCAATGACCATGCAGAAATCGATTGCTTTAATAATCTTAAGGAAAGCGCCGAAGGAGCTACTCTGATAGTAAATCTCGAGCCCTGTTCCCACTTTGGTAAACATCCTCCCTGTGTCGATGAAGTCATAAGGAAGAAGGTCAAAAGGGTAGTTATAGCAAATCTCGATACTAATCCCAAGGTAGATGGTCTTAGCAAATTAAAGAAAGCTGGTATTGAGGTCATTACAGGGGTCCTAGAGGATGAAGGAAAGAAATTGAATGAGAAATTTTTCTTCAACATGGAAAATAATAGACCTCTTCTAGCTTTAAAATATGCTCAAAGCCTGGACGGGAAAATCGCCACAGGATCTTTCGATTCCAAGTGGATTACTAATGAAGAATCTAGAGCCTACGTTCACAAACTAAGGAGCGAATATGACGCAATCCTAGTTGGTGCTAACACCTTAAGGCAGGATAATCCAAGGCTTACTTCAAGGATTGAAGGAGGAGTTAATCCTTATAGGATTATCCTTTCTGATAAGCTCGATATAGATAAGGACAGGGAAGTCTTTAGGGAAAATTCTGATAAGAAAACTTATATCGCCACAATTTCTGACAAAGATATAGATATCAATGCAGAAATAATAAGATGTAAGGAGAAAGACGGCAGGATCGATCTCAATGACTTGCTTAATAAACTATATGAGAGAAATATCGGATCGGTTCTTGTAGAAGGAGGATCTCTTGTAAATAACTCCTTCCTAGAAGAAGATCTAGTTGATAAAATCTATCAGTTTATGGCTCCAATAGTAGTATCAGGCCTTGATTCAAGGTCCGCCTTTATAGGAGAAGGGGCCAAGGTCATAAAAGATGCCAAGAGATTTTCCATAGATGATATAAAAAGATTTGGAAGTGATGTAATGTTTGAGGTAAATAATGTTTACAGGAATAGCTGAAGAATTGGGCATAGTTAAGGAATTTAAGCAAAAATCGGATACGGTAGAAATTAAAATTTCTTGCAAAAAAGTCCTAGAAGATACAAAGCTAGGAGATTCGATAATGACTGACGGGGTTTGCCTTACAGTTACTGAGATGGCGGATTCCTACTACAAGGCCGATATTATGAATGAATCTCTTAAGAAGACTAAGTTTGATCGAAGTCTTTTGGGAAAGGAAGTCAATCTCGAAAGAGCCCTAAGATTTTCAGATAGACTGGACGGCCACATAGTCCAAGGCCATGTTGACGGAGTTGGAAGACTTATATCAATTAATAAAAACGTCTATAGGTTCAAAACTACAAGAGAGATTGGAAAATATATCGTAAACAAGGGATCTATTGCCATAGATGGCATATCTCTTACAGTATCTTACGAACAAGACGACATCTTCGAAGTTTCCCTCATACCAGAGACCTTATCTAGGACCAATCTTAAAAATAGAAGGGTCGGAGACTTAGTAAATCTAGAAACAGATATCTTATCAAGGATAGTTGAAAAGTTAAATAGAAGCGAAAAAAAGGAGGATAGAGACTCACTTTTGGGTCTATTGTAGATGAATAGAGTTAAAGAAGCCTTAGAAGCACTTAAAAGAAATGAAATAATCCTAGTTACAGACGATGAGGATAGGGAAAATGAAGGAGACATGATCTGTGCAGGAGAAAACGTTACAGGAGAAATGATCAACATTATGGCAACCTACGCCAAGGGACTAATCTGTACTCCAATCGGCAAGGAAGTTGCCAGGAGACTTTCCCTAAATCCTATGGTTGTCCAAAACACTGACAATCACGAAACAGCTTTTACTGTTTCAGTAGATCATGTAAATACCTCTACAGGTATATCCGCCTTTGAGAGAGCAGAAACTATTAGGGCTCTTGCCTCAGAAGATTCTAAAGCTAGTGATTTTAGAAGACCGGGCCATGTCTTTCCCCTAGTTGCCAAAGACGGAGGAGTCCTCGAAAGAGACGGTCATACAGAAGCAACAGTTGATCTTTTAAGACTTGCAGGACTTAAGGAGGTAGGACTTTGTTGTGAGATTATGGCAGACGATGGCCATATGATGAGGGGAGATGACCTTCTAAAACTTGCCGAGAAACTAAATCTTAAAGTAACAACAGTTAAGGAAATCCAAGATTATAGAAAGAGCTTGGAAGTAGATGTAATATCTACCAATCCTGTTAACCTACCTAGTGAATACGGCAGCTTCAAGGCTTATGGATTCCTTGATAGGAAAACTGGTAAAGAGCATATAGCAATTACCAAGGGAGATATCAAAAAAAGCGGAGTACTTACAAGAATCCATTCAGAATGCCTAACAGGAGACGTCTTAGGTTCAAGAAGATGCGATTGTGGTAGCCAGCTTCACAAGGCCCTAAGAAATATAGAAGAAAATGGCGAAGGTGTTCTTCTTTACCTAAGGCAAGAGGGAAGAGGCATAGGACTATTTAACAAGCTTAAGGCCTACGAGCTCCAAGAGCACGGCTACGATACAGTAGATGCCAATCTTAAACTAGGTTTTCCTGAAGATATGAGAGACTATAAGATTGCTTCAGAAATGCTAGATAGGCTTGGAGTAAAATCAGTGAAGCTTATGACAAACAACCCTGATAAGATAAATCAGCTAGAAGAATACGGTATAAAAGTAGAGTCTAGATGTCCTATAGAAATAAAATCAAACGAAACAGATAGAAAATATCTAGAAATAAAAGCTTTGAGAATGGGTCATGAACTAGAAGAATTTAAGGAGAGAGAAAATGCGTGAGTTTAGTGCTAATTTAATTTCAAATGATAAAAAATATGCGGTATTGGTTGCAAGATTCAACCACTTTGTAACAGATAGACTAGTTGAAGGTTGCCTCGATACACTTAAAAGACACGATACAAAGGAAGAAAATATAGACCTAATTAGGGTTCCTGGAGCCTTCGAGATTCCTTTAGTTGCAAAAAAACTTGCCAAAAAGGACGAGTACGATGCTGTAATCTGCCTTGGAGCGGTTATCCGTGGAGATACTCCTCACTTTGACTATGTTTGTGCAGAAGTATCCAAGGGAGTTGCCAATGTCAGCCTTGAAAGTGATAAGCCTGTAATATTTGGAGTAATTACAGCAGATACTATCGATCAAGCCCTCCAAAGATCTGGTGTTAAGGCTGGTAATAAGGGAAGTGAAGCAGCTCTTGCAGCAATTGAAATGGCAAATCTAATGGATATCTTATGATAGTCATCTTTGACTTCGATGGGACAATCCACAAGACGGAATTAGTCTACAAAGAAGCTCTCTACACGACCTTAAGAGAGCTTGGGATTGATCCTAAAAGCGTAGATTACAAGAAATATATAGGCATGAGTCCGAAGGCCTGCTGGGATGATATCCTAAAGGATGATTCAAACAAAGACCATCTGATAGAGCTAAATGGCAAAAGAATTAGGGAAAACTTATCAAAAACTGGGGCACTTTACGAAAACTCTTATAAAACTCTTAACTATCTAAAAGGAAAATACGACTTATACATCTTAAGTAAGTGTCTAAGAGCCTATATGGATGAGGCGAGAAGAGTCTATAAGCTAGATGATTACTTCTCCAAATATCTAGTAGGCGAAGATTTTGATTTTATAGATAAGTACAAGATCCTAAGGGAAAATGTCAAGGTCGATTATATCATGGTAGGAGATAGGTACGAAGACATAATGGCAGGCTTTAAGAATGATCAGAAAACTGTCTTTGCAAGTTACGGCTATGGGAAGGCCCACGAAGGAGAAAAGGCGACTTATAAGGTAAATTCAATAGAAGAGCTTATGAATATTCTATAACTAAAAAGGGGGACGAAAGTCCCCTAACTTATATTTGATTTCCCGAATATTTCTTTTATTTTTATCTTATAACAAGATGTAATATCTCCATTCATATCAACAGCCATTTTTATATAATTATCTAGATCTGGGTAGAATTTCTTACATATGAGGGTAAGGGCCCGGTCTCTTTCTTTTTTATCTTCTATCAGAGAACAAGTCCCCTCAACTATTGCCGATTCATATTTGAGAGTAAAAAGCTTGGCGAGCTTTTGAGGGTTTTCCATAATTTCCTCATGACTAATTGGTTCTGGTAGGTAATTATCTCCCACAAAGACTATTCTTACATGGTTTTCTTTTTCTAAGAGTCTGTTCTTTTCTCCTATTTTTGCTCCATGAAAGTATAGATAATCTCTATCTCTTGCAAAGCTAAGGGGGATAGAGTAGCCATTTTCAACAATTGTCATCACGCCAAAGCTTACTTTATCAATTATTTCCAGGGCGAAATTTTTATCTTTTTCTCTATCTTTTCTTCTCATTTACTTAGCTCCAAGACATATTCATAGATTTCATTTTTGCCAAGTTTTGTTTTCTTCTTGATTTCTTTTACGATTTCCTTGGTTCGTTTGCCTTCGTCTATTGATTTTAATATTTCATCCTTGTAGGACTCGATAGACTCTTCTTTCTTTTCTCCACCTTCAAGTATTAGGACAAATTCCCCCTTCAAGGTCACATCTTCTATATTTATATCTCCTATGGGACTTTGTCTATATTCTTCAAACTTTTTTGTAAGTTCTCTTGCGATAGCAAGTCTCCTTTTAGGGAAAAGTTCCTTAAAATCGGCTAGGGTATTTTGAAAATTATGGGGAGTATCTAGGATGATAGATGTCTTCTCCTCGTTTTTTAGCTTTTCGTAAAAGACCTTCCTATCAGCTGACTTTTTTGGGATAAAGCCATAATAGGAAAACTTGTCGTTATCTAGGCCTGATCCTACAAGGGCTGTGATTATAGCACTTGCCCCTGGAAGGATAGTGTAGGTAATTTCTTCTTCTATACATTTTTTGATTAGGATATGGCCGGGATCAGATATACCTGGCATACCTTGGTCAGTTATAACAGCGTAGGTCTTACCCTTTTTTATCTCGGAAATGATATCTATAGACTTAGATGATTCATTAAATTTATGATAGGAGGTGAGGGGCTTATCTATCTCGTAGTAGTTTAAAAGCTTTCTCGATTCTCTAGTATCTTCACAAGCTATCACATCAACTTCCTTAAGGACATTTATGGCCCTAATAGTCATATCCTCCAGGTTTCCAATTGGTGTAGGGACAAAATATAGCTGATAATCCATAAGACCTCCTTAGTCCAAATCATTTATTTGCTTCATCTCTTTTGAGTAAGAATTTCCTTCATATATAACTAAAGGATCTTCTATTTTTAATCCATCTCTTGCGTTTTTTACAAATTCAATAAGGATAAACTGGGGCTTTTCGTAGACTCTTGATTCTACAAAACGAACCCTCTTAGGCTTGAGATTGCTCGACTTATAGAAAATCTCAACCATCCTTTCCGGCTTATGAATCATAAATAGCTTGCCCTTATCCTTTAGATTCTTATTGGCAAAGGCAAAGATATTTTCTAGCTTCAAGTATTTTTCCTGCCTAGATATAAGAAATTCCTCTTCCTTATTTCCTATATTGTCGGTGATTTTATAGTAGGGTGGGTTGGTAATTATATAATCGAGAGAATTTTCCTTAAAATCAATATTATTTAGGTCGTCGTTGATAAGCTCGATATTATCCATACTATTTAAGGCTATATTTTCTCTTAAAAGATCTGCCTTAGCCTTTTGGATCTCGACAGCATAGACCTTCTTTAGTTTATAGAGGGAGTTTGTAAGAAAAGAAAGGACGCCAGAGCCTGCTCCTATATCAAGGGCTACTTTATCCTTCTTCATTTTGGAGAAATCTCCTAGTATTATGGAGTCCACTCCAAAAGAGTAAGACCCATCGACATGTATCATTTTTATATTTGTTCTTGGTATGTAATCTAATTTCTTCATACTTTAATTATAGCAAATAAAAAAGAGGGATGGAACCCTCTCTAGTGACTAGGCTGTGTGGATTGACTTTGGCTCTAGGTATTCCATTAGGCCAAATCTTCCACCTTCTCTACCGACTCCAGATTGCTTGTAGCCTCCAAATGGAAGTTCTGAGCTACCTCCAAAGGAGTTGACATAGACATCTCCAGCCTTTATTTCATAGGCTATATCCATTGCTTCTTTCTCATTACCGAAAACTGCTGAAGATAGGCCGAAGTCCACTGCATTGGCGACCTCGATTGCTTCCTCCTTGTCCTTAACCTTAATTATAGAAAGAACGGGACCAAAGATTTCTTCGTCGTGGATTTTCATACCTGGCTTGACATCAGTAAATATTGTAGGTTTTACATAATAACCTACTTCACTTTCTGTAGGAACCTCTCCTCTTATAAGATTTGCACCCTCTTTGATTCCTTCTTCGATGTAGGCTTTAACCTTATCGAATTGTTTCTTGCTTGAAAGAGTTCCGACTACAGTAGCATCATCTCTTGGATCTCCTACTGGATAGTTGTCATATTGTTTTAGAAATTCCTCTAAGATTTCATCGTAGATATCTTCAGTGATGATAGCCCTAGATAGGCAAGAGCATGTTTGACCTACATTTAGATAGACCCTATCTAGGACTTGCTTGACTCCATTTTCCTTATTGCATCCTTTGACGAAAACTCCAGGAGACTTGCCACCAAGCTCAAGGACAACTTTCTTAGCAGTATCCATGGCGTTTTTGGCAGAAGCTGATCCACCGGCAAGGCTTCCCGTGTAGGATACCATAGCTACATTAGGATTTGTATTTAATATATCTCCAACTTCACCGCCAGATCCTGTTATGAGATTGAAGACTCCCTTAGGAAGACCTATTTCATCAAAGGCCTTGGCAACGAAATAAGCTGTAAGCGGTGTATCTGAGGCTGGCTTTTCTACTACAGGACAAGCCATTAGTATTGCAGGAATTACCTTCATTATGATTTGACCTAGAGGATAGTTCCAAGGAGTAAGGCTTGCGACAACTCCAATTGGCTCCATCCTTACGAAGCCTCCATCCATTTCGATCTTGTAATCGATTAATCTCGCTTGGTCGATAAAGCTATCTATCCTTTGAATTTGCTTATCAAACTGACCAGGCTTTGCGATTTTTATAGGAACCCCAAGCTCCTTAAGGATTGTATCCATTATCTCATCTTCATGATCTATTAGCCAGTTCTTAAACTTTTCAATATAAGAAATTCTTTCCTCAAGGCTAGTTTTGGAAAATTCCTTTAAGGCTTCATAGGCAGCCTCACATGCTAGATTTATCTCGCTATTAGTCGCCTTAGGAACTTTTCCTATTATTTCTCCTGTGGCAGGATTTTCAACTTCAATCCATTCATTGGACTTACTTTCTATATATTCTCCATTTATATATAATTTTTCATTATTTAAATTCTTAAAACTCATCTAATCCTCCTTACATTATAGCTACCCATATTTTTTCTTATTTATCGAAAGGGTATAATGTTTATTGATAAATTACTTAAGAAATCACAAAGGAGACATATATGAAATATTTTGGTACAGATGGATTTAGGGGAGAAGCTAACAAGTCTCTCAATGTATACCATGCTTTTAAAATAGGAAGATTTATTGGAGATTACTTCTCAAAAAATAAAAATGGAAATGGAAAAATACTTATAGGTAAGGATACAAGAAGAAGCTCTTACATGTATGAGGCTGCACTTTCTGCAGGCATTACTTCATCCGGCTCAAACGCCCACCTCATGCACGTAACACCAACGCCTTCTGTTTCTTATATAACAAAGACAGAAGACTTCGATTGTGGAATCATGATTACAGCAAGCCACAACCCTTACTATGATAATGGGATCAAGATCATAAACAGCGAAGGGGAGAAGATGGAAGATTCTTTCCTAGAAGAGTTAGAAAAATATATAGACAGCGATATAGAAGACATTGATCTTGCAGTCGATGAAAATATCGGAAGAACAGTTGACTTTATTGGAGGAAGAAATAGATATATTGCTTATCTTATCCAAACTGTTACCAGGTCTTTTGAAGGTATCAAGGTAGGTCTTGACTGTGCAAACGGTGCAAGCTTTACCATAGCCAAACCTGTATATGATGCTCTAGGAGCTGATACCTTTGTGATAAATGCAGATCCTAATGGCTTTAATATCAACAAGGACGCAGGCTCAACCCATATAGAAAATCTCCAAAAATTCGTAGTCGAAAATAAACTAGACATAGGCTTTGCCTTTGACGGGGATGCCGATAGATGTATAGCAGTTGATAATAAGGGAGAAGTAATCGATGGAGATTCTATCCTTTATATATCTGCCAAATATATGAAAAAAGAAGGTGCTTTAAACTCTAACACTGTTGTAACAACAGTAATGAGTAATATCGGACTATACAAGGCCTTTGACGAATTAGGAATCGACTATGTAAAAACTGCCGTAGGTGATAAATACGTTCACGCTTGTATGGATGAAAATGGTTATGAATTAGGTGGAGAACAATCTGGTCACATAATTTATAAGAAGTTTGCCAACACAGGAGATGGTATCCTAACATCTCTTAAGCTAATGGAAGCAATGATAGAAGAAAAAACAGATATAGCAAGCCTAAGAAGAGACTTAAAGATCTATCCACAAAAACTTGTCAATGTTAAAGTAAAAGATAAGGAAGAGACACTAGAAAATAAAGACCTTCAAGCAAAAATCGAAGAAGTAGAAGAAAGACTACAAGATAGTGGTAGAGTCTTGGTTAGAAAAAGCGGAACCGAGCCACTTATAAGGGTTATGGTAGAAGCTGAGACAGATGAGATTGCAGAAAGTTCTGTAAATGAAATCGTAGAAAAAATCAAGGATTTAGGTCTTAGTATATAATGAAAGATTTTAGGACGGGAAGAGAAATAAATATAAAGGAAGCTGTTCTCGTCGTTGGCAATAAAGTTTATGCAAGAGAGTCTTTCATAGTCGTAGATACGTCAAGGCTTATAGATTATCCTCCCAAAGTCTATTATGACAAGGACGAGGAGCTTCTTGGAAAGATGTATGATGAGGGCGTTTTTGAGTTAGATGATATAGAAGATATACTATTGGACTATGAGGACCAGAGCTTTTCCAATCATGACCTAGATGATATAAGAAAATTTCTTGTAGAGAGAAGAAAAAGATTTTATGAAAAACTTTCACAAAACCAATAAAAATCTTTGACAAAACTGCCTAATAGTGGTATTATCATACCCTGTATGGAAGTATCCGTATAAATTTATAGGAGGTGTTTTATGGCAGATAAAGTAAAAATGGAATGTACAGAATGCAAAAACAGAAACTATGATACAACAAAAAACAAAAAACATCATAGCGAAAGATTAGAGCTAAAGAAATATTGCCCATTCTGTAAAAAACACACTGTTCACAGAGAAACAAAGTAGGAGCATATATGGCTAAGAAAAAGGATTCTTTCTTTTCTGGCGTATCAAGAGAATTTAAGAAGATTCAATGGCCAACAAAGAAGACCGCATTTGAGTATTCTTGGATAGTAATTGCAATCTCAGCTGTAACAGCTTTAGCAATTTGGCTACTTGATCAAGTCTTCCAATTCCTACTTCAAATTATAATGTAGGTGTGAAATGACAGATTCTTACGATTTCTCAGAAAACAAAGAAGAAGAAAATTTATCAGAAGATAAAGAAATTTCAACAGAAGAATCTAAGGATAGAGACTTAGAAGCTATCAAGGAAAATGCCAGATGGTATGTAGTTCATACCTATACAGGCTATGAAAACAGAGTCAACGACAAGATACAAATGATGATTGACAATGAACAAAACCCTGATATCTTAGAAGTTACAGTGCCAACAGAAGAGTATGTTGAAGTAAAAAATGATACTAAGAAGGTAAAAACTAGAAAGCTATTTCCAGGATATGTAATGGTTAAGATGAATATTACCAACAAAAGCTGGTATATCATCAGAAATACCCAAGGTGTTACAGGCTTTGTAGGACCAGACGGAAAACCAGTTGCCCTAACTCCAGCAGAAGTTAGAAAGTTCGGAGTTAAGGATGAGGCACCAATACTTAATATCAATGTAAATGTTGGCGATGATGTAAATATCATAAGCGGACCATTTGAAGGATTCGTAGCCAAGGTTGAAGAAGTTGATAAGGAAAAAGGCTCTATCAAGGCTTTTGTAGATATGTTTGGTAGAGATACCCTTATAGATCTAGATTTTACAGATATCGAAACTATTTAGTAACTGTCGAAGTTAGTGGGAGGGCAAGGCCCGCAAAACCACAAGGAGGTAAAAATGGCAGATAAAGAAGTAAAAGCATTAGTTAAATTACAAGTACCAGCAGGAGCTGCATCTCCAGCACCACCAGTAGGTACAGCACTCGGACCACACGGAATCAACATCATGGAATTCGTGCAAGCATTTAATTCAAAGACAGCAGACCAAGCTGGAATGATAATACCGGTAGAAATGACTATTTATGCGGATAGGACATTTACATTTATTACAAAAACACCACCAGCACCAGTATTAATCAAAAAAGCTATCAATCTACAAAAAGGTTCAGGAGAACCAAACAAGAACAAGGTTGGTTCAATTAAGAGAAGCCAACTTGAAGAAATTGCAAAGACAAAAATGCAAGATCTTAACGCAGCTAGCTTAGAGGCAGCTGTAAGCATGATAGCTGGAACAGCAAGAAGTATGGGAGTTACTGTAGAAGATTAGTGGGAGATAAAAATCGAAGACCACAGGAGGAATTAAATGGCTAAAAGAGGAAAAAGATACATTGAAGCGAAAAAATCTTTCGATTCAACACAAGAATACACACTAGACGAAGCTTTAGATATAATTGAAAAGACAGCAAGTGCTAAGTTTGATGAAACAGTAGAATTACACTTCTCACTTGGAGTAGACAGCAGACACGCTGATCAACAAGTTAGAGGAACAGTAATCCTTCCTCACGGAACTGGTAAAACTCAAAAGGTTCTAGCTTTCGTTAAAGAAGACAGAATCGACGAGGCACTAGCAGCAGGCGCTGACTATGCAGGTGGAGAAGACCTAGCAGCTAAGATCCAAAACGAAGGATGGCTAGACTTTGACGTTGTAGTAGCAACCCCTGATATGATGGCAGTTGTAGGAAGACTTGGTAGAGTACTTGGACCACAAGGCTTAATGCCAAACCCAAAAACTGGAACTGTTACACCAGATGTTAAAAAAGCTATCGAAGAGATTAAAGCTGGTAAGGTAGAATATAGAACTGACAAGGCTAACCTTATCCACGTACCAACAGGAAAGGTATCTTTCGGAAAAGAAAAACTATCTGAAAACATCAGAAGCTTGATAACAGCTGTTGCAAAGGCAAGACCAGCTGCTGCAAAGGGTAAATACATGAAATCAGTTACTCTTGCATCAACTATGGGACCTGGAATCAAATTATCTCCAGCAAGAGCTATGGATTTAGTTGAAAAATAAATTTGCAAAAAATATATTTTGTGATATAATAAATAAGTCAAATAAACAGGCTACCAAAGACTACGCAGACAGCAATGTTTAATTATTGCGTATAGGTGGGAAGAAGAATCTACATCCCCACCGATGTAGGCAGGATTAATCTGCCTAAAGTGGGGATTTTTATATACCTACCAAAGCCTATAGGAGGTGAAAGAGTGAGCGAGAAAGCTATAGCAGCTAAACAAGAAGTCGTAAACGAGATTAAAGAAAAAATCGAAAACGCACAATCAGTAACATTAGTTGGATTTGATCGTATGGACGTAAAAGAAATTACTGACCTACGTAACAAATTCAGAGAAAAAAATGCTGAATACAAAGTTTACAAGAACACAATGATGAGATTTGCTTTCCAAGAGTTAGGATATGAAGAACTCATAGACGAACTTAAGGGATCAAACGCACTAATCTTCTCAAACGAAGACTTAGTTAATGGACCAAAAGTAGCAGTAGACTACACAAAAGAAGGCGACGAACAAAAAGACAAATTAGTTCTTAAGGCAGGAGTTGTAGAAGGAAACTTCCAAACTGGTGATCAAATGATGGCAATTGCTACATTACCACCAACAGACGTACTACACTCAATGCTAGCTAACGTACTACAAGCACCAATTAGAAGACTTGCAGGAGATCTTAACAACACAGTATCTAAGATTGCAATTGCTCTTGATGCAGTACGTGAGAAAAAAGAACAAGCAGGCGAAGAATAAAATTTAAACATTAAAGGAGAATATAATAATGGCAAGCGAAAAAGTAACAAACCTATTAGAAGAAATCAAAGAACTTACAGTACTAGAACTATCTGACCTAGTAAAAGCAATCGAAGAAGAATTCGACGTAACAGCTCAAGCAGCAGTAGCAGCAGCTCCAGTAGCAGCAGCAGGTGCAGGTGAAGCAGCAGCAGCTGAAAAAACAGAATTCGACGTAATTCTTAAATCAGCAGGATCAGCTAAGATCAACGTAATCAAAGTTGTTAAAGACGCAGCTGGACTTGGACTAAAAGATGCTAAGGCACTAGTAGATGCAGCTCCAAAAGCAGTAGCTGAAGGCGTTGCTAAAGATGCAGCTGAAGAACTAAAAGCTAAACTAGAAGAAGCAGGCGCTGAAGTAGAACTTGCTTAATCTATTTAAGTAGAAGGGCCCTCTTTGAGGGTCTTTTCCTTTGCTTTATTTGACAACTTGCAAAAAATAAGTATATTAGTATTATAGAATAATTCTAATCTTAGAAAGAGGCAAATGGTGGAAAAGATTATTAATGAGCTGAGAAATGAAGAATACAATCAAAGATTACCCAAACTCAGAGAGCTTTTAGCTAAGCACAATATAAGGGTTTCTCACCAAAGGCTTCTGATATTGGACTATCTTATAATGCATCCGACCCATCCTACAGCAGATACTATCTATAAGGATTTAAAGAAGATCGATCCTGTGATAAGTCAGGCGACGGTCTACAACACCCTCAATCTTTTAGTTGAACATAAACTAGTTAAGGAGCTTGACTTTAATATGTCGAGTAAGAGATATGAGTTCAAAAAGACCAACCACGGCCACTTTATCTGTGAGTCTTGTGGTCTTATAGAAGATTTGGATGTCGATGATTTAGAATACCCAGAAGAGCTTAGCGATTACGAAATTGATAATGTTGAAGTGATATACAGGGGAATATGTCCAGTTTGTTTACATAAAGAAAATTAGAACTTGTGTCTTTATTTGGCACAAGTTTTTTAATTGAATTTTTAACATATTTCTTACAAGACTTTATTATCTTCATAATATTTACATCTTAAAATATATGTATAGATAATAAATATATGTATAGATAATAAAGGAGGAATTATGAAATTTAACAAACTACTTGTAGCCTTGATGATAAGCGCTGTTTCTTCAACTGCTTTTTGTTCCAATGTTAGGGCAGATGAGGAGAATTTAAAGATTAATGAAAATAAGCAAAGTCAAGTATCTAACCTATCAGATGAGGAAATAGATGATCTTGTAAACTTTATTAATGATTATAATAGCTATAAGGCAGATATTCCAGAAGATGACGAAGTTCTATTTGAAAAGAATGAAAAGAATATAAGAGAAGTCGATGGAACCAATAAGTTTAATAGGGCGACCGAAACTGACAGAGATACTTTTGGAGAAGATAAAAATGTTACAAATATCGATTTCGAAGTTAAAGAAAAACTAGAAGAGACTAAGGGAGAATATGGCAAGAAGGATGGAGCTTACGCAGGTAACAATCTAAGAGAAAACACTGATCCAATAAAGGATATAGTTGTTAATAATGGAGATAACGAAAATCAAATCGCTATAACTTACTTTGTAAGAAATGACTTGAGTAATCAAAGCTATCTAGTCTTTGATGGAAAAGAATATGAGCCTTCACGAGTATATCAAACAGGTGATTCTAAAGGGTATATGTCCCATACTGTAGTCCTTGATATTGTAACAGGAAATACCTACACATATTACATAAAAGCTGGATCATACACTAGTGATACTTACACTTTAAAGACTAAACCTCTTGGTGAAAATAACGAATTTTCCCTAGCGTATTTTGGAGATCCTCAAATCGGATCGGGAGATAGCGTTTGGGATTCTAAGGGATTAAATAAAAACACCCAAGCTAAGGTAGACCAAGATAGAATAGACTTTGCCAAGGCGATAGATAGAGCTATGAAGATGGACCCACATTTTTACTTTTCTATGGGAGATAATGTAGAAATAGCGGGCTACGAGGGAGAATATGATAGCTTCCTTGATCATGATATGTTTAGGGAAAGAATTTTTTCTACAGTAACAGGAAATCATGAAACATATATGGACAAAAACGACGATGATCAACAAAATACCGTCTTTAGGGATCATTTCTACTTGCCAAATGTATCTGAGCTAGGTTCCTTTACTAAAAATAACGAAGATGGAACTTTGACATATGTTCCTGGAGATTACTACTACACTTATGGTGATACACTTTTCATTAACTTAAACTCTAACAACACTAATTCAAATGAACACAAAGAATTTATAGAAAAGGCGATTAGGGAAGCAGAAAGAAAAAGAAATGGAAAATTTTCTTGGAAGGTAGTTTCTTTCCACCACGCTCCTTACTCAACTGCAACTCATACATCTGATCTCGATATAATCGAAAGAAGAAAAGAGCTAGTTAAAATCTTTAATGATAATGGAATTGATATTGTCCTAAACGGTCACGATCATATCTATACAAGAAGCAAACATATGCTAGCAGGTGAGAAGACCTTAAGTTTTGAAGATGCTTATGGAGTAGATCCTACTAATGAGAATGCTAAGATTAAGGATGGATATTCTGAAACCTTCAACAATAAGATTTACAAAAATGGCAAGGTAATAGTAGATGGTATAGGTCTTGATTATGAGGGGAATAAAGTCATAAATCCAAGAGGAACCCTATTTTTAACTATGGCAGGATCTGCCGGAGCAAAATTCTACAATCCAATAGGGGAGGACTCATGGTTTGTTGCAAAGAGCTTGGATGATAGAAGCCAACTTTTCTCAAATCTAAGATTTAGCAAAAACTCATTCTCAATCCTAACAATGGATGCAAGTGGAAAGGTTGTTGATTTATATAAGATTGAAAAAACTGATGATTTTATAAATAATCCTTATGATGAAGGTGAAAATGCTACAAAAGAAAGTCTAAAGAATTTTGTAGATAAGATAGAAAGCTTAATCCTAGTCGAAGATAGTGAAAATATCAGAAAATACGATGAAGCTATTAGTAAAGCTAAGGCCGTATTAAACGATAGGCTAGCAAGTCAAGAAGAAATAGATCAAGCAATCGAAGTATTAAAGACTAGACTTTGTGAAATAGAATTTGCTGATGCAAAAATTGTAAATGAGACTAAAGAGCTAGACAAAGAAGAAGTGGAAAATAGGAAAAATTCTCAGAAGACTAGCAAAGATGAAAGAGAATTAAATAAAGAGACAAATAAAAATTTAGAGAAAGTAAGTAAAGAAAATGTAAAAACCGGAGTATCTTCAATAATGGGATATGCTATAAGTTTATTTACAGCAGCAGGTGCTCTATTTGCTAGCAAGAAAGAAGATAGGTAAGCAATTTAAAACAGGTGGCTATAAACCACCTGTTTTTACATATTCAAATCTTCAAAAAACTTCATAGAATGATCTATATCGTGATATTTAAAGCCTAAGTCGAAGGCTTCTTTTCTTTGGGCGCTAGATCCGTGGGTAAAGGAATCTACGTCTACATCACGGCCCGCCATTTCCTGGATCCTATCATCACCAATCGCTGAAGCTGCATTCATTGCTTCTTCTATATCTCCTTCTTCGAGATAACCCTTCTCCTTAACATAATAGGCGAAAAGTCCTGCAAAATAATCAGCCTGAAGCTCTTGAGCCACGGAGACCTTATTGTACTCTGTCTCTGATAATCTCTGCCTTAAGTCATTAGTCTGTTTGATTATACCAAGTTCATTTTGGACGTGGTGACCTACCTCATGGGCTAGAACATAGGCTAGGGCGAAGTCCCCACCTCCTCCAAATCTGCTCTTGAGATCATCATAGAAGGATACGTCGAAATAAACTGTCTTATCTACTGGACAGTAGAAGGGTCCCATCCTAGATTGGGCAATACCGCAACCGGTTTTGGTTGTATCTTGATATAGGGTCATCTGTGCTTCGTGATAGGTACCGCCTTTTTCTTCAAACTTCTCATGCCAAACATCTTCGGTATCTGCAAGAATCACTGACAAGAAGTCTTCTAGGGTCTCTCTTTCCTTAGAGACTTCGCTTGATTCTATTTGTGTATTTTGATTTACTTGTTGATTATCATTTGTTACTACACTAGGGTCAACTCCCAAAAAATATAAAAGTAGCATTATTACGATACCACCAATGCCTCCACCTACAGCCATAGGAGCCCTAGAGCCTCTTTTGACATTAGAAGATCGTCTTCTGTCTTCCCATTTCATATTTACCTCCAATTTATTTTCCTTATATTTATACCCTAAAGTTAAACAAATATGATATAATACTGGTATTGTTTAAAGGAGGAAAAATTGAAAAAAATAAGAAGAATAGTGCCTGGCTTTGCCTTGGCGATTTTTATTGCTATTATAGCGAAATTTGTTGAAAATATCCTACCTATGCATCTAATAGGAGGATCGGTAATTGCTTTATTTATAGGAATGTTCCTAAACAACTACATAAACACTGATGGTATTTTAAGTGATGGGATCAAGTTTACATCAAAAAGACTTCTAAAATTTGCCATAATTTTGTTAGGAGCATCTCTAAATATAAAAATGGTCCTAAATGTAGGTAGACTTTCCATATTCGTAATGGTATTTACCTTAGCTACCTGCTTTGGCTTGGGGCATTTTATAGGAAAGGCTCTAGGGCTTAATTGGAAGATGAGTAACCTTATATCAGCAGGAACGGGGATTTGTGGAGGATCTGCGATAGCTGCAATCGCTCCAGTAATAGATGCAGAAGATACAGATGTTGCCTACGCTATGAGTGCTACATTTCTATTTGATATGCTAATGATAGTCTTATTTCCAATAATGGGAAAGGCTTTGGGCCTAAGTGATATTGCTTATGGTCTTTGGACAGGAACAGCTGTAAATGATACATCAAGCGTTGTAGCAGCAGGTTTTGCCTACTCAGAAGCGGCAGGGGACTTCGCTGTTATGGTTAAACTTACAAGAACCCTTTCTATAATTCCAACAGTGATTATATTTTCATTAATTAATAATCATATCAAGAAAAAAGACGGAATTGGAAAAGAAAGCCACAAACTATCCATCACATCAATCCTACCATATTTTATACTAGGGTTTTTGATAATGGTTGGTCTAAACTCAGCAGGAGTCTTTAGAAAAGAGACATCAGACCTACTTAAAAACGTAAGCAAGTTCTTAATGGTTGCAGCCCTTTCGGCAATTGGGCTAAATACCAAATTCAATGAAATGAAAAAATCAGGAATAAACCCTATGATCCATGGATTTATCATATCACTTTTGGTTGTTATAGTAGCAATTAGCGTTGAATACTTTATGGGTCTTGTGTAAGTAAGAAGAATTAAATTAATAAAAGTCGCCCATATATTAGAAAATTTTTAAAATAGAAGGGCGATTTTTTTATTTTTTATAAAAACTTGTGAAAATTAATATTAAAAAGGGTTAGGATTATATCTTATTTAAAAATAAGCAAAAAAATGGAGCCACTTCCCGGAATTGAACCGAGGACCTCTTCCTTACCATGGAAGCGCTCTACCTACTGAGCTAAAGTGGCACATATATAATTGTACACCATAAAAAATAAAAAGCAAATTTTGGAGAGTAAATTTAATAATAAATATATTTTAATAAAACAATCTATCTGGTATAATAAAAATAATAGAATTTTTGTTAGCTTTATGGTATTATAGACTATATGAGTATATTAGGAGGATTAAATGAGCAAACAAACATTTGAAAGAAGCAAACCACATATTAATATTGGTACAA
>JAQEDR010000030.1:22177-22411 GCA_027669155.1 Peptoniphilaceae bacterium AM52-5BH | reverse complement strand
TTAAATATAGACATTTAAGATCAACTAGAAGTTATTAGTTAGTCTTAGATTAGCGCGTTCGATTTTAGATTGTACAATTAGGTGTTGACAATCCACCCCTTCCTCTACCCTGTGGACGAGTAGAAATGGATAATCAAGTCTCTCGTAAAGAAAATCGATTTGTTTGAGCGTTAGCGAGTTATCGATTTTTAGAGAGACGAAGATTAGACATTGTTAAATCCAAGAAATATTCAA
>JAQEDR010000030.1:0-22167 GCA_027669155.1 Peptoniphilaceae bacterium AM52-5BH | reverse complement strand
AGACATTGTTAAATCCAAGAAATATTCAAGCGAAGGAATCCCCCTACCAACAAAGATTTGCGTAGCAAATCGACCTTTTCCGCACTCCGCTTAAGGAGCAGAGGGGGTGAATGAAAAGAGGGTTCAGGGAGAAAGGTAGAGGGGGCCTCTGCCGCCCCCTTAGCTGTCTCCCTGAGGTTCGAAGAGACCAACCTTGCATAAAGAAATATTCTAATATCAAGATATTCTAAAATCAACTATCTTTAGTCTCAGATATTTTGAAGAAAAAATATCTCGTCTACCAGCTTCTTGATTTTTCTCCCAATTTATATGATAATTATACTAAGAGCAGAAAGGAAAATGTATGATGTTTGAACTTGTTATTGGCTTAAGTTTTGTGCTGGCTGTTGTAAGCTTGATTTCGGTTTTGTTTACTGAAAAGAAGGCCTTTTTTGCTGTTTGTGCTTTGGCCTTTTTGGGAGTGTTTTATTTTGCTAATGCTAGCCACCCAATTGCTGAAGTTTGGCCTTTGATTTCTTTTGTGGCTGGGGTTACTCTCCTTGCTCTTGAGATTTTTATTCCGAGCTTCGGACTTATTGGAATCTGTGGGCTTGTTCTTGTTGGACTATCGCTCTACAATTCCTTTATGATGGATGGAAGAGAAGTGATCCTTCTTGTAGCTGCGACTCTTGCTATTATTCTAAGTGTGACTGTTTATGTAACCCTTGGCTTTAGGGCTAATATTTTTGATAAGGGGATATTAAAGAGTGTAAATAGCAGGGAGAGAGGTTACAATTCCAAAGTCGATTATTCTTATCTTCTAGGTAAGAGAGGGACTAGTAAGTCTATCTTAAGACCTACGGGAAGGATCGAGATCGATGGCAAGTATTATGATGCGACTAGCCAGGGAGATTTTATAAGGTCCTTGGCTGAGATTGAAGTTGTTAGTGTAAAAGATGGCCACATTGTGGTAAAGGAGATATGATGAATTTTGTAATTTTAGGCATAATTGTCGTTTTATTGGTGGTGTTTTTCACCATGGTTCCGGTTGGACTTTGGATAACTGCTAGATTTTCTGGAGTAAATATTTCAATGCCAGCCCTCGTTGCTATGCGTTTTAGGAGACTTTCTCCATCAAAGATTGTAAATGCAATGATTAAGTCCCACCAAGCAGGGATCCAAATTTCTACCAATGATTTGGAAAGTCACTATCTAGCAGGTGGAAATATCAACCAAGTAGTTGACGCGCTAATTGCAGCAGAAAGAGCAAACATTGACCTTTCCTTTGAGCAAGCTGCAGCCATTGATCTTGCAGGCCGTAATGTATTCGAAGCTGTCCAAGTTTCTGTTACGCCAAAGGTAATCAACACACCAGTAATTGCCGCTGTTGCCAAAAACGGTATCGAGGTTAAGGTTATAGCCAAGGTTACTGTTAGGGCCAATATCGAAAGACTAGTAGGTGGTGCAGGAGAAGAAACCATCATAGCAAGGGTTGGAGAAGGTATAGTAACCACAGTAGGTTCATCAGATTCCCACGCCCAAGTTCTAGAAAATCCTGACAATATTTCCCAAACGGTCCTTATGAAGGGGCTTGATAGCGGTACTGCCTTCGAGATTTTATCAATTGATATAGCAGATGTGGATGTCGGAAGAAACGTCGGCGCCCAACTTCAAAGAGACCAAGCAGAGGCAGATAAGAACATCGCCCAAGCCAAGGCTGAGGAAAGACGTGCTCAAGCCATCGCCCTTGAGCAAGAAAACAGGGCCAAGGTAGTTGAGGCAGAAAGTAAGATTCCAACAGCTATAGCCAAGGCCTTCGAAGAGGGCAATCTCGGCGTGATGGATTATTACAATATCAAAAATGTAAATGCCGACACCAAGATGCGTGAGTCTATTTCTGGAGAAGATGGGGCTGATCTAGATGTCTAGAATCTTTCCTAAGAAAAAAGACCAAGGGAAAAAGCCCAAGCCATCCTTCGACGATTGGTTAAAGAAGACCAACGAGCTATTAAATGAATACATGGACGAGCCAGTCGGGGAGATGTTTGGATCTGATAAGAAAAAAATAAAGAAGGCTAGCCAAAAACCAAACATAGAAGCCCAAAGAAAGCTTAAGGCAGAGCTTTCCACAAAGCATGCGGCAGAGCTAAAGCAAAAGTCCACTCCAAAAGAGGAGGGAGATAGTGGGGCTCTCGCAAGATTAAGGCAAGCTGAGATAAAAGAAGCGACTGACAAAAAAATAGACGATTTAAAAAGATCTAAAAAGAGAAAAAGGCTTAGGGATGCAGTGATAATGGCGGAAATCCTAGCAAAGCCAGTCTCTAAGAGAAAGTAGGATGCAAGCTCTAGGGCTTGCTTTCTTACTTATATAGAGAGATTATTATAAATCAATTACGTGTCGCTTTATTTGAGAGAATTAGAACGAGATCTCTCTACTACGCTCGACGTTAGGTAAAATAAAAAGATCTCTCGACAAGCTCGAGATGATACCAAAGGTGTCAGTTTTCGGATTCAGGACAAGCCCGTCCGGCTCAAGGAGGACAAGCCTATCCGGCTCATTGAGGAACATATCGCCTAGCCTTAGGGAGGGAGAGCTTAACTGCTTTTAATAATTATTTTATATTGGGTGCCTTCCCCAGGGAGGGACCTTATTTGATAAACTTTTATTTTATATAGAAGTTTTTTTAAATTTTAGAATTTTAATCATTTACGGACAATAAATAGTATAATATAGCTAATGGAGGATTGATATCATAGAATTATTAGCAATAGAAAACCCTGACCAAGTTATCAGCTTGTTTGGGAGTTTTGACAAAAACAGAAAATATATAGAAGAAAGATTTGATACCAAGATTAAGGTTAAGGATAATGACTTGGAGATTAAGGGTGAAGAGCTTAATACTAGGCTTACCAAAGATCTCTTAGAACAATTCCTTACTCTTATAAGTAAGGGTGAGTCCTTGGACTTTCAAAAGATCAAGTATCACGCAGACATGCTCGAAAGAGAAAACAAGGATGTGATTAAGGGACTTTTGGGAGATGTGATAGTCACAAGGGCTGATGGCAAGCCAATCAAGCCAAAGACTTTGGGACAAAGGTCCTATATTGAAAAGATACGAAATAACGATGTTGTATTTGGTATAGGACCAGCAGGAACTGGAAAGACCTATCTTGCCGTTGCTATGGCCGTTAGGGCCTTCAAAGCTGGGGAAGTGGATAGGATAATACTCACTCGTCCGGCTGTCGAAGCAGGAGAAAGCTTAGGCTTCCTACCAGGTGACCTTCAAGATAAGGTAGACCCATATCTAAGACCTCTCTACGACGGACTTTTTGATATTTTAGGCTTTGACACTTATCAAAATCTCGTAGAAAAAGGCCTTATAGAGGTCGCTCCACTTGCCTACATGAGAGGTAGGACTCTAGATAGGTCCTTTGTGATCTTAGATGAGGCACAAAACACGACTCACGAGCAGATGAAGATGTTTCTTACAAGACTTGGATTTGGTTCCAAGGCCATAATCACAGGAGATAAGACCCAAGTCGACCTTCCTCGTGGCAAGAAAAGCGGTATAAGGGCGGCAGAGCATATTCTTAGGAATGTAGAAGGAATTGCCTTTATGGAATTTTCTTCCATAGATGTAGTAAGACACCCTCTTGTCCAAAGGATAATCGATGCTTACGATAAGGAAGATGCGAGAAGGATGGCAGAGAGAAAAGAAAAGGAAGCTAATAGCAAGAAAGAATAGGAAGGCTTATGCATCTTTTAATAGAAAACAATACAGAAGAAAAAATAGAAATGGATGCTGACCTAGAAAGAACTGTCAAGGAAGTCCTAAAGACTGAGGGATTGGGCGAAGACTACGAAGTTTCCATCACCTTTGTCGACAGGGAGGAAATTCATAGATTAAACAGGGAATTTAGGGATGTGGATAGGCCAACAGATGTCTTATCCTTCCCCCTAGATGATACGATAGACTTACCAGACGCTGATAAGATGCTGGGAGATATAGTAATATGTCTGGATGTTGCCAAGGACCAGGCCATGGAGTTCGGCCATTCTCTAAGGCGAGAGATCATGTATCTGACCTGCCATTCTACCCTCCATCTTTTAGGCTACGATCATATGGAAGAAGACGAGAAGAGGAAGATGCGTCGTCGTGAGAAGGAAGTCATGAGAAATCTTAGAGTCTTCAAGAACGACGATCACGAGAACTTTGACCATATGGACAAAAATGACTACGAGAAGGAAAGAGAAGAAGCTGCTAAGAATGATGAAAAGTTCCTAGAATTTAGGGATGAGCTTAAGGAAGAAATCAAGGAAGAGCTTAGACTTGAGCAAAGATATGCCAATGTGGAATACGGGAAGATCTATACCAAGGAAAATCTCAGCCACGGGCAGAAGTTTCTCAAAGGCTTTGACTATGCCTACGAGGGCCTAGTCTTTGCTATTAATCACGAAAAAAACATGAAATTTCATCTTTTAGCTTGTGCCATAGTCTTTGTGGCAAGCTTGTTTTTCAATATTTCTAGAATTGAGATGATGTTTCTAATCTTTGCTATATCTTCAGTCATAGCCTTAGAGCTTGTAAATACAGCCCTTGAGAATGCTGTCGATATAGCAGCTGACGGCAGGTGGCTATCTCTTGCCAAGTCCGCCAAGGACGTATCTGCTGCGGCAACCTTCATAGCAGCCCTCAATGCACTTTTTGTGGGCTATATGATATTTTTCGATAAGTTCCTTAACTTCTACGACTCAGTAATCTTGAGGATTGCGAGAAGACCGAGCCATTTGGCAGTAATTTCGATTTCTCTAATCATAATAATAACCATATTCCTTAAGGGAATTTTCTACGAGGGTCACGGAACTGCCTTTAGGGGAGGCTTTGTGAGCGGACACACTTCCGTATCATTTGGTCTTGCGACCATTGGAATCCTCCTTGTGGACAATCCCATGGTAATGATCCTTATGGTCTTACTCGCCCTTATAGTTGCAGAATCTAGATACGAGGCAGATATTCATTCGACAAAAGAGATAATTAGAGGTGCCATACTTGGCATAAGCGTGGCGCTTGCAATATTTGGGATATTTTCATGAAAGATTTAGATAAATTAATAAAACTTGCCCTAGACAATAAGGAAAAATCTTACTCTCCTTATTCACACTTTAGGGTTTCGGCAGTTGTCCTAACTAAGGAAGGCGAAGTTTTTGAGGGAGTCAATATCGAAAACGCCTCTTACTCACCGACAATCTGTGCGGAAAGATCTGCCCTTGCTGCGGCAATCTCCAAGGGTTTTAGAGAATTTGATACAATAGTTATCACGGGAGATTCGACAGATACATATCCTTGCGGAGTCTGCAGGCAATTTATGGCGGAATTTTTCGATGAGGATACGAAAATCGTAATAGCAAACTCGGTAGATGATTACAAGACCTACACTTTGGAAGACCTCCTTCCATATAGTTTTGGCAAAAAGGATTTACAATGATAAAATCAGGATTCGTCTCAGTAGTAGGTAGGGCCAATGTTGGAAAATCAACCCTAATGGAGAAGATTATAGGAGAGAAGATTTCTATAATCTCAAACAAGCCCCAAACTACTAGAGATAAGATACAAATTATATATAACGACGAGGAAAGTCAGATAATTTTTCTTGATACGCCAGGGATTCAAACTCCTAGAAACAAGCTTCAAGAAAGGCTTTTGACCTTCTCAGAAGAAAGCCTCAAGGAATCTGATATCATAACCATGGTTGTGGATGATTCGGAAGAAATCGGAAGGATTGACGGAGAAATCCTAGAAATGCTCGAAAAAATCAAGCTTCCCAAGATCCTTCTAATAAACAAGACCGACCTCGCTGATAGGGAGAAAATTGCCCATATCAGGGAGAACTTTAGAGCTTACGATTTCGATAGGATTATAGAAATATCAGCCCTTGAAGGGAAAAATATCGATGTTTTCATAGATACTATCAAGGAAATGCTTGACTTCGGTCCAGCCTACTACGATAGGGATATGATTACAGATAAGACTGAGAGATTTATAGTAGGAGAAATTATAAGAGAGAAGGCTCTTAGAAATCTATCAAATGAAGTCCCTCACGGCGTGGCTGTTAGGATTGACGACTTCAAACAAAGAGATAAGAAGAAACTAATAGATATAAGGGCTACAATTGTGGTGGAGAAAAATAGCCACAAGGAGATTGTTATCGGCAAAAATGGCCAGATGATAAAGAGGATTGGAATGGATGCGAGAAAGGAAATAGAGAAATTCCTATCGAGTAAGGTCAACCTACAATTGTGGGTTAAGGTAGAAAAGGACTGGAGAAAGAAAGAGAAGTTGGTGGACCGCTTTGGCTACAGAGCTTAATGATGTTACAGGCTTTATCTTAAGGGAGTTTAGCTATCAGGAAACTAGCAAAATCATAGAAGTATTTACCGACAAGCTCGGCAGAATTTCTATCATGGCCAAGGGAGTTTACAGAAAAAACTCCGGCCTTCTTTCTTTGACAGGAAGATTTATGAAGGTAAACTTATCCTTGTACAAGACGAAGGGAGACTTCTACGGTATAAGAGACGGCTACCTAGTAGAATCTTACAAGAAAAGTGCCAAGAATTTTGACATCATCCTCTACAAGTCGGCCATGTGTGATTTGCTCCTAAAGACTATCGATACAAACCAGAAGGATACGGTCTTTAAGCTCCTTGATACAAGCTTTAGGGCCCTAGAGGACGCTGATAGTGGTCATCTTAATATATTTTTAGGATTTTTGATCAAATATATATCATTTTCAGGTCTTAAGCCTAACTTTTCTACTTGCGGCATTTGCGGTAGAATTATAGATAAGGCGACAGGCTATTTTTCTATCAGAGAAGCCTCCCTCATATGCGAAGAGCACAAGAAGGATGCGGGCGATCTGATTTACCTTACTAGAGATGATCTATTGTATTTTATGAAGTTATTATATACAAAATCAGAAGAGCTTAGTAAGTTAAAGATGAGCCCTGATTATGAGAAAGTAGCGAGATTAATAATAGATTATTGCTTAATTAGCCTTGATATCAAGAAGTTTTCTTCTATGGATTGGGTCTATAAGAGATTAAGCGAAAGGAATTAGAATGTACTTTGAAGATTTAATAATGAAACTTGAAGAGTTTTGGAAGAATGAGGGATGTTCGGTAATGCTTCCTTATGATACTGAAAAGGGAGCAGGAACTATGAATCCCAATACATTTTTGCGTGCCCTAGGTCCTGAGCCTTGGAAGGTGTGCTATGTGGAGCCATCAAGAAGGCCAGCGGATGGTAGATATGGGCAAAACCCAAACAGACTCTACCAACACCATCAAATGCAAATTCTCCTAAAGCCAACCCCAGACAACATCCAAGAGCTTTACCTAGAATGCTTGGAAGCGATAGGAATTAATCCAAGAGAGCACGACATAAGATTTGTCGAAGACAACTGGGAAAGTCCAACCCTAGGAGCCTGGGGACTCGGTTGGGAAGTATGGCTTGATGGAATGGAGATTACCCAATTTACTTATTTCCAACAAGTAGGAGGCATAAACTGCGAGATCGAAAGTGGTGAGATTACCATCGGTCTTGAGAGAATCTTTATGTATCTATCAGGAGTGGATAATGTATTTGACATTAAGTGGTCCAAGGATTTGACTTATAGAGATATCTTTGGTCTAGCCGAATATGAGAACTCAAAATATTCCTTCGAAGACGCAGACAACGAAGTCCTAGAAGAATTATTTAATATTTATGAAAAAGAAGCCAACAGACTAATTGATCTAGGTCTATGCATTCCTGCCTACGACAATGTCTTAAAGACAAGCCACGCCTTCAACACCCTAGATGCCAAGGGGGCCATATCAGTTTCTGAGAGAAGCCACTATATCAAGAGGGTAAGAGACGTATCAAGCAAGGTAGCCCACAAGTTTATCGAGAAAAGAGAAGAGTTAGGCTACCCTCTTCTAAGAAAGGATAATGATGAGTAATTACTTATTAGAAATCGGAGTAGAAGAGATACCTTCTGATTATGTCAAAAATACCAAAAGACAATTAGAAGATAAATTTAAGAAACTAATCGAAGAAAACAAATTAACTTGCGAGTCTATCTCAGTAGAGTCAACTCCAAGAAGATTTGCTATCTTGTTAAGCAATGTAGAGGCGGACCTTACAGAAAAGACCGTTTCTGTCAAAGGACCAAGTGTAAAGATTGCCTATGACGAAGGCGGCGAGCCAAAGAAGCCTCTTTTAGGTTTCCTAAGAGGCCAAGGAGCTGATATATCTGATGTAGTAATCAGAGAGTTTAAGGGCGAAGATTATATCTATGTAGAAAAAAAGGAAAAGTCAAAATCAGTTGCTGAAGTTCTAAGAGAAAATGTCTACGAGCTTGTAAAGTCAATTTCCTTCCCAAGATCAATGAGATGGGCAGGAAAGTCAATAAGATGGGCAAGACCAATCAGACGGTTCGTATCACTCTTAGACGATGAAGTCCTAGACTTTGATGCTGAGGGAATTTCTGTAGGAAGAGTAACCAAAGGCCATAGAACTCTTGGGTCAAATCATATAGAAATCGATAAGATCGAAAATTACGAGAAACTCCTTAAGGAAAACTTCGTAATCCTAAAATACAAGGACAGAAAAGACATTATTCTAAGAGGACTTAACAGACTATCTAGCGAAGTAGGTGGAGAATACATGAAAGACGAAGTCCTCCTAGATGAAGTTATAAATATAGTCGAATATCCAACTGTCCTAATAGGAGGAATAGACAAGAAGTATCTAGAAATTCCAAAAGAAGTAATAACAACTCCAATGAAGGACCACCAAAGATACTTCCCAGTCCTAGACGAGAACAAAAATCTTCTACCATACTTCCTAGTCGTAAGGAATGGTGACGAAGAATTTAAGGAAAATGTAGTAGAAGGAAACAAAAAGGTCCTAGTTGCAAGACTAGAAGATGCTAAGTTCTTCTACGACATCGACATGAAAAAGCCGCTTGAAGCCTATGTAGAAGACTTAGAAAATCTTTCCTTCTTTGAAGGCTTGGGCAACATGAAGCTTAAGACAGAAAGGCTAATGGACCTTACAGAAAGATACAGACAAGCCCTAGCCATTGGCGAGGATATGGCTGAACCAATAAGAAGAGCAGCCTATCTATCAAAGGCTGATCTTGTGACTAAGATGGTAGTAGAGTTTACCGAGCTACAAGGAACTATGGGTAGGATTTACGCAAGTAAGTCAGGCGAGGAAGAAAGGGTCGCAACAGCCATAGAAGAAGCCTACATGCCAAGATCTTCTGGATCAGCCCTACCAAAAACTATCACAGGTATCGTCCTTTCCATAGCAGACAAGATGGATACCATTGTAGGCCTTTATGCTATAGAAAAATACGTAACAGGAAGCCAAGACCCATTCGGTCTAAGAAGGGCCTGTCTTGGAATTATAAATATCTTCCTAGAAAATTCTATAGATATTGACCTAAGAAGGCTTGTAAATGATGCCCTCCTAGTCTATACGGAAAAGAATGAACTTTCCTTTGATTACGATACAGCCATGGACAAGGTCCTAGACTTTTTCAAGGACAGGCTCAAAAACAAGCTAATAGACGATGGTGTAAGCTACGATACAGTAAATTCTGTAATTAATACAGACGAGTTAAACATCATAAAGATTGTAAAAAAGGCAAAGAGCATTGATAATTTCCTAGAAGATAACGAAGATCAAGTATCTTACTTTACAAGAATCGTAAACCTCTCAGACTACAGTGTAGATACTGAAGTGAGAGAAGACCTCTTCGAAAACGATCTTGAAAGATCTTTCTATGAGAAAATCACAGAGCTTGGAGACTTTAATCCAAGTGCAGAAGCAGACTTTTTAGGAGAGCTTAATAAAATAAAAGAAACAAGCGAAATAGGTAATACTTACCTAGACAATACCATGATCAATGTAGAAGACGAAGAAGTCAAACACAACAGAATCGCCATGCTAAACAAACTAGCCAGAAGGATTGAACAAATCCTCGATATAAAAGAAATAGTAAGGTAAAAGATGAAAGAATTGACTACAATACTTATAAGTGATTCGACCGGAGAGACTGCACAAAACTACATCAAGTCAGTGACTAGCCAATTTCCTGACCTTAAAGTAAATCTTATTAGAAAACCAAGCATAGATACGACAGAAGAAATCGACGAAGTGATGGATCAGGCTGACAGCAACTGTATAGTCGTTCAAACCATCGCCAACGAAGACCTATCAAAGCATCTAAGAGCTGTAGCCAAAGAAAAAAACATCGAAGTACTAGACATCCTAAACTACGGAATCCGTAAGGTAGAAGAAGCGACTGGCCTTAAGGCAGTAAGAGAAATCGGCCTAACCAGAACCCTATCAGAGGACTATTTCAATATGATAGAAGCCATAGAATTCGCCATTCAATACGACGATGGCAAGGACCCTAGGGGATTTCCTCTATCAGACATAGTCCTAGTAGGAGTGTCAAGGACCAGCAAGACTCCTACAACCATGATTCTTGCGACCAAAAACTTCAAGGTCTCAAACCTACCTCTAGTGCCAGAAATAAAACTGCCACGCGAGATATTCGAAGTAGATCCAGAAAGGATCATAGGCCTTGTGATTGACCCTGACAAGCTCTCAAACATTAGAGAAGTGAGGAGTAAGTCGCTAGGGCTTGTAGGAGAGTCAATATACTACGATGATACAAGAATCAGAAGAGAGCTAGAATATGCGCAGGAAGTCTTCAAGGACTTGGACTGTAAGGTAATCGATGTTACAGAAAACACAATCGAGCAAACTGCAACAGACATAGTCCAATACTATTTCGAGAAGTTTCCAGAAGAACGCAGAAAGCACGTCCAATAAAAGGAGGGGGCATGAAGAAAGACAAAATTATAGTATTAAACTTCGGCGGCCAATACGACCAACTCATCGTAAGAAGAGTTAGAGAAATGGGAGTATACGCTGAATTATTCGACTGCGATACCAAAATCGAAGACATTGATTTTGAAAATGTTGCAGGAATAATCCTAACAGGCGGCCCACAATCAGTAAACGACAAAAACTCACTAAAGGCTGATGATAGAATATTTGACCTAGACATTCCAATACTAGGAATCTGCTACGGACTCCAATACATCAACCACTTCTACAAGGGAGAAGTTGAAACACCTAAAAACGGTGAATACGGCAAAACTCCACTATTTGTAGACCAAAAAAGTGAGCTTTTCCAAAATGTACCTCAAGAATCCGTAATCTGGATGAACCACAGGGACAGAGTAAACAAAATCGCAGACGGCTTCAAGAAGATAGCTTGGACCCTCAATGCACCAGTAGCTGGTATTGAAAACAAAGAAAAGAAAATCTACGCAGTACAATTCCACCCAGAAGTTGTTCATTCTGAGTATGGAAAACAAATGCTAGAAAACTTCGTAATAAACATAGCAAAGGCTGAAAAAACATGGACTATGGAAGACTTTGCCAAAGCAAAGATTGCTGAAATCAAAGAAAAATACGAGGGAGAAAAAATGATCTGTGGCCTATCAGGCGGTGTAGACAGCTCAGTTGCAGCCACAATTGTATCAAAGGCCATAGGAGATAACCTCCAATGTATATTCGTAGACCACGGGCTACTTAGAAAAGACGAGGCCAAATCTGTAATGGAAACCTACAAGGACCTTGGTCTAAACGTAAAAATGGTCGACAAATCAGAAGAATTCCTAAATCTACTCAAAGGAGTAGAAGAGCCTGAAGAGAAAAGAAAAATCATAGGCAACCACTTTGTAGAAGTATTCGAAGAAGAAGCCAAAAAAATCGGCGGAGCCAAATACCTAGTCCAAGGAACAATCTACCCTGACGTTATCGAAAGTGGAAAAGATAAGGCAAGTGTAATCAAAAGCCACCACAACGTAGGAGGACTTCCTGAAGATATGGACTTCGTAGGCCTCGTAGAACCTCTAAGAGAACTCTTCAAAGACGAAGTAAGAGCAGTGGGAGAAGCAATAGGAGTACCACATGATATGGTATGGCGCCAACCATTCCCAGGACCAGGCCTTGCTATAAGAGTTATCGGTGAAATCACTAAAGACAAACTAGAAATAGTAAGAGAAACAGACGCAATCCTAAGAGAAGAAGTAGAAAACTTCGGCCTCAAAGAAGACATTTGGCAATACTTCACAGTATGGACCCCAATAAGGACAGTAGGAGTAAAAGGAGACGCAAGAGTATACGAAAACGTCATAGCAGTAAGAGCAGTAACCAGCACCGACGCCATGACAGTAGAAGCAGCCAACCTACCATACGATCTAATGCAAACCCTCTCCAACAGAATGATAAACGAAGTAGCGGGAGTAGGAAGAATAGTCTACGACATAACCAGCAAACCACCTGGAACAATTGAATGGGAATAGTAGCAAAATTTTCTAAAATGGCTTAATTACAAGCTATATAGAGAATGAAAAATGGCTGCTGGTACTCAAATGGTACTGGAAGTAAAAAAGAATAAACTAAATAATAGTTCCAAGTGGTTTACATTTGGACAAAAAATTAGACCGTAGTTTTCAAGCTGCGGTCTTTTGTATTTTTATATCTCTATAGTAATAGAATTACTAATATTATATTTATTAATCATATGATTAATATTATTCTTTGATTTTGTTCCTCTGGTATAGAATTTCCAATGTGCTTTTGGATATCTTATATTTAAATATCTGAAATATTCAAAATCAATTGCACAAGAATGTCCATAAACAACAATATCTTCTATTTTACACATGTTCTTATCCAAGAAATCATTCAAGATATCAAGTTCAATTTCTTTATAAAATGATTTGCACTTATTAAGTAATCCTTCATAAGCCATTCTTACATAATAGTCTTCAATATTGTTGATGTAATCTTCTGCTTCAATTTCAGCATAAGGGCCTCTTCCCTTTGCTCTTACATCATAGAAATATTTTTCAGGTTTAAAATTGCCTTGTGGATAGCCTAATTTAAGATTATTTTTTCCTACTTCACCATGGATATGTAAAATTTGTTCTGATGGTATGTAGTAGATATTTTCCAAAGTATGTGTATAGTTGAAATTAATATAATACCCATCTGAATCAAGTGTGCGTTCAAAAAAAGAATTACTTTGTGTATTATTCAAGAAATTTTCTGCATTACTTGCAAATTCATATAATGCGTCTTTTAAATTTCCATTTAAATCAACCTGAAAAATAATAGCATCTCGATCACTTTCTCTGTCTGATAAATAATCTGGTGCATAGCCATCAAATATTTCTTCAAGAGAATTGAAATCAGGATAACTCAGTAGATTTTCAAAATCAGCCCAAATATTATCATCGCGAGTTTGGTATAAATCCCAAAAGTTATTTTGTTCATATTTTAGGGCGAAATTCATAAAGTCTGGATTAAATCTAGTTGGAAGATTGTGAGCTAGATCAAATCCATTTCCGATAATAAATAGCTTATTTTTCATAATATCATCCTTGTTATTTTGCTTTTAGATTTATATATAAGACACGATAGGTATCAACACATTTCTTGTATTTATATTCTCGAGATTGCAATGTCATAATTGTATAATTAACCCTTGCCATGTATACGATTATTATTCTATTTATGTTTCTTCAAAAATTTTGATTTTTTAGGGTAAGATAACTTCCAATCTTCAAATTCTTCGTCACTTATCTCATCGTTATAATGCTTTTTTCTCATCTCATTCCATTCTATAAGAAAATTATTGAAATTGACATCATTTGATAAGAGCCCTGTGATTTCTCCATCGCCTGCTGAGGGTCTAAACTTCATGTCTTTTTCATAATCAAAAATTATATGCATTATTTCAAAAATAGAATTAGGTTCATGATCGATCAATGCTGATATATCACAATCAAGTGCTTCAGATATTTTTTGTAACTGTTCTTTACTTGGGGATCTATTTCCAAGCTCGTAATTTCTTATAGCAGCATCTGTCAAACCAGACTTAATGGCAAGTTCTTTTTGAGTTAAGTTTCTCATAAGTCTTAACTTTTTTAATTTTTCTCCAGAAATCAAACTAACTCCTCCTTATTAAACAATAACTATAAATATTTTATCACAAAACGAACAAAAGCTCAACAAAACTGTTCTGTTATAAATATCTGCAAATATCTGAATATTTTAGAAAAAAATAAATAGAAAAAACTTGACAGAACAAATATGAACTGTTATTATATATACATACCGTTCGATATTGAACGGAAATTGTAAGACATATAAATTAATGCTCGCCTTTTTTGAGGATGTAGAACCTTACAAACTATAAAAGGAGGACATTATGAAAGGTATTTTTATGAATGCAAAAGATGTACAAGAATTTCTTGATGTAAGTAGAACAACAGCATATCAGATAATAAACGATATGAATCAAGATCTACTTAAATTAGGCTATCGTGTGCAAAGAGGAAAGGTAAATAGAGAATACTTTATGGAAAAGTATTGCTATAAACCAATAAATACAAAGGAGGTTTAGAGTGCCAGCATTTAGAGATGAAAGTGGAAACAAGACTTGGTTTTGTAAATTTAATTACACCAACTGGAAAGGAGAAAAATTAACTAAGAAAAAACGTGGATTTTCAACAAAAAAAGAAGCATTAAAATGGGAACAAGAATTTTTAAATCAACATTCTGAATCAATTGAGATGAGCTTTAGGGAGTTTTTTGAAATTTACAAGAGGGATAGAAAACCAAGAATAAGAGAAAATACTTGGAGGACAAAAGAAGCAATTGTAAATCAAAAAATACTTCCCTATATAGGTGATCTAATGCTTAATGAGATTAATAATGTAACCATCATTCAATGGCAAAATGAGCTTATGAAGATTAAGGATAAGAATGGTAAAAACTACTCTCCTACTTATTTGAGGACTATTCATGCCCAGTTATCTAGTATCTTAAATCATGCCTGTAGGTATTACAATTTAAAAACTAATGTTGCTCGTGATGTTGGTTCTATGGGAGAAAAAGAAGCTGATGAAATGCTATTTTGGACTCAAGATGAATATGAAAGATTTATAGAAGCTATTAAAGATAAACCTGAATCATTCTATGCTTTTGAACTTTTGTATTGGTGTGGTCTTAGAATGGGAGAATTATTAGCCTTAACAGAAGAGAAATTTGATTTTAAAAGGCATACATTAAAAATTGATGAATCTTTACAAAGGATTGATGGGAAAAATGTAATAACAGCCCCTAAGACTAAAAAAAGCATTAGGACAATAGTTATGCCTGAATTTTTAAATGATGAGATCAAAGAATATATAGAAAGTTTTTATAAGTTAAAACCAAAAGATTTAATATTTAATTTCTCTAAGAGCTACCTACACCATGAAATGGATAGGGGATCTAAGAAATCTCAAGTAAAAAGAATTAGAATACATGATTTAAGGCATTCTCATGTTTCACTTTTAATCGAACTTGGATTTTCTGCAACTGCAATAGCTGATAGAGTTGGACATGAATCAATTGACATCACCTATAGATATGCTCATCTTTTCCCTAGCAAGCAAAAAGAAATGGCTTTTTCTTTAACACAGGTAAGAAATAATAAGGCAAATGATTGGAAAGATTTATTAGAAGAGGACGATCAAGATGTTTAGAAGACATTCATTAGATGAAATTTCAAAAAAAACTAGAAATAAAGAGAAAAATAGAAAAAGAAATCACATTTTAAATTTTAGAGTATCTGAAGAAGAATATGATCTAGTAAACAAAAAGATTGAAATAAGCGGACTTAAAAAGCAAGATTATTTTCTACAAATGTTATTAAATCACGAGGTTAAGTTAGTAAGTGATTACAGACTTTCTGATAATATAGCCAAGGAAATATTTCAACTAGCAAAAGTTATTAAAAAGTTCGGCAAACTTAATGACGATGAAACTGATATTTTAATCTATATTTTAGAAATATATGAAGAAATCAAAAAAGAAAAAAGCCCCTACTACAAAGAGTAAAGGCATACACTCCTGTGAGAAGTGTTCTCTAGACAAGTTCATTTTACCACAGGAGTCTTATTTATACCAGACAGGAGGATAAAATGGAGAATAAATATAAAACAATAAAGAGAATAGATGATTGTAAAAAGAAAAGGAGTGAGCCTTATGACAGATATTAAATTAAAATTCCCAGAAATAGATCAGACTTACGCCTTTTTAGACTTGCAAACTACAGATAAGGGGACGGTTAGACAAATTACTGGTAATATTGTAACTGCTATTCTAAATCCCAAATATTGTCAAAATCAAAAAATCATTGAAGGACAAATATTCTTTGATAAATTTACTAATGAAATAAAATTCCAGGGGAAAATTATCGGAGAAAGAAATATAAAGGAAAATCAAATCCGACTTTGGGATGATTCTTTAAACAATAGACTAGGCTTAGAGATAGAAAAACATTTTGGAATTAATTATAACGCCAACAAAATGTGGGAAGCCATTCGTTTTGTAGCTCATCAATATGAAGTGAGTCCGCCAAAGCAATATCTTCAAAATTTAAAATGGAATGGAGATAAAAATGCCATCAGAAAACTTTTACCAAAGTATTTGGGAGCGGATGATACAGAACTTAACAATTGGATAATGGAACATATGATAATGGGTATGATAAAAAGAATTTTTAATCCAGGATCTAAGTTTGATGAGATGATTGTTTTAGTTGGTGGACAAGGTATAGGCAAATCGACTTTTGCAAGATACTTGTCCATAACAGATGATTGGTTTTGCACAATTGAAAATATCCAAGGCAAGGATGCTATCATGAATCTTATGGGTAAAACTGTCGTTGAAATCGAAGAATTCGTTGCTTTAAGAAATGCTAAATCGGCTAATGAAGCTAAATCTTTTTTATCAAAATTAAGCGATAGGATAAGGATACCCTACGAAAAATATGCAACAGACGTGCCAAGAACTTGCATCTTTATAGGGACATTAAACGAAAGAACTTTTCTTAATGATCATACTGGAGAAAGAAGATATTTGCCTGTGGAATGCAACCCAAATAAAAGAGTAAGGACTATATATCCAGATAAAAATAATAAAGAAAAAATTTCAGATAAAGAATATATATCTCTTATAAGAGAAGATTTTAATCAGGCTCTAGCCTTAGGGTATGAAATCTTTAAAAACAAGACTCACGCATGGACTATACCAAAAAATCTTTTAAAAGACTTGTATAAGGAACAAGAAAAATTCAAATATCTAAACCCAGATGTGGAAGACATTAGATATTTCTTAGAAGAATATAAGCCAAAAAGTGCAGATCCAAATATAACTTGTTTCAAAGAACTAACCATGCAAGGCTACCAAATAAAATCAAAATCTTTTTCAGAGATTATGGATAATTATTTTCAAGAGTGGATTCCAGTTAGGTCATCAAAGACCAAGAGAATATCACCAAGTGGAGTCTCAATTCCAGTAAAACTATACTATGAAAAGAAAAAAGAAAATGAAACTGACTTTATAGAAGTTGACAAGAATTTATTGCCAGAAGAATGGAAAAAAGAAAATTAATTAGAAATAGATACTGCAAATCAAGTAAAGATACAAATGTAACTTTGTAACCTGTAACCAATCGTTATAAATCTTCTTAAATTAGGATTACATAAATTAATGGCTTGATAATAAGGAGTTGTCATAGACTCTTAAAACAAGCTCGCCTAATTTTGGAAGTTTTTATTTTATAAGTTACAGTTACACTTATTAATTCCTATTTGAAAAAATATTAAAAAATAAATTTTAGACTTGTTAATAATAGCAAGCACAGTAAGTGAGTACCCACTTACGAAAAAATCAAAAAATCAATAGACTTTAAGGCTATATAATTTTACGATTTTTACCTTGTTAGGGAGAACCCTAAGACCCCAAAAAATATGAGTAAAGGAGAAATATATGGATAATAGAACAAGAAAAAATCAACTAAAAATATATTTAACAGACGAAGAAAAAGAAATATTTGAAAAGAAAATGAAACTTGCAAATTGTAAAACTATGTCTCACTTTCTTAGGAAATGTGTATTGGAAAAAGAAATTTATATAGTAGATTTAGAACCATTTAGAGATCTTCAATGGTTACTTTCAAATGCAACAAATAATATAAACCAGATTGCAAAAGCAACTAATACAACTGGTGTTATTTACAAGAATGAAATTGAATCAATGAATAGACAGATAGAAAAATTATCAAGAGAAATATGGCAGATCCATTCCTTACTCCTTAATAAATCAAAAGAAAGTTCTGGTGATTAATATGGCAATTACAAAAATACATCCTATAAAATCAACTCTAAATTTGGCAATAGATTATATAACCAAGAGTGAAAAAACTGATGAAAAAATCTTGGTATCTTCATTCAAATGTCATCCATCTACTGCCCATATTCAATTTATGAAAACACGAGAAGATAACGATACTAAAGGTACAGTTTTGGCTAGGCATTTAATTCAATCTTTTCTACCAGGAGAAGTTGATCCTATAAAAGCTCACGAAATAGGAATGGATTTATGTAAGAAAATTTTAAAAGATGATTATGAATTTGTTCTTGCAACTCATATAGATAGAGGGCATATCCATAACCATATTATTTTTAATAATGTTAATTACAAGACTGGTAAATGCTACCAATCTAATAAAAAAACTTACCATAAAATCAGGTATCAAAGTGATGAATTATGTAAAGAAAATAAGCTTTCAGTCATTGATGAATATTATGAAGCTTACAAAAGAAAATATAAAACTTCCGGTAAATCTTGGTATGAGTATGACCAAAACAAGAAAGGAAATTCTTGGAAATCTAAATTGCAATTTGATATAGATAGAATGATTAATAAGTCTAAATCGTGGGAAGAGTTTTTGGAAAATATGAAATCTCTTGATTATGAAATTAAGTTTGGTAAATACATTGCTTTTCGTTATAAAGATAAGCAAAGGTTTACAAGAGCAAAGACTATCGGAGAAGATTATACCGAAGAGAAAATTAAAGAAAGAATAGATTTAACAATTAAAAATAAATCTAATCTTACTAAAAAGCGTGTAGGAAATGTTATAGATATATCTACTAATGAAAAAGCTCAATCCTCTAAAGGCTATGAAGTTTGGGCAAGAAAACATAATATCAAAACAATGGCTGACTCGATAATTAAGCTTAGAGAACAAGGAATTAATTCAATTACTCAACTCGATGATCTAATAAAAAAATCTGCCGATGATAGACAAGACTTGTTAGATAAAATAAAGAAAATTGAAACTGAAATGAAGAGTTTATCCCAAGATATGGAAAATATAAATACTATAAATAAGTATCGTGAAATCTATAAATACTACAAGAAAAATCCTGAAGATAAGCAATTTGCAGAAGAATATTATAGTGAGCTTTCAGTCTATAAAATAGCCGCTAAAGAAATTTTAGTTAACTATAAAAAACTACCAAACACAAAAGAAATACTAACCAAACTCGATAAATTGCAAGAAAAAAAGAACACCCTTATGCAAGAGTATTCTTTGAATAAAGAACAATTTTTTGACCTTGTTCAGTATAGGAAGAATTATGAAAATTATTATGGGAAGGAAGTGGAGAGATAAAAAGCTATAAGCGAATAAGCCTATAGCTTTTTTAAGATTATTTACAAAATTTTACTCTAAACTTATTATCTTACTTAAAGAAATCCTACTATATGACTAGCAAACATTGCTATAGGAAGTAATAAGATCAAAAGGACATTTAAAGCCATTAAACAATTTATCCTTTTCCTTTATCCCAAATATTAAACCTATTAGTCCAATAATTGGGCAGGCAAACATTAAAGTGAGTCTAGTTTGTCTAAGACTTGTATAGCTTTCAAATATTTCTACTGTAAGTAGGTAAGAAATAACAAATATTACAAGTCCAAGTAGAAATATCTTCTTGCTTAATTTCTATTTAATAAATACTCCTCTTTCTTTGAAATTATTCTGTTCTAATCAAATCGATTGTTGGTCTGTCTAAAATTCTCTTTAAAGAAAATTTATAGATTAGTAAGTTGATTGCGTAAACCACAATAGAAAATCCAAGAAATAATTTATAGTCATAATATCTTATTAATATATTTAGACTTAAATTAGGAGCTATACGAGATATTACAATCATGACTCCTAATGTGGTTATTCCCGCAACAATAAATGATTTTATTTGCTCTCCTATAAACTCTTTTCGATAAATATTCTTTAACTCATCTACGTCCATACCGCATGAATAAAGGCTGCCAATTTCCTTCTTTCTACTCATAAGACTTAAATTAATGGATGAATAACCATTTGTCACATTAAGAATAAAAATAATGAAAACCATCGCAAATTCGACTTTCTTTAAAGATTCTAGATCACTTTTTCGATTCATTTAAATATCTGCTTTTGTGTTAGTATCGTACTTTTCATTTGGCATTATCTATTCTCTTATCTTATTATCCAAATAATCCTTTACATTTATCATCTCCGAATCTTTTACATTCATATTTAATACATACGGAGCATTAATAAGTTCTTCATCTTTTGACTCATCCATAAGGATGCACACATAATACCAATGTATTCTCCTTCATTTACGTCAAAGCTATATCATCAACGGTGTTGCTGATATTTCCCTTATTTCCATAATATTTTTTCAATATGATAAACTTTTAATATTGTTTTAATTTTCTGCCTACTTATACAATAGTGGTAATGTACCCGATCAAGGCCAGTATCCACAAATGAGCTGGATAGAATATATAGAAGAAATATTTGCTGAATTTTGTTTTTGGTCCCTGTTCTCCATTATATAAATACATAAATGGTAATGCTGTGAAAACCAACCAGTCACTGTTGAACATCATCATCTTTATGGTTGTGTCCATAGATGGATAAATCTCAAAAGTTAGAATGAACAGCAATACAGACAACACACAAATAGCAATATTTCGAATGTTTACTTTATTACGCAAAAAATAACAAATGAGCATAAATGGAACGACAGCCTCGCTGCCTTCATATGCTAGGCATGCATAAACAGTAATCGGAACTGCAACCAGAATGCGCAATGCTAATATTACTTTCGAACTGATCTTGTCAATTTTTACAGGATAGCACCATACGTTTAATGCAAGCACTCCCATCGCCAATGTAAAGAAAATATTATTGTCAATTGTCAGGGAATCTACATTTAACAGATGGTTCACTCCAAAGTTACCCACAAACATAATGCCTGCCCACAAAAACAGACGCCCATTATATTTTAACCTGCTTCGGGTATGAAGAAAGCCTTCAACTGCCATGTAAGCAAAAAATGGTGCAACACATCTTGTTATGACATGAAAGCTTTCTGCCCACCATGGTGGTAAAAGTCCCGGAATATGATCTAAATGATCAAGAACCATAAGCATTGCCATAAATAGTTTCAATTGAAATCCATTAAACCTTTTCATAATATCCCCCTAGCTTGATAGTTTTAAAATCATAAGAATACAAAAAATCTATATCGAAAGAAGGATGATAAATTTCACTTTCTTCCATATCTTTCTCCAATTCTATATTTTACCTTTTTAAATATATAGATTATCCACCTAATTATAGCATATAACACAGATTCCTTTCAATCGTATGATTTACCGCGTTAAACTGAGCAAAAAAATAAAGGCAGTCCGAAGACTGCCGATATTTATCTTTCTGCACCTTTGCTATGGTCTTTCTTAGTTGACTTAGTTTTGTCATCTGTCTTAAAGCTTTTTATTTGCCCTAATATGGACTTTTTATCCTTCTCTTGACTCTTTACCTTGTTCTTTTGCTTTTAAGAGCTTAGAAGACAAAAAGAGATATTATATTAAAACAATATTTCTCCGGTACTGGGACTGGGACGGGACTAAAAATCTGAAAAAGTTCTATAATTAGACAGATTTAGTGATATTATAAAAAATAGAACCGAGTATTTTAAATGATTTGGGATATATCGGACGTTTGGAAAAAAAGAATGGGAGTGATTAAAATAGGTTCTAAAGCCTTATAATTAACCGTTTTGTGAGCGTTGTGCTTGCAAAATGCTTGCAGATTAATTTTTCATATGATGAATTGCAAATAATATCGCGACACCTAAAGCAAACTAAGTTCGTGCAT
>JAQEDR010000003.1 GCA_027669155.1 Peptoniphilaceae bacterium AM52-5BH | reverse complement strand
TCTTAGATTAGTGCGTTCGATTTTAGATTGTACAATTAGGTGTTGACAATCCAATATGCTAAATTATATAGTGCATTCTTATCTAAAAATATAGAAAAATTCTTCGTAGCTTCGCTACATCAGAATCTCTTAAATATCTACTGTATAAAATAAAAACATGATATGCTTTGCCAAATGCAAAGCTTACCTCTTCCCTTCCCAGTGGACGAGTAGAAATGTCTAATCAAGTCTCTCGTTAAGAAAATCGATTTGTTTGAGCGTTAGCGAGTTATCGATTTTTAGAGAGACGGAGATTAGACATTGTTAAATCCAAGAATTATTCAATCGAAGGGATCCCCCTACCAACAAAGATTTGCGTAGCAAATCGACCTTTTCCGCACTCCGCTTTAGGAGCAGAGGGGGTGAGGGAAAAGGGGGTTTGGGGGAAAGCTGGAGGGGGCCTCTGCCGCCCCCTTAGCGTTCCCCCAAAGGTTCGAAGGGACACCTTCATAAAAAAGTATATTCTAATATAAGGATAAATAAAATCTAAAACACTTTTAGTCTCAGATATTTAAGAAAAAATATCTCCCCTACTTCCTAATATTCCTATAAGTATCCGCCGAAAACAAGAGTATCATTGGATATAATTCCAACCTACCAAACAGCATGGCGAAGGTTAGGGTTAGTTTTGATAGTTTGCTCATTGCTTCAAAGCTTGTTACTGGTCCGAAGTCAATTAGTCCTGGGCCTACGTTGTTGTAGGTTGTAGCTACTGCTGAGAAGGCTGATTCGAAGTTATTTGTTTCGAGAGTTACTACTAGCATAAATATTATAAACAAGAATATATAAACTAGGATGTATCTGTTTATGGATTCTTCTACTTCCTTGTCTACTCTTTTGCCATCCATCTTGTTTACACTTACCCTAAGTGGGTTTAGGGCTTTTCTTATTTGATTTATGGCTGATTTAAATAATACAACAAATCTAGAAACTTTTATTCCACCTGCAGTTGATCCTGCACAACCACCCACGAACATCAAAAATATCAGGATATGTCTAGAAAAAAGTGGCCAAGTCCCGTAGTCTAGGGATACGTATCCTGTCGTAGTTATTATCGAAGATACTGTAAATAGTGAAGTAACCCCAGTAAAAAACGAACTATCGTACATGCTTCTTATATTGAAAAATATGAGTACAGATGTGGCTAGCACTATGCCCAAATACCAATAAAGCTCCTCACTTTTTATAGCTTGCTTAACTGATCTTATAAGTGAAAAATAATAAATGTTGAAATTGATACCGAAGGCAAGCATTGCTATAGATAGGACTATTTCAATATATCTCGAATTGTAATAACCTATAGATGATGCCTTATTGGAAAATCCACCAGTTCCAGCAGTTCCCATAGCGTGAATTATAGAATCGAATAAATTCATTCCTCCAAATAGAAGAAAGATTATTGTAATTATAGTAAGGGCTATATACATAAGATATAGGACTCTTGCTGTGTGGGATAATTTGGGTGTGATCTTGCCGAAGGTTGGTCCTGGTACTTCCGCTTGCATTAGGGAAGATGACTCCTTATTGGCCTTTGGCATTATAGCCAGAGTAAATACCAAGATTCCCATTCCTCCAATAAAGTGGGAGAAAGATCTCCAGATAAGTATCGAATGAGGAAGAAGCTCTACATTAGATGCAACTGAAGCTCCACAAGTTGTAAATCCACTTGCCATCTCAAAAAAGGCATCGACAAAACTTGGATAATTGCTTGCTGTTAGATAAAGAGGGATTGCTCCCACTAGAGAAAATATCATCCAGCAAGAAGCTGTAATAAACATGGCCTCTTTGGTAAATATATGCCCCTTAGATGAACCAGTTCTTGTTAAAAAAGTTCCCAAAGCAAAGGATAGTACAATTGGTATTGCAAAATTTCTTAAATCTATTAAACTTTCCCTATAGATTAGACCTACAAGCAAGGGAACAATCATAAGCATTGCCAAAACTTGCATTAGTCTTCCTATAGTATATTTAACTACTGATCCGTTCATATCTACTCCACTATATCATCTATGGTTTGGAAGCTGTGATTTGTAGTAATAACCAAAACCCTATCTCCCAGAGAAATCATAGAATTACCGTTTGGTACTTCGATTGCACCATCTCTTTCTTCGTGTTTTATACAAGCAATCAAGGTATCTTCCCTAATATTTAAGTCTTTTAACTTCTTGCCAAAGATTTCTGAATGTTCAATTGCGGCAAACTCTATAACCTCTACCTCATCATCCTCTAGTCTATATAGAGAAGTGATAGAAGATCCACGAGCATTTTCCTTACTTCTTATAATCCTATTGATAACATCACTGGCAGCCCTTTTTGGTGTGAAGGTTGTATCTATATCTAAAATTCCAGTCATCTTGATAAGCTTGATCCTATTTACCTTGGATATTATTTTTTCAATACCATATTTCTTGCCTAGTAAGGAAATCAGGATATTTTCCTCATCCATACCTGTAAGACAAACCATAGCATCAAAGGTATCAACCCTTACTTCTTCAAGTACTTCAGGATCAGACCCATCAGCATTAATTACAATAGCATCAGAGTACTTTTCGCTAAAAGCTTCTGCCTTTTCCTTATCGATTTCCACAAGAGTTACTCCAAAGCCCCTCTCCAAAAGAAGACCTGTTAGATGATCAGAAATTGAGCCTGCTCCAATGATTAGGACATTTTTTATCTCATATCTATCGAGAACCTCCTGCTTGTAGAACCTATCCACGCCTTCCTTCTCACCAATAACGTAGATCTTCTCCCCCTTTTCAAGAACGTAGGAGCCGTGAGGAATGTAGATTTTGCCATTATTATTTACAATGCCAATAAGGGTGTGATAATTGGCAGAATAAGCGTTAAGGTCGGATATCCTAGATCCAGCGAGCCTTGAATCTTCCGATATAACAATCTCCATCATTATAGCCTGATCTCTGAAAAATCCTTCGACATTTAGGGCGTGAGAATACTTAAGGGCTCTTTGGATATCCTTAGCCGCTATAGATTCTGGATTGACTATCCTTGTCGCTGATGTAATCTCCTCTATTATTTCCTTCTGCTTCATATATTGAGGGTCTCGTAGCCTAATGATTATATTTTTAGCCCCTAGCTTTTTGGCCATGGTTGAAGCGATTAAATTTACATCATCAGATAAGGTGATTGCAATAAACAAATCACAATCTCCCACATTCGCATCGATTAAGACCTCAGGGTCCCTTCCATCTCCAACAATTCCCATAACATCATTGGCAGCAAGGAGCCTGTCTAGGACGTCCTTGTCGTGATCTATTACTAAAATATCGTGGCCTTCATCGGCCAAATCGCTCGTAAGATACGATCCGACCTTACCAGCTCCCAGTATTATAATATTCATACTTCCTCCTAGATCACTTAAGTATAGCACTTATACATTTAAAATCAACTATAGTCTATATATATTTTTCTAATAAGTATTTAACTTTGACAATTTCAAAAACAACTTTCACTCATATTTTATAACAAGAAGAAAATAAATCAATAATTTTCCCTAAGAGGATTTCCAGCACAGAAAATCAATGCCGATTTCTACTATTAAATCCAATTTATCATGATAGCTAGTTATTATATGAAATTATATATTGACATCTTTGTCAATTTATTGTAGGATATACTTAGTTAATTTATCACGCTAATATGTTTTATGGAGGACTTATTATGAAAAAAGATTTTAGGCTTCCCTCTTTGTTTGAGGCAATCTTGCCAATTATAACTATGATATCATTGATGATTTATGTCTTTGCCTTCGCCAAGGAAGGCGGAGAAAATATTTACGATGCTGCCCACCTTCCTCTTATTTTGGGAATCGTCGTGGCATGCCTTGTGGGACTCGTTTGTGGAAGAACTTTTAGGGAAATGGTCGATGGGATGATTGATCGTATTAGGACAACTCTTGATGCGATTTTGATTCTTCTAACTGTTGGGCTTTTGATTTCTTCCTTTATGATTTCAGGAACTATTCCTGCTCTTATCTATTATGGTTTGACCTTCCTAAGTCCTAAGTTCTTCCTCCCAGTTGGATGTATCATCACAGCTCTTGTTGGCCTTGCTTGTGGATCTTCTTGGACTGCTACAGCGACAATCGGTATTGCTTTTATGACTATAGGTCAAGGCCTTGGGATTAGCCCTGCTATAACAGCAGGCATGGTAATCTCTGGTTCCTATATTGGAGATAAGTTCTCTCCCCTATCAGATACCACAAACCTTGCTGCTGGTGTAGCAAAGACTGGGCTTTTCGACCACGTTACTGCTATGATTTCTACAACAGGACCAGTCTTCTTAATAGCCCTTATCCTTTATAGCATTATTTCTCTTAGGATTGATGTTACAAATTACGATCCAAATATCGCAGAAGGGATAAAGGCGGTGCTTGCTAGCAATTTTAACTTAAATCCCCTAGTTCTTTTGCCAATCCTTTTGATAATTCTAGTTTGTGTGTTAAGGATTGAGGGCCTTGCTGGAGTTATGATTTCTGTTTTTGTGGGTCTAATCTTTTCTATGATCTTTCAAAAACAAAGAAGTCTTGCGGAAATCTTCGCCATTATTCACTACGGCCCAGACATAGAGACAGGCAATGAGTTCGTGGATATGGCTCTTTCCAAGGGTGGTATGGACAATCAAATGTGGACGGTCAATCTCATCTTACTTGCAGTATCCTTCGGTGGAGCCTTGGAGAGAGCTGGGATTATCGAAAGACTCTTCGCACACCTTAAGGAGAAGATCAATTCCGTAGGAGGCCTTGTCTTTCTTACCATGGTCACATCGATTTTCTGTGATGCGACTATGTGCGATCAGTTCCTAGGCATTGGAGTTCCTGCTCCACTCTATGAAGATAAGTACGATGAGCTAGGTCTTTCTCGAAATATGCTTTCAAGAACTCTCGAAGATGCTGGTACCTTGTGGGCGGTAATGTTTCCGTGGACTGCCTGTGGGGCCTATCAGATGAAGACTTTGGGAGTAAGCCCTCTAAGCTTTTTCCCTTTTGCCTTTGTCAATCTCCTAAATCCAATCTTTGCTCTTGTCACAGCCCTTCTTAAGAGAAATATCTTCTGGGCAGATGGATCTTATACAAATTTATTTGGAAAAACAAAGATGAAGAAAATGGCCAAGGCACCAAAAGAATCCCAAGACTTTGCCCTTAACCAACTAGAAAAGTTAAGAAAAGAGGGAAAAGCCTCTCAGATTAATTAAATTACTACAGAAAAAGACGAGCTTTAAACAGTCCTTCTTAAGTTAGATTTTGTCCTAACTTTGAGGCTCTTCATAATAGCTCGTCTATTGTTTTTCACTTATTAAATTTCGTTTTCTTCTACATAATCAAGATAGTTATCAGATAATCTCGCAAGAACTATTGCTGAAGCAAAGGTCCCATAGACTACAGCTAAGAGGGACAAGATACTTAGAAGTAAGATAAATCCCATTCCTGCATCAGATCCTCTCCAAGTCATCATAAGTATAACAATAACGAGTGCTATGATGATTGGAATTATTAAATATTTTAGATATACCATAATAGTCTTTCCAGCAAGATCTTTACCTATTTTAAAAATATTATTTATAGATTCCTTAAGGCTTTCCTTTCTTTCATTTCCTACTAGCTTATCAGCAAGATAAAAGTTAGTGTAGGTTACAAGAATTGAAAAGACCAAGGATACTATAGCGATCAAAATAACTGTAAGTATCATACCAATGCTTTTTCCTATACCATTAGCTATTATATTTTGGACAAAGACTACTCCTCCACCCAAAAGCCCAATAGATATAGTAAATATACTAACAATCAATGATACTATGATATTTATAAGGATGATTCTTCCTGTAATCAGATTTATTTGATCAAGATACTCTCCAACAGATCCCATTCTGTTTCTTATTAGTCCACTAGCTATGGCAAATTGAAACAAAAGAGAAATTAGAGATGTAATTACTCCTGCAATCACAGACAATACAGTTGAATCCTTGCTTATATATTCAAATAAAGTGCTAGTTATAATAGCAACTAGAATTCCAATAAATTGAATTATAACTATAGATGATAATTTGTATTCTCTTTTCATAGAGCCTCCTTTTGTATAAATTATATCATTAATGGATACTTACCACAAAAAAATCTACAATACATCAGAAGACCCAGTAAAGAAATATATATTATCTTAAGCTCTTAACCAAATTCGAAATAAATTTAAAATGAGGATCCTTGGAATCTCTTGCTATATCGAATAAAACCATCTCGGTATTTACAAGAACTGCACCCATTTGCCCGAGGCTTGTTAGGGCTGTCGCCTTAAGTTCTTCTGTAAAGGAAGATACTGCATCTTCTACTAGGAAAACTTCAAGACCCATATCGAGTAAGCTCCTTACTGTTTGGTAGATGCAAACATGTCCTTCTGCTCCAACTACGAGGACCTTGGTAATTTCTTCTTTCTCAATATAATCTACTACTTCTGGGATAGCCGCATCGAAGAGAGTCTTGGCAAAGATCTTCTCATCTTCAATCAATTCCAAAAGCCTATCATCGCTCCTGCCAAGGCCCTTTGGATATTGCTCTGTCGCAAGATAATTCATATCATATTCCTTAAAGGCCTTAAGGAGAGTTAGGGTATTTGTTAGAGTCTTCTCCCCATTTTCCATAGTCTTCATTAGCTTTGGTTGCTCATCTACTACGAGTAGCAGAGTCTTTTCCCTATTTTGATAAATATCTTCTTCTAATGAGTTTATATAAAACTTGCTGTCTAATTTTCTTCCCATAAATCCCCCTGTCTATAATCTTTATCTTTCATCATCTTATCAATTGTTGCCAAAATCTTCGCCTTATTCTTAGACCATACCGGAAAGGCGATTTTTTCCCTAAGACCATCCCCTGTAAGTCTATTAATAACTACATCAGGATCAAGTCTTCTAAGCATAGCTACTACGATTTCTACATATGAATCCTTATCCATCCTGTAGGCTATATTTTCCTTCTCGTAGAAATCTAAAAGCCTAGTCCCCTTTTCAATATAAAGATTGTGAATCTTGACTCCCCAAATCTTTCTAGAATTAATATAGGAAATATCCGCCAGATAATCTCCCATAACCTCATAAGGAAGACCTACAATAATATGGACTAATATATTTATGCCCAAATTCTTAAGTTTTAATAAACCTTTGTCAAATTCCTCGTGCCTATAGCCCCTATTTATTAGAGAAATCGTCCTATTATTTACGCTTTGCATACCAAGCTCCACTACGAGAAAGGTCTTTGCCTTTAGCTCATCCAAAAGCTCTAAAACCTCATCAGATAAGCAATCTGCTCTAGTAGCTATGAAAAGACCTACTATGTCATCTTGAGAGATCGCCTCATAAAACATCTCTCTCATCTTAGCCCCATCCCCGTAAGTATTGGTGAAATTTTGAAAATAGGCTATATAGGCCTCATCCCTACCAGGCTTTGACAGAAGATTTTTCTGATAGGCAATTTGACGAGATATTCTTCCCTTTTCTCTAAAAGTCCACTCTCCCGAACCTGAGTCGGAGCAATAAATGCATCCCAAGGAAGAAAGAGACCCATCCCTATTAGGACAAGTAAATCCTCCATCCAAGGGAAGCTTAATCACTTTCTTATGAAACTTTCTCTTAAAAAAGGAATCCAGATCCTTATAACGCTTTTTATTTATTTCCATATAGCTATTATACTAGTGAGATGAAAAATTTTTAGAAAAATCTTTCCTACAAATTTCGATATCAAGATAGAAAACTATAATTTTACAATAAAATATCCATTCTAATTTTTGGCATATAAAAAGGGGACTAGCACTCTAAGCACTAGCTCCCTTGACTCTCTCCATAGCTTTTGAAGAGATAAAAGCATATTCGATTTATCTTATATAATTATTTTATATATTATATAAATTTAGTTTCAGATATTAAGAAAATATATCTCTTAATCTTACTCAATATTAAGCTCTACATATTCCTTATCGTTAGCCTCAGCTACAGGTTCGTATGTTACTTTACCCTCATAGGTATTGATTCCCTTGATTAGCTCTGGGAATCTCTCGCATGCTCCCTTTAATCCAAGATCTGCTAGGGCCTTTGCATATTTTGTAGTTGCATTTGATAGGGCATAGGTTGATGTCATCGCTACTGCACCTGGGATGTTGGCAACTGCGTAGTGGATTACGCCGTGTTCAATAAATGTTGGATTAGTGTGGCTTGTTGGTCTGCCCTTTGTTAGGTCAGTTGAACCACCTTGGTCTATTGCAACGTCCACTATTACAGATCCTTCCTTCATTTGTTTAATCATATCTTCTTTGATAAGTTGTGGCGCACGAGCACCTGGGATTAGGACAGTAGAAATTACAAGGTCTGCGTTTTTAACTGCATCTTCGATATTTAGTGGGTTAGAATAGAGTGTTTCAATCTTATCTGGGAAGATGTTGTGGAGTTGAGTTAGGGCCTCGATATTTACATCTAGAACTGTAACTCTTGCTCCCATACCTACTGCTATCCTTGTTGCAGCTGTTCCTACAGTACCAGCACCTACGATTACAACGTTGGCAGGTCTAACTCCTGGCACACCTTGAAGTAGGATTCCACGTCCACCTTTTGGTTTTGTAAGATATTGCGCTCCCTCTTGAACCGCCATTCTTCCTGCGATTTCTGACATTGGGCGTAGAAGTGGTAGTTTGTTATCTAGTTGAACAGTCTCAAAACCAATTCCTGTAACCTTGTTTTCAATAAGAGCATCTGTAAGCTCAGGGTTACTTGCAAGATGAAGGTAAGTATAGATTATAAGACCTTCTCTAAAGTATTTATATTCTTCCTTTAAAGGTTCCTTAACCTTATAGATGATATCTGCATTTTCCCAAACTTCTGCTGCAGTTTCTACGATTTCTGCTCCAGCTTCTTTATAATCTTCATCGCTAATTCCAGACGCAAGGCCTGCTCCAGATTCTATAATAACTTTATTTCCTGATTTAGTTAATTCTGTACAAGCTCCAGGAATGATAGCCACTCTGGATTCTTGATCTTTTAATTCTTTAGGTATTCCAATAATCAAAACAATTCCTCCTTTTGTATTACCATTACTAATATATACCCAAAACAAGCAAAATTAATAATTTTTATGTAGTATAATGATTTTATGATTAAACTAATAACAATTGATGTGGACGGAACTTTAGTAACTCCACTTAAAAGATTAACAAAAAAGAATAAAGAAGCAATCAAAAAAGCGAAAAAAGCTGGCATTCACATTGCCCTAGTTAGCGGAAGACCCTTCCATAGTATGATCCATCTTATAGAAAAATTGGACCTAGCCCAAAAGGGGCATTTTACAATATGTCAAAACGGATCTTACGTCTACGATAACTTCACAAGAAAGCCAATGTTTGGGACCTACCAAAGCCCCAAGGACTTACTTTTAGTAGATAGGATGCTTGAAGGATATAATTTAGAATTATCTAGTATGGATGATGAGGGATTTTACACCAGACACAAAAACCCAAACTTCTATACAAAAATGGACGCTAAAATAAACAAGCTTCCTATAAAGAAAGTGGCCTACAAGGATTGGCCAGATGATAAAGACTTCGGAAGATTTCTTATCCTAGGATCCGCAAGCGAGATCAGCCGCTTTATCAAAAATATGCCAAAAGCCTTAAAAGAAAACTACTACCCAGTACAAACTGCACCCTTTCTAATAGAGGTGATGAACAAAAACACCAACAAGGGCTACGCCATAGGACAAATGATAGAAAGACTGGGCCTTGATATGAGTGAAGTCATGGCAATAGGCAACGAAAAAAACGACATCCCCATGCTAGAAGAAGCAGGCTTTGCCGTAGCTATGGGTAATGCCGTAGAAGAACTCAAAGCCCATGCTGACTTCATAACTAAATCCAACTTAAACTCTGGGGTGGGGTATGCTATTGAGAGGTTGATTGAAAATGGGAAGGAGAGATATTTTTAGAAATATCTGAGACTAAAATAATTTAGATTAGTATTTCTATATATTAGAAAATTTCTTTATGCAGGGTTGGAACATTCGAAACCTTTAGAGATGCAAAGGTATTCTTTAAATATTATGAATATTTTAGATTAAAATCTTATAGAAAAATATATCTGAGTAATTAAAATTTTCTTTTTATAAAGATGTCCCTTCGAACCTCAGGGAGACAGCTAAGGGGGCGGCAGAGGCCCCCTCTACCTTTCTCCCTGAACCCTCTTTTCATTCACCCCCTCTGCTCCTTGGCGGAGTGCGAAATCAGATGATTGGCTAACGCCAATCTTTTTTTGTAGGTGGAATTTCTTCGTTATAGTTTATTTTTAAGCTGGGGATTCCTAATCATCATTCGCTAAAAATTTATAACTCGCTTCGCTCAAACAGATAAATTTTCTTAACGCTCACTCTGATTATACATGATACCCAGTAAAGGTTATTTATAAGATATGCTAAAGTATTTAGTATATTCTTATTTAAAAATAATGATAATTTTTCTTAGCTTCGCCACAATAGAATTTTTTAAATATGTAATGTATAAAATAAAAACATGATATGCTTTGCAAAAGCAAAGCTTACCTCTTCCCTTCCCCTGTGGACGAGTAGAAATGTCTAATCAAGTCTCTCGTTAAGAAAATCGATTTGTTTGAGCGTTAGCGAGTTATCGATTTTTAGAGAGACGGTGATTAGACATTGTTAAACCCAAGGACAAGTAAAACGAAGGGATCCCCCTACCAACAGGGATTTGCGTAGCAAATCTACCATTTCCGCACTCCGCTTTAGGAGCAGAGGGGGTGGTCTCTTAAGGCCGACGGGCCCATTGAAAAGAGGGGTCAAGGGGAAAGGTGGAGGGGGAATTTGCCCAAGCGTCATTTAGAGCGCTGCCGCCCCTTAGCTGTCTCCCTGAAGTTCGAAGGGTCCAACCCTGCTTAAGGACATATTCTAATATATAAATATATTAATTTTAAAGATTTTTAGTCCCAGATATTTGAGCCAAAATATCTCCTACAAAATCTTTTTAAGATACTGTCCCGTATAGGACCTTTTATTTTTCGCTATTTTTTCTGGCGTACCGCTGTCTACTAAGGTTCCTCCCCCGTCTCCTCCTTCTGGACCTAGGTCTATTAGGTTGTCTGAGACTTTTATTACGTCTAGGTTGTGCTCTATTACTACTACAGTGTTATTCTGGTCTACTAGTCTGTTTAGGACTTCTATTAGTTTGTGGACGTCAGCCATGTGAAGGCCTGTTGTTGGTTCATCTAGGATGTAGAGGGTTTTTCCTGTGGACACTTTGGCAAGTTCTGTTGCTAGTTTTACCCTTTGGGCTTCTCCTCCGGATAGTTCTGTGGATGGTTGGCCTATTTTGATATAACCTAGGCCTACATCGTAGAGGGTTTGGAGTTTCCTCACTATGCTAGGGTGGTTTTGGAAGAATTCTATTCCTTCTTCTACAGTCATATCGAGGACGTCTGATATGTCCTTGCCCTTGTATTTGACTTCTAGGGTCTCCCTGTTGTATCTTTTGCCGTGGCAGACTTCACATGGGACGTAGACATCAGGCAAGAACATCATGTCTACTTTGATTGTTCCATCTCCCTTACAGGCCTCGCACCTTCCTCCCTTGACGTTAAAGGAGAATCTCCCCTTATCATAGCCTTTCATCTTGGCTTCGTTAGTCATGGCGAATACATCTCTAATGGCATCGAAGACCTTGGTGTAGGTTGCTGGATTTGACCTTGGAGTCCTTCCAATTGGGGATTGGTCTATGGCTATTACCTTGTCAATCTTATCAAGGCCTAGGATTTCCTTGTGCTTACCAGCTCTTATTTTTGTCTTGTTAATCTTCTTGGTTGCTTGTTTGTAGAGGATTTCGTTTACTAGGGAAGATTTACCTGAGCCTGATACTCCAGTTACTGTTGTAAGTACTCCCAAAGGAATTTTTACGTCGATATTTTTGAGGTTATTTGCTGCAGCCCCCTTTATTTCTATATATTCATCGCTTGTCCTTCTTTCTTTAGGAACTGGGATTTTTTTCCTACCAGCTAGATAGTCTCCGGTGATAGACTTTTTGGAATTCATTATATCGTCAAGACTTCCCTTGGCGACAATCTCTCCACCATGAACTCCCGCCTTTGGTCCAATATCTACTATATAGTCTGCTTCCTTCATCGTATCTTCGTCATGTTCTACTATGATTAGGGTATTTCCTATATCTGTGAGGTTCCTAAGAGCTGCTATTAGCTTATCGTTATCTCTCTGGTGAAGGCCTATGGAAGGCTCATCAAGGACATAGCAAACTCCCACAAGACCAGATCCAATCTGAGTCGCAAGTCTTATTCTCTGACTCTCCCCACCAGATAGGGTCGCAGCTGCCCTGTTTAAGGTAAGGTAGGTTAGACCTACGTCGTTTAGGAAGGAAAGTCGCGCCTTAATTTCCTTTACTATGAGGTCTGCAATCTTTGCCTTCATTGGAGAAAGTTCTAGTTTGTCAAAAAATTCTACGGACTTTTCTACAGAAAGTCTCGTAAGCTCAGAAATATTTACTCCTCCGACCTTGATAGCAAGGACTTCTGGCTTTAGTCTATCTCCATGGCAGGTATCGCACTCTTCTTCTGACATATATTCTCTGAACTTTTTCTTTTGGGCATCGGAGTTGGTCCTTTGGTAGCGGTCGTAGATGTTTTTTATAGCTCCTTCAAAGGGTCCAGTATATCTTTTCCTACCAGAAAAATGACTGTCGAAGACAAAACTTAAATCGTAATCTGTTCCATTTAAGATATCCTCGATCATCTGTTTTGGAGCATTCTTAATTGGCTCATCATAAGAGAACTTGTAGTGGTCTGCAATTGCCCTAATTATCTCATAATAATAGCTCTCCTTGGTAGAAGTCGCATAAGAATCAATAGCTCCTTCATTTATAGATAGGTCGTAGTCAGGTATAACTAGGTCCCTATCTACTTGGAGATGAAAACCAAGCCCATTACAGTCAGGACACATCCCTATTGGGGCGTTGAAGGAGAACATATTTGGTGTAATCTCTGGAAGGGAAACGTGACCTTCTGGGCAGGCTAGCTTAGAAGATAAGAGTATTTCTTCTTCCCCTATCACATCTATAATAACCAAGCCATCTGCAAGACCCAGGGCTGTTTCTATGGAATCTGCAAGTCTCGCATCGATTCCATCCTTGATCACAATCCTATCTACAACTACGGAGATGTCATGCTTTTTGGTCTTGGATAAGTCAATTTCTTCTGCCAAGTCGTACTTTTCCCCGTCGATTACAACTCTTACATAGCCGTCCTTTTGGATATTTTCTAGGGCTCTTTTGTGACTTCCCTTTTTTCCTCTGATCACTGGAGCAAGGATTTGAATCCTCGTTTTTTCTGGAAGTTCCTTTACCCTATCGACCATCTGGTCTATACTTTGAGCCTCGATTGGTCTACCACATACTGGGCAGTAGGCATCTCCAATCCTAGCGTAGAGGAGCCTATAATAATCATAGATTTCTGTAACAGTCGCTACAGTTGATCTTGGATTTCTGTTGGTTGTCTTCTGGTCGATAGATATGGATGGAGAAAGCCCCTCAATAGAATCCACATCTGGCTTATCTACATTTCCCAAAAACTGCCTAGCGTAGGAAGATAGGCTTTCTACATAACGCCTTTGTCCTTCCGCATATATGGTATCGAAGGCAAGAGTAGACTTACCCGAACCTGAAAGGCCTGTAAATACAATCATCTTATCTCTTGGAAGATTGATATCTACGTTTTTGAGATTGTTGGTTCTTGCTCCCTTTATCTTAATTTCTGTCAATTAATCACTCCTGTAAAATTATCTTTCATAGACTTGATCTGGTCACGGAGGGCTGCGGCACGCTCGAAGTCAAGCTCCTCTGCTGCCTTATACATTTCTGCCTCCAGATTGATTAGTATTGTCTCTATATCGTCTTTGCTGAATTCTTCAATTTCCTCTTCTTCCTTCTTCTTGGTGATTTGGATGATTTCAGCTATGTTTTTCTTGATTGTAGTTGGCACTATGCCGTGCTCTTCGTTAAATTCTTCTTGGATTGACCTACGACGTTCTGTCTCGTCAATCGCCTTTCGCATAGATCCTGTTATGGTATCGGCATACATGATGACCCTACCCTCGGAGTTTCTCGCTGCCCTTCCTATAGTCTGGATAAGGGAAGTCTCCGAACGGAGGAAGCCTTCTTTGTCCGCATCGAGAATTGTGATAAGAGAAACTTCAGGTATATCAAGTCCCTCACGGAGGAGGTTGATTCCTACAAGCACGTCAAACTCTCCTAAGCGGAGCTCTCTAATTATCTCACTTCTTTCTATTGTCTTAATATCAGAGTGGAGGTATCTGACCTTGATTCCATTTTCCGTAAGGAAGGTCGTAAGGTCTTCTGCCATCTTCTTGGTAAGGGTTGTAACGAGGACCCTTTCCTTCTTGGCAATAGTCGCATGGACTTCTTCTATGAGGTCGTCTATCTGATTTGCTGTTGGCCTTACCTCTATCAAAGGATCTAAAAGGCCAGTTGGTCTTATAATTTGATCGACCATCTTGCCATGGGTCTTCTCCTTCTCGTAAGGTCCTGGAGTTGCCGAAACATAGACTGCCTGGTTGATTAGTTTCTCGAACTCATCGAACTTAAGTGGTCTGTTATCTAGGGCAGAAGGAAGCCTAAAGCCGTAGTCAACCAAGTTTTGCTTACGGGACCTGTCTCCCTCATACATTCCTCCAACCTGAGGGATGGAAACGTGGGACTCGTCCACCATTAGGACAAAGTCTTCTGGGAAATAGTCAATTAGGGTATAGGGCCTAGAGCCTGCTGGTCTCTGACTTAAGTGTCTCGAATAATTCTCAATTCCAGAACAGAAACCAATCTCTCTGAGCATCTCTATATCATACTTGGTCCTTTGCTCGAGCCTTTGGGCTTCGAGGAGCTTGTTTTCTGAATTAAGCTCGGCCAACCTTTCCTCAAGCTCTTCTTCTATAGTAATAATAGCCTTTTCTGTCTTCTCGCTTGATGTCGCATAGTGGCTGGCAGGATAAATATAGGCGTGGCTAATCCTTGCTGTAACCTTTCCTGTCAGGGAATCAAACTCCGAAATCTCGTCGATTTCATCTCCGAAGAACTCAAATCTAATAGCCTTTTGGTCAAAACCTGCTGGGAAAACATCCAAAATATCTCCCCTACGTCTGAAAGTCCCTCGGCTAAATTCCACATCATTTCTCACATATTGGACATCGATTAGCTTTCTCATGACATCTTCCGGGCTAATCTCCTGACCTGGACGGAGGGATACTACAAGCTTCTGATACTCGATAGGATCTCCCAAGCCGTAAATACAAGAAACACTGGCAACGATTATAACATCACGCCTCTCAAATAAAGCCATGGTCGCAGAGTGCCTCATCTTATCTATCTCGTCATTGATAGAAGAGTCCTTGGCTATATATGTATCCGTAGCAGCCACATAAGCTTCTGGTTGGTAATAATCATAGTAGGAGACGAAATACTCGACAGCATTGTCCGGGAAAAACTCCTTAAACTCCGTGAAAAGCTGATAGGCCAAGGTCTTGTTGTGGGCAAGAACTAGGGTAGGCCTTTGGACATTTTGGATGATATTGGCCATGGTAAAGGTCTTACCAGAACCTGTTACACCACGGAGAATCTGATGATGATCTCCCGCCTCGATTCCCTTCGATAATTTATCTATAGCATAAGGCTGATCGCCTCTTGGTTTATAATCTGATTTTAAATTAAACTTCATAAATCTTCCTTTATATATAACAAAAATTAATAAAATGGCAGAGTGCCGGGCTGTCGGGCTTCGATTTTTGAAAAAAATCGAATAAGTGGGACTTATTTGTAAAATAAGTTCCAAGAACTCGAAGAGTTCAAAAGAGAGTTAGTAACTAGCTTTGAGACTTCTACGCTTTAATTCCCCCTTATCTCGAGCGGAGCGAAGCGTAGTCGAGAGATCTCAAGAGACTTCTCCACTTCGGTCGAAGTAAGGGAATGGTAGATATAGGCTTTATCGCAAGTCTAAGCATGGTATTGGTATATCTAAACTTTTTAATTCGCACAGCTCTTATCTGGACCGTACTGCTTACCCTTATCCCGAGCGTAGTCGAGGGATCTCGTGAGGCTTCTCCACTTCGGTCGAAGCAAGGGTCTGGTTTCGGCTTTATCGTAAGGCAAAGTAAGGGCCTGATGCTTTCGGCTTTAACCCTAGTAGAAATTAGGGTAATCCTATATCTCACATTTGCTCTAACAACAAAGCTCCTCTAGAGGATTATTAGCATAATTTCTATATCTCTCCCCATTTATATTAATTTAATTCTTTCTTAAATATCTTAAAAATAATTCTATTCTCGTTATATAAATATACTAAATTTCTCCTAAAATTCAATCCCTATAGAAAGAGTCGGATTTTATAAAAATCCTATTGACATCGCTATCATATATGTTATAATATTCATATGAACATATACTCATATGAAAGGAGCCACATGAATGATTCGTTAAAAAATATTGATGATACTACCTTAATCGACTTGGCAGATCTCTTCAAGGTCTTTGCCGACTCGACAAGGATGAGGATAATGTATAGGTTATTTGCTGGAAAGATGAGCGTAGGTGACATAGCCCAAGCTTTAGATATGAGCCAATCCGCTATCTCCCACCAGCTCAAATACCTCAAGGATGTTAATTTAGTTAAAAGCAAGAGAGATGGAAAGTCTATGCTATATTATCTCTCAGATGATCATGTTAAGACAATTATACAAACAGGACTAGAACATATAAAGGAGTAATTATGAAAAAGAAATTTAAAATCCAAGGACTACAATGTGCAAACTGCGGCAACAAGATTGAAGGAGAAATCAAAAAGCTCGATGGAGTAATAGATGCTAATGTATCCTTCCTTACAGAAAAGGCCAAAATTGAACTAGAAGATGACGCCAATGTGGATGAGATTTTAGGAAAGGCAAACGAGATTGCTGATAGGATCGAGCCAGGCTGCCAATTTATAGCTAAATAATCATGTTTAAGAATATCACAAAAGAACACAGAGACAGATTAAACGAGCTCATAATCCTCGCTCTTTTGGGGGCCTTCCTCCAGATTATGAGTATGTTTTTCTACTTGGGATCTTTCAGAAAATGGGCCTTCCTGATTCTTTACATCCTATCAGCCAAGGAAGTACTACTTAAGGCTTTTAAGGGAATAAGACACGGATCTGCCCTAGATGAGAACTTCCTTATGTCTCTTGCTACAATCACAGCCTTTATCATAGGCGAATACGTAGAGGCAGTAGCTGTTATGCTTTTCTATTCCTTCGGAGAACTTTTCGAAGACATTGCCACCCAAAGGTCAAGAGATAATATCAAAGACCTCCTAGACCTTGTACCAGATGTGGCAAATAGGATAAATGAAGATGGCAGCACGGAAGAAGTCGATCTAGATGATATAGAAGTAGGAGATATAATCCTAGTCCGAGATGGAGAAAAAATCGGAGTAGACGGCAAGGTAATTGAAGGGACGGCAAGTCTTGATACATCTTCTGTTACTGGAGAGTCTATGCCAGTTTCAGTAGACTTAGGAGATGAAGTAATTTCCTCATCCCTCGTTACAGATGGAATAATCAAAATCGAAGCTACGACAGAATTCGACGACTCTGTTGCAGCTAGAATCATGGAACTAATCGAAGATTCCGCAGCAAGTAAGTCTGACAGTGAGAAGTTTATCTCTCGATTTGCGAGAATCTACACACCAATAGTCGTAGGGCTTGCCCTAGCTCTTGCCATCATACCACCCGTATTTATGGGAGGAGCATGGTCCGATTACCTCCTTCGTGCGGCAACCTTCCTAGTACTTTCCTGCCCATGTGCCCTAGTTTTATCCGTTCCCCTATCCTTTATGTCAGGGCTGGGACTTGCGAGCAAAAACGGCATCCTAATTAAGGGTAGCCAATATTTTGAAATCCTCGATAAGGCAGAAGTCCTTCTTACAGACAAGACTGGAACCCTAACTACAGGAGATTTCAAGATCAAGGATATAAAAATCGAAGAAGGCTTTGACCGTGAAGAAATCTTAGACTTTCTCTTCAATATAGAAAATATGACCACCCATCCTATTGGTAGGGCTATAAGTAAAGAGCTTGACAGAGAAGAGAAAGACCTCTTTGAAGAAATTAAAAACGAAAAGGGCCTTGGGGTAAAGGCAAAGAGCAAGAATGGAAAAATTATCAAAGTTGGCTCTCCAAAATACCTCAAGATAGATGACAAAAAAGAAAGAGCCATTTATCTGTCAGTAGACGAGAAGCTTGCCGCAAGTGTCTATATAGAAGATGACATCAAGGAAAAATCCCAAGAGACAATTGCGAAACTTAAGGATAAATTTAAAGAAATAGCCATAGTATCAGGCGATAATCTCGCTGCAGTCAAGGATACAGCAGATAAGCTTAGCCTTGACAGCTACTACGCCCAAGTTATGCCAGATGAGAAGCTTAGAATAATGAAGACCTACCAGGAAAAGGGAGAAAAGGCAGTCTTCGTAGGCGACGGTATAAATGATGCCCCAGTTCTCAAAAACGCCGATGTTGGGATCTCTATGGGAGAAACTGCATCTGACCTTGCTATCGAATCATCTGACATCCTAATAACAAACGGAGAGTTTTCACAAATAGAAAAGCTAGTCAACATTGCAGGACTTACCAACACAACAGTAAAACAAAATGTAACATTTATAATGCTTGTGAAAATCGCAATCCTAATCCTAGGCTTATTCGGTCACGCCAACATGTGGATGGCAATCTTCGGCGACGTAGGAGTTTCAATCATATCCATCCTATGGGCTATGAGAATATTAAAAAAGAATATATAAAACCTACGTATTTCCGACGCAAAATTTGCGTCGGTTTTTCTTTACTAACTTCTACTTAAGTTGAAATTTGTATCCTATTCTTGTTATAATTATAAAACTGGGAAAATGTCATGGGATTGATTAAATAATATCTGCTTTTATAAATTATTTAGAGTATAGTAGACTTCGTACTCATTAATTTCTTAGAAAATACCCTTTGCTAAAAAGATTAGAGTGAGTATAATACTAATTAATTATTAAAAATTTTGTTTAATTATAAAGGAGAAACTTTTGGATAAGAGAAAAAAAGATATTTTGGTTAGCGGACTTGCGCTTTTTGCCATATTTTTTGGGGCAGGGAATTTAATTTTTCCTCCATATCTCGGCGTAAGTGCTGGCAGCGGTTGGTTTAAGACTATGTTAGGTTTCCTTCTTGCCGACCCTGTTATACCAATTTTAACTGTATTTATAACCGCCTTTGCTGGCGGGAGAGCTGTTGATATCGGAAATCGTGTTGGTTCTACCTTCTCCAAGGTCCTAACCCTTGCTGCAATTATCTGTATCGGACCAGCCTTTGCGATTCCTAGAACGGCTGCAACTACATATGAGGTGGGCTTTGCACCATTTTTCCCTAATCTACCGATTTGGGCCCTTACTTTTGTGTTTTTCGCTATTACACTCTTGCTTTCTTTTAAGGAAAGTAATGTGGTGAATATTATCGGCAAATATATTACACCTGCCTTGCTTTTCTTCCTTTTGGTTTTGATAGTAAAGGCTATAGTAAGTCCTATTGGAACTCCTATAGAAAATACTAAGGATGGTGGATTTTTCGTAAATGGTTTCTATGAGGGTTATCAGACTCTTGATGCTTTCGCATCTCCTCTATTTACCGGTATTGTGGTGACAGATATTCTTAGGAAGGGCTACGGAAAAGTCTCTAGGAAAGAGAGAAGGTCCTTTATCATCTGGGTAGGCCTTGTAGCTTCCATATTTCTAGCCATAGTTTATGGTGGTCTAACCTATCTTGGAGCTAGTGCGAGCAAGGTCTTTAGTGCAGATGATTCTCGTGTAGATATTTTGGTAAATCTAGTTTATATGCTTTTGGGTAATTTTGGTAAGTTTGCCCTAAGTATTGCAGTAACTCTCGCATGTCTTACTACAGCGATTGGACTTACTTCATCTGCTGGAAACTTCATCGAAGAGCTTAGTGGAGGAAAGATTAAATATAGCGTGACTGTGGTTGTGGTTACCGTGATTAGTTATTTGCTATCAAGCCTTGGCGTAGATGCAATTATTAATCTAGCCGTACCAGTACTTACTGTAGGTTATCCGATAATCATTGCCCTTGTTTTCTATATGATTTTTGAAAAGAAGATTCCTTACAATATGGCCTATATATTGATGGTCTGTGGTGTCCTTGTCATAGCTCTTATAGAAACATTCGGAGAAAAATTAGGCCTTATATCCCTAGTAGATACAATAAAGACACTCCCTCTAGCAGAATTCGGTTTCACTTGGTTTGTCCCATCTCTAGTATGCTTTGTGATAGGCTATATCCTCGGCATTATGGGCCTTGGCAAGAGACGAGAAGAAGATGTTAAGGAAACTTTGTTTTAGAATTAAATACTTAAAAATACGGGCTTTGTGGCCCGTTTTTTGCTGGTTGTTTATTGGAATTTACTATTTTTCTCTAATAATACTTAGAATTAATCAATATATTAATTTCATATACTGCGAATATTTTTGAAATATGCTAATTGGTATTTATTGATTTTTTTAATCAGCAGTATGATACTATTAACCATGATTTCTAGAATCAAAGCATGGTCTGACCAAATAAAAAGCGAGCACGGGGCTCGCTTTTTATTTGCTAATCGTCATCCTTTTTCAACTTAAGATTCGCTAACCACTACGTGGAGGGTCCTCAATTAGCCAGCAGGCACCACTGAAAATTTCCTAAGAGAACCTTCTAACGATGGTACGATGATTGTTCATAGTTTTGCAACAGCCCATTAGGTTCAAACTTTACGGGGCCGCTTACTAATCAGGAGGGATTTTATACACAAAATGTTTCAAAGCTTCTAGGCATTATTTTCTTACAGAATAATTAACAACTACAATTCCTAAAATCGTAATTATTCCAAACAACCCCCATGCTCCCATAAGAATATCATTATAAAGCTTAATATTCTTAACAAAAAAACTAGACAAAAAGGCAATAACTAAAGGTATATTCATTATAAAAGTCATTTTTTTGACTTTAGATAGGTATCCTTTTCTTATTAGCTCTTCTTTCTTATCTTCTTCCATAGTATTAAATCCTGCTATAATATTTCCATTAGTCTTATCTATCATATATGAAGAAAATAATGTTAAAATAATCGGTATCAATAAAGCTATCTTAACAGTAATATCTTTGGGATCTGCTAAATTCATATGTAAATCGCTCTCCTTCAAAAGTCAAAATATTATTTCCGTTTAAAATAGAAAATATCATCATATGCTCGTTATACTCCTCAGGTTTTAAATCAGCAAGTATCTTTCTTATACTATAATTCTTTTTGATATTATCAAATATTTTTTCATTAATATCTGAAAACGGCTTATTATTAACCATTATTTCAGTATAATTTAATTTTATTAAACTTAACACCTTCATTAAACCTATATTTTTATTAAGTGATATGTTATCTGTATCTATTCTATTAATAGTTAATGGAACGTCATTATTAATATATTCAATTACAATAGAATACATTTTTGTAGCTTTATTTTCTCTGAAAATTCTTTCAAACTCTTTTCTAACACTTACCCTGTCTTCTTCATCTGATAAATACGATATTAAATTTATAGAATAATCTATTTGCATTTCAACTGGAATCGCGGTAATAGCTCTAATCTTAAGCATACCTTAGTCCTACATTTATTAAATACATCAATGATATATGATTGTGTATCACTTCCAATACATTCTAAAACCATATATGCATATCCTCATTTATTTTTGTTAATCGTCATCCTTATTTAGCTTAAGCTACGCTTAACCACTCCGCGAAGGGTCCTCAACTAGCCGTACGGGCTTTTTCTCTAGCAATTTGCAGATTCAGTGACCAACTAGCTCTGCTACGATTGCAGCTATGATTTATAGAATCGTACGCACAATCTCAGATCATTTCATCCGATAAGGACCTTAATACTATAGCTTATTTTTTATTATTTACATAAATATAATTCAAATTAAATTACTTTGACTAAAATACCTTTAGCTTTCAAACTCCCTAATCTCCGCCAAGAATATATCCCCGTATTGGAGGAGTTTTTTGTCTCCTACTCCCTTGATCATTAGCATCTCATCTTCTGTCCTTGGCTTTTTCTGGGACATTTCTTTAAGGCTTGCGTCGGAAAATATTATGAAGGGTGGGATGTTTCTCATTCTTGCCATCTCTAGTCTTACTTCTTTTAGGTGCTTGAAGAGCTTTTCATCATAACTTAGCTTATCATCGAAGCCGTCTTTCCTGACTCTTTCTTCTTCTTTTCTGATATTAACAAGGACTTTGACCTCTCCGAAAAGGACCTCCTTGGACTTTTCTGTAAGCTTAAGGATGGGGTAAGTTGTACCTGAAATCTTGATGAAGCCGTCTGCCGTGAGAATTCCTATCAAGTCTTTGATGTAGGTCTTGGATTTATCTTTCATAATTCCATAGGTAGAGATTTTATTTAATTCTTTTTCCCTAGAATTTTTATTCTTTGATCCCATTAGGCAATCGACAACTGTAGATGTTCCGTATCTTTGGTCTAGGCGGTAGATACAAGATAAGATTTTCTGGCTATCTACTGTGGCATCTTCCTTTTCTATCTCTGATAGGCAATTTGTACAGGCCCCACATTCATGCGCCGCATCTTGGCCGAAATAATTTAGGATATAGCGTCTAAGGCAGGTGGTGGTATTTACGTAATTAATTATAGTCTGGAGCTTTTCTAGCTGGATTCTCTTATAGATTGGGTTAGTTCCCATATTTATGAGGTGCTTGTTTATGATTATATCCTGGCCCGAGTAAAGGAGGATACAGGTCGCCTCTTCTCCATCACGGCCTGCCCTACCTGCTTCCTGATAGTAGGATTCCATGTCCTTGGGCATATTGTAGTGGATAACATATCTTACGTTAGACTTATCAATCCCCATACCAAAGGCGTTGGTAGCAACAATTATCTTATCCTCATCATAGATAAAGGCGTCCTGGCTTCTTTTCCTCTCGCTTTCAGTCATTCCAGCATGATATTTTCCACAAGCATAGCCCATAGACTTAAGCTTTTTGTGGATAGCGTCGACTTTCTTTCTGGTAGAAGCGTAGATTATGCCGGAGTCCTCTTCGTGGTCTCTTATGAAGTCCTTTAGATAATTAATTTTCTTCTTTGGTTTTTCTACTAGAAAGAGGAGATTCTTCCTATCAAAGCCTGTGACTTTGACGAAAGGATCTTCCAGTTCTAGGTTTTTTATTATATCATCCCTTACTTCCTTGGTTGCAGTGGCGGTAAAGGCCGTGATTTGGACCTTGCCAAGCGTCTCATAAAGGGCTGGAATCAGCTTATAGGAAGGCCTAAAATCATGGCCCCATTGGGAGATACAGTGGGCTTCGTCTACCGCTACAAAGGAGACCCTAAGGTCTTTGAGAAAATCCATGAAAAACTCATTTTCAAGCCTTTCTGGCGATATGTAAACGAGCTTAACCGAACCAGATCTAATATCAGACAGGCTTTTCTTGTAATCTTCAAGACTTAGGGAAGAATTTATAAGACTCGCTGCGATTCCATTTTCCCTTAGGGCGTCCACCTGGTCTTTCATAAGAGAAATCAAAGGAGATATGACAAGAGCTATTCCATCCATCATAAGGGCAGGAAGCTGGTAGCAGATGGACTTGCCCCCACCAGTAGGAAGAACTCCGAGCACATCCCTACCAGAGAGGATCTCCTTAATAATCTCCTCCTGACCCTCTCTAAAAGAATCATAGCCAAAATATTTCTTCAAATTTCTAATCTCTTCTGTCATAAAGTCCTCTGTTTCTAGTTTTTTTTGATACTCATTTGATAAATATAAATACGGCAAGACGCTTGTAAAATTAATGATAATTTTATAATAGCTTTGTAATTTTATCTATATGGACTATAGCATCTTAAGTCACTTATTTAATTCCTATTTTGCTTTATCATATCCTGTGTATTCCCATCCTAGGAATTTCCTAGAGAGATCCCTCCACTTCGGTCGGGATAAGGAATTGGAGAAAGTCAGGATTCCCATCTTACCCCTTATATCGAGCGGAGCGAAGCGGAGTCGAGATATCTCCTGTGAGATTTCTCAACTTCGGTCTGTATTCCATTCCCACCATAACGGTCGTAGCCTAGATATCTCATGAGGTTCCTACACTTCGGTCAGGATAAGGGATTGGAGAAAGTCGTGAACCCACTTCCCTTATATCTAATGGTCCTGGCCACAATGAACGAAGTGAATTGATGGAAGGTGCCGGACCTTCGGGCTTAGCCTAAATATCTCAAGAGATCCCTCCACTTCGATCGGGATAAGGGATTGGAGAAGGACGGGATAAGGGAAAGGGCGAACCCCTCGCCACCTCTAATGGAATTGTCACAGTGAGTAGACGAACTGATGAAATTCCTTAATCGAGGATTTTCGAGATAAAGGGCAAGCTCTTTGCTATCCTCCATGAGCCGGATGGGCTTTCTCTGAATTCGAAAACTACCGTCGACAGAGCTTCCACAAGGAAGCGACGAGAGGTCTACAGAACTTTGGGATATGTTTGATTTGAGTTTTCCTTAGTTATGTATTCTCGTAGATAACTTAAACTTAATAATTACCATGTCATCATATACTGTAGATCTCTCACATTGTCCTCCACTAGCCGGACGGGCTTTTTTCGAGATGGCGTAGTGGATTTGTATCAAGATATACCTCCGCTACGGTCGACGGTAGCTTGCGGGCTCAGGTCCAAAGACCTTCACCTCGCCAAGCCTCGATTAAGGTCTGCCATCAGCTCACCCTGTTCGCTGTGGCCAGAACCATTAGGGATAAGGGGAGTTGTTCGTCGGGATAAGGGTTGGAAGATTGTCGGGATATATAATTTAGGCCATATTTCTGTAAAAAAAATAATTAAGCCAAAAGCCTAATTATTTTCTTCTTCTGTATCTACGCTCTCGTCATCCGAGCTTTCTTCCTCTTGTGTACTTTCAGTATCTTCTGTATCAGAATCGCTTGTTTCTTCCTTTTCCGAATCTTCTTCAGAATCTTTTTCAGTATCTTTTTTCTTTTCTTCTTCCTCTTCATCCGAAGATTTGCTCTTGTTGGTGATGTATTCTTCCTTGTCTACGGTAGCTCCTTCACCACGGTTAAAGATTATATCTCCTATTTTTGTTCTCATAGAAATCTTGTATTTGCCGTCGTTTTCGCTGGAGTATCCGTCTTTGATATTTCTGTAGGATATGTTTCCTAAAACGAAGTTACCTACTGATAGCTTGGCGTTTACATTGTAGTTGTCGATTGTTTTATTTGCTTCTACTATGATGTCCCCTGTTTGAGTGATGAAGTCTAGTCTATTTCCAAGGGTAGAGTCTACTATGTTGATGTTTCCTGTTGTAGTTTCAAGCTTGGTATTATTAATCTCAGCCTTGTTTAGGTTGATTGAACCAGATCCATTTGAGATTGATCCCTGGAAGTAGGCATTATCTACACTTACGTTTCCGCTATCAAGTCTTAGGTCAAAGTTTTTGACTTCAAGGTCTGTGATTTTGACATCACCTGCAGTGATTTTTCCCTTGATCTCATCTAGCCCGCCTTCCATTGGTAGGAAGATTCTAACTATTGGAATTTTATCCTTCATGTAAAGTTCCTTGCCAACTACCTTATTCTTTAGTTTGAGCTCTCCTTCATTGAAGCTTACCTCCATATCGTAGGCATTGTCCTCTCCCCTGTAGAGAACTGTGTATTCGACATAAGGGTTGGTGTTTGATCTTTGGATCCTTACATCACATGTGCCTAGGTCAAAGTTTATGGTCTTGATCTTGTTTAAATCCACACGCATAATCCTGGATTGGTTGTAGGAATTGTCGTCGATTTCTGTAGTTGTGGCAAGCTTGTTTGAGATGGGATTTCTCCTACTTGTGCCAAAATATATGGCAAGGGCAAGGACAAGCACTAGTCCAACTATAGCTAGAATTTTCTTTTTAGAAAATCCCAAGAGATTTTGTCTTTTATTGTCAGTTTTTTGTGTATTTCTTTTATTCTTTCCCATTATTTGCTCCGATAATGTTTTGTTTTATAATAAGTCCTGTAGTAAATATTAGGATTAGGCCTACGAAGTATATCTCATTTGCTCCCAAGAAGGGTTTAAGGAATGCGAGAAATATATCATCGAGCGTCTCCCCTCTTATATATTGTATCATAAAGACCAGACTAATTACATTGTAAATCGCAAGTAGTAAATAGAATATGTGTTTGGACACAAATAAGCCTTCCTTATTTATAAAGATAGAATCCAGATATACAAAAAGGACAGTTACTAGAAGGTAGTATAAGCTCATTCCCTCTTTCAGGTAGTATCCGCATCCTATAAGGAAAGCGAAAAGACTTATGGCCTTTATTTCATTTAAAGTTTTTTCTTTCAAAATTCTACCCTCCGCAAGTATAGGCCCTGGGCACCCAAGGCAGGATTAGCTCTTTTATTATTATCCTTATCGAAAAACTTCCTATAATCATCAAGGCTAAGCCTTCCTCGGCTTAGCTCTATGAGAGAACCTACCATGATCCTTACCTGGTTGTGGAGAAAAGATTCTCCCTTAAAGTAAATAGCAAGGTCATCTCCTTCTTCCTCGAAGTAGGCCTCGTCGATCTTCCTTATCGTATTTATCTTAAGCTTCTTATCCTCTCTCATAAACAGCCTAAAGTCGTGCTCACCTTCGAGGATCTTAAGTCCTTCTTCCAATCTCTTAAGGTCTAGAGGATAAGAAATTTCTTCCTTGTAGTTCCTATAGACTGGATGCATAAGTCTTCCCCTGTAGATCACATACTTATAAAGCTTGGACTTACAGGAAAATCTCGCATGAAAGTCTAAGTCAACTTCCCTTGAAGAAAGGGCTAAGATATCATCTGGTAAGTGGGGCTGGATATGAAAGCTAAAAGCCCTTGGATTGATATCAGATGCTGTAAGGAAGTTTACGAAATGGCTTTTGGCATGGACTCCACTATCAGTCCTTCCGCAAGATACAAGCCTATTATCCTCTCCCGTAACCTTCCTTATAGCATTTCTTAACTCTTCTTCTACACTTCTTTCGTCCTTTTGGTATTGAAAGCCTACGAAGTCTGTCCCATCGTAGGCTGTTTCTAAAAGTACATTTCTAATCATAGGAAGTGAAGGACAATTACTACTATACAGAATATGGTAAAGAGGGAAATGACTAGCCAATCAACCCTTCCCATATTGATCTCGTTAAGCTTAGTCCTCGCATGTCCTATCCTATACATCCTCGCTTCCATGGCTGTGGCGAGGTCGTCACTTCTTTTGAAGGAGTTAATAAATAGTGGAACTAGAAGTGGGATCATGCTTACGGCCCTATTGATAATATTACCTGATTCGAAGTCCGCTCCCCTTGCCATTTGGGCCATCCTTATCTTTTGCGCCTCATCAAAGAGAGTTGGGATAAAGCGAAGGGATATGGATATCATCATAGCAAGCTCCCCTGCTGGAAAACCAAATTTCTTGAGAGGTGAGAATAGCTTTTCTAGTCCATAGGTTAGCTCCATCGGACTTGTGGTGTAGGTTAAAACAGAGGTCGATAGGATTATTAGGATTAGTCTTAGGACTGTAAAACCTGTCCTGTAGATTCCCTCTGCTGTTACTGTTACTGGTCCAAGTTCAAAGACTGCCCTACCAGGCGTTGTGATTAGGTTAATAAGTCCTGTAATGATTATGATAAAAATCACGGGCTTTAGGGACTTAAGGACGCTCTTTATAGGAATCTTTGCCACAGCTAGCATAGCAATTAGTAAAATCACAAAGGGAATATAGCCGTAGAAATCATCTACAAAAAATATTGTTATTATATATAAAAATACTCCCACGATCTTTACCCTAGGATCTAGCCTGTGAATAAAGGTATCGAAAGGAAGGTATTGTCCTATGCTAATGTTTGCCATCTTTTCCTCCTAGAACTCTCTTAAGCTCAGAAATGGCAGCATCTACTGTGTAGATATCATCTCTTACTGCTGGATTCTTCTCCTTATAGGCTCTCATAAACTTAGTAATTTGTGGCACGTCTAGGCCAATGCTACTTAGTTCTGCTTGAGTAAAGGTGTCGTAGGTCGATTTATCTGAGTAGACTTCTCCTTTATTCATCACAATTACCCTATCCACATACTCTGCCACATCTTCCATTGAGTGGCTTACTAGTACAATAGAAAGCTCTGGATCCGCCTTATATAGGGAGATGATTTCTTCAAATATCTCGTCACGACCGACTGGATCAAGGCCTGCTGTAAGTTCGTCTAGTACAAGGACCTTGGGATTAATAGATAGAATTCCCGCAACGGCTACCCTTCTTTGTTGACCTCCAGAAAGCTCGAAAGGAGATTTATCCTTGTAGGTCTCATAGTCGAGTCCTACTTTTGCCATAGCGACTCTTACACGCTTATCGATTTCTTCTTCACTTAGTCCCATGTTCTTGGGACCGAAGGCGATATCCTTTGCTATGGTCTCTTCAAAGAGTTGGTTTTCCGGATATTGGAAGACTAGACCTACCTTAAATCTAGCATCTTTTCTTTTTTTCTTATCTTTTGAGTTGATCCCATCTATGATACAATCGCCATTTGTTGGAATGAGTAGGCCATTTAGGAGTTGGACCAAGGTAGATTTACCCGATCCAGTTTGGCCAATAAGGCCTACAATTTCGTGAGAGTTAATCTCTAGATTGATATCCTTAAGGGCGTAGACTTCTGAAGGAAGGCCAGCATTGTAGATGTAATCAACATTCTTTAGTTCAATTTTCATATAAGTTCTAAAAACTCCTCGATATTTAGGGGAAGCTCGTCCATTTCGATTCCAGAATTTTTAAGGGCGAAGGCGACTTCTGTAACTTGGGGAACAGCAAGGCCCAGCTTTTTCATCTGATCCACCTTGGAAAATACTTCTCTTGCACTTCCTTCTAGGGCCTTCTTGCCGCCATCTAGGACTACTATCTTATCTGCAAGGACAGCTTCTTCCATATAATGGGTGATGTAGATTATGGTCTTGCCATAGTTTTTGTTAAGGTCCTTAACAAGCTTTATGACATCCTTTCTTCCCTTTGGGTCAAGCATGGCTGTTGGCTCGTCAAAGATTATATAGTCTGATAGCATGGCAATAACTCCTGCTATGGATACTCTTTGCTTCTGACCTCCAGAAAGATTGGAAGGATTTCTCCTCTTATAGTCAGTCATTCCCACAAGGTCAATTGCCGAATCAACCCTTTTTCTAAGTTCTGGGTTAGGGACAGCTAGGTTTTCTGGACCGAAGGCCACCTCTTCTTCTACAGTTGTGGCTACCATTTGGTTGTCAGGATTTTGGAAGACCATAGAGCATTTCTCCCTGATATCCCAAATCCTATCTTCGTCCTTGCTATTTAAATCATCCACCCAAATATCTCCTGATGTAGGAAATATCTGGGCATTTAAGAGCTTACCAAGGGTAGACTTACCCGATCCATTGTGGCCAAGGATGGCTACGAAGTCTCCCTTGTCAATTTCTATAGACACATCGTCGAGTGCCTTTTTTTCTTCCTCATCTTCTCCTGTTGGATAGACATAGGTTAAATTCTCTATCTTTATCATTTTTCTTCCTAGTAGGCCATAGCAGGTGAATTATTTGTGCTTGACTCATATACTACAACTGGTGTGTGGACTTCTGCATTTTCAAATATTGTTTGGGCTACATAAGGTGGAAGATTCAAGCAACCGTGACTTCCGTTTGAGAAGTATATTCCTCCACCGAAGGCTCCCCCTCTCCATGGAGCATCGTGGAAGCCTTCGCCATCCCAGCCTATTGGCATCCAATAATCAACAGGTGTCTTGTAGGCCTCTCCTGTAAAGTCGACTCCTTCAAGCTTGGCGTTTGTAGACTTAGATAAGATTGATCCAACTCCGACATTAGTTTCCCAACCAGGAGAAACTAGACCTGTTACAAGTGGGCTTTCTATTACTAGTTCGCCATTTTTATAAAACCAGAGATATTGGCGGGATATGTCTACTTCTATATAGGTATTACCAATATCGCCTCCGTCAGCTGTTCTTTCGTAGCCGTATCTTTCATAGACTGGCTCTACTTCTCCACTCTTTCTCTCATTGAAAAGCTTAAGGACTTCATCAGCGGTTGCAGTTTGGTCAAGTACGTAACCATAAACACCAGGATTTACTGTAATCTCGCCCACTCCTGTCGCATTAAACTTTCTTTCAGTTCCGTAAGTATCAGTCTTATCAGCAACTTCTGCCATAAAGGCAAGAAGCTTATCATAATCAAGCTCGAAGACCTTACCCTTTTGTGCTAGCATATCTACAAGCTCGTCTCCCTTAAGGCCTATATCAAAACCGTTAAAGTTAAACTTGATATTCATAGCTTCGATCTTTTGGGCATCTTCCTTAAGGGCATTAAGCTCCTTAGAATCTGATAGGACTTCTGGGTTTTGGTAGTCCTCATCAGTAAGTTCAATATCCTTGTGGTCAGAGTTAATAGCCTTAACTATTTGATCTTTGACCAAAGCATAGTCTAGTTTATTACCTATTACTGCGTCTTTTACGTCAAATGAACCATCATGAAAGACAAGACTTGCATCTTCTGGTTCTGTCACATTAGTAAAAAGTGGAGATTCCTTTAGGAGCTCATCAAGCTTTGCCTCATCATATTTGATATTATAATCAAATTCTAGATCATCTCTCTTGCCATTTACAAGATAGATTGGCCAAGCAAAAGGATTTTGGTCTATAGATGCGTTTTGTGGAATCTTAGCATCGTAGCCTATATCTTTAGAATTTAGGACGAAGTTTTTATCATCCCTTCCCTTAACTTCTAGTGTAAAATCATCTCCGACAGCTTCTAGGGCGGACTCCCTTGAAGCAAATGAAACATTCTTTCCATTTATATAGGTATTTGGTAGGGTTATAAAGGAAAATATAACTGTAACTATCAAATAAATACCGATTATTCCTAGTGCAACAAGAGGCCAAGTCTTGTTGTTTTTCTTATTGTCTGTAATAATATCCTCCTAATTCTTTGGCCTTGGGCCAAAATACTGGTAGTAGTCTACCTTCTCGCCACCGTTGTAGAGCTTTCTCTTCTTGGAAAGCTTCCTTCTAAAGTTTCTATCAAATTTCTCATCTGCTGTCACAAAATACAAGGACCAGGTGTCAAGCTTCATAAACTTATCGTTTATCTTCTTATAAATTTCTCCTAAATCCGTATCTGATAATCTCATCCCGTAGGGAGGATTGGCTATCAAAACACCATAGTAATCCCTCGATACAGCTACGGAGCCCACATCTCTTTTGACAAAGGCTATGTCTTCCTCAACACCAGCATTTATGGCATTGTTCTTGGCAAGGCTGATGGCCCTACCAGATATATCAGAGCCTAAGATATGAAGCTTAGTAGAATAATCGATCCTCCCCAAGGCTTCTTTCTTCTCATTCTCGTAGATAGATTTGTCCATAAAGACGAAGTGCCTAAAGTCGAAGTCCCTATCAATACCTGGTGATATGTTACGAGCCTTCCTCGCTGCCTCGATTAGGATTGTCCCCGACCCGCAGAAGGGATCAAGGAGAAACCTATCAGGATTATAGAAAGAAAGATCTACTAGGGCTGCCGCAAGATTTTCCCTAAGGGGAGCCTTTACAGAATCTTCTCTGTAGCCTCTCTTGTGAAGGCCATCGCCTGATGTATCGATTGTAACTGTGGCAATATTTCTATTGACCATGACTTCAATTCCTACCCTCTCCCCTGATTTAGGGAAGGTCGAAATCTTAAATTTTTTCCTTAATGAGTCGATAATTGCCTTTTCTGTGATAGATTGGATTGACCTTAGGGCGAAAAGCTTAGACTTATAGGTCCTAGCGTTTACTATAAAGTTACTTCCCTTTCGCAGATAATCAGTCCAGTTGATCCTTTTAATATTTTCAAAAAGCTCATCAAAAGAAGTCGCCTTAAACTCATCTAGGACAAGATAGACCCTATCGGCACATCTAAGATTAATATTTAGTTTTCCTATGTCAGAAAGTTCGCCTGAAAGAGTAATCATCCCGTCGCTAACAGAAAAATCCTCAAAGCCTAAGTCGATAAGTTCCCTCTTGACTAAAGCCTCCAAGCCAAAACTTGTTGTAATTATAATTTTAACCATGCTTATATTATAACAGTTTTTAACTAATTTTCATCTTTATTATAATCTTTTATAGAAAATATAAAATCTATTATTTCTTTTGATAAAAAGGGATTTGAAAGACCTTGATGGAATTTAAAAATTATATACATGGATATGAATTATAAGTTGGAGTTAAGAAGATTAAGGAAGCGAGATTCCTGACTATTAGAGGATTTTTGAGATGTCTCACATAAGAGGGGGGGAAAGCTTGACATATATTATTAAAAGACTAACCTAATTACTTTAACCCTGTTTTATCAATAAATTTTCTAGGAAATAGAAATCCTTTAATATATAAGGGCCAGACTGTTGACAAAAGGACAAAATCCAAAAGGAATCGTTCCATTCGGAAGAAATTTTAAGAAATTCAAATCGAAATAATACGCCCGTAAATCGCACTGTTCGAGCCTTAGCGAGTTTGCGATTTACAGTATTATGAGATTTAGAATTTCTAAATTTCTGTAGTTGGATAAGCGTTTTTGGATTTTGTCTACACTCTGATCCTTTAATATATAAGGACTATTTTGAACAAAGTCCGGTCTATAAATATATTTCTATCTAAAGATTATTCTTTCCACAAAAAAGGCGGTGGTAGAATTTAATCTACTTCATCGCCTAAGTTCTTATATTTAGTCCTTGATCATTGGGTCGTGGCCTATGTTGTCTGGATCTACTGCAAGGTCTGTCTCATAGTCTTCTGCCCTGCCTTTTATTTCTATTTCTATGGCTTCTTCCACAGCTCTTAGGATATTTTCATAACCTGTACACCTGCACATATTTCCCGCAAGAAGTCTCCTTAGCTCAGGTCTCTCGTATCTTTTTCCTCTTGCTACGATTTCTGTTGCTGTTACTATAAAGCCTGGTGTACAAAAGCCGCATTGGACTGCCGCTTGGTCGATAAATGCTTGTTGGATTATTGAAATCGAACCGTCATCTGCTACTAGACCCTCTGTTGTCCAGATATCTTTTCCTTCAGCCCAGATTGCAAGATAAAGACAAGAGTCCACACTTTCTCCGTCTATTAGGACAGAACATGCTCCACATTCTCCTACTTCACAGCCCTTTTTTACAGAAGTAAGACCGAAGTCGTTTCTCAGAAAGTCTGTAAGGCTTGCTCTTATGTCGACCATTTTTTCTACAGGGATGCCATTAATAGTACATTTTACCCTCTTGTAGTTGGGCTTTTGATAGCTTAGTTTGACTCTTTGTGGAGCAAATGGACCGTATTCTCTAGAGTGTTTAGTCTTCATCGTCTTCTCCTTTGTATTCTTCTAGGCTTTCTTTTAGATTTCTCCTACATATTTCGTAAAGGATTTGGGTACGGAGGGCCTTGCTCGCTCTCCAGGAGTTTCTTGGGGAAAGTTCTTCTAGGGCAAGTTTGGCGAAGGCTGTGATATTTTCATCATCTAATTTCTTTCCTATAAATTCTTCCTCAGCCTTATAGACTCTAACAGGAACTGTAGATGCTACCCCGTAGCAGGCCTTGATTTTTTCGATTTTTCCCTCGTCGTCGACCTTTACCATAGTCGCACAAGAGCTTGTCGCTATATCCATGGCGTTTCTCATAGCGTACTTGAAGTATTTACCAGAATAGCCCTCGTAGTTTTCTTTCTTTATAGTAAAGCTTTTAACAAATTCATTTGGCTTTAGGTCGACTTGGCCCAGACCTATATAAAAGTCTGTAATTGGCATTGTCCTTTCGCCTTCTGCACTTACTATATTAACCAAGGCATCTAGGCAAAATAGCATTGGAGCGGAATCGGCTGAAGGAGCAGCGTTACATACATTGCCCCCAATTGTCGCAGCATTTCTAAGCTGTGGACCTCCTGCTGTAAGGACCGCCCTTCCAAGTTGGTCTATGTTTTCTTTTATGATTGGATGATCTGCTATGTGAGTGAAGGTCGCCATTGCTCCGATTTCTATAGAACCTTCCTCATCTATTGATATTTGGCTTAAGTCATCTATGAGATGGATTGATAAGAGTTTTGGTGATTCTATTGATCCTTCTCTTAGCTTTACAAGAACGTCTGTCCCACCTGCTATGATTTTAAGTTCAGGATCTTCTTTTAATAAGTTTGCCGCTTCTTCTATGGAGTAAGCTTCTTTTATTTCTTTGATATCGTACATTTATCCCTCCTTATAAATCATTGTCTATGAGTCCATTTTCCTTAAATAATGGGAAGAGGACGTGTGGGGTCATAGGAATCTTGTTTACTGAAATTCCAGTTGCATTTAGTACTGCATTTCTAATAGCAGGCGCTGGAGAGCATGTTGGTGGCTCACCCAGGGACTTGGTGTGGTAAGGAGAAGTTGGCTCTGGGTTTTCTATAAAGTAAACTTCAAACTCTGGCGTATCCGCAATCGTACCTAGCTTGTAGTCTAGGAGGTTATTGTTTAGGATTCTTCCCTTATCGTTGTATTTCATCTCTTCTGTTAGGGCGAAGCCTACTGCCATACTCATTCCTCCGTGGGCCTGGGCCTCAGCAAGTTGTGGATTGATGATATTTCCTGCATCGTGAACATTAATAAGCTTAACTACTTCAACCTTGGCAAGGTCTATGTCGACTTTGACTTCGGCAAAGCTTGCACCAAAGGAGAAGGCATTGGTCCTGATTGTGTGGGTTGTCTCTGCTGTGATGTGTTGGTTTTCTGTCTTTAGGGTGTAGAGAGACTCAGTAGCGAGCTCTTCCATAGTAAGGAGCTTCCTGCCGTCAGTTTTCCTAACTATAGTTGAATCTACTATGTCGAGATTGTTTGGAGTAATTCTCGTCTGTAGATAGGCTTGGTCTAGGATTTTTTTCCTTTAATTCCTTGGCAGTCTTGGTAATAGAAAAGCTTGCCATGTAGGTTTGTCGAGATGCGTAAGCTCCAAGACCGAATGGAGATACATCCGTATCTTGGGTCGATATGATATGGATATCCTCTATTCTCATACCAAGTGAGTCTGCTGCCATTTGGGTAAAGGCAGTATCAGCTCCCTGGCCGATTTCTGTTTCAGGTAGTTGGATTTGGACAGATCCATCCTCATTTACAATCATCCTACAAGAGGAAGACTCTAGGGAAATTGGGAAGACTCCAGTGTTGTACCAATAGACAGCACAACCTATTCCGTATCTGATATTTCCTGTTTGATTTTTGTATTTTTCTTTCTTAGCGTAGTAATCAATGGCTTCTGCTCCCTTTTCTAGGCAGTCTCTGAAGGAATCGTAATAGTTTTCATTGTGAGAGAAGGGATCTACATAGCCTTTTGGCATGACATTTCTAAGCTTTAGTTCTAGTGGATCCATGCCTAGGGCCTTGGCCACATCGTCGTGGTGGGCTTCGTAGGCAAACATGGCTTGAGGTATACCGTAACCTCTCATGGCTCCACCTGTTGGAAGGTTGGTATAGATTGAGTAGGCATCTCCCTTGATATTCTCACAAGGATAGAGTTGGTGGAAGCAGTTTAGTCCCTTGGCGGCTATAGAGTGACCGTGGGATGCGTAGGCTCCTCCATTAGAGTAAGTCTCTACTCTTCTTGCGACATAATCTCCGTTTTTTCTGACGTAAGATTCTATGTGAATTTTCATGGAATGTCTTGTTCTAGTAGAAACAAAAGTCTCTTCCCTAGATGGGAGAAGCTTTACAGGATGACCTCCAACTTGGGTTGTAAGGAAGGCACAAAGTGGCTCGTACAAGGCATCTTGCTTATTGCCAAATCCTCCCCCTATGTATGGCTTGATAACTCTAATCTTTCCCCAACCAAGTCCTAGGGCTTGGCCGACTACTCTTCTTATAATGTGAGGGATTTGGGTTGAGGCAACTACTACAATCTTGCCTGACTTCTCATAGGCGTATACATCTGGATTTTCCAAATGGGCATGGGAAATTATAGGTGTCTCATAATCTCCAACCACCTTGATTAGTCCTTCTTCCTTGATAGCCTCTTCGAAATCTCCCCTGTTATTTGTGGTATGTTTTAGGATATTATCAGGGCTTTCCTCATGGATAGGTACCTTGACATCCTTAATTGAATCGAGGGCGTCGAAGTTTGCAGGATACTCTTCGTATTCTACTACGATTTTCTTTAAGGCTTGTTTGCAAGCTACTTCGTCACGACCTATAACTACAGCGACATCGTCTCCGTAATATCTAACATGCTCATTGAGTAGGAGCCTATCAGCTACGTCTTGGTGGTCCTTTTCCGTAGACCAAGGGTGACCCGCTGTTGGGAATTGAATATTTGGCACGTCAAAACAAGTTACTATCTTGACAACGCCAGGAACCTCCATGGCTTCTTTTATATCTATACTTAAAACCTTACCGTGTGCTATGGTTGAATGGTAGATCTTCGCTGTGTATGCATCCTTTGGAACGAGGTCTTCGGTAAACTTAGCCCTACCTGTAACCTTGTCAAAAGCATCTACTCTCTTGATTTTTTTGCCTACGTACATATTCTTTCCTTTCTGATACTTACGACTATTTACAAATAATATATCATATTTTAAGGTAAATTAATAGTTTCGGGCACAAAAATACTCCCAAATCATATATGATTTGGAAGTATATAAATTAATTTTCTTTTTGCTTTTCTTCCCTTTCCTTTGGAAGAATAAGACTCATTACTATAGCTATAACAAATACGTTAGCTACTGGGTTTGATGAGAAAACATCCCTAAATAGAGTTGGAAGTTGTTGGTAGATTTCTGGAATTTGGGTAAAACCAATACCAATACTCAAAGATAGGGCTGCTATGGTAGTATTTCTTTGGCTAAATCCGCAATCCGCGATCATTCCTATTCCACTTACCACGATTGAACCAAACATCATTATAGTACATCCTCCAAGAACTGGTTCTGGAAGAGTTGAAAATAAGGCTCCGATTTTAGGGAAAAGTCCCGCAAGGATCAAGGTAAGAGCACCAAACATTATAGTAAATCTGTTGACTACCTTAGTCATTGCTACAAGACCAACGTTTTGGCTAAAAGATGTGATTGGGGTACAGCCGAAAAGACCAGAAACCGCACTTAGGAAGCCATCACAAGCAAGAGATCCTTGGATTTCTCTTTCAGTAATATCACGACCCAAACCTCCAGCACAAACTGCAGTAGTATCTCCAATGGTTTCTGCCGCAGATACTAAAAATACAACAACCATGGCTATAATCGCACTTAGGTTAAATTGTGGTTTGAAAGGCATAAACTTAGGCATAGAAAACACGCTTGCCTCAGCAATAGGTGAGAAATCAACCATGCCCATAAAGACAGCTATTATGTAACCAACTATAAGACCAAAGAGAACAGAAAGTTGTTTCCAAAAGCCCTTAGCTAAAGAATTAAAGGACAAACAAGAAATTAGAGTAATAGTTCCAAGAAGAAGATTTCTAGTAGAACCAAAATCACTAGCCCCATTGCCACCTCCAAAGGATGCAGCACCGACACTTAGTAGAGAAAAACCAATCGCTGTAACAACACAAGCTGAAACAATTGGCGCTATAAACTTCCTCCAGTATTTTGCAAGTAGACCTAGAGTTCCTTCTATAATACCACCGACAATGACTGCGCCAATCATAGTTTCGTAGTTAAAATTAGTAGAAACATAAATTAAAGATGCCAAAAAAGTAAAACTTACCCCCATAATAACTGGAAGTCTAGAACCGATTTTCCATACTGGGTAAAGCTGAATAAGAGAGCCAAGACCTGCAATGAACATAGCATTTTGAATAAGAGATGCTAGGTCAATATCAAGATCAGGATTTGCCGCTGTTGCTGCCCCTACGACAAGAATAATTGGAGCAAGATTTGCAACAAACATAGCCAAAACGTGCTGAATACCAAAAGGAATTGCCTTGGCTATAGGAACCTTGCCATCAAGTTGGTAAATATTGTCAATACTTACACTAGAATTTGTATCAGATTTCATAGAATCCTCCCTTTAGTTTTCTATATCACTAATTGTATCACAAAAATTTTTACTGTAAAATATTTATTTAATGAAAAAATAAGGAAGAGAGCTCGGATAGGCTTAAGCTAATTTCGATTCACAAATAATATTTCCCCTAAAAAATAAGCAAAGAAAAACGCCACTTTCATGGCGCATAGCGTGGACATATTGTATATAAATAAGAACTATTTCATCCTAATGTTAACCCTTATCTCGAGCGGAGTGAAGCGTAGTCGAGAGATCTCATCAGATTTCTCCACTCACTCCGTACTCTGACTCGTTACTTCGTAACTTTTCCGTGCTTCCGCACTAGTCAGAGCGGTAAATATCCAAATCAATGGATGTTTGCCCGGTCGAAATAAGGGTTATTTTGATTTTGTCTACAGTCTGACGCCACTTTCATGGCGCATTTCACTTTTATTCCTTATCCATCATTTCTCTTTCACGTTCTTCTTCTGCTATAGTCTTCTTTGGCAGAATTATATTTAGGAAGAAAACTACAAGAGTTGCAAGAACAACTGGTGATGAGATAAATATCATTCTAAACCATTCTGGGAATTGTTCGATTGCTACTGGGTTTACTTGGGTAATTCCCATACCTAGGGCGATTGCAAGTCCTGTTATTGTAACATTTCTCACACTCATCTCATCAGATGTGATTAGTCTCATTCCACTCATGGTAATTTGGGCAAATACTGTTACTGTCGCTCCTCCTATTACAGCTTGAGGTACAGAAAGCATAAGAGCACCAAACTTTGGAATAAATCCAGCTACAAGGATCATGATTGCTGTTATTTTAAGTACAGATCTTGCTACTACCTTTGTTAGGGACACTATACCTACGTTTTGTGAATAAGAAGCTGTAGGAAGTCCACCGAAGAAGGCTGATACCATATTTGTAAGACCGTATGCCTTGATACCTCCCTCAAGTTCCTTCTCTGTTGGTTGTCTATCAAGTCCACCTGTTGTAGTAGAAGAGAAGTCTCCTACTGCCTGGATGGAGTTTACCGTAAACATAACAGCCATTGTGATACAAGCATCTAGGTGGAAGTCTAGGCTAAATGGCATAACTTTTGGGATTGTAAGCCAAGCTGCATCAGATAGCTTAGAGAAATCTACTATACCAAAGGCAAGAGATGCTATATAGCCTGCGACGATTCCTATAAGGATTGCAGAAAGCTTTACAAGACCCTTACCAAACATATTACAAATAAGAACAACTGCAAGGGTGATGAAGGCCACTATCCAATAAACCATAGCTCCTTGGTTAGGATTTCCATTTCCTCCTGCCATATAGTTTAGGGCAACAGAGTAAAGGGAAAGACCTATTGTAAGAACAACTGTTCCCGATACCATTGGTGGGAAGTATTTGTAGAGCCTTTTGATATTCATTCCCACAAGGAAGGCTACTACACCACCTACTATCTGGGAAGCAAAAACTGCTCCTATACCGTATTTGACCGCAACAGAGTTAATAACAGGTATATAGGCGAATGATACTCCCATTATCATCGGAAGCCTTGACCCAAGTCCAAGTTTAACTATTGGATAAAGTTGGAGGAAGGTAGCAAGGGCTGCCACAAACATTCCTGCTTGGATAAGATAAATTGACTCTGCCGCTGTTAGGGCATGTTCTGGTTAGCCAAAGTATTTGTCAAAACGATTGCAGGTAGGGTATTACCTACGATCATTGCCAACAAGTGCTGAAGGGCTATGGGGAAAGCCTTCTTAAATTCTGGCTTGCCATCAATGTCAAACAATGACTTTGAGACAGCTTGATTAGTATTTTTTTCCATAATTTCTCCTTAAGTCTATTATGTATTCCAATCCAGCCTAAAGTTTAGGCCAGATTGCTTTTGCTCTTTGTCTTGATTTTTCGTGAATTTCTTTTTGATCGACTGTCTTAATCTTCCTATCTGCCATGACCACTTTGCCGTTTATTATAGAATCTGTTACACATTTCCCACTTAATCCGAAAAGAACGTGACCTGGCCAGTTATCTTTTTCTAGAGGAGTTATCGGATCATAGTCTAGGGCTATGATATCTGCGTAAGCTCCTTCTTCGATTCTTCCTACTGGTCTTTTGAGGTATCTTTCCATAATCTTTGGATTGTTCTCAAATTGCATCTTGATTGCTTCAGCAAAGCCCTTAGTTGGGTCGTGGTTTTCGTGAGTAATGAGTACCTTGGCAACCTTCATTGATTCAAACATATCGTTGGTGTAGGCATCTGTTCCAAGTCCTAAAAGTATTTCCTTATCGAGCATCCTTACTGTTGGAGGAGCTCCTACGGCGTTATTCATATTGCTTTCTGGATTAAATACTGCCATAGCCTTTTTCTCTTTTAAGATATCCATTTCTCTTTCATTGATGTGGACGTTGTGGATGGCGAGGGTCTTATCATTAAAGATTCCGTAGCTATCGAGCCTATCTACGATTCTCTTCCCACTCATCTTTACTGTCTCCCACTCGTCTTCTATGCCTTCAGCTATGTGGACATGGTAGCCAGAATCTACTTCTTCCATGGCTTTTTGGCATTTGACTAGGGTCTCATCTGATAGGGTAAAGGAAGCGTGGAGGCCGAAGAGACCACTTAACATATCATCTCTTTTTTCTGCTTCCTTGATCCAATTAATGTTTTCGGCAATTCCTAGGTCTCTTTTCTCCATCCCGTCCCTGTCGGATACTTCATAGCAGAGACTTGCTCTGATTCCAAGATCTGTCGCAGCATCTGCCATGGTTGACAGAGATCCTTCTATGGCATTTGGACCTGAGTGATGGTCTATAATAGTTGTTACACCATTTTGGACTGATTCCATAAAGGTCGTTAGGGCATTTAGCTTTACATCCTCTAGGGTTAATTCCTTATCTAGGGCCCACCAGAGATTTTCTAGGACGTGGAAGAAATTATCAGTTGGCTTTGATACGCTCATCCCCCTAGCATAGGCAGAATAGGCGTGGGAGTGGGCGCATATAAGCCCTGGCATTACAAGCTTATCAGAAAAGTCTAGGACCTCTTCGTCTGGATTTGCTCTTTTTATCTTATCAAAATCTCCTATTTCCTTTATGATATTTTCCTCTATAAGGATCGCCGCATCTTCATAGAAATTGTTAGCCTTATCGTTGGTAATAATGGTCTTTGCCTTAATTATCATAATTTCTCCTTATAGATAGTAGCTGTATCTTTCTTCTAGGGCCTTGATTAGCTTCTTGTAAGCTTCGCTAATCCTATCATCAGCTAAGTCCGCTTCGATCACGTTTTTGTTTTCAAGTCTAATCTTGTACTTACTAGAATCAAGTCTATAAATTCCACTTTGCTCAGACATATCGAAGTCGTCTTCTCTTATGAAAACTGTAAATTTATCCTTATAAGGTGCTCCCTCGTGTGGGCAGAAGCTTTCGCAGTTTCCACATTCGTTGCAGAGGCCGTCAAGGTGGATGGTTTGTCTCTTATTCTTAAAGCCTTCCACTTCTATGGCTACATTGGCCCTATTTGGACAAACTTCGGTACAAATTTCACAAATCTTATCACAGGCTAGGCATCTTGATCCGTCTTTGTCCTTAGGAAGTTCAAGCTCCCCTCGTCTTTCTACGATTTCTCTAGGAGTTTTTTCATAAGTTACTTTCCTAAAGTCATCAGATATTCCTTCCTTCTTTAGGATATCTTTTGCAATCATTTTGGAATCTCCTATGGCATTTACTATGGACTTTCTTCCCTTGGTGATATCTCCTGCTAGATAGACGTTTTCGATATTGGTCTCATTAGTAGGAAGGAGGTGGACCTTCTTGTCGACCTTTATACCACAATCCTTAAGTTTCTCATAATCTGTCTTACTTCCTGTAGCTATTATGATATATTGGTAGGTCTTCTTTAGCTCTTCTAGGTCAAGATCTATATCTGTGTTAAGCTCATAGTCGAGTCCAATTTTTTCAGCAAGCCTTATATCTTTTGCTACAGCTTCCTCTGATACGAGCTTATTGGCATAGCCATAGAGCCTGTCTGATTTCTCCACTACTTTTGCTTCTATCCCGTTTCTTCTAAGGAAGATTCCCGCTGCAAGTCCTGCTGGTCCTCCCCCTATAATTAAGGCCTTGGCGGAAGTCTTGATTGGACTTACTTCGATTTCTTCTATATATTTGTCATAATAAGCGTCTGTTACTTCCTTCTTGACATCTCTAATATTTACGCCAGCTTCATAGTCGACCCTCGTACAGGTCTTCTTGCAAAACTCATAGCAGGTCTCTGATAATATAGCAGGAGCGGTATTGTCTATGGCTATAACTTCCATGGCCTTCTTGTAGTCTCCCACTTCTGCAAAATGAAGGTAGGCTGGGACTTGTTGGCCTATAGGACAGGCTGAATCCTTGCAAGGAGCACTGTAACAATCTGTCATAGTGAGCTCACTCGCCCATTTTCTTGTCCTTAGTCTAAGCTTAGGGTTTTTGGCATAAAGGTCATTGGACTTAAGATTTGATACGAGATTTCTTAACTTCTCATTATCTATTCCCTTATAGGCTCTTCCCAAAAGTCCTTCGCATTTTTCAGCAAGTTCTTTCATCCTGTAATAGCCACCTGGCTTGAGTAGGGTTGTGGAAACTGTGATTGGTTGGTTGAAAATTTCAAATATTTCGTCTATATTAAGTCCATCAGCTCCACCACAGTAGCTCATAGGAAGCTTACCATCAAAGGCTTCAGATAACTTCAAGGCTGCAGATATAGTTAACGGAAGAAGGGCCCTACCTGACATGTACATGTCTTCACTAGGCAGTTCTCCTCTTTTTTGTATAACTGGGAAGGTGTTTGATAGCTTACATCCAAAAACTAGGTTGTTTTTACGAGCAAGGTCTAAAAGTCTCGTAAATATTTCTATAGATTCATCAAAGCCAAGGTCATGGTCAAACTGAGCCTTGTCAAAGTCTATGTACTTGTAGCCCAATTCATCTAGGATATTTCTAGCATAGTCATAGCCAACTAGGGTTGGATTGCATTTTACAAAGGTATTGAGTCCCTTTTCCTCAATCAGATAGGCTGCAATCTCTTCGATTTCATGAGCTGGTGTTCCGTGCATGGTAGAAAGAGTCATAGAATTACAGATTTTTCCGTCGATTTTTTCTATATCTTCAATACTAACGTTTTCAAACTTGTCTATATTATCCTTAAGATACTTAATAGAATCCTTAAAGACTTGAGTATCACTTGCATCCATCAAAGAATTGATAAAGCCATCGACTTTCTCCGACTTGATACCTTCTAGATTGTAACCGACAGACATATTAAGAACAAAGTCCTTATGATCTGCTAAGTCAAACTCCTTAGCAAGAACTCTTATTGCAAGCTCTGCCTTGATATATTCACTAGCTGCATCTTCTATCTTAAGCTCTGTAGACCACTCGCAGTTGTAGGCCTCATCTTCTGAATTGATACATGGTTTTGGAATTGCTGCCATTAGCTCTTCCCCATCCATTATCTGGCAGGTCTTAAGCTCCATATATCTTCCGCCTACTAGATAGGAAGCTATGAGATTTTGGGCAAGCTGAGTGTGAGGTCCCGCAGCAGGTCCTACAGCAGATCCAAGCTCATCGCCAAAAACTGTCCTTAGGCTTTTATTAGTCTTATTTTTATAAAATTTCTCTTTGGCAATAGAAAATACACTTCCCTCATTCTTGTATTCCTCAAGGGCCCATTCTATAAGCTTCGGAAATTCTATCGCTCTCATATATTCACTCATACTCAATCCTTCCTATAAAGAAAAACCCATACAATTCTTTCAATCATATGGGTTTGTCCTCTATCCGATCCAAGTTCCAGTCGCACCATTTAGGGCGTCTTTTGCATTTTCTAGACTTGTTATTACTGCTTCTCTTCCCTGTTTGCTAGTTACAAACTCCAAGGCTGCTTCTACCTTTGGTAGCATAGATCCCTTGGCAAATTGTCCTTCTGCAATGTATTTTTCTGCTTCTTCGACAGATAAGCTATCGAGGTCTTCTTGGTTTTCCTTACCGAAATTAATGGCAACTTTCTCTACTGCTGTAAGGATTACCAAGACATCACAGTCAACAAGCTCTGCGAGTTTCGCTGATGAGAAGTCCTTATCTATAACAGCATCGACACCGACATATTCGTCATTTTGTCTAATAACTGGAATACCGCCACCGCCTGCTGCTATTACCACACAACCTGCTTCGCTTAAAGTTGTGATAGCTCTTTTTTCTACTATGTCGACAGGCTTAGGACTTGCAACAACACGTCTATAGCCACGTCCTGCATCTTCCTTCATCACAAAACCTTTTTCCTCTTCGAGGGCCTTAGCCTCACTTTCGCTGTAGAAATCTCCAATTGGCTTTGTAGGATTAGAAAATGCTGGGTCATTTTCATCAACCATAACTTGGCTTACCAGACTTACGACTGGATTTTCAATAATCTCTTTAATAAATTCATTTTCAAGAGCATTTTGCAAATGATAGCCAATGTAGCCTTGGCTCATAGCTCCACACTCTGGAAATGGCATAAAAGGTATCTTGTCATTTGACTCAGCCCCAGCACTCATAGCGAGATTGATCATCCCAACTTGAGGTCCGTTTCCATGACAAACTATAACCTTATAATCTTCCTTAACAAGCCCTGCAATAGCAGAAGCTGTTGTTTTTACTGCTTCCTTTTGCTCTGAAGGGGTGTTGCCCAAAGCATTCCCCCCTAGAGCTACTAATATTTTCTTACTCATCAATTTTCCTTTTAATATTTTCCAAATTAATCAATATATGGTGAAGGGGCAGGTTTAACTCCCCTACCTGATTCTATATAGGTTACTAACATAAATGTGATTACTCCACAAAGAGATCCAAAAACTACTGGTAGTATACCGAATGGTGAGTCCATTATTTGCCATATAATTACAGTTACAGATCCTACAATAATAGAATATACTCCTGCATTTTTGGTAGCTTTTGGTACAACTAAGCCTAGTGCATATGCTGCAAAAGGTCCAGCTGATCTTAAAGCGAAGGCAAATAAGTTTAAGGTAAGAATCGGTATCTTAAATAATGATATCAATGTAGCAAGAATGCAAATACTAATGTTGCTAAGTCTGGTATATCTTATCAATTTATCATCTTCAACATCTGGATTTATGAATCTTTGGTATATATCTTTGATTAATATAGTAGATGCACACAATAGATTTGAATCTGCACTTGACATTGTAGCCGCTACGATTGAAGCTGATACAACACCTGTTATGATGCCTGGAGCATAGGTACTGGTCGCCCACATTAGAGCACTAGTTCCCTCGCCTCCATCAAGTCCAGGATTTTCTGCTAGAGCACATAATCCAATTATAGTTGGCAAAAATGCCATTAAAACCATAAATAATGCTGATAACAAAGATGACTTTCTAGTTGCATCCTCATTTTCTGATCCTGCAAATCTACCTGATATTTCTGGTCCTGATATGAAAGTACAAAAATAGTTAAAGATTAAACTTAATATTGTAGGAATCCCTACTTTAAAAAAGTTAAGTTCAACTGGAGGCAAGTCCTGCCTAAGTCTTTCTATACCACCTATTCCATTAATTATAAAAGGAACAGCTATGGCTAGGCCAATTAAAATTACGAAAAATTGTATTATATCAGCGATACCATCTGCCATCATTCCACCCATAGATGTGTAAACTGCTATTACTATTGCTGCAATCAGCAAGCAAACGTTTTGTGGAATATTAGTAATAGAAGAAATTACCACTGCTGAAGCCAATATTTGACTTGCGGTTAGACAGATAAGTGAGCTTATATTTAATATAGCTGTAAAAGATGATGCAAAAGAACCGAATCTCCTATGCACAACTTCTGGAATTGTAACTGCCATAGTTTTTCTAATCTTAGGTGCAAAATATGCAAGGGGTACCATAGCAACTGCTGCAGCTATTACATACCATGCTGCAGATAAGCCCCATCCTGCAAATGCCTTTGTAGCAACTCCAGTTGTAGAGCCGCCGCCAACATTATTTGCAGATAGAGAGCAGGCAACCATCAATACTCCCATTTGCCTTCCAGCAACCATATAGTCAGTACTATCTTTAATAAAAAACTTGTTTACTAGAAATCCTATGCTAAACATACCGATAACATAGATTACTAAAATAATCACGGGTACTACTTGAATCTGCATAGTTGTCTCCTCGTTTTATGTAGACTTCAAAAGTTTTTAGGATTGGGAGAACTTCCTTATGAAGTTCTCCTTACCTTGATTTCTTATTTATTTTCTTGTGTATAAACTAGTGGTAGAGCTGCGTATACTGCTGCACATGTTACTAGGTCTTGTTTGAATGTTACTTCGTTTGGTGCGTGGGCTTGGTCTTCTGCTCCTGGTCCAAATCCTATGGTTGGGATATTGTGACGACCCATGATTGCAACACCGTTTGTTGAGAAGGTCCATTTGTCTGTTAGTGGACGAGCTGCTCTTTTTTCTTCTTCTTTTGCTATAGGAGGAGCAATTCTCTTATCTCCATAGAGGTTCTTGTAGGCATCTTCTAGGGCCTTTGTTACTTCGTGATCTTCTGGGATTACCCATGTTGGGAAATAGGCTTCTTGTTCATATTCTAGTCCTGTCCAGCTTGCTCTCTTGTAGTCATACATAGAAACTTTTGCGCCGTGTTTTTTAACTGATGGTAGATCTTCTATTTCCTTGATACAAGACTCCCAAGTTTCTCCTGCTGTCATTCTTCTGTCAAGTGAGATTGAGCATGAGTCTGCTACCGCACATCTTGATGGAGATGTAAAGAAGATTTGGCTTGTTGTAACTGTTCCACGTCCTAGGAAGTTTGCTTCTTTGTATTCTGGGTTGTATTTTTCGTCAAGCATCTTTACTAGACCCTTGATTTCTACTGAATCATCAGCTGGGTTTTCGTTAAGTTGTTCGATTTCTTTGAGGATGTCTGCCATCTTGTAGATTGCGTTGTCTCCTCTTTCTGGAGCTGATCCGTGACAAGATACACCTTGTACGTCTACTCTCATCTCCATTCTTCCTCTTTGTCCTCTGTAGATTCCACCATCTGTTGGCTCTGTTGATACTACAAATTCTGGTTTGATGCCTTCTTTCTCGATCATGTATAGCCAGCAGTTTCCGTCACAGTCTTCTTCTTGAACTGTTCCTGTTACGAGAACTCTGTATTCGTCATTGAGATAGCCTAAGTCTTTTAGGATTTTTGCTCCGTATACTGCAGATACTGGTCCACCAAGTTGGTCAGATCCACCACGTCCACCTATTAGGTTGTCGTCTTCAAATCCATCATATGGGTCAAATTCCCAGTTTTCGATGTTTCCGATTCCTACTGTATCGATATGGCCGTCGAAGGCAATTTGTCTTTTTCCTTGACCCATTTCTCCAAGTACGTTTCCTTGGCCGTCAATCCAAGCCTTGTCGAATCCAAGCTTTTCCATTTCTGCTTTTATTCTTTTAGCCTTGTCGCCTTCTTCACAAGATTCTCCCTTTAATTTAATCAAATCTCTAAGGAAAGCTACCATGTCTTCTTTGTATTCGCCTGCTTTTTCTTTGATCGCATCAAAGTCTATATTTTTAAATTCTGTCATTTCTACCTCTCTTATTTTCTTATTTGTCTATTCTCTTGTTTGCCTTATCAACTAATTCTCTTAGTTTTTCTTCTGGATTTTCGATCTTTTGTAGAAGGATCATTGCTGCTATGATGTATGGTTTGAAGCTTGCTTCTTTGTATAGAGGGACTCTATATCTATCAAATACTGATTCAGCTACTTCACCATGTTCTGCAGAAACTCCTGTGATATCTGCTGGTAGGCAGTGCATGTATAAAGCCTTACCATCTTTGGTTAGCTCCATCATCTCTTCTGTACATTCCCAATCCATGTGCTCTTTGTTTTGTTCTAGAAGTCTTTGTTCTAGTTCGTCAATTCCCTTTTGGTCGCCTTCGCCGTAGAGTTTTGTTCTCTCTTCCATAGCTGCGAATGGTGCCCAAGATTTTGGATATACTATGTCAGCATCCTTGAATGCATCTTCCATTGAGTTTGTAACTGTGAAGCTTCCGCCGTATTCTTCAGCGTTTTTCTTAGCTATTTCTTCAACTTCTGGCATGATTTCGTATCCTTCTGGGTGAGCAAGAACTACGTCCATGCCAAGTCTTGTAAATAGTCCTGAGATTCCTTGTGGAACTGATAGTGGTTTACCATATGATGGTGAGTAAGCCCAAGTCATTGCAACTTTCTTGCCCTTTAGGTTTTCGATTCCACCAAATTCGTGGATTACGTGGTTAAGGTCTGCCATAGCTTGTGTTGGGTGGTCAATATCACATTGGAGGTTTACTAGGGTTGGTCTTTGTTCTAGAACTCCATCTTCGTGACCTTCTTTTACATATTCAGAGAAGTCTTTCATGTATTTGTAGCCCTTGCCGATATACATGTCATCTCTTATACCTACTACATCTGCCATGAATGAAATCATGTTTGCTGTTTCTTTTACTGTTTCACCGTGAGCGATTTGGCTCTTGCTTTCGTCAAGGTCTTGTACTTCAAGTCCTAGAAGGTTACAAGCTGATGCGAATGAGAATCTAGTTCTTGTTGAGTTATCTCTAAATAGTGAGATTCCAAGTCCTGAATCAAAGATTTTTGGAGAGATGTTTTCTTCTCTCATAGCTCTAATTATGTCAGCTGTCTTCCAGATTGCCTTTAGTTCGTCTTGTGATTTATCCCATGTATGGAAGAAGTCATCTTCAAATAGGTTTTCGTAGTCAAGTTCACTTAGTTCGTCGATTAGTTTTTTGATGTCTGCTGTCATTTATTTCTCCTTTATTATTTCTTATCTTTGTATTGTGTATGTGTATTCTTCTTCGTTTGGATAGATTCCATCCCAAACTACTCTTCTGTAGTGAGCGTAGTCTGTGTCTCCTTCTGTTGAGATTAGGAGGATTACTGAATTTTCATCAAGCTTTAGGTCTTTTTTGATCTCTTCTAAGTCTTTCCTTTGGAGAATTTCTGAAAGAGGACCCATGGTTGCTGCTCCACTTTCTCCTGAGATTATCTTCTTGTCGTCCTTTAAAGGATTGCCTAGAATTCTCATTCCTCTTGCTGCTGCCTTATCTGGAACTGATAGGAAGGCATCTGCATAAGAGTGAAGTACTGGCCAGCCTACTGTTACAGGTTCACCGCAAGCAAGTCCTGCCATTATTGTATCCATCTTTCCAGTAACATTGTGAATCTTTCCATCATCCGCTTCTGCTGTGATGAAGTTACAGTTTGCCTTTTCTGGTTCTACTATAGTTATGAATGGCTTTTCTTCTCCCTCATATACTGAAGAGAAATATCCGGTAACTCCTGTTGCAAAGGAACCTACTCCTGCTTGAGCGAAGATATGTGTTGGTTTTAGACCTGCTTCTTTAAGTTGGTCGTTACTTTCCTTAGCAAGGGTTGCATATCCTTCTATGATCCATGTTGGAATCTTCTCGTATCCTTCCCAAGCTGTATCTTGAACCATTACCCAGCCTTTTTCCTCAGCATTCTTGTTGGCAAGACGAACGCAGTCATCGTAGTTGAGCCCATCCATGATGTCGCATTCTGCTCCCAAGGCTCTGATATTGTCACGTCTTTCTGTAGCTGAACCGTCTGGCATGATTACTACGCATTTTTGCTTAAGTTGGTTGGCAGTCCAAGCCACTCCCCTACCGTGGTTTCCGTCTGTCGCTGTTACGAAGGTAATATCCCCAAGCTTTTCTCGTACTTCTCTTGAAATCATTTTCTCAAATGGTAATTCTTCGATATCAACTCCCAACTTATCAGCTATGTATTTTCCAATGGCAAATGATCCACCAAGTACCTTGAAGGCATTTAGACCAAATCTGTAAGATTCATCTTTTACGAAAATGTCCTTTACACCAAATTGTTTGGCAAGGTTACTTAATCTTACCAGTGGAGTTGGCTCATAATCAGGGAAACTCTCATGAAATTTTTGTGCAGTGTTAACAACTTCCTCATTGATAAAATCTAGGGAAGCCTTTTCTCTTTTACTAATATCATTTAGTACTATCTTATATTTCTCTTCCAAAATTACATCCTTTCGATTATTTCTCGATACATCCTTCACTTTGCCCTTATTCGGCATTTGCAAATTCTCTATCTTAAGCCATAATAATAAGTGGTATGTGATATATCACTATTATTATAGGACGTATTTCTGGGATTGTCAAATAAATATTAAACGATTTCATAGATATGTTATAATAATTATAGAAAGGTAGAAAAATGACAACACAAAAAGCTAACAAAATAAAAAGAACCTTCGTCAAAGACGAAGCTTACAATATACTTCACGATAAGATTATTTCTGGAGAGCTTACTCCTTACACCCAACTTAAGATTTCTGAGCTTTCCAAAGAACTTGGGATTTCACGAACTCCAGTAAGAGAAGCCATCCTTAGGCTAGAAAACGAAAACCTCGTTATAAGCAAGGCCAACCAATGGACCATGGTCGCTCCAATTAAGGTCGAAAGGCTTAAAGATATCTATCCCCTAGTACTTGAACTTGAAAGCTACGCCTTAAGGGAAAATTTTGATCAAATCACAGATGAATTCATTGATGAGCTTGAGAAGATCAACAAGCAGATCAGGATGGAGCATATGAACGAAAATATTATGAGAGTAATCGAGCTTGATGATGACTTCCACGACCTAATAGTAGGTCTTTCTCCAAACAAGGAAATCAAACCAATTATCGATAGGCTCAAAAAGAGAATCAAGAGGTTTGAGATAGGCTTCTATCAGGCCAAGGACGTCCACAAGGCCCCATCGACCTACGATGAACACCTAATCCTCATAGAAAGTCTCAGAGAAAGAGATCTAGATAAGTCTCTCGACGCCTTAAGGAAGAATTGGACTACGACTATTACAGATGAGTCAATAGAGAAAATCAGTAAGCTGTTAAATGTGGAAAAATAAAATTAGTAGAAATAAAATTGGTAGAATAAATGCTATTCCTATGCCCTCCTTGCAAGATAAATTAATACATAAGAAGTCTATTATAGATTGGAGGGTCATAAAAAATATATTCCAAGCCCTGCCCTGTAGTAAATAATGCTAAGGGCTGGGCTTTCTGCCTTTGGTGGAAACTAAAGCATTTAGGCAAAATAAAAGGGTTTGTTATAAAACTATGAATAATCATCCTACCGTCCTTAGGAGATACTATTAGAATATTTATCCCTCCAAGCCATTAGGACAATTTGAGCCTGCCGATTGATAGTAGGAATGACCCCACCCGATCGGTAAGGCTTAGGTGGTGATTGTTCCAACTACAATTTTTTAATTATGTAACCACTCCTAGTCTTTAATTAATGTTTGTCACAACCTGCGATTGTCTCAAGACCGTGGATTAGGAAGGGCTTTATGATTTCAAAGTTTTCCCTACAGGCTTTGGGACTTCCTGGGAAGTTTATGATTAAGCTCTTTCCTCTAATCCCAGCCACAGCCCTCGAAAGATAGGCCATAGGAGTGATCTTTGCGGATTCGTATCTTATAGCTTCGACTATCCCGTCCGCTCTTTTTTCTATTACGGAAAGACTTGCCTCGGGTGTGATGTCTCTTTGGCTAAAGCCTGTGCCTCCGCTTGTAAGAATTAGAGAAATTTCTTCATCTGTATAGGCTAACAGTTTCTTCCTTATACTTTCGAAATCATCTGCCACTATCTCGTATTTTCTAACTTCTAGTCCGAAGTCTTCTAGTAATTCTACCAAGGCCTTCCCGCTTTTATCCTCATAGACTCCTTTACTTGCCCTATCTGAAATAGTAAGAACGCCTGCAGAAAATTTCACAAAAGTCCTCCTTCCGCCATTTCTAGGAAGTCTTCTCTTTTTAGGTCGAGACCTGCAAAGACCCTAGGAAGGAAGAAATCAAAGCTTGTAATCTTTGAGTGGATACTTGCTCCAGGTACTCCCATAAGATAGACTCCTCCATCTCTTGCGACCATGAGCATATTACCCGGCTGCATTGGGATTCCTTGAACTATAACCTCTGCCCCAGTTTTTCTGATGGCCCTTGGGGTAATGTCATCAGGATCGACACTCATTCCTCCGGTAAATATCACAAGATCCGCACCTTTTTCTTTAAATTTCTCATAAGCTTCAACTACCTTATCTTCATCATCTGGGAGAAATTCATAGCCTAGGACTTCTGCATCAAACTCAGCAAGCTTTTCCATAAGGACTGGCCTAAAGGCATCCTTGATCCTTCCATAGTAGACCTCATCTCCAGTTATAATGCATCCTACTTTTAGTTTTTTAAATTCCTTGACTTCAAAAATAGGGCCGGCCTTAAGAATCTCCTTGGCTTTTTCTACTTGGCGTCTCTCAGTCCAGAGAGGAACGATTCTTGCTCCAACGAGCTTGTCGCCTTCTTCTACCTTGCTGTAAGACTTTTTGGAAGTTATGGTATAATCGCCGATTTCGTTGATTTTTCTTAGAAGAGCCCTATCTATGATGAAAATCCCCTTGACCTTGCTTGTAAGATTAATCTTTCCTTCACTTACATCAGAGGCTTCGATATTTGCCCCAAAGAGAGCGTCGGAAATTTCAGCAATTGCATCTTCCTCATGGACTTGGTCTGCCTCAAGCTCGCCTACATAGATATGGTCCTTGCCGATGTTTTTTAAGGCTTCGATGTCAGATTCTTCGACTATATGTCCTCTTTTAAACAAGACACCCTTAAAGCCATCTTCCATAATCGCTGTAAAATCATGGAGGAGGGGAAATCCTACTGCATCTTCTACTCTAATTTTCTCTATCATAAGCTATCCTTATCTCATCTTCTGGGTAGATTGTGCCTTCCTTCCTCACTATTGCAAAGATTCCTTCAGTTGGCATTATACATTCACCCGTTATATTTCTAATCTCACAGCCCTTGTGACATTCTTTTCCGATTTGAGTCACTTCAAGCTCACTTTCTCCAATACTTAGAATAGTCCCAATAGAAAGGGTGTGAAGGCTAATCCCCTCTGTCATAATGTTTTCTGCGAAGTCTCCTGGCTTTAGACTTGGGATTTTCTCCTTCATCTTCTCTAATGATTCCACCGCCAATAGAGAGACCTGCCTGTGCCAGTTTCCCGCATGGGCATCTCCCACTATTCCATGCTTTTTCTTTAATTCTATTTGAGGGACAGGGCTTTTGATCGTTCCCTTTTTTTCGCTTATATTAACCGATATAACTTTCATTCTTGTAATCTCCACTCTTGCCGCCAGTCTTTCTTAAAAGCTTGATCTCGCCGATTTCTATATCCTTCTGGACTGCCTTACACATATCATAAATCGTAAGGGCAGCCACACTCGCTCCCGTAAGAGCTTCCATCTCGACACCCGTCTTGGCGTTAAGCTTGGCTGAGGTCCTTATCTCGATTGTGTGAGTCTTATCGTCCATGACGAAGTCGATTTCTATAGAAGTGAGATTGATGGGATGGCACATAGGAATCAAATTAGCTGTGTTTTTGGCAGCCATAATTCCTGCGACCTTGGCCACGGTTAGGACATCTCCCTTTTCGATTTCTGAGTTTTGGACCATCTTGTAGGTCTTTTCATTCAAGAAAACTGTGGCAGTCGCTATAGCTAGCCTATCTGTCGGATCTTTCTCCGATACATCAACCATCCTCGCTCTTCCATTCTCATCCAAATGACTAAACTTATCCATCTATCCTCCTATAGAACTCATTGTTCGTACGCTTTCCGAGCCTAAGTCGCTTATCCTGTGACTTTTAGGCTTGGTATAAATAGTTTCTTCGATTATTTTCTTCTTTTCTTCAAGACTTAATCCCTTTATAGAAATCTCCTCCCTCGAGTGAAGGCAGGCCTTAAGCTTCCCATCTGCCGTAAGCCTTATCCTATTGCAATCCTTGCAGAACTTGTGACTTAGGGGAGAAATAAGACCTACCCTTCCCTTGTGGCCTTCTATGGCAAAAGTCCTCGCCACACCGTCAAAGCCCAGGTCCTTCTTCCTATATCCATCGAGGATATGGAGATTTTCCTTGTAATTATTCCTGTCAAAGTCTAGGTCTGCCCCGATTGGCATAAGCTCGATAAATCTTACCTTGATGTCAGAATCTCGTGTTAGTTCCACGAAGTCGGCTATTTCCTTATCATTGAAACCTTTGATTAAGACTGCATTGATTTTAACCTTAAAGTCAAGCTCGATTGCCTTATCTATAGTTCTTTGCACTTCTTCTAATTTATCTGATCCAGTTATTAGCCTAAATTTCTCCCTATCCAGGGTATCCAGGCTAAAGTTAATTCTAGAAATCCCGTATTCCTTGAGGGACTCTAGCTTGTCATAGACCATGGACCCGTTTGTGGTAATGGCAAAATCTTCTATCTCTGGTATTTGGGCTAGGCTTTTTATAAGATCCATCACGCCTCGCCTTGCGAATGGCTCTCCTCCAGTAAGCCTGATTTTTCTTATGCCGAGGCCTGCCATAATTTGGGCCGTTTCTACTATCTCTTCAAAAGTTAGGATGTCATCGTGACGAAGAAGCTTTATTCCATCTTCTCCCATGCAATATTTGCACCTAAAATTACACCTGTCGGTAACAGATATTCTAAGATATGAAATTTCTCTTCCAAATTGATCTTTCATAATCATTCCTCTTTCAAAAACAATAGTTTACGTGGATATATAGTAAAATATTTCGGCCCATCTTGAAGCTCTTTATAAGCTTCCTTCTTAATTTCAATCCTCAAATCATCATACTTTTTATTATCCTGATTTAAAATCAAAAGAAAGGAGTCGATATTTTCTATCAGGCGATAGTCTTGGATTTTCATAGAATTATCATTTAAAGGCTTATTACTTAAGATAATGTCCTTACTCCTTAGGGAACAAATCTTTCCATGAGGCTTAATCGCACCATTTAGCCTTATCCCCCAAGCCTTAAGAAATATTCCATCGTTCTCTATTTCAAAATCCGAGAAATTATTAATCCCAATAAGCTTGGCTTCTGTGAGGGTGGCAGGATTTTCGAAGAAGTCTTTCGTTTCCTTCTTCTCTCCACTTCTACCATTACTGATGCTTATGATATTATCACACATCCTATAGACCTCATCCTTGTTGTGGCTTACTAAGATGGTCTTAAGGTAGTATTTTCTAATAATATTTAGGACTTCCGCCTCAATTGAATTTTTGAGAAATTCATCCAAGGCGGAAAATGGCTCATCTAAAAGTAAGATATCAGGCTTATTTACAAGAATCCTACAAAGGGCCGTCCTCTGCCTTTCTCCACCAGAAATATAGGCTGGAAGCTTATCCTTGATATCATAGATTTGCACCTCTTTTAGCTTGTCTGTGATGTCGGCCTTTTCCCTAAGACCTGCCCTCACATTTTCCTCCACCGTAAAGTTCGGAAAAAGTGCGTAGTCCTGGAAGAGATATCCCACTCTCCTATCCTGGGGCCTTAGGTTTATTTTCTTTTCTGAATCAAAAAGGGTCCTTCCATTTAGGATAATCTTACCCGAATCAGGATTTATCAGTCCTCCTATAGCCTTAAGGGTAAGACTTTTCCCCGACCCACTTGCTCCAAGAAGTCCCAGACTCTCATTTTCCATTTCAAAGTCAACATCTAGCTTAAAATTCTTGAAGTCCTTTTTAATCTTACAAACTAGCATATTTTTTCTCCTTACTTTCAAGAAGGTTTAAGGATAACAAGACAACAAAGGAAATGGCAAGATTGATGAGAACCCACTTGTAGGCAAGGCTATCCTGGCCGATCCTCCATAACTGGTAGACTGTAGTTGAAATCGTGGCGGTCTTGTTGGGAATATATCCTGATACCATGCTGGTCGCTCCATATTCTCCCAGAGCCCTAGCAAAGGAAAGGATAAGACCTGCTAGAATTTCCTTCTTGCAAGAGGGAAGGACTATCCTCCAAAATATCCATGTGTTGGACTTGCCCAAAGTCTGGGCGGCATATTTTAGATTCATATCAAAAGACTCGAAAGCTCCCCTGCTGGTCCTATACATCAAGGGGAAAGTCACTATAATAGTAGCAAAAATTGACGAATACCATCTCATAACTAGGCTGATATCCCAGCTTGCGAAAAGCTCTCCTATGTAATTATTAGGACCAAGAGTCTTAAGTAAGAAAAATCCAACAACCGTTGGAGGGAGAACTAGGGGTAATGTCAATACCACATCTAAAAGTCCCTTGATTGTTGGATTTAGCTTTCTAATTTGATATGCCAAAAATATCCCTATAAAAAATGTAAAAAAGCAAGCAACAATCGCAATTCTAACTGAATTATATAAGGGAAATAGATTCATATCTAACCTAATTTGCTGGCTTAAAACCATATTGGGAAAAGACTTCGCTCGCCTTATCGCTATTTAGAAAGCTCATGAACTCCTCTCCTGCTTCCTTCTTGGCTGACTTATCAAGGATAGCCGCTGGATAGATAACTTTCTTGTCAAGCATGTCAGGATTTGCAGTGTCCACTATCTTAAGACCTGCGGCCTTCGCATCTGTCGAATAAATTATTCCACAGTCAACAGCCCCTTCGCTTACCCAAGAAGTAACTTCCTTAACATTTGATCCGAAAGTGATTTTCTCTTGAATGTCATCCCAAACTCCCATATTCTTAAGTAGTGATTCAGAATATTGGCCAACTGGAACATCGGAATTGCCGAGAGCAATTGTCTCGACCTTGTCTGTGTTAATATCATCAAAAGATTTAATATCCTTGCGAGAATCTTCTTTCACAGCTAGAGTCACTTCATTTTCTAGAAGGTCAAATCTTGTATCAGGATCTATCGTTATATCGCTGTCTTTAGTATCGCTAGTTGGATCAAGCTCATCCATTTGCTTTTTAGCAGCAGAGATAAACACGTCGCAATCTGCACCCTCGGATATTTGTGTCTTAAGAGTTCCTGATGAATCGAAGTTAAATACAAGATTAAGGTCTGGATTTTCCTCTTCGAAAACTGCCTTTAATTCTTCTAGGGACTCAGTCATCGAAGCTGCCGCAAAGACATTGAGGTCAGTTTTGGCACTTTTTTTATCATCCTTCTTCTCTTCTGTCATCTTTTCATCTTTCACATCTTCTGTCTTTGATTCTTCCTTTACATCTTCTCCTGCAGGTGCCTTGGCTCCACAAGCTGCAAGCGTTACCGCAAAAAGCATAGATAGAAAGATTCCTGTAATTTTTTTCATAATAGTATTCTCCTGTTTTAATATCGAATAGTTCACGCTAACTACTCGCTCATATTATATCACATTTATAAGCAAATAGGAACTCTTCTATTTATTTTTGGGGAAAAGTCGAGTATACTAATATTTATTGAAAAGGAGTTAATATGAGTAAGTTAGTTATACCAGAAAATTATAAAAGCAATGAAGATCTATATAGAACCCAACTGTTGATCAAGGAAATCAAAGACTATTTCCAAATCAACCTTGCCAATAACCTAAATCTAAAGCGTGTATCTGCTCCCCTATTCGTTTCAGAAACATCAGGACTAAACGATAACCTAAACGGAGTAGAAAAACCTGTAACCTTCGACCTTCCAGAAGCCCACAACGCAGAGATGGAAATCGTCCACTCTCTCGCTAAATGGAAGAGATACGCCCTAGAAGAATACAACTTCAAAACCCACGAGGGTCTTTACACTGACATGAATGCCATAAGACGCTGCGAAGAACCAGACAACACCCACTCCTTCTACGTAGACCAATGGGACTGGGAGCTAATCATGGATGAAGAAGACAGAAACGTTGATTATCTCAAACAAATAGTTGAGACAATCTACAGGACCATGAAATCCCTAGATGAATACCTCTGTACCCTCATTCCAACTAGACAAAAGCTCTTAAAAGATCAAATTAGATTTATGACCAGCGAAGAGCTCCTCCAAAAATACCCAGACAAAAACGATAAGGAAAGAGAAAGACTAGCAGTCAAAGAATACGGATCCGTTTTCCTAATGCAAATCGGAAAAGTCCTCTCAAACGGGGAAAAACACGACCTCCGTGCCCCTGACTACGACGATTGGGAACTAAACGGAGATATCCTTGTATATAACCCAGTCCTAGACGACGTCCTAGAACTATCATCCATGGGCATCAGAGTCAACCCAGAAAGACTAAACGAACAACTAAAACAAACCGACAACCTAGACAGACTCAAATTCGACTACCACATGATGCTAATAGACGGCAAACTCCCACAAACCATAGGAGGCGGAATCGGCCAATCAAGACTATGTATGTTCTTCCTCCAAAAAGCCCACATAGGAGAAGTCCAAGTATCCTACTGGCCAGACGAACAAAGAAAAGCCCTAGCCAACAAGGGAATCAAACTATTGTAGAAAAAATAAGCGGACCTAAGGGGATAAGCCTTGGTCTGCTTTTTCTATTAAGAACATTTAAGATACTAAAAAATATATAAGTCTAACAAAGGAAACTTATCTAAGCAAATCTCCAAAAGATCGAAGTAAGGGAAATGCTATATTCAACACAAAAGTAAGACGAGCACATCCCTTATCTCTAACGGTTATGGCCACAATGAACAAATCCCCTCTTCCCCTTATCTCGAGCGTAGTCGAGAGATCTCAAATGCTAAGCTTCACATTCCCTTATATATAATGAGTCCAGCCACAGAGTACAAAGTTCCCCAATTTCCCTTATGTCGACCGAAGTGGAGACATCTCATTAATCTACCACCTCTAATGGAATTGTCTCAGTAAACAAAACAAAGCCGAACCCACAAACCACCTCGAACGAATGTGAGAGGTCTACAGTTTATGATGACATGTAAATTCCAAAGAAAAACTTATCTAAGTAACCAAACCAATACCCGAGGCTTCTCTACTTCGATCGAAGCAAGGGAAATGCTATATTTTACACAAAAGTAAGACGAGCGCATCCCTTATCTCTAACGGTTATGGCCACAATGAACAAATTTCCTCTTCCCCTTATCTCGAGCGTAGTCGAGAGATCTCAAATGCTAAGCTTCACATTCCCTTATATATAATGGGTCCAGCCACAGTGTACAAAGTCTCCCAATTTCCCTTATGTCGACCGAAGTGGAGACATCTCATTCATATTTCTACCTGCAACATCATTACACTGCATGAATATCAGACTGATAAACTAGCATCAACCTTTTACAAAATCTATTACCTCTAAGGTAATCTTCAAAGTGATCAATCGAACTAATGAAAACATGCAGAGCTATAGGATTTTTCTCTGAATCCAAAAACCACCTCGACAGAGCTTCCAAGGGGAAGCGACGAGAGGTCTACAGTCTATGATGACTTGTTAATAGCAAAGAAAAACTTATCTAAGAAAACATCCTCATACCCAAGAGACTTCTCCAAAAGGTCGAAGCAAGGGGACTATTTAGCTCTATATAACATTAATTTAAACGCCCCCCTTATCCCTAATTGGTCTGGCCATGGCGAACAAATTTCCTCTTCCCCTTATCTCGAGCGTAGTCGAGAGATCTAATATTTAGAAAAAACAAATCTATATCTACACACGAAACAACTGGCATAAAGGATTTGATACTACTACACTTAATAATTGAAAAATACTTTTAAAAGGCTCTTTGTAAAATCTCACTTTTACTATAAAAACTGAGCCATATATACTGGAACATAATAAATCCCATTCTCAAACTTAAAATCCTTTGTATGAATTACATACTTTTGCTTTATTTTATCAGAATACTTAATGCAAAACTCATCCAAAGACCTATGCTTCCTATAATTACCGGACTTTACTTCAACAGGACTAATCTTAGAAAGATCATTTAATATAAAATCAATCTCAAACCTACTAGATGCTTTTTCATCTCGGTAAGAATAATAAAACAACTTATAAGCTCGGCTAGCAAAAGTTTGACAAACTACATTTTCATAAAGCATACCTAAATTTTTATGGAGCTTATTAGATAAAAACTTTGAGTAAACTATATTTTCCGTAAATTCTTTATCTTTAAACATCAAAGTAATCAAAAGTCCCGTATCAGCTAGGTAAAGCTTAAATTTTTCAGGATTAATATTTGTCGCCAAACCAATATTTGGATCGTTGGCATGGTTAGCCTTAAGAACAGTCTTAGAAGCCGTAAGTTCAGCAAGCTCTTCCATAACAGTGCTAGCCCTATCATTTTTTAGAACACTAGAAACCTGATACCTAGATGAATTTCTCGAAAGCTCTGCAGGAATAGAATCATACATATTAGATATCCTGCCGGTTCTATCAATCTTATAAAAGTCCTGTTCATACAAATCAATGATATCACGTTTTATGCGGTCAACCATCATCAAATTGTTGGTATCTACATAAGTAGAAATAGCCTGAGGCATACCACCTACCAGCATATATTCCCTAAAAATACGCATCATCTTCCTATTAAAATCATCTCCAAGTGACATCTTCTTATCAAAAGCTGACTTCAATAGAGGCACCGTATTATAATCACCCTTAGCCCATAGGAATTCCTCAAAATCCATTGGAACCATTTCGATTCTTCTCTCTTCGCTTGGAATCAAAATATCTTTAACATTCTTCTTAATAGAAATCAAAGACCCAGTCTCTAAATAATCATATCGCCCGTCAGCAACCAACCTCTTAATTGCCTGCCTAGCCAATGGATTAAACTGAACCTCATCAAAAATTATCAGAGACTCCCTCTCATGCAAAGTAACTGCATATTGCAACTGTAACTGCATAAAAATATAGTTTAAGTCACTTACATCCTCAAATAGTTCCTGGACAAGCTTAGGCGCAAAGGCAAAATCAATTAATATATAAGACTTATACTCGTTCCTAGCAAACTCTTCAGCCACAGTTGATTTTCCAATACGCCTGGCGCCCTCAATCAATAAAGCTGTAGATCCCCTAGACTCCTTCTTCCATTCTATAAGTTTCTCATATATCTTTCTTTTAAAAATCATAAATCCCTCTTTTCTACAAATATGGAATTAAAAATACCCAAATAACCACAGATATGTACTTCAATTATACCGTAAATACTACAAATATTAAGTTTAAAAAATCTAAAAACATACAAATATGAAAAATACCCATTTCGTTGAGCTACCCATCCGTTTCTGAGAAGACATATGTCCGCATTTATTAATTAGAAATACTTATATAATTTTATAAAATAAGATGAAAATATGTGGATACAACAAAAAAGACTCGCTAAGGAGTCTATATCGAATATTTTATTGTTCTTGCACAACTATAAAATTTTATTTAAGTAAAAATAAAAAAACTAGATGTCTTAGACTAGTGACTAAGCCTGTTAAGTGTAGTAAATTATCCTCCTTAGCCAAAATTCTATAAAACTTATTAAAGATAAATTCTTTAGTATATATGATATACAACTTATTAGCAAAATTATTTTCATACTTTTTAAAACAAGTGGTGAAGATATCCCTTACTCTAGATTTAAAAGATCTGACCATATACACTACTTAAAAAATAGGGATCGACCTAAATCACTCCCTAAATGGTTTTTCACAGTTTCCTCTGCAATAGACATGGGTTTTCAGTCTCCATGCCGACCCCTTGGTATGAGTTTATAGTCTTTATACCGACTTTCTGTAGTATTATTATGCTTAAAGCAAATTAATTTTTAAACTATATACCTCTAAAACTTACAGCAATTAGATGATCTTACACGACATTATGTAATTAACTAATAATATAAATCATAATTTATGTAAATAAGATATCTAACCACTTCAATAACCATAAATCTCATCTTTAACATTAAACGACTGACCAATTTTTCCATATTTTAAGAATTTATACAGAATATAATTTTCCTTTTCAATTTCATGAGTTGAAAGAATTATCTGTTTATTTCCAAATTCATTCCTTAATAATCCTACAAGAGATTCCATGTTTATATAATCCATAGTTTGCACTGGAGCGTAAATCAATAAGGCTCCTAATTGATCATCTTCTCCTACGTAGAGTTTATTCATAGCCAGCATAAATGAAATAACAAAAGCTGATGTATGAAATCCTTTAAAATATCTTTCTTAGCTTCCCCATTCGAGAAAAACCTAAACTCATTCTAATAAATCCTCCTCCATCCATATTACGGATTTTGGAGTTCAGACAATTTTCTCCAATTTTTTATCGCCAAATCCTTGATAGCGACTAGGAATATTCTTAATTGCTGTTTATAATTAAGCTTTTTCAACTTGAGATTTTTTGTAGATTATGAAAACTACCCATAACACAAGTATAACTGGATTATATATGTCCGTCTCAACTCTTTAACTTATTTAATCATATAAAATAAACTAACCTTTAACGATTAAGACCATCTTGATTTAAGATTCAATTTTCTTCAAAGAAGAATTATTAAGCAATGATTCCAATTGAAATCTTGCCATTTTATTTAATTTTTCGAGCCTTTCAGATTGCGGTAATTTTTCAGAAATAAATTGAGCATTCATAGATTCTAGATTTGACATAACAATTAATTCCTCAATAGATGCATAATCTCTCATATTTCCATCTTTATCAGGATTCCTACTCCTCCATTCCTTGGCAGTCAACCCAAAAAGCGCTACATTAAGTACATCCGCCTCATCTGCATAAGTAAATCCAATCTGTTTTTTACTAAGCTTGTTATTAATCAAATTCTCTTTTATAGAATCTGTGTGAATCCTATAATTAGTCTTAGAAATCTGCCTTCTTAAATTCCAATCTTTAGATAACCTATAACTCTCATCCTCTCTGAGCCTTTGATAATCTTTAATAATATATAATTTAAACTCTGGAGAAATCCAAGAAGCAAACTCAAAGGCAATATCTCTATGGGCATAGGTACCCCCGTACCTCCCCGCCCTAGAAGTAATACCTATAGCATTCGTTGAATCAATCCATTTTTTAGGACTTAATACAAAAGAATTGCTACCAGACTCATACTTAAACTGGTCGAATTCGACCAGTTTAAAATCAGCATTATTCAAAGACTCCCAAAGCCCTAAAAATTCAATAGTACTTCTACTACGAAGCCAATTTTTTATAATATCAGCAGGAGCGTCTGGATTTTTTTGCTTGGCAATATCAGTCAAACTTATATAATCCTCTTGATCCTCATAAGCAATAACCGATATTTCATAACCTTTGGCATGTAATTTTAATTTAGTTCCTACCATCTCATCTCCTTACTAGTAATAAATAATCATAAAATTCGTGCAGATACAAACTATTAATATTCTACGTTTAAAGATATTATACTTCGCAATGGTTTATATCACCTACTATTATCTTATAAATTATTCAGATTCTTCTCAAAGTCAAGTTCAAGGTTCTTTAAAGATTCATCAAAATCCTCTTCTGTCATACTAATATACATATACGGAACATAATTTTTATAAAAATATTCTAACTTCTCAATCGAGAAACGGCACACCTTAAATATTTTATAGAAGCGTCTTTTCTTTACTTTTGAATTTATTACTCGACTAAATGGTAACGATACAAAAACTATCTCATACCTTGCGTATAATCTAATAATATAATATAAGGGAATAGATAGAAATGAATAGATAATTGGAATCATGAAGCTTACTAATGTATCTTTTATATTTAGATATTTATACTCGTAAATCCCTACTTCTATAGTTTTAAAAGCTAAAAATAATCCAAAAGCGCCCACAATGCCATCGATAATTTTATTTACATTCTCGTAATTACTATTTCTCTCAATATGCAAGCTTAATAGAGATAATATCGTAGCTATAGGTGCGATTATAAGTTCTAATATAATATCAAATGTGAATATGCTAATAATAAATTCAACTATTATGGTAACATTGATGGTATCCTTTACAAGTTTTCTAAGACTGAATTCAAAATCATTGTCTGTAATTGACTTGATATAATTAATAAAACCTAAAAGTATAAACCAGATAATAATATCTTTAATATAAATTCTTTTCCATATTGGCAAAATTGTTAAAAGTAAAGTGATTAAAAAAATATACAAACAATAAATAAGACAAACTATAGCAATTTTAGGTTCAAATAATAATTTTATGCAGTCAATAAATGCTATTCTTATTTCTTTCTTTATCAATATCAGAAATATAATTATAGTTAACCAAATTAGTATCGAAATCTCTCTTGTAGAAAATATCCCCATATTATTCTCCTTAAATCTAATATTTGCATACATTTGATACAATAATTTAACTTTGTCTTTAGATTATAATTAAGATTTTAAAATTAGAAATCTTTTATGAATAGCGCATATCACGGAAATAAACCAGCTGATTTCCTAAGAAAATCAAACCTCATTGAAATTAATGAGGTTTGATCATATCTTCTCACTTGTATATTAGAATCAAATAGTAAATATTGTACTAGTAAATTTTACACAATATTATGGACTTGACTCATTAATATCATTACTTCTCTTAGTTTGGGAATAGTTAAAAAATAGAAATAAAATATTAAATATAAATAAAACTATTGTTACTACTCTTTCAATCTTTATGCTAATGAGTTCTGTTTTTTTATTCGTCATAATCAATCCTTTTATAATTTCTATATTCTGAATATAAATGCCCTCTAAACTAACGCAATATTCTAATAAAGCAAATACATACAAAGAAAAGGGCCGAGGCCCTTTTGCTTTGTGGGTTTATTATCCTTTCGGATTAATAAGATATTATGTTGTTTGAGTTTTATTAAGCTCTAACTTGGATCTTTCTGTATGCTGCGTATGTGCCTGCCATTATTCTTTCAGCCCACCGGCTCATGGAGGTCCCGTCGGCTTGTCTATGCTTGTCCCAAATTACGAAGTAATTTGTTGGAAAGCTTGATGCCGTAGCTGAGACCAAGACCTGCAACTACGAAGATTACTTTGTTCCAAGTTTGTATTTTCTTATTGTCTTTGACTAATAAGTTTTTATGCTAATTATGCTCTAGCTTGGCTCTTTCTGTATGCTGCGTATGCGCCTGCCATAATTGCTAGACCTGCAACTACGAAGATTAGAGAACCAATACCACCTGTTTGTGGGATTGTTACTTTGTTGTTCACAATTTGTTTAGCTTCTTTAGTTGTATCAGTTGGTTTGTATTCTATAGGTTTTTTATCTTCAGATGTGTAAGAACCTTTTTTAACCTCAAATGTGAAGTTTCCACCGTCTGTTGGTAGTGCGTAGCCTGCTGGTTTTTGAGTTTCTTTTGCTCTATAGTTACCGTATGCTAGGCCTTTTACTTCAAATTGACCTTTTTCATTTGTGTAGAATACTGTTGCTTCATCTTCTACTACCCATTCATAATTGAATTGTGCTTTTTCGTATGCTGTGTTTCTAGCAGTTTCTAGGTCAGCAATTTTTTGTTCTGCTGCTGCTTTTGTAGTGAATTCCTCATCGCCGATTTTTGCTTTATTATCTTCTGAGATTTCGCCTTTTTCTAGTGCTTTATTTACTGCATTGATTGCATCTTCATACGCTTTTTGAGCTGCTGCATAAGCTTGGCTTGCTTTATCGTCATCATTGTTAACTTTTAGGAATTTACCTTTATCAGCGCCTTCATTTTGGTTTTCAATCTTGAAGCCTGCTCCTAGAAGTCTTTCTGTTCCGTCTGCGTTGGTTTTAACAAATCTCTTACCACCTGTTACAACTTTTGGTTCAGATGGATTGATATTATCTGGGTTGTCTGTGTTTTTGTGGTCCTTGATTTCAATTTCGCCAGTTTCTTCGTTGTATTCCATGTATTCAGCTTCATAGCCTTTTACTGACTCAACGATTCTGTATGTTCCATTTGGATCAAGGTTATCGAATGTTACTGTAAATTCTTCTTTTGATGTTTTTTCAACAGTCTTTACATCTTCCCATTTACCTTCTTCATTTTTCTTTTGAAGTGTGAAGTATGCAACTACATTTTTATCAGCATCTGTTATAGTTTGGTCGCCTGTTATATCCCATGTTTTCTTCATTGTGATTTGATCTTTACCAGGAGTAAATTCTTTTGGTTCATTATCTTTACCTGGTATGTTTGAATAATCTAATGCAATGTCGTTTAGGTCAGGTTTATCAACTACAGAAGTTTCATTTACTCTTGCAGAGTATGTTAATTTTATTGTAACATCAGCAGTTTTAGCAGCTTCTTCTACCTTTGTAAGACCAGATTCTTTAAGAACTAATGTGAATCCTTTATCTGTTTCTACGATTGTGTAGTCTTCAGCTGTAAGTCCAGCACCTTCGATTGTTAAATCTTTATTGTAGGTTAGACCTTTTGTCATGTTATCGTTCCAAACTAGCTTTTTATATTTAGCATCTTTTGGAATTTCAGTTTCTACAACATATCCAACATCGTCACCAATTTTTTTAGTGATTTCTTGTTTTTCTCTTTGATTATTGTCAAAATCAATGCCCCATTTAGCAATTAATTCTTTATCTTTTGCTGTGTAAGCTTTTTCAGCATTTTTATATTCATCAGTTGTTTCAGCATAAGCTTTCTTAGCCTTATCAAATGCAACTTTATGTTCAATAGCTGCATCTAAATCAAGAGCTTCTTGTTCAGTAATATGTTTTTTTGCTTCTTCAACTGAGAAGTTCTTGTCAAGTTTTGGTTTTTCTTGAGTGTTCTTTGGATAAACGTGTCCATGTTGTACAATACCTTGTTCTTCGTTTACCATTGGTAGTACTAATTTTGTAGGTACTGCTTTAGAAGCTGCCAATAGTGCACCATTTTCACCCTTGTATGTTGACTTTGTTAAATCTTCAACTATTCTATAGGTCCCTTTTAGTCCCTTAGTGTTTAGTGTAAGACCAGCATCCTCAACAGTCAAACCATTATATTTAATTGTTGTTTCTCCCTCTACTTTATCTGGGATAGCTGTCCATTGAGTATCATCTTTAACGTCAACTTGATCTTCAGCAACGCCATCATTTAACTTTTCAAGTCTGAAATAAACTCCTCCAATATCCTTAGCTGTTGTATCACCAAAGAAATCTTGGATGTTTCCGATTTCATTACCATCATATTTCTTGTTTTTGTCGTGCTTTTCTAAAGCATCTTTTGTTAACAAGATTTTGTGGATAGTTACAGATTCTGTTTCTGTAGCTTCAGCCGCATGAGCACTTGTGAATGGTGATACTAGGATTCCTAGGACCATTGCTAGTGCTGTGAAAATTGAAAATAATTTGTTTTTCATAATCCTCTCCTTTTTTTATTTTTCAATTCTGTTGATATAGCCTATGTAATAGGCTCTCCCTTTTACCTGACTATCAACCAATCAGGCAATGGGCTTGCATGTGTCCTCTTTGGAGTTTTCCTTCCTGTATATGACAGGGGCTTCTTCCGCTGATTTCACAAACTTACCCAGTTGTGTTTATATAATCTCCACCTGGTGGAGTTTACATACATGGTTGGTTTGACTTTACATGATTTTCACTTTTGGTATGAGATAACGAGATATCTCGACTACGCTTCGCTCCGCTCTACGGTAGTTTGCGGATTACCTATGAGATCCCTCCACTTCGGTCGGGATAAGGGAACTGTTTCTCTTGCCGTTATGTTAGGAAGGAAATTTCCCTTACTTCGACCTTGTGGAGAAGTCTCTTGGATACCATCTTAGATAAGTTTTATCTTTCCTTATACATGTCATCTTAGACTGTAGACCTCTCACTTTCGTTCGAGGTGGCGAATCTGTGAGATGTCTCCACTATGGTTGATATAAGGGAAGAAGCTTTGAGATATCTCGACTTCGCTTCGCTCCGCTCGATATAAGGGTTATGGTAGGTTCGTTCTTTGTGTCCAGGACCATTTTTATAAGGAGCTGTTTTGCTTAGTGCTATATGAAGCTTAAGCCTCTCCTTACTTCGACCTTGTGGAGAAGTCTGTTGGGTTTATATTCATATAATTGTCCTTTTCTTTTTCCTTGCTTGTGGGCAAGGAAAAGATTAGATAACTCGATTTTTATCGAGCTGGCAGGAGTTCTGCCATAGACCATCAATAGCCTACTATCTGTTACTACTATTATAACAGATTTGTAGAAATTTTGTTAGTCTTTTTTACTTTATTTTTTAGTTAAATTTGTCGTTTTTAGTTTTATTAAAGGTTTTTCCCTTTTTATTTAATTTTTTCTTAATATTTTGTTTTTTTGTTTTCCTAGTGTGAGACGTCTCCACTTCAGTCGACATAAGGGTAATGGTAGGTTTGTTCTTTGTGGTCAGACACATTAGACATAAGGGGAATTGTAGTTCCTATGAGATGTCTCGACTTACGCTCGACATAAGGGAGGAGCATTTGAGATATCTCGAATGTGCTTTGCTACGCTCGATATAAGGGATATGTTCTTCAATAATGTTCTGTGAAGCAATGATCTTCCCTTACTTCGACCTTGTGGAGAAGTCTCTTGTAATTAGTGTAATTTCTTAGATTGGTTTTATCTTTCTATTTACATGCCGTCTTAGACTGTAGACCTCTCGTCGCTTCCCTGTGGAAGCTCTGTCGAGGTGGTGAAGTACGTGAGATATCTCGACTACGCTTCGCTCCGCTCGATATAAAGGAAATGCTAAGCTTGCTATCATGTATAGCAACAGCTATCCCTTACTTCGACCTTGTGGAGAAGTCTCTTATTATTAGTGTAATTTATTAGATAAGTTTTATCTTTACTATTAACATGTCGTCTTAGACTGTAGACCTCTCGTGAGATCCCTCCCTTCGGTCGGGATAAGGGTAATTGTAATTCTCGTGAGATGTCTCCACTTCGCTTCGCTACGGTCGACATAAGGGTAGAGTTGTCGACATAAGGATTAGGCAGTTGTTTTGCCTTGTTACTTACACACTTAATGAAGCCTTTGTCTATTTAGTCTGGTATTTTTTCTTTTGGGCTAGATAGATTCCTGCGGCGGTCATGGTTAGGACTCCAAGGATTGTGAAGCCTATCCAGACTCCTGGTCCACCTGTTGATGGGTATTGGGCTTTCTTGTTGGTGATTTCTATTCTGTTTGATTCAGAATTTGGTTTTTTATCAGTTCCAACTGTAAGTTCAGTTCTCTCAGCCACGCCAATTTCTTTATCAACTTTGTAGATTTTACCCTTTTTAACTTTGATTTTGTAGACTGTCTTATCGCTTGGGGCGTAACCTACAGGGGCTTTGGTTTCAAAGATTCTGTATTCGCCATCTGGGATGGATTTGAATTCGAAGTTACCTTGTCCATCTGAGGTAGCTGTCCATTTATCTGCATTGTCTGCTGGACTTTCAATAACATTTCCTTTTTTGTCTATTGATTTATAAACATCTACAACTTTCTTTTGAAGCTCAAATTCAGCTCCAGCAAGTGCTGTTTTATCATCAGCATCCACCTTCTTTAGGTAGATATCAGGTTGTTTGATATTTGCTATATCGGTTGTGATTAGGTTGATGTCACGTGGTAGATATTGAGCTTTGTAGTTAAGTGGGCTAGTGTGATCACGATGAGCAAAGTAATTTTTCTTCTCAGCGTATTTATCGACTTCTTTAACTTCGTCATTTCTTGTAAATTCAACTTTGCCAGTTGTTTCGCTTATTTTTCCAATATCATAGTTTACTTTCGCACCTAATTTTTCATCGTCACCATAAGGCATATCTACGATGACTTTATAAGTCCTTACAATGTCTCCATCATTTTCTTCTGGACTTGTGCTTTCATCAGATCCCTGTGATTTATTTTCTTCCTTCTTTCTATAAGGAGGGTTAATTCTTAGGGTCAAGTTTGGATTATCTCCATTATTGATATTTACAGTGTAAGTCGAACCATCCTTATCTTTTATATCACTGCCATCGTATTGAACTACTCTAACTTCAGTATTTGCTTGAGATAATTTTATACCTTTAGCTTTTGATTCGAGTATTAATCTTGCTTTTTCAAGCTCACTAGATTTGGCTGTAATAGTAACTATTTGCCTAAACTTTTTATTTTCTTTGTCTATTCCAACAATTTCTGACCTTAAATTTTCTTGATCTTGGCCAGTGTAAGTTTTTACATCAACTTGTTTCATATTATTGTATGAATCGTAGAAAGAATTTGTCCATAGGACTTTGCCATCTTTGGTTACTTCTAGGTAATATTCCCTATCCGTTTTCTTATACCCATCTGGAGCTTTTTCTTCTGTTAGGGTGTATTTACCTACAACAAGTTTATCAAATGTTGCGATTCCATCTTCTCCAGTTGTTTTAGTAATTATTTTATAGTTTTCTTTTGGATTTGAAGGGTCTTTTTGTCCACTTGTTGGTGTGAGTGTGAAGTCTGCTCCTTTTAATGGCTCACCATCTTGGTCAGTTTTTCTTATTTTTATCTCTGCTTTTTTGTAGTTTTCTAGGATTAGGTCATCAGGTACTACGTCTACTATGTTGCCGTACTCATCTACTCTGAATGTGGCAACTGGTTCTTTTGGTAGGTCGTATTTGCTATTATCTGGTGTTTCAGTTTCTATAACTTGATAGTAACCAGGGGCTAGAGCCTCCCAAGAGAAGAATCCTTTGTCGTCAGATGTTTTTTCTCCGTAGTTTGTCTCAGTCCATTTTCCGTTTTTATCTTCTTTGAATTGGAGCTTAAACTTAGCATTTGCTAGGGCACTACCTGGAGTTTTATCTTTTAGGCTAGTTCCATCTGTTTGGGCTGTGTCTACTACATTTGCCTTGACACCACCGTCTACTTTCATAAATTCTATCCTATTTTTGAAGTTTACAAGGTCTAATTTTAGGGGTTCCTCCTCTGTTGGAGTTCCTTGGCTTGTTCCTTCTGGTCTATAGAATTGTGACCAAGTGTGGAAGTAGCCGTAATTGTTGTTTTCCCAATAGTTATAGTTCCAATAAGGGAAATTGTAGTAGGCAGTTGTTTTAAGAGATTTAGTGGTTGATATATTCTTTAACTTACCTTGGATTACCATTACATAGGTTGAATCGTTAGTTCCTCCATTTGGATCTATATACATGTAGTAATTTTGATATGTGTAGTCTTTTGCAGCGAATGTTCCTGTCTTCTTAGTTAGTCCTTGAGCCGCATAAGAGTTTGCATTCTCAAAGGCTATACCGTAAGAGTCTGGTAGGTCTCCTTGTCGTGGACGATCTACATGACTTCCGTAGCCTGTTTTTTCAAATAGTTTTACGTTATCGATGTCTACAGGTGCACTTGTACTAAACTCAAAGTATCTATTGTTAGAAGTTGTATCGTTCCATGGGTTGTAATATACAACTGTTGTAAACTCTCCAGTGTCTGGATTTAGTCTTAACATGTAGGAAGATACGTCTACTCTAGGGTCTTGGTAGCCTATGTGGCTTTGACCTTCAGTATATCCTCTGTAGTCTACATATATATCATCTCTATATATGCTCTTTCCTACTGATGCTGTTACATTTATATTTTGTGAGAAAGGAACCTTGTACCTATCAGCGTATAGCTGCAAGCTTAGTCTCATGTTTTCTACATTGTAGTTGTCTAGGTATTCAGTGAAGGTGTAGGTGATGGATCTCTTGTCAGGATTTACCATAGCTTTTGCTACTAGACCTGCATCTGAGTAGATGTTGTAGTAGTTGTCGTCTTCAACATTTCCATTACCGTTATTATCCACATATATACCATAGAGGTCGACATTGTCTGAGAATTTCAAGGTGAAGGTATCACCAGGTTTTACATCAGCGCCGTCAGCTATCTTAAACTTAAAGTAAGCAAGCATTGCCTCTTGTTGGTTAGGATATACTGTTTTATAGCTTGATGTTTGACTACCTATTGATTTAAGTTGTGGTTGACTTCCATCAAACTTGATACTATTTGTAACGTCTTTAGGTTTGCTTGGTTTTGATGGTACGTTCCAATCTTTACCTAATCTAACTTGTCTAATTCTTCTATCTACAATATAGCCATCTTTGGTTTTTGTCTCTCTTAGCCAGTAGCTACCGTAAGGTAGACCTTCGAAGGAGATTTTACCATCAGAATTTGTAGTATAGTCTTTAATCTTTGTACCCTCAGAGTTATATAGCTCAAATTCTACTTTGTCTAGGACATCGCCTTTTTCATTAGTTTTCTTTAGTTCAAACTTACCCTTGCCTGGTTTTTCGTTGATTATCTTTCCTAGGCTTCCGATGTTTTTATCGGTTACTTCTTTTGCTGTCTCTTGGCCAGTTGTAATGTCTTGTTCGAAGACATATACCCTACCTTGGTCAACTTTGAATTTCTTGACTGCACCTATGACTTGCATGTAGCCTTTTGGTGCTTGAGGTTCTTTGATTCTGTAGTAACCATCGGTGAGGTCGGTTATTTTGAATTTACCATATGCATCAGATTTGTAAATTTTTCTAGAATTTTCTGGAGTTACATCTATTACTAATTTAGTTTTTGTTACTTTTTTACCTGTTTTCCTATCTATATAGTAGTAGGTTGTTTTTCCTTCGGAATCTGTCTCAGGTTTGATCATTTCCATATTTTCTGTCAATGGATAGTAACCTTGGTTATCCTTGTGGATATCGTCTGGATCTTGTTTTTCTAGGTAGAATTCAACATCTTTTAGAGGTGTATATTTGTAGTTTATTTTACCGTCAGTACCTTTTACCTCGTCTTTTCCTACTTTTGTAAATTCAATTTCAGTCTTGTTGTTGACGATTCTAAATTGGAATTCAGAGTTGATGGATTTACCACCAGCTAGTAATTGATCAGAGTCTGTGATATTTTGACCACTAGAATTTTTAAGTGGAGTCCAAGTCTTAGTACCATCTTCTTTTTCGACTTCTTTTAGAACTGCAACTAGGGTTGCTACAAATGAAGGAGTCTGACTTGTGTCTTCTGAAAATCTTAGTCTATATCTGTAGTTTGTCTTAGCATATCCATCTGGAGACTCTACTTCTTCTAGGATGTAGTCTTTGCCCATTTGAATATCGCTATTTAAGTTTATCCTGTAAGATTTGGCATCTGATAGGTCTATGGTTTGTTCGTAGACATTTTTATCATCGTTTGTCTTATCAGCTGGGTCAGCTTTGATTCTGATTTTTAGCTTGCCCTTGGTGATATCTTTAAAATCGCCATTTTCCTTATATACTTTGGATAGGTCGAAGCGGTATGGTTTAGACTTGTTCTTAAAGTAGAAAACTTTATTTCCATCCTCATCAGTATCAGTATCTACTTCTTTTTGGTTTCTAGTTAACAAGGTGTTAAAGTCTTTTGCCTCTTTTATCAACTTACCATTCTCTATTTCATAGAATTGTTTCTGGATGGCGCCATTTTTATCTTCATAGACCTTGATGGCTATACTTCTAGTTGCCATCTCATATCCTTCTGGGGCATCAGTTTCTACTAGGTTGTAGATACCCTTGGATAGGTCTTTGATTTCAAATATACCTTCTGTACTTTCTACCAAGTATGGTGGGTAGTCTGATTGACCATCTATGGCATTCTTGAGTGTTTTTTCATCAGTAGAGTCAATGTCATCTGGGTTGTCTGATGTCTTTAGGAGGGCGAACTTGGTGTATTTCTTTATTACATTGTCCTTAATTACATTATCCTTAGCCTCAGAGCCAATCTTCTTCCATTTGAGGTTGGTTGTGGCCTTGGTGTTGGTAATGCTATATCCATTCTTCTCATCACCTTCGATATTTGGTTTAGGTTTTGGATTTGTTGCATTTTCTGAGTAGACTTTTTCGTAGTAATCCTTATAGAAGTCCTTGTAGTAGGTAGAAGTGTCATAATTTTCGAAGTAGTTCTTTTCTGTTTTTACATTATGGTCTACCTTTAGACCATTGTCAGTCTTTTTGACTTCAAATATCCATTTTGTTTGATCGTTACCAGATTCGTAACCATCTGGGATTCCTACTTCTTCTAGCTGGTAGATTCCTTCGCCGAGGTCTTGGAAGTCTACGCTACCATCTCTTTGGGAACGACGCAATGAACTATACTTACCTGTGGCGCTTGAGATTGAATCAGGTTTATAATTATCATTTCCATTTTCGATTTCAGTACCATCGTAAGTGTATTTTTCTATGGTACCATCAGGTTTGTATTCTGTAACCTTCTTGCCATTGGTGTATTTTTTAAGAACTGCGTCTTCTTTTTCTCCGTAGTATTCGTAGGCCTTTGATTTCTCATCCATTGAGTATCTTACTTTTGTGAGTCTAAAGTAGGCATCCTTTAGTGGAAGTTTGTTGCCTTTTTCATCAGTCTCATTTTTTAATTTCATAAATGAGAAGCTTGTCTTAGAGTAGTTTCTGATCTTGATGTCTTGGAGGTTACCATCAGCATCATAATCTGGACTACCATCTGTCTTTGTTTTAAATCCAATTGATTCGTCTAGCTTACCATTTGGGTCGTTTTTTGGGTCCTTTTCAAAGACAATCTTAAGCTTGTGACTTTCAGGATCTTGGACTACATTGAAGAACCATGGGTCTGGTTTTTCAAATTTGGTGATAGCTCTTGTTTCTTGGAGTTTGTATCTACCTACTGGTATATTTGTAAACTCAAAGTTTGAGTTACCGTAGGAGTAGAGAGGCTTATCGTAGCCACCTGGAATCTTCTTGCCATCTTTGTCAACTTGGGTTAGTCTAAAGTCGGCAGATTCTACTGGTACTTCATTACCCTTGCTATCCTTGTTTCCTTCGATCTTTTGGAATTTGAGCTTGGTGTAGGCCTTGTCGTTTTTAACACTTACGAACTCACCACCGTCATCTCTTCCTACAAAATCGTTAGGCTCTGACATTTCTTTGTATACGCCATCTTTATCTTTTGCGTAGGCTTTTACTTCTTGTTTCCAAGCACCGTCTTCTCCTTCTGTGAATTTAATAGCTAGGAAGGAGTCTGTCTTCTTGTAGCCTTTGGCTGGCTCTATCTCTTCTAGGATATAGGTTCCTTCATCTATGTTAGTGAACTCTACTCCTAGTTTTTCATTTGAAACAGCCTTAGCGAATTTCTTGTCCTTATCGTAAGGTTGAACTCTTTGTAGATTAAGCTCAGCCTCTGTTAGTGGCTTGCCGTCTTCGCCGGTTGTTTTTTCCGGAGCGTAGGCAGGTTTATTATTTTCAAATACTAGCTTACCATCTTTATCAAGCTTAGCTTTTCTTAGGGAGAAGACTGCACCAGAGATGTTTCTGTGGGTCTCGCTGTCCTTTTTCATAAAGCCTAGCTTTGTCTTATTTTTGTAGTTGGTTACTCTAGCATCGTGGATCCACTTGTATGGAGCATCTGGCCTTGCTGGGTCGGAACGACCATCATCTTTTACTTCCTCGATGTATCTAGCAAAGTCTGGGTCTCCTCTTGTGAAACCTTTGATAGTTGTGCCTATAAGAGCTTTCTTTTCTTCTTCAGTTATGGCGCTGTTAAAGTCGTCAGTTTCTTTGAAGGTGTGTTCGAAATCAAAGGTGATGTCCATGTAGCCAGCATCTGATGGTACTTTATCTTTGTTTATTACAACCTTAAAGTACCATTTCATATCATTGCCATCTTTATCTTTTGGCAATCTATATGAGTCGTTTGGTGTTTTGATTTCTGTTAGCTCGTAGATACCTGGGGTCAATTCTCTGAAGTAGTTGTCTCCTGGTTTACCAGTAGCTTCTGATACTCCGTCGAATTTCTCATTGTAGTATTTTGGATGTCCATATTTTCCAGTATCTGTATAAGAACCGTCATCGTTTTTCTCGTAAATCTTAACATCTTCACCATTTATTAGCTTACGAGCCTTAAATTGTGAACCTGTTAGGGCTGCTTTGTTTTCGTTAACCTTAGAGATTCTTAGTGGAATCCTAAATCCTGTTTCATCCTTGTTGAAGATTTCTATTAGGTTACCGTCTACTGTTCTTGGGTCTGTTGTGTTTGCTGGGTTGTCCCTGTATTTTTTGACTGTTCCGTTTTTTTCTACAAGGATGTACCAGTAGTTTGGATCTCTTTCGTAACCTGCTGGACCTCTGTATTCTTCTAGGACGTATTTGCCTGGTTTTAGGTTATCGAAGGTTACTATACCTTGGTTAGGAGGTAAATCTTCTGGCTTTGTACCAACTTGTTTGCCATCTTCTTCGTGGGTGATAGGGTCTCCAGGTGTTACCTTTTGGATATATTCCTTTGGATATTTCTTTTCTGGGTCATTGTATTCTATTTCGTACTTATCATTTGCTGTATAGAGTCTAAAGTAAGCACGTCTTAGACCTACTTTGATTGGGTTGCCATTTTCATCCTTTTGACCTATTGCATTACCGACTTTCTTGATTGAGAATTTACCTAGTTTTTCTCCTTCTTCAAAGTCGATTACCCCTTGGAATACTGAGTGGAGGTCTGTTTTGGCGTTGGTGTTAGGATCTCTTACGATTACCTTCATCTTACCTTCGTCTGCTATAGCCTCTGCTTCTACCTTTAGGGTTATGTCGGCAGCCTTGTCGTATCCTTTTGGTGGGTTTGTTTCTCTTAGGATGTAGTAGCCACCAAATTCTAGGCCTTCTAGGTTAAAGTTACCATTTGCATCTTGGGTGATGTTCTTTTTGTATGGTTTGATATTTCCACTTTCGTCCTTTTCACCAATGATTGCACCGTAGAAGTCTGACTTGTAGAGGTCAAAGCTTACTGCTTTATCATTTTCGCCGAATAATTTTTCATTAACTTTTTCAGTTTCTACTTCTGTTTTTCCATCTTTTTCTACGATTTTACCCTTGTATTTTTTGAAAGGTACGCTTATCTTTCTTGCATCGTTACCTATTTGGAAGGCTTTTATTTTTTTATCCTTGCCATTTATGATATCGTCTAATTTTACTTCTTTTAGGTCGGTTCTATTTAGGTCCTTACCTGTTGGAACTTCGTAAAGTTTGTAGGATAAATCGCCTTTTTTCTTGCCTGTAGCCTCGTCATCTGCTTTTAGTTCGCTTACTACAAGTTTCCAACCGTAGAGGGTTGTTTTGTTGTAGCCTTTTGGAGCTTGGAGCTCTTCTAGCAAGTATTCTCCTGCCTTTAGACCGTCAAAGGTGATGTATCCACCGCCTCTGGCTTTTTGGCCGTCTACTCTAGTATCTTCTCCTTCATTAGTTGGTTTAGAGTGGTCGGTGAAGTCTTCCTTGAGGTAGAAGTCACCGTCTACTAGGCCTAGAGACATCAGTCTAAATTTGGCATCGCCTAGACCTAGGTGTTCTTTGTCTGTTCCTAGGTTTTCGGTTCTTACTTTTCTAAACTTGATTTCTGTCTCTTTGGTTTTATTCCTAATTATAGGAAGGTCGACTTTTTTACCATCTCTGGTGGCTTCTTCTGTTTCAAGATTTGCATCTGCTATTTTTGATTCTTTTTCGCCCTTTTCATTTGTAACTTCTTTGTATTCTTGTACAAAGCTTACTTCTACCTTTTTCTTGTCAGAAGCATCTGTCTTTTCCTCTGCGTGGATTAGGTAGAGTGGGGCTTTTTCGTAGCCTTCTGGTACTTTTGTTTCTTCTAATACATAGAAACCTGCTGGGATTTGTTCAAATTTGAACTCACCATATGAACCTTGAGATTTCTTATCGTATTTTGCGTCATAAGTTAGGTTTTCTGGAGTTTTGAATTTAGTTTTGGCATCATTTAAATCTTTTGCATTTATTTTTCTAAGTCTAAACTCTGCTCCATTAAGTTTTACAAACTTATTTCTCTTGATAAATTCAAGCTTACCTAGATTGTCTTCGATATTTGCTACATTGACTTTGATATTGTTCTTTTCGTCAATTTTTACCAAAGCTTTGCCATCTGGTGTTTGTGGTAGGTTACCAGCTAATACAACTTCTGTCTTGTATCCATCATTTACGTGGATCTTAGGTAGTTTCTTAGCGTTATATTTACCATCGTCTGGGTTTATTTCAGTGCTTTTGACTGTGATTTCAAAATCTTTGATTTTCTCATAGCCCGTTGGAGTATTTATCTCTTGGACTTTGTAGGTACCAGGTCTTAGGTAAAGTTTGTTTACTTTATCATTTTCTTTTGGTGATGTCCATTCTTTACTCTCACCTGTAGCGACGTTAGTAAATTTAAACTCAGCACCTGGAAGTTTCTCAGCAAAAATTTTATCGCCAGATCTCTTATATTTATCAATCTCGATTGGAGCCATAACACGACCTGCTATTAGCTCTTGGTATTTACCTTCATCGGTGTGAGAGTAGAATACAAGCTTAACTGAATCAGCCTTGTCATCATCCCAGTTATTATCATTTTTATAAGAGTCTATGACTTTTCTATAAAGTCTTTTTGCCATCTCATATTGGGTCTTTTGAACTGGTGGGTAGTCTTTAATCCTAGTTTCCTTATCTTTTAGCTTTCTTAGGCCTAGGTCTGTTGTTCTATCTTTATCTGTTCCTTCAAAGGAATCATCCCAGCCTTCTTTTGGATAAGGCTTACGATTACCTTGGAGGGTGTGCTCTACCTTCCAATCATCTACGTTGTAGTTTGATGGAGCGTCGAAATAATCTTCTGATAAAGCTTTACCATCTGTGAAGTGGTGGATTACTCTTTGGTACATGGATGCTTCTACCATTCTGTGCATCTCTTCGTTGTTTCTTTCTTTAGAGTATTCTTTCTTCACTTCTTCACCATAGAAGTAGATTTTCTTCATTAGCTCTTCCATGGCTTGGCCATCGGTCTTGTTACCGTTATTTAAATAAACTCCGCCTTCGTATGGAACTTTTGGTTGTAGAAGATTTTTTAATCTATAAGTTCCAGATGGGTTATCTATAGACTCATTTAGTCTACTAAGGAGGTAGTCACCTGATACGTCTTCGTGGATATCTAGGAAGACTCCTCCCTTGCTTCCGTCATATACAGGAGCGTTGATACGGTCGTTGAAACATGATACCATATCGAAGTTTTTGTTAATACGCATTACTGGATATGGGTTTTCAACGTAGGCTAGGTAGCCGTTTAGCAAGGCTTGATTTGATACCTTCTCTGTGAATAGATTTACACTACCACCCTCTGTATCATAGGACTCGTCTATGTTATATTTTTTCTTCTCTTTTAGGTCAGCCCTAAAGTTGTATGTGTCGTTTCTTTTACCTTCTTCGTTTACATATTCGTAGGAAACTATAGTACCTGGATAGTACTGACCATTAGGTAGTATAGCGTCTTGGGCTTGGCTAGTTCTCCTATAGCCACCATCTTTTAGTGGTATGAAGTAAACTTTGGTTGGTTTGATAGTTTGATCTTTTTTACCATTATTTATATCAAATGTAGGGTTGTCTAGGGCAGAGTCTTGGGTCTCGCCACGTCTTAGAAGATCTAGGGCGTACCAGTCAGCTCTTGTATCAGATTTTCTATCTGCTACTATGGTTCTTGTATTGTCATAGTAGAATCTCTCATTTGTAAATTTGTCATTTAGACCTAAGAAGGTTGCAGGAATATTAGTTTCCACAAGGTTAAATGGAACTTCCGCAAATCTTTGGGCATCTTCAACTCCCTTTAGCCATTTGATAGGGGTAGGAAGTCTATCGAATCTGTCTTTGTACTCTGTTAAGAGATTGTCTATATAGTTTTTGTCAGGGTTGATTCTGAAACCAATATTGTAAGTCTCGTGAACTTGGTTAGGGTCGATTAAAGCTTTGACCTTGATATATAGTTTACCTCCAAGTTGAGACTTAGGTATTTGTGTGCTTTGGCTTAGAAGTTCGCCCATATTATCTGAAACAGTATAGCCATCAGTTTCATCTAGGTCGGTTTTAGTCTTTGATGCTCTGAACCTAAAGTCTTGTAGACCTTGTTTGGCTGAACCAAATACTGTTAGGTTTAAATTATCAAAAGTAAGTTCATTTTCAGAATCTATTAGCTTATCTGTATCAACTTCTATGTCCCACTCTACGTAAGCACCTTGAAGCTTATCCTTATCCAAATCAACTAGCTTGTCTATTGGATTTCCCTTATTATCCTTAAGCTTTTGGGAAGTTGTTCTCCAGTTTAGCTGGTAAGGGTAAGTACCTGATTTGATTTCACCTTGGTCTGTTATTGTATAGCTTGAATCAACTGGTGAAGGATCGTTTCTTCTTACAGTCTTTGTTGGCATAGATTGGACAGGGTTACCTTTTGGTGCAACCTTGATATCTATGTCAACATAGCTAACATAGCCTATATTATCTATATAGAAGGCAAGGATTTGATCTATGTTTAATTCCATGTTTTCTCTAACATCTCTTACATAGGTATATCTAATGTAGTGGTTGTCACCCTCTTCTTTATATTCGCCAGTTGCTATTAGTATGCCATCGTGATAGAGGTTCTTTATCTCTTGATTAGGATCTTTTGTTAGATATGGACCAACCTTTACATCAAAGTAGTGATCTTTTGGTATAGGAAGCTTATCTGTTGCCTTTACCTGAATAGTTGCTTTCAAGTTGAACTTTTTGTCGGCAAAGGAGTTTGAAACAGCAAGGACATTAGGTCTAAAGTTTTCTTTCCTATCTTTTTCTACAAGAGCCTTGATGGCAGCATCGTTAGCTGTCATTAGTTTTGCTTGGTCTTCTCTTGTGAGTTTGTATTTTTCTCCTAGGCTTGTTAGAAGATTTTGGATGTCTTCTATTCCCTTAGTCTTATCAGCTAGGGCAGCCTTTAGTTCGGCGTCTGCCTTGGATAGGTTGGAGTCTTCTTTGACCTCTGTTTTGGCTTTGTTTTCTTCCTCTTTAGTAGGAGCTTCTTCTTTTAAGCTATTTAGAAGATCATCTTTTTTATCAGCTTCTTTCTTATCAGCTTCCTTTTCTGCCTTAAGCTTATCGTTAGTTTCTTTTTCTTTAGCTTCCTTGGCTTCTTTCTCGTTTGGAGATTTTTTTTCGTCTTCTTTTTTCTCATCAGCAGATTTTGCTTCTTCTTCCTTTTTGGCTTTTTCGGCTTGTTTTTCTACTTCTGCCTTCTTAGCTTCCTCAGCTTTTCTTGCCTCTTCTTCTTTCTTAGCTTCCTCGGCTTTTCTTGCCTCTTCTGCTTTAGCCTTTTCCTCAGCAGCCTTCTTTTCTTCTTCTGCCTTCTTCGCAGCTTCTTCGTCATCGTCTGAGGATTTTTCTTCTTCCTTTACAAAGCGTGGGCTTTTGACTTCTCTGCCATTTATCTTGTGGCTTTCGATTTTGGTGTTTTTCTTATCAGTCTTGCTTGTAACGGTAAGTTTTAGGATATATGAAGCAGGGATATCAAGGTCAAGCTTTTCTTGGTAAGGGACTTTTGCGGAAAATTCTTTCTTCATATTAAAGCCCTTATCGTCTGCCTTATAGTAGTCAAGAGAGATCTCTGTGTCTTCTTTTTTAAGATTTTCTAGATTGATTGCATAGTTGATTTTGTTTTTCTCATTTGCTCTGGATTCTTCATCGCCCTTGTCCTTGGAGATGATGTAATCAGTGTAGATTACCTTATCTACATCGCCATCGTCCTTCTTGTAGGAGATAGATCTTAGGGCATCTTCTGCTTCCTTGATGTGGGTAAGCTTTAGCTCTTTGGTCTTATCTTCTTTTTCATATTCTACGAACTTGTAGGAAATTCTTTGAAGAATTAAGTTAAATTGTCCTATGTCTAGTGATAAATCCATTGAGTAGAGCTTGTTTGTATCGATTGCTTTCTTGTCAATTGAAGCTTCTACAGTGTAGGTTATCTCGTTTTCAAAGGTTGGTGTAGTGAGATTTAGTGTGTGAAGCTCGTCTATTTTATTTGACTTATCTTCTCTTTTCTCTTCCTTACCATCGATTGCTACTTTAGTAAGCTTTATGTCTTCTAGGGCTTGGTTTGAGTTTAGCATTAGGCTTAGGCTTAAGTTCTTCGCTGGATCGTGGTAAGATTTTTCTTTCTTGGCCACTTTGATATCGTAGATTATTCCATCGTGATTATCATTGAGCCTTGCCTTTTGGCTAAGTATGTAGTTTCTAGCGTCTTCTTCGGCTATGGTATAAGCTTCTTCTTGTGGAGCTTCTTCTATGACTTCTGTAGTTTCTTGTGGCGTACTTTCTACTGTATCTTCGGTGTAGAATTCCTCGCCATCTTCTATGTAGGTATCTTCGGTCGTGTCTTCTATGTATGTATCTCCTCCTCCACCGCTATCAGCAAGTCTTATGACCGTCGGCATTTCTTTTGGCCTTTTCGTGCCGGATGAGGCGAATACATTGGTTGGTATCGACATGGTTATAGCTAATATTAGTGAAAATAGCTTTACGATAAATTCTCTGGCTCTCTTGTTCATGGTATCTCCTTTGTACAGTAGTTCGCTAAAGTTATAGGGCTAAAATCATCCTTCAAACTAAATATAATATAAATAACTTCTCGTTAGGGTCCTAATTTATATTTCAAATCTTAGTACCCTTCTTATTTATATTCTAACTTATATACAAAATAAAAACAAGAGTTTTTGAAGAATTTTATATATATTTTTTAAAAACCCAATATATCTAAAAAACGCTTCGTTATATTTGTGTTTTTGTGCCAAAATGTTGGGATTTTTGGTGCTTTTTTCTAAGAGTTGAAGAGTTGTATTGCTGAGGAAAGAATTACTTGGTGGAGAAAGATGGTTTTTGATCATTGGGATATGAGATGTATTAACTTTGATCGATGGTAGATGAATTGTATTAACAGTGAGATGTCTCCACTGCGGTCGACGGTAGTTTTCGGATTCAGGACAGGCATTGCTTGACCTTCATCTCGAAAATCCTCGATTAAGGTCTGCCATCAATTCACTGGCGTTCATTGTGGCCAGCACCATTAGACATAAGGGGGATGCTGTTATTTACTAATGTGTCGTGCATAATACTTCCCTTGCTTCAACCCTGTGGAGAAGCCTCTTTCATGGAGTTTATTGCTTAGATTAATCTTTCTTTATTATTTACATGTCGTCTTAGACTGGAGACCTCTCGTCGCTTCCCCGTGGAAGCTCTGTCGAGGTGGCGAACAGCCCGTCCGTCACATTCCATTAGCTCGCTGTGTTTACTGTGACAATTCCATTAGAGGTGGCGGAATTGTTGTTTTAATTTATTTTTTAGAATATAGAATAAGTCTTTATAAAAATGAGATGTCTCCACTTCGGTCGACATAAGGGGTGATGCTGTTATTTACTAATGTATAGTGCATAATACTTCCCTTGCTTCGACCCTGTGGAGAAGCCTCGTAGGATTAAGGTGGTTGCTTAGATAAATCTTTCTTTATTATTTACATGTCGTCATAGACTGGAGACCTCTCGTAGCTACGCTTTGTTGAAGTGAAAGGAACTAATATAAGTACTTTATGACTAATTAAATCAATTTATTCGATGGAGCTATAAGTTTTAACAAAAGATAAAGGATTTTATAGTTGAGTTATATATTTTTAGAATATTGAAATTCTTATGGTTTGAAGTATTATAATAGTAACCATGAAGCTGAACACTAGCATGGAATCAAAAAAGACGAGCCTGCATGCTCGTCTTTTTGTATGCTAGTTATCATCTTTGCTATTTAACTTGTTGTCTAGCAATTTGTACAAGTAGTTACCAAGTACTTGTACTATGACATCAAGTATGAAACTGAACACTTCTCGCATAGAATCACCTCCTTCCATGCTAATGGAAGTGATGATAACATATATATTATACTTCATTTTATATAGTTTTTACTTTTCTACAGAATTATTGGATTATCTTCTTAATATTATTACATTAAGTAATTCTCATTCTTTTGTTCAGGATGCTTGTAGTTGTAGAAGTGTGATTTTTGATTATGAGATGTCTCGACTCCGCTTCGCTCCGCTCGACGGTAGTTTGCGGATTCAGGACTAGCATAGCTTGTCCTTTATTATTTATTATGAACGATAGTCATCGTTCTTTTATCCTTTGTTATTTCTTAACAAAGGATACTGCACTATTTTGCTTTGCAAAATAGTGGCCCATGACGAGGGCACCCTCGATTTTGAACTCTTCGAGTTCTTGGAACTTATTTTTCAAATAAGTCCCACTTATTCGATTTTTTACAAAAATCGAAGCCCGACAGTCCGGCACTCTGCCATCAATTCACTTCGTTCATTGTGGCCAAGCCTATTAGATATAAGGGTAATGGCATAGATTGTTTTTATGTGAATACCAAAGTTCCCTTACTTCGACCTTGTGGAGAAGTCTCCTGCTGTAGGGTGATTGTTTAAGATATCTATACTTTAATTCCTAGAATTTTATTAATTTTGGGCAAAGGAAAACTGCCCTAGGAGTTGGGCAGTTCTTATTCTAATATTATAGTATGTTTGTGTTTTCTTATCCAACTAGTTCATGAATGTGGCCTCCATTTTTTATTAGCATCCTGCATCTCTCTTTGCTTTCCTTGTAGGATTTGAAGATTTGTCTTTTACTTTCTTCGTCGTAGTAGACTTTCCATGTCCCGTTGAGGACGAAGTTCTTGCCCTTGTTTTTGATGAAGGCCTTGACGTCATCTAGGGGATAGCCTAAGAAGAGTCCTATTTCGTGAGGGAAATCCTCGACTTTTAATCTTATCGCTAGTCTGTTAAGGCATTTGGCGAGACTTCTATTGTCATAGCCAAAGTTACTTATGAATGCCTTTATTTCTTCATCTTCTAGGATTGTTTCGAGTTTATTTTTTCTGTATGCGAGTACTAGGAAGCCTTTTTCCTTCTTGGCAATTAGCTTAAACTTAAGATCGCAAGATTTGCAAGGCTTGATGGCCTCTTCCCAAGACTTGATTACGCATCTTACGTAAGTTAGGTCAGTTGATCTGATCTGGAAGAGGTTCGCTGCCTTTATCCCGCACAAAACTGGAGATGCGTGGAAGACTAAGAGATCTTCCTTCATTAGATTTTCTCTAGAAGAGTTTTGGCGAGATTCCTTACTGACTCGAGGGCTTCTTCGTCCGGATCATCGTAAGCGATTAGGCCGTCTGCTGCTAAGTTGATTCCGCTATCCTTTGCTCTTTCTTGCCAATCATACATCCATTGGCCGTCGTTCCATTCGTATGATCCGAAAAGTACTGTTGGCTTGTTGTCAAGCTTATCCTCAACTTCTTCAAACATTGGCTCAAACTCGCCGTCTTCTAGTTGTTCATTTCCCATTGCAGGGCATCCAAAGGCGAAGGCATCGAAGTCTGCTATGTTATCTGCACTAAACTCTCCTGCGAAGAATAGTTCTGCTTCGCTTCCGTTTGCTTTTACTGCTTCTACGAATTCTTCTGCCATCTTTTCTGTGTTACCTGTTCCTGACCAATACACTACTGCTACTTTTGACATAATTTTCTCCTTTATTATTTATTATTTTTATGTTAACCTCATCTCAATTGATGATAGTGATAACCTTTATCAGTTTTCTTGTAAAAAAAATTACATTCTTTATAAATTAGTATTGAAGTTTTGTGAAATCGCCTCTTGATGGGTCTTATTATTTTGTGCTTGCTATGTCCTTATGTAAGAACTTCTAGCAACCGCAACCACAAGAAGTGTGATTATCGCTTTTGTGATTTGATGAGCTGCAAGCTGTGCAATCTTTGCATCCTGCATGACCATCTGCTGATATAAATCTTGTGTAAATCACATAGGCGCATATGCCGAGGATTATTATTAGTAAAATTATTGATTGAATGTTCATGTTATCTCCTTTAAGCTCCCTCTCCCCACAATATATGATTGCGAGGAGATGTGCTTTTCTAATAGCTTTAAGCTACTGATTTTTCGTAGTTAAGTCTTTTCTTTTCTTGTGATGGTTTTCTAGCTATTAGGTAGATTAGTAAAGCTAGTCCAGCAAATCCAAATATTGTTCCTATGTTGAATATTCTGTATAATATTAGGTTTGCAATATTGTAGAATATCAAGCTTACTAGGTAAGCATATCCCATTTGGTAAGCTATGGTAAGTGCTGTCCATTTGTTATCTGCCATTTCTGTCTTGATAGCTCCTACTGCTGCAAAGCATGGCATGCATAGCATGTTGAAAAGTAGGAAGGAATATCCAGCTACTGGAGTAGCTAGGGCGTGGTTGAAGGCCATCAAGAGTTCTTGGCTTTCTTCTGTAACTTCTGAACCTAATCCTAGGACAACTCCCATTGTAGCAACTACATTTTCTTTGGCTACAAAGCCTGTGATTGTTGCTACTGTTGCTTGCCATGAATCAAAACCAATTGGTCTAAATATTATGGCAATTGCTGATCCTAATCTTGCTAGTATTGATGTTTCTGCTTCAGCTTCTACTAGGTTAAAACTAAAGTCGAAGTTTGATAGGAACCATATTATAATTGTTGAAAGGAATATTACAGTTCCTGCTCTTTTAACGTAAGCCTTTGACTTGTTGTAGACATCTGTAAGCACTGACTTAACACGTGGTGCATGGTATGGAGGTAGTTCCATGATAAATGGAGCAGGATCTGCTTGTAACTCTTTGAATTTCTTCAATATGATTCCAGATACTACTATGCTTGCTATACCTATCATATAGAAGGAGAAGGAAACAAGGGCTTGGTGTTCTGGGAAGAAGGCTCCAACGATTAATGCTATTACTGGTAGTTTTGCTGAGCAAGGCATAAAGGTCGAAGTCATTATTGTAATCTTTCTGTCCCTATCAGATTCGATAGTCCTTGATGCTTGAACTCCTGGAACTCCACATCCTGTAGCAACCATGGCTGGGATAAATGATTTTCCTGATAGGCCAAATCTCCTAAACATTCTGTCCATGATGAAGGCCACTCTTGCCATGTATCCTATGTCTTCTAGGATGCTTAGGAGGGCAAATAGGACCATCATTTGTGGCAAGAATCCAAGTACAGCTCCCACACCTGCAATGATACCATCTATTACTAGGGAGTGGATTACTGGGTGGATTGATGCTTGATCCATTAGACCTGACACCCAAGGGGTTAGAGTTTCTTCAAAGAAACCATTTACGGCATCTGTTCCTAAGGTTCCTGGACTTTTCTCATAAACTGCCATGAAATAAACTAAGAACATCACTAGGGCAAAGATTGGAAGTCCCCAAATTCTGCTTGTAACGATCTTATCTATCCTGTCAGTTATGGATAATTTTGGTTTTGCCTTGACCAAGACAGCTGTTGACAAATCTTCGAGATTTTCGTATCTTGCGGAAGTGATGATACTTTCTGCGTTATCATCCATCTTTTCTTCAAAGTCTTCTCTGATTTTTGTAACTTCCTTCAAATCATTTGAGTTGATATTGAGATGGCTTAGGCTTTCTTCGTCATTTTCAAACAATTTTATTGCATAATATCTTGATAATTCTTTGTCTAATTTGTTTGAATAATCTTTTTCTATTTTACTTAAAACTTCTTCAAGTTCGTCGTCGAAAACCAAGCTATTTGGCTTAAGATCTCTGTCTTTAAGCTTAACTGTCTCACTAATTAGCTTATCAACACCTTGGCCTTTCATGGCAACTATCTCGACAATAGGACAACCTAGCTTCTTTGAAAGCTTGTCTACGTCAATCTTATCTCCCCTACTTCTTACAATGTCCATCATGTTAAGAGCGATGACAACTGGGATGTTTAGCTCTAATAGTTGACTTGTAAGGTATAAGTTTCTAACAAGATTTGAACCATCTACTAAGTTGATAATTAAATCTGGTCTTTCACCTACAAGATATTCCCTACTTACGACTTCCTCCATTGTGTAAGGAGAAAGAGAGTAGATTCCAGGAAGGTCTTCTATGATTATATCTTTGTGGCCCTTCAAAACTCCTTGTTTCTTATCTACTGTAACCCCTGGCCAGTTACCAACTCTTTGGTTTGAACCTGTCAAGGCATTAAATAGGGTAGTTTTTCCAGAGTTTGGGTTACCTGCTAATGCTATTTTGTAAGTCATATTTCTTCAACCCCTATATTCTTCGCATCTTCTTTTCTAATGGTAAGCTCATAACCACGTAAGCTTACTTGGATAGGATCTCCTAAGGGAGCTACCTTTCTTACAAAAACTTCTGTGTTTTTTGTAAGACCCATATCCATGATTCTCCTCTTGGTTGGGGAGTCTCCTAAAATTTTTACTACTTTGACAGTCTTACCTATTTCTGTCTTATCTAATGTATTCATTTAACACTCCTTAACCATAATTCGTTTTGCCAAATCCTTGCTTAGAGCAAAGCGGTTGTCATCGATAACGAAAATATAGTTTACTCCATCAAATTTCTGTAAGCTAATGATTCTGCCTTTTGCAAAACCAAGATTGTTCAAATGTTTCCTAATTGAATCTGTCCCCTTGATGGCGACAATTTCAGCTTTTTCACCTTCATTTAATAATGTTACAGGCACTATAACTCCAATCTATTTTAACAGCAACAAACATTTTTTAGATATATTATAATAAATCTAAAATTTACTCTGTTTATTATCTGCTAATAATATATCACAAAGTGAAACAATAATCAATATCAAAAGAAAATAATTTTTATTTTCATAGTATTAGCATCTACATTATATGGGTTGAGGCATTGATTTACCATGATTTGGGATGGAAATTTATTTTGGATTGTAATGGATGCGAGATGTCTCCTCTAGGCTAGAAGTAAGGGAAACGTTGTGATTATGAGATATCTCGACTTCGCTTCGCTCCGCTCGATATAAGGGAGGGTGTTTAGCTTAATGTTACATACAGGTAAATAGTTACATTGCTTCGACGGGAGTGTAGAAGTCTCCTTGATTGGGATGTTTGCTTAGATAAGTTATTCTATGATATTTACATGTCGTCTTAGACTGGAGACCTCTCGTCGCTTCGCTCTGTCGAGGTGGTATGGTGTGTGAGATGTATCCTCTGCGGTCTACATAAGGGTTGCGTTTTGCTTAATGTTACATATAGATTAAATAGATCCCTTGCTTCGACCGAAGTGGAGAAGCCTATTGGGAGAGATTTACTTAGATGGATTTTTCTTTTTATTTATATATCGGCTTAGAATGGAGAACTTTCGTGAGATGTCTCCACTTCGGTCGACATAAGGGAAGTTAGTAGATTGCTGATATGTAAAACAAGGGATTCCCCCCCTTGCTTCGACCCTTGCGGAGAGGAGCTTTTGATTTTCTGCACTTAAAAAGGAGAAGTTTTGCTTCTCCTTTTTCCTTGTTTATTTGTTTACTCTCACGTAGCCCATTGGGTTGTATAGGGCCCAGGATGTACTTCTTAGTAGGTCTGCTCCGAAAATTATTTGGATATCCTCTTCGTTTAGGGCTGGGTCGGTTTTTGTTGATGGGACTGTTATTGTGTTATCGTCTATCTTAAATGAGAATTTAGATTCGTAATTTACTTCCTCTTCGTTGATTTCTAGCATGTTGATAGTTTGCTTTATGTCTTCGTTTTCGATTTTAATCTCCCTCGCTATATTTTCTGAGATTCTTGTAAATGGAAGGGAGCTGTCGAGGGCTGCCTTGTAGGTTCTTTTGTTAAAAATTAGCTTAAATACTAGGAAGTTTTCCTTAGTTTTTGAGCTTTGCTTTTTAATATCTGAGCTTTGAACTTCCATCCTTCCCTTTCTTAAGTCACCCCTAAAGACAAGTTGGCTTATGATATTCCAGCCTAGGATCATATCCGCTGGGAATTGCTTACCTGAGGGATCTTTTCCTAAGTCCGCTATCTCGTCCTTACATACTACAACTGGCACATCTAATAGCTTAAGGCCTCCGATGGTCATTGTTGATAGTTTCGCTCTTCTAAAGCCTGTTTTCTCATCAATTGGTTCTTTGTCTATATAATCTATCTCGATTTCTTCTGCAAGGCTTTGTGGGATTAGGGTATTGCCCTTTGTGGCAAACATTGCTGTTACTGGCTTTTTGCCTGCGAGGATTCCTATAAATATAAAGTTTAAGAATTTCTGGTCTGATATTGGTATTGGTGAAAATTCCATGCTGTCTCCTTTTATTTTTCTATTTAATATTATATCATAAAAAAGTATTCTCCTGCTAATTGATGAATTTAAAATTCCACGTCCCCTACAGGCGTGGAATTTCTCTTATATTTCTCTTTCCAATCTTTGGATAAGGGATTCTATCATATCTCTAAATTCAACTAATTCGCTGATTTTTCCTTTGATTTCAGATCTTACCCTTAGGTCGGTGAAGATATTGTCAAAGAATATGTCGAACATATTATCAGAAAGGCTGTCGGAGATTTCTCCTGGTAGGTCGATATTTATATCTCCTAACTCCTTTTTTAGTCTATCTATATCATATTTTAGATCATTAATAGACCTGTTGGCAGATCTTATGTGATTTCTTTTCATAAGACTTGACAAGCCTTCTCCGCCAAGGATATCGAAAAAGGACCATTTGTTTGCCTTCCCTAAGATATTAAGAGCAGAGTCAGTAGCTCTTAGGACTTGTCGTGCCGCTTCTAAGGCTTCTCCTAATTCTTTTTTCCTGTTCATTTTCCCTCCTAGAATTTAAAGTCCATCTTTTCTTCTCGCATGCTTTCGTAGGACTTTTCATTAAGGCTTCTTACATCTTCTTCTGTAATTTCCTTTGTCTTAAGTTTCCTTTTGGTAGAATCTTCAACCAAGGTGTAGATTACAGTAGCTATCGGCATGGAAACTAGCATACCAAATATACCAAATAGGCCTCCTCCTACAAATACTGAAAGGAAAATCCAAATCGCTGGAAGTCCTTGGTGTTTGCCTATAACTAATGGATAAATTATAGATTCTTGGACTTGTTGGATAGCAAGGACAAAGATTAGAAATACTAGGGACTGGGCTGGTGATTGGATGAAGATTAATATCATTCCAATTGCTGTTGCTATTATCGGTCCAAAGTATGGTATTATGTCCAAGGCACCAACGAGTATGGATATCATAGCTGGCATTGGTAATCTTAAGATAAGCATTCCTATAAAGCAAATTATTCCAAGGCTTAGGCAAGACAAAAATCTTGTCTCTAGGAATCTTGAGAAGGAATCGTAGGAAAGCTTGGCTATATAATTTACTTGTTTTACTTTCTCTTCCTTGAAGTTGGCAAGAAGAATCTTGTTGGTATTTGTTTGTAGGTCCTTCTTGTTAAGTGATACATAAAGTGAGAAGATAAAGCCCATTACAATTGTCATTATAGTTTGAGAAACTGAGTTTAGGATTGATGAAGTTTTGCTAACAAAGCCCCAGTTTCTTCCATCTAGGAATCTCTTCAATTCTCTAGTAAAATTATCTACATTTAGGCTGTTAATCTTGGCACTTATCTCTGCACTTACTTCTTTGAAGAGCCTTTGATCATTGAGATATTCGATTAGTCTATCGAAAAATACCGGAATGTTGTCTATAAGGGAAGTTATAGCATTGGCAAGCTCTGGAATTAGAACTGTAAGGATAAGGGTCACTATAGCGAAAAATATTATCCAGGCTAAGATTAAGGAAAGGACTGGTACTAGCTTCTTATGCTTATCCTTGTCGATAAATCTATTAAATAACTTCTCTTGGAAGAAGTTCATGGGTAGATTTATGATAAAGGCAATGACCAAGCCATAGACTATAGGTCTTAGAACAGAATATGTAGTAATGAGTATTCCCTTTACGCTATCTATATACCAAAAGCCAAAAAATACCAGGATTAGTAAAAATCCCAACTTAAAGATCGGTCTAGTTTTTTCATCTAAAAATTTCTTTTCTTTCATATATGCTCCTAAAACAAAAAGGACTTATGCAAAGCATAAAGCCCCTCTTAGATTATCTTAACCTTAGTCTCAGGGCAAATCTCAGATAAGATTATGCCCTGTAAAGGTCTTTAAAGAAAAATCAGAAGGCTATTTGCATAAGTCCATAAGAGAAGGTATTAGTATCTATTTTGTTCTTCTCTTTCTTTGTTGCTTTCTCTATTTTTCTTTTCGTATTCTTGTTTTGTCATAACATCTACAACATCAACATTAACAGTTACTACGTCAAGTCCTGTCATTTCTTTGATGTTGTTTGTTACAGCTCTTTTGATATCTTGGAAGATTCTTGTAGCGTTTTTGCCGTATTCGATGATTACATCTAGGTTGATTTTAGCTTCTTTTTCGCCAACTTCAACGCTTACTCCTGCTGTTGATTGTTCGTCACGTCCTGAGAAGAATGATCCAATAGAATCTGCAATATTTCCTTTCATTTCAAGGATACCATCAACACCATTAATTGCAATTCTTGCGATTTTGGCAACTACCTTATCTTCAATGATAAGTTTGCTTTCTTCATATTCTAGTTCTCTACCGTCATTAAGTTCTTCAATTCTGTCTTTTTTTTCTGTCATAATTTCCTCCTATTATTATCTAAAAAATTTTTTCAAAAAACTAATATACCTTACGTCCCTATCAAAATAGGCACCAATAGTATAAGCTATAAACATTACAATATAAATTCCTAAAGTTCTAAAAAACCCGAAGTTAAACAGACAAAAGATGGTAAGGATGCCCAAGATACAAGTTATTAGCTTTGCCTTGTTTCTCCTATAGAAAGCCTGTCTTTTGGCCTTCTCTTCATCTTCCCTATCCATTCTTCTCATTTCCAGGTCATAGACAGTGAATCCTTTTTGATTTTCATTTCTTAAATTGTCCATCTACTACCTCTTATTTCCTTCCAAACTAGGCTCGCTTTTCTCGAAGAGAACATCTACATTGACATCAGCAATCCCAGTAAGCTCTGTCAGAGCTTTTCTTATTTCAGACTTTAACTCTTCTGATAAGAGACTTAAGTCCCTATTGCCGTCAACTTGAACCTTAGTTTTTGCATTGATTTTCTCATCTTTCGATAATATCTCAACCCCTGCCTGTAAGGCCTCTAGGCCCTTTGATTCTACGGCAGTCTTTACAGTATGCTCGAGGGAGTTTCTCTTGATTAGGACAGATCCAGCCTCGTCTTCTTTGAGATATTCGTAGTCGCTGTTAGATGTTATGATTAGGTCAACTATTACTATTATTGCAAATAACAAGAGTAGTCCGCCTACAACCATAACTCCAATTCTTACGTTAGGATTTTGTAAATAGTAGAGGATGTCAAATAGCATATCAAGCTTCATGAGTCCTACTGATAGAAAAATAGCACCCAAGAGGATCAATACTACAGTCATTACGGAAAATATTACTCTTTTAAATGTTCCCATAAGCCCTCCTTAGTATATACATACCCCCTAAAAGGTGCTTTAATCTTTTTTATTCTATTTTTAAGCTTAATTCTAACCAAGTGTGATCGAGATTTTCTTTTTCCTCTTCGAGGCTTTTGATTCTAGAGAAAGTTTCTGCGACCTTGTCATTATCGTCGTAGAAGCCTTCTGCCATAGTAAGGTCCGTCAAGGATTTGATCTCCTCGTCTATTTCTTCTAAACGACGTTCTATATCTCTTATGTCGTTTTTGATTTTTCTTAGCTCGCTTTTCTTTATGTTTTCCTTTTGCCTTTGTTTTTTGATTTGAGTCTTGGTGAGAGTTTCCTTCTTCTCATCTTCTAGGCTCATTTCACGGAGTTTTTTCTCATAATAGGAGTAATTTCCCAGATATTCAACCATGCCGTCGTTTTTCATATCTAAAATCTTCACGGCGATTTTGTTTAGGAAATATCTGTCGTGGCTTATGATAAGGACTGTTCCCTCATAATCTAGGATGGCATCTTCAAGGATTTCCTTGCTATCAATATCAAGGTGGTTGGTCGGCTCATCCATTAGGATAAAGTTGGTATCTGATATCATAAGCTTAAGGAGAGAAATCCTCGCCCTCTCTCCACCTGAAAGCTCTCCAATAGTCCTATCGATATCATCTTCATAGAACATAAACTTGGCGAGATATGATCTTATCTCGTAGTTGGTAAGCATGGGATAGGTCTTTGATATTTCTTCAAAGATCGTATTAGTAAGGTCTAAGGACTTTTGTTCTTGGTCGAAGTAGCCAATGTTAACAGATTGGCCAATCCTTAAGTCTCCCCCGTTTTTATTCTCTTCTCCCATGATTATCCTAAAGAGAGTTGTCTTTCCTACACCATTTTCCCCGATTATGGCGCATCTCTCCTTCCTATAAAGATCGAAGGAAATATTTGAGAAAATCTCCTCCTCTCCATAGGACTTCGCCAGGTCCTTTACCCTTAGGACATCCACTCCTGATTGGATACGTGGGGTAAACTTTAGATGCATGCTATCTCTTAGCTCGACTGGCTTTTCTATTCTTTCCATCTTATCTAAGAGCTTTTGTCTAGAACGAGATTGGGAAATCCCCCTTTTTCTCTTAGATCCTCCCAAGTTCTTTAGTCTATCAATAATTTCTTCTTGTCTTTCGATTTCCTTTTGTTGGGACTTGTATTGGTGAAGTCTTACTTCGAGATCCTTTTTCCTCTTGGCCATAAAGGTTGTATAGTTTCCCTCGTAAGATTCTAGGCGACCATTTTCCATCATAAATATTTTGTTTACTGTATTGTCAAGGAAATACCTATCATGGCTTATGACTATGACAGAGCCCTTGTAGTTTTTTACGAAATTTTCTAGAAAACGGATAGCCCCTATGTCTAGGTGGTTGGTAGGCTCGTCAAGTAGGATAAGATCTGGCTTTTCTAATATCAAATGAGAAAGCTCAACTCTTGCCTTTTGGCCACCAGAAAGCTCAGAGATGTTCTTATCGAATTCTTCCCTAGCAAAGCCCATGGCAGTAAGGGTCCCTTCGATTTCGCTTTTGATGGCGTAGCCGTTGTTGTCGGCAAAGTTCTCGCTTTTTTCTGTGTAGACCTTCATTATTGTATCGAGCTTGTCTGGATCTTCTTCTACTGCCATCTGCCTTTCAAGCTCTCTCATCTCTCTTTCAATGGCAAGGAGATTTTTGAAAGCTCCTAGGACAAATTCATAGATAGTCATATCCGTATCGAGGCTTAGGATTTGTTTTAAATATCCTACCTTTGTGTCATTTGCTATATAAATCTCTCCAGAATCTGGGCTTAGCTCTCCAGTTAGGATATTAAAGAGGGTTGTCTTTCCTGCTCCATTTGCCCCAATAAGACCTGCTTTGTCCCCCTTTTCAATCCTAAAGCTAACAGATGAGAAGATATCCTTTAGGGGGTAGGACTTGGCAAGGTTAGATGCTGTTAAGACATTCATCTAAAATATAAAATCCTCTGGGGAGTTCATAAAGTAGGTTAGGGTAAAGAGGGACTCGTCTAAATGAACTGATTCGATAACTACATTGTTTTTAACCTTAAGGTCTACTGGAGAGAAGTTCCAAATTCCCTTAACTCCACCCTCACAAAGGATGTCTGTTATGTCTTGGGCAGCTTCTTTTGGTGTTGCTATAATTCCTATGTCTATTTGATTATCCTTTAGATAGTCTTCTAGCTTGTCTACATTATAGATTTCTACTTCATCACTTGTAGTATCTTCTACAAGCTCAGGTTGTTTGTCAAATACTGCCTTAAATTCATAACCTAGGTCTCTAAATGATCTGTATTTGTAAAGAGCATGACCTATGTTACCGAAACCTATTAGGACCATAGAATATTTCTTGTCAACTCCAATGATCTTGGATAGTTCGTCGATTAATTCACTTACATTGTAACCATAGCCTTGTTGGCCGAAACAACCGAAATGATTTAGGTCTTGTCTGATTTGGCTTGCAGTTAAGCCTGTGATTTCTGATAGTTCCTTAGAAGAAACCCTGATTATTCCTTTTTCATTGATGCTTTCAAGATATCTGTAGTACTTTGGCAGTCTCTTGATTACTGATAACGAAATGTTTTGCTTAGCCATTTATTCCTCCATTCCTTCATTACTTATGCTTCCACTCTTATCTTCTTCATCTTCTAGAAAATCTAGGGGATCCTTGTGGGAGTTTAAGATTTTTAAATCCTCCTCGCTTAGGTCTCTGTCCTTATTTTCTGGAATTTTTCCTTCAGTATTTTTTGAATCTTCGGTCTCTATAAGCTCTTCTGACGTATCTTCATTGATTGATTCGTCTTTAACGTCAAGGCCAGCAGTGAGATTTCTTTGGGGATTGAGCCTTATGTAATTTATAATATGAATAAAATAAACAAGTATCAAAGACGTATAGAAAATCATCTGACTGTGTTTTAGTAAAGCTATATTAGGCAAGATAATATTTCCGGGAATTTGCGGTATGAATCTTGCTAGAATCACGATAGCGTGGGCACTTAGGGCGCAAAAGGCCAGGCCTGTTATTATTCCTGTTAGTATGGAAAAGCCCATGGCTTTCTTATCGAATAGGACGATAAGACCGAAAGCTAGCATCATTAGCCAGCTTAGTAGGAATAGCCCGTTCCACATAAGCCCTACTAGGGCATTGTTGATAAAAACTCCGGCAAGAGTTAGGGCAAAGACTAAAATTGTTGCCAGAGCTATTAGCAAGCTTAGATTTCTCTCGGTCGTTTTAAGCATAAGAACCTCTAATTATTCTTCTTTGACTTATACCTTAGGTTGGAATCTAGAATTCTTTTTCTAATTCTTAGGTGGTTTGGTGTTATTTCGATTAGCTCATCTTTTTCTACAAATTCCATCATCTCTTCTACCGACATTTTTTTGGCAGGTGTTAGCATTATAGCATCATCGCTTCCGCTAGCACGAGTGTTGGTGAGCTTTTTCTTCTTGCAGACATTTACGTCTATATCGAGTCCTTTGGCATTCATACCAACTACAAGTCCTTCGTAAACCTCATCACTTGGTTCGATGAAAAGTTGGCCTCTGGTTTGGGCTGAGTTTAGTCCGTAGGCTGTGGCGATACCTGTCTCACTTGCTATTAGGCTTCCTACGCTTCTTGTCTCCATATCGCCCTTGTAATGGTCGTAGCCTTCGAATTCTGAGTTGAGGATACCTGTACCCTTGGTATCTGTCATAAACTCTGTCCTGTAGCCTATAAGGCCTCTTGCAGGGATTCTGAAGACTAGTCTGTTGTAGCCTGAGCTTGATGGTTTCATATCGATCATCTCGCCCTTCCTGCGGCCTAGTTTTTCTATGATGGATCCAGAATATTCTTGGTCTACATCAATAGTTGCAAGCTCGATTGGCTCGGTCCTCTTGCCGTCTTCGTCTTCCTTAAACATAACTTCAGGCTTTGAAACTTGGAATTCGTAGCCTTCACGTCTTAGGTTTTCGATAAGAACTGAAAGGTGAAGCTCGCCACGGCCTGATACCTTGAAGGCCTCTGTTGTATCTGTCGCTTCAACTCTTAGGGAAACGTCAGTTTCTTTTTCCTTTAGGAGCCTGTCCCTAAGGTGTCTACTTGTTACATATTTTCCGTCACGACCTGCAAAAGGTGAGTCGTTTACAGAAAAGGTCATAGATAGGGTTGGCTCAGAAATCTTGGTAAACTCGATTGGCTCAGGGTCTTCCTCAGTTCCAATAGTATCTCCTATATTGATATCTTCCATACCTGAAAGGGCAACGATTGAACCATACTTAGACTCTTCGACTTCTTTTCTCTCAAGTCCGTCGAATTCGTAGATAGTAACAATCTTTGACTTAAGCTGTCTATCCTTATCGTTGTAGTTGGTTATTACTGCATTATCATTTTTTCTAATCACACCGCTTTCTACCTTACCGATTGCGATTCTTCCAAGGTATTCGTTGTAGTCTGTGGTTGATACTAGGACCTTAAATGGGGCGTCTTCATCTGCTTCGAAGGCTGGGGTGTAGTCGATAATAGTATCTAGAAGATCTGTCATATCTTCCTTTACAGTTCCCTTCTCGTTTGATGCCCAACCGTTTTTGGCTGATGCATAGACAAAAGGACTCTCTAGGTAGGACTCATCCGCATCAAGACTTATGAAAAGATCTAGGATTTCATCTTCCACCTCGTCGATTCTTTGATCTGGTCTATCCACCTTGTTGATACAGATAATTGCTGGAAGACCTAGCTCGATTGCCTTCTTTAGGACGAACTTTGTTTGAGGCATTGGGCCTTCGTGGCTATCAACTACAAGGACAACAGACTCAGCCATGTTTAAGACTCTCTCTACTTCTCCACCGAAGTCGGCGTGGCCTGGAGTGTCTATGATGTTAATTTTCATATCTTTATAAAAAACTGCAGTATTTTTGGAAAGAATAGTGATTCCACGTTCCTTTTCGATTGTGTTTGAATCCATAACTCTCTCATTTACTTCTTGATTATCTCTAAATAAGCCACTAGTCCTCAAAAGACCATCTACAAGGGTAGTCTTACCATGGTCAACGTGGGCAATTATGGCTACATTTCTAATATCTTCTCTTTTCATAAAACCTTCTTTCCTTCTAACAAATTCTATCAATATATTATATCCCATGTTAATATCTTATCAATAATAAACGACAAAAAAACATCCTTTTTCGGATGTTAAATACATATATTTGCAAATTTTTTGTTAATTTATAATTTCTTATTGAAAATTAGTGCAGCAATTGCGTTTTCTTTTATGATAAGACTATCAGAGATTGCCTTAACGAGCATAAGACCTCTGCCGTGGTCTGAGAAAAGATCAGATTCGTTTTCTAGAGGTATGCCGCAGCCCTCATCTTTTACCTTGACCAAGCAGTAATCATCATCTACGAGGACAAGACAGTTGATCTTTCTGTCGTAGACCTTCTTGTTGCCATGTTTGTAGGAATTGATGATTAATTCGTCTAAGATAAGCCTGATATTAAAGAGAAGATCTGCATCATCAAAGGTCTTTCTCGCAAGATCTATTGCATCTGTATTAAATTGTTTTATAGAATTGATGTCTGTATTCATCTGACGTCTTATGATATCCATTTTGCTCTCCCTATATTTTTAATACCCAAAAGTCCAAAAAGTATTCTTCTAGCAGAAGGATTCATAAACAATGTTTAAAATTTCCAAATAGTGGTATAATATAAACATAAAACGAATGAAAGGAGACATTCTAATATGAAATACGTATGTACAGCATGTGGATACATTTATGATCCAGCTGAAGGAGATGTAGACAACGGTATCGAAGCAGGTACAGAATTTGATCAACTACCAGAAGATTGGGTTTGCCCAGTTTGTGGTGTTGGCAAAGACATGTTCGAAGCTCAAGAATAAAGATAAAAAGGGAAGCCTAGTGTTTCCCTTTTCTTAAGCCTATTTTTAAGGTTAGTATAATATAAACTAGAAGATCCGACTTAAGAAAACGATGTTATTTTCTTCAAAACATGGTATAATGTAAGAGGAATTTGAATGAAAGGAGATATTCTAATATGAAATATGTATGTACAGCATGCGGATATATCTATGATCCAGCTGAAGGTGATGTAGACAACGGTATCGAAGCAGGAACAGAATTCGACCAACTTCCAGAAGATTGGGTTTGCCCAGTTTGTGGAGCTGGCAAAGATATGTTCGAAGCTCAATAAAAAGATAAGTTAAATTAAGGAGGGCCTAGCCCTCTTTTATTATGAAATTTTTACATAGACAAATAATAGTAGGCATAGAAAAACTCCAAGTCTCATTGAGCTTGGAGTAATTTTATGCTTCTTTCTTCTTGGTCTTAATGACTTTTATCAAAATCACAGCCATCAGTGCTAGGGCAAATACACCTACTAGATGGATATAAATCCTATCTGCATTGGCGCCCTCATCCTTTAGCTCGGCCCTAGTCTTAAGATTTATCTCTTTATTCTTATCCTTATTATCATTTGGACCGACTTCAAGAACTAGAGTTTCATTTTTTTGCTTTTCTAAATAAGTGTTAGTCTCTGTTCCTTGATTTGAATTTTCTATGTAAGGCTCGTCTTGATCTTTTCTAGTCCTTGCCTTTTCATCTGTTTTTGTATCAGAATCTTTATCTACAGATTTTGTATTTTGGGCTTTATCTGTCCTTACTTCTACCTTTGATTTTTCGCTTGTCTCTAGCTTTTTCTCAAGTTTTTTTGTATCTTTTTTCTCAGACTTTTCTTTATCATTAACCTTGTCGGCACTGTCCTTTGAAGGAGGACTCACTTCCTTAGCAGGAGTAGGATTTTTTGCTTTTTCCTCTTTGTCTTCTTCTTTCTTGTTTACCTCTGCTGGTTTTTCTTCTGGACTTTCTTCTTTTTCCTGCCCTCTATTGCTATAAGCCTCATTTGTTTCAGGCTCGGACTCTCCCTCTGACTCAGTAGGAGGCTTAGTACTTTGCGCTGGCTCTTCTGTAATTATTAATTTATCTTTTTCTCCACCGGACTCACCCTGATTTTCGCTAGTTTCTGTTTTTACAGGATTTTCTGAGCTTTCTTCATCAGCTAGAGAAATTTGCGCAGACAAAAAAATAAGCGATAAGCTAAGGGTTAGACCGAGGAGGATTTTCCTATACTTTCTCATATTTCCCCCACAATCTCTTATTTATATCTTACACTTAAAAGATTCAATACTCAAATTTCTCACATATTTTAACAAGCTTTCTAGAAAGAAAAAAGAGCCAAAGGCTCTTAAATGTGTGGACAATTCTATTATTCCTTATCCATTCTCTAAATTATAATCTCCTATAGAGAAATCTAAAGCTATTATCTTTAAACTATAAAACCCTAGACTGAAATATTTCAAAAGCCAAAGGCTCTTAGTTATTGTCAGATAATTCGTCTGTTTGATACCAGCCCTTTCCCATAACTGTCGATGTGTTAAGGACTGTTATAAAGGCCTTTGGGTCGATATTTTTGATAAATATCCTAAACTTAGGCGCTTCCATCTTGCTTGTAGTGCATAGATAGACTGTAAAATCCCTTCCCATATAAAGGCCCTTGGCATTAATCACTGTAGCAGACCTGTTTAGGTCATCTTTTATGAACGATCCTACTTCCTCGGTCTTTGATGTTATGATTATAAACATCTTGGCCTGATTCATAGATGAAATAATTATATCTACACAAAGTCCCTTGACAAGGAGACCGAAGATAGAAAATAGTCCAATCTCTATGCCAAATACCCAAATTGAAGCAAAGGTAAAGAGCGAATCTACGAAAAGAAGCGACTTACCTACTTCAAGGTGGGTATATTTTTTGACAATCATTGCGATGATATCAGTTCCACCGGAGCTTGCTGCTATGTTAAACAAGATAGCAGATCCAACCGAACTCATTATGAGAGTGAAAAACAGCTCGAGCATGGTGTTATCGGTAAGGGTCCCATCTATTGGGATAAGCTTATCTAGGGCTAGGGCTGCTAGGGAGTTAAGGATTGCAACGTAGCCGGTCCTTAGGGTAAATTTCTTTCCCAAGACAAAAAATGCAATAGCAAGGAGGGTTAGGTTGATAAACAAGGTAAGTTGGGGTCTAGTAAAGGGCACAAACATACTCGCTATGATACTCATTCCCTCGACTCCTCCTATAACGAAGCTGTTAGGATATTTGAAAAAGTGGGTTCCGCAGGCCATAAAAATAGCTGCGAAACTCATTAAAAATATCCTCTTTTGCTTGCTCATAGGGTCGTGGTTGTATATTCTCCTGTTCCTATCTTCAAGATAGGAGTTTATGGAATACTTGCGTTTTCTTTCTTGTGGGCAAGGATCAGCTTGCAATTTTATCTCCTTTAATTATCTGAATAGTTGTCGAAATATCCTTGGATTAGGATGATTGGTGTTCCCTTATCTCCTGAACCACTTGTTAGGTCGCAGAGAGAGCCTAGAAGATCTGTGATTTGTCTTGGAGTTGTACCGAGTGTTTCGTTTTTTCCAATCAACTTATCAGCCTTGTGGGTGATTTTTTCTCTCATAGCCTTATCTCTTTCTTCGCCAGAAAGCTCTTCTAGTTCTGTGTCGGCTATATATTTGATTTTGATTTCGTTAGGTGTACCCACTAGGCCATCTGTGAATGCTGGGGAAACAACTGGATCAGCAAGCTCCCAAATTTTTCCTACAGGATCTTTGAAGGCTCCATCACCGTAAATCATAACTTCGATTTGCTTACCAAATTCGTCTATTAGTCTTTTTTGTAGGCTATCTACAAAGCTTTGTCCATCTCTAGGGAAGAGTTTAACCTTATTGTCAGTAGATAGGTTGGATCCTAAAAGACCATAATCTTTGTTAAAGCCAGATCCGTCGATTGATTCGGTCATTATCTCGTCAAGTTTTAGGACTTTTTTGGCTCCATTTTCTTCAAGTTGTCTTTTGACAAGATTTCTTGTGTGAATTGAAGATACTAGAACTTGGTCTGTGAATTTGAGAGCGTCTACAGGATTATTTAGAAAATGAATTTCTGAATTTGGTGCGATTTCCTTGTAGAAGTCTGGGTAAGAGATGCCAGTAAACTCGTGTTTGTAATCTCCTGCAAGCTTCTTGTACTCATCCATATCGAGTACGTCTTGGTAAGGGTTTACGTCAGAGTTAAAGAGGTCCATCTCATCTATTAGCCAGTTTCCTACTTCATCTTGTGGGTAGGATAGGCAGATGTGAAGTTTCTTACCTGTTAGGGCAAAGGCCTTCAAGAGAATTGAGAATCTATTTCTGCTTAGGATTGGAAATAGGATTGCTAGCTCATCTCCGTCGAACTTCTTGTTGACATCTTCTGCGATTTGTTCTATTGTTACGTAGTTTCCTTGGGCACGAGCTACAAGAGATTCTGTGATGCAGACTACATCCTTATCACGAAGAGTGATATCTTTCTTATCACTTGCCTTTTTTACTACATTGAAAACTGTAGTAACTAGATCGTCGCCTTCTTTAATTATTGGGGCTCTAAGTCCCATTGATACTGTTCCAATTATTCTTTCCATATTTTAATCCCCTTTCGTTTGGATTATACAATAATTAAATATCCATTACAATACAGCCTAATAAAGAATTTCGCCTTACTTTCAAGGTTTTTCTAGTAAAGGAAAATAGTAAATAAGAATTTTTATATTCCTTGGACAAACGAAAGTTATCCAAGGATTTACGATTTTTACTAGTATTTCCTGTTCTTTTGTAAAACGATGTCAATATTATCAATAAATTCTAAAAAAAGATGCTAAAATTAACTTCTAGCATCAAATTTGTGTTTACATTTCGGACATTTGACCTTAATCTTACCCTTATGCTTGGGAATCCTAAGCTCCTGCTTGCAAGATGGGCACTTGATATACTTAAAGTCCTTGTCCTTCTTATTTTTCTTCTGTGTTTTTACTTCGCTTTTGATTGGATCAATGAATTTCTCCTTAAACTTCCTATTCTCCGCTACTCTCTTGTACTTGTTGGTAGATAAAACCCTAAAAAGAGCATAAGCTACCAAAAGCATGGAAAGTCCACTTAGGACAGAAGACTTGGCAAAATAGGATATTACGCTAAGGATAATCCCTGCCCAAATCAAAAATATTCCGTATTCATCAATTCCTGCTCTATTATTCATCTAAGCCCTCAACTAACTCATCCATAATCTTGGATATATCTCCTTTTATCACATAATCTGCCCTAGCATCCCTGCTGGTTGGGTCCTTGTTGATCAAAACAAGCTTCTTGCCATTATAGAAATCCAAAAGTCCTGCCGCAGGATAGACTACTAAGGAGGTCCCTCCTACAATTAGGATATCGGCATTAGCTATAAGATTAACTGCATAGCTAATATTATTCTGGTCAAGACCCTCGCCGTAAAGGACAATATCAGGGCGGACAATTCCACCACAAGCATCACAAGTTGCCACATCAGCAAAGCCTTTTACATAGGAAAGGTCGAAGCTTTTGCCGCACTTGGTGCAATAATAATCACGGAGATTGCCGTGAAGTTCGATTACATTTTTACTTCCTGCTTCTTGGTGGAGGCTGTCTATATTTTGGGTGATAACTCCCTTAAGCTTACCCATTTTCTCAAGCTTTGCAAGAGCAAGGTGGGCCTTGTTTGGCTTTATACCTTCAAGCATGAGATTGTTTTTACAATAAGTCATAAACTCATCTGGATGGTCTACGAAAAACTCATGGCTTAGCATATATTCAGGTGAATACTTGGAGTCATTTTCCCTATTGTAAAGGCCTGTAGCTGATCTAAAGTCAGGCACACCGGATGCTGTCGACACTCCAGCTCCTCCAAAAAACACTATATTATTAGAATCTTTGATTAATTCTTTAACTTTATTAATTTCTTCCATAAGATCCTCCTATGATAAATCTAGCTTCTGATCGATGTATCTTTTGTTTACAAAAAACAATATTACATTCACTAGGACATAATAAACTAGGGGAGTGATTATCTTGTAAAGGCCTCCCTCTCCAATAGCAAAGGGAAAGATAAAGGCAAGCCCCATACCAGGATATCTTACAAGCGTTCCATTTACGAGTACAAGAGCCGAAAACTGGGTTATGATTATGGCTGGTATTATTATCAAAGTTAAGTTGATAATCATGAAAATCCAAGACACTCTTCCAGTAAAGCGAGTCCTTGCCATATTCAAATTCAAAACTTGGCCTAGCAATATATCTACTAATAGACCAAAGACTATATAGTATATGAAATCTCCTCCTATATTGTAGCCTAAAAGATATAGGCTCATAGTAAAAATAAGCCCGCTTATTAGATAGAAGGCTACAAGACCTAAAATCTTCGCCAAAAGGAAGGTACTCGTAGTAATTGGCAGACTAAAGGTAAGCCTAGCTCTTTGCGTGAAATAATCCTTGTAAAGGAAGTTAATTACAAAAATCAAATTCACTCCTACAAAAAATATTATACTTGATATAAATAATATATCTGTTATAAGCCTATTTCTCAAAAAATAGCTTAGGCCTCCAAGGGATTTGACAAGGATTATGGAAAGCATGATTACAAGTTGGATCAATAAGATAGTAAAAATATAGGTCTTGTTAGTTTTTAAATCGTATTTGATAAAGTTTCTCATAATAAGCCATACACTTCCTTGTAATAATCAGAAATTTCCATCATGTTTTCTTCTCTAATCTCAATCGCATCCTTATGCATAAGGACCTTTCCCTTATCTAGAAAGATGACATCCTCGAAGAGATTTTCCAAATCGCCTATCTGGTGGGTCGTTATAATAAAAGTCTTATCTTTCGCCATCTTTTCTATAATCATATCGATTACCGCCTGTTTAGCGACAGGATCTACCCCATCTACTGGCTCATCCATTATAAAAATATCAGCATCTCTCGATAAATTAAGGCTAATAAGAAGCCTTTCCCTAAGACCTTTGGACAAATCCTTGGTCATCTTATCACGAGGAATGCTCAGATAATCAAGGAGCTTATCACTTTGCCTCTTGTCAAAATCCTTGTAGAAATCTCCGTACATATCAATAGTATCTCTTACAGTAAGCTTCTCATAAAGATAATAAGAATCTGGCAGATATGAAATTATAGACTTAGTAGCTAAGCCTGGACTTTTCCCATCAATTAAAATCTTTCCAGAATCCTTCCTCAAAAGACCTACTATAAGCTTAATGAGGGTCGACTTACCAGATCCATTAGGACCTAAGAGGCCCACGACCTTGCCCTTTTCAATTTCTAGACTTAAATCATCAATAGCGAGAGTATCCTTGTATTTTTTTGTTAAATTATCAATTGTAATAATCTTATCCATTGGCCATACCTCTCATTTCCAAAAGCCTTAGGGCCTTATCGTAATCAAGACCAAGCGAGTTCATATTATCTAAGAATTCATTGATAAATCTATTGGAAAACTCATCCTTAAGCCTTCTTATAATATCATCATTTGCAATAATATAATAATAATCAATAGCTTCAAAGACGAAACCTGCCCTAATCATGCTAGATATTGCAAGGTCTACGTAGCTTGGATTCACCTTAAACTTGTTTGTAAAAAACTTCTTAGCATAAAGCTTATCGCCATCCTTGAGTTTTCCTGAAATAATCTCCAAGGCAATAAAATCTCTGATTTCTTCTTGTTTTGTCCTGTAAGTCATAAGCCCTCAACTAATAAAATCTATATCCAAATCGTACATCTTAACCCCATCGAGGAAAACACGCATCAACTTATCCCCATAGTCGCCGAGGTTTGTGAAAATCTTCTTGTAATTGATTATTCTAAAAGAAGCATCGACATAAATTAGCTGGTCGAAAAGGGCATCCAGGTTTTCCACCTTATAATCAAAATCAAAGTTCTCATTTAAAATCTCGTAGAATCTTTCCTTATTCGTAAACAAATTCGCATCAATATTAATCATGGATTTATCCTTTCAAATGTCTCGTAATGGTCCTTGGTGTAGTAGATATTTATATCTTCATCGAAAATTATTCTCTCGGCTCCTCGTCTTCCACCCTTGTAGTTAACGTCAGCCTCCCTATAATCAGCTTCTGGGAGATTTCCTTCGAAGTTTCCAAAATAATCCCCACCAATTACAGCTTTGTCCGTAACTTCCCACAAATTTCCATCCTTGGGAGACCAACCTAAATCCATAGCCTCCTTCTTGGTGATGTAGTTTGGGGGAAGATGTTTAAATTCTACAAGATATGAGGAAACATCCTCCAAGCTATAATAGGACCCATCCTCATCTAGGCTCTTTTCTTTTCCTTCTATATTTTCTTCTATTAGCTCTTCACTTATCTTAACATCCTTATCATTCGTGAGCCTACAAGATGTAAAAATCAAGGATAGGATGATTAAAAGATAAGAAAAATACTTTTTGACTTTCATTTTTCATCTCCTTATGGTATCATTATAACAGATTCTCTTGGAGGAGAGGAAGGAATTTTAGAAAATATTTAAAATTTTCTAGAAAAGATTTGACAAAAGAAAATATATGTCGTATACTATAATAGTCAGTTGATGACGGGGTGTGGCGCAGCTTGGTAGCGCGCGTGTTTTGGGAACATGAGGTCGAAGGTTCGAATCCTTTCACCCCGACCAACGAATAGCAACCGAAATGGTTGCTTTTTTTGTATTTATTTTTAATTACTATAGATATAATTAATTGCAGTTATTATTGGTACTTGCGGCTTTGAGAAGGTGAGGCTCGAAGGTTCGAATACCTCCATGTAAATTAACATTTGGAAATAGATCCCTCGACTGCGCTCGGGATAAGGGTACTGGGAAGTTTGTTCATTGTGACCAAGACCATTAGAGATAAGGAATGAGTCCATACTTCTTTTATGTAAATTATAGTAGTTCCCTTGCTTCGACCTTGTGGAGAAGCCTCTTGGGATTAAGGTGATTGCTTAGATAAAGTTTTGCTTATGATTTACATGTCGTCGTAGACTGTAGACCTCTCACATTCGTTCGAGGTGGTGTGATGTGTTTAGCTAAGATTCATTAGAGCTTAAAATGTTGAAGAGATGTTTCCACTTCGCTTCGCTACGGTCGAAATAAGGGAGGTGCTTCGGTTGACATAATGGCTTACTAATTCCATTTGTTAGTTTTTCTATAAACTTACGTATAAAGAATATGTTTAGTTTAGTTTTTTATAAAGTACAACAGCACCCTTGCTTCGACCTTGTGGAGAAGCCTCTCACAGTTACAGATATCAAAACAACAAGGTAAATACTTTGATATAAACTCAAACAGAATTTACGCCATCTCGACAGAGCGGAGCGACGAGAGATATACAGTCTACGATGACCTGTAAATATTAAAGTTCCAGTTATCTACGTAAATAACTAAATAACTAAATCTTAAATCAAACACGTCCCAATGTTCTGTATACCTCTCACCTTCGTTAGAGGTGGAAATTTTTATGAGTTGTCTCCACTCCGGTCGACATAAGGGAATTGACCACATGAGGGGAATTGAAGCTATTCTGAGATATCTCGACTTCGCTTCGCTCGATATAAGGGGAGGTTGACATAAGGGTCTATTTTTCTCCTAGGATGACTTGTTTTTTTAATTTTTCTATTAAAAATCCCTTGGATTTTTATTTTCCAAGGGATTTTTGTTTTATTTGTTTTTTCTTGTGTAATTTATTCTTTTAAATAATCTTACTAGGAGGAGGATTATTAGGATAATTCCTAAGCCTGCTCCTATTTTTGTTAAAAGGCTTGCTCTTTGCACTCTTTTTACTGGAGCTTGGGTCTCATTTTTCTCTTCTTTCTTTTCTTCTTCTCCACTAGCCTCAGTTGGCTCTTCGTATCTTATGCAGTTTACTAGGAGTCTGTCTGGGCGTGGCGGGTAGAAGGGTGAGCAGGTTAGGAGGGTTAGGACGTCTTGGTCTCCTCTTTTGTCAAGTCTATCCCAATCATATGGGCCTATTACTTCTTTGTCGCTTACCTTGTAGTGGAGGGTTTCTGTTGCTCTTTTTACGTAGACGTCATCTCCTTCGACTAGCTCATCTACATATAGAAACATGGTATCTCCCCACCAGTCTCTGTGTCCTGCAATAACAGATCTTGTTCCCTTACCCCCTATTGGAATACTTGTTCCTTCTACTTGGGCGACTCCTCTTGATATATGATCTAGGGTCGCATCAAGGTAGATTGGGAGGTTCTTACCGAGTTTTGGGATTTCCAGGTAGGCGAAAACTTCATTTGAATTTTTGAAGTAATTGTAGCGGTTTTGGTTGTCTTCTGTAGTGAAGGGATCTAGGATGCTGGTGTCGGAGTTTTTGACAAGCTCGTTGTATTTTTCGGCAGCCTTGTTTTCTTCTTCAATTTCTTCTTTTGGCCTTTGCGCTTGCTCTTTTTCGAATTCTTCTAGTCTCTTGTTATAGGAAATCTCGTTTGCGGTCCTATTTATCAAGGGCACTGTTACAAAAAGTAGGCCAATAAGGATAAGAAGATATCCTATGAAGCTAATTTTTGTTAGTTTTGATTGTTTTTTCAATATCTTCTACCTCTTTTCTTAAGTTTAGTGATTTTCTTTTCTCTCTAGTTGATACTATTATCAAAAATACCAATATAGGTATTAGTATTAGCAGCAATTGGAAAAAGTCTGGTTTAAATCTAGGGGTATTGGCAATACCATCGTCTATGGCCTCTTGGTAAGGAATCCTATAGCCTCTTACCAAAAGCCTGTGTGAGTTAATCATGTATGGTGTACAGGTCAAAAGAGTAGCGTAGTCCTTACCTTCTTGGACTAGGACTGGCTCAAAGTTAGTAGGCTCTACTACCATGATTTGATCCACCCTGTAGGCCAAAGTTCCCTGGATGTTGTGGAAGTAGAAAATATCTCCTTCGACAAGTTGGTCCAAGTACCTAAACAAAACAGCTTCTGGAAGGCCCCTGTGGGCTGTTATAACCGTGTGGGTAGACTTACCACCTACAGGAAGAGAGGTCCCCTCCAAGTGTCCGCAGCCCTTCTGTAGGACTGTCTCGCTTGTACCAGCATAGACGGGAAGATCCTGGTTGATTCTAGGTATCTCGACGTGGCCTATCATCTCATTTACTTCAAGCATATGAGCGTAGTAGGCCCTCGCTTCTTCTTCCTTCTTGCTGTAGGGGTCAGAGAGCCTTGAAGGGTCTAGGGTCTCGTTGTAGGCCCTTGCAAGCTCCATCCTCTTGTTTATCTCTTCTTCGTTGATTTCCTTCGTCTGCTTGACAAACTCGATTATCTCCTCATCTGCCTTGATTTCATAGAACTTCTGGGAAATCATTGGATAAGAGAATATTAGAAGTCCTACCAGAAAGATTAGACCAAACTTTATCTTATCTTTTAGCTTAGTCTTCATCTTCTTTCACCTTCTTGGACTTATTCATCAATTTGTCTTGTCTTTGTCTAATATCTTCAATCCTTGTGTAATATTTCTTGTTATCTTTTCTTAGCTTCCATAGGTAGATTATCAAGATAATAATCAAGAATAAGGCTATGAAGAATAAGAGTCTAAAGATCCAGTTTGCCTTGGTAGTTCTAATTAGCTCCTCGTCTACAGCAGGTACATAAGGCACCCTGTGGCCCCTAACAATGAGTCTGTGGGAGTTGATCATTATCGGAGTACATGTAAGGAGGGTTACATAATCATGGCCCGGATCGATTAATAAGTCGGAGAAGTTGGTAGGCTCTATGACCTTAATTTGATCGACTTGGTAGGCTAGAGTTTCTGAAATATTGTGGACGTAGAACTTATCTCCTATCTCAAGCTCGCTAAGGTGGGTAAAGAGAGTAGCCTCAGGTAAGCCTGAATGGGCTGTAAGGACCGAGTGGGTGGAGTTACCACCAATTGGAAGAGATGTTCCTTCCAAGTGTCCTACTCCCTTTTGGAGAACTTCCTCGGCTGTTCCTGCATAGATAGGGAGGTCTTGGTTGATCTTTGGTATCTCGACGTGGCCTATCATCTCGTGGACTTCAAGCATCCTCGCATACTCTGCCCTTCCCTTTGCCTGCTTATCCTTGGCATAAGGGTCTTCGGATACAGCATTGTTCAGGGAATCGTTATAAGCACGGGCAAGTCCCATCCTTCTTTCGATCTCCTCTGTAGCAAGCTTATCGGTCCCTTCATTAAAGACAGATACTTGGTTATTGGAATCAATTCTGTAGTAGAGTCTATTTACAAGAGGGTATAGAGCTACCAGGAAACCCAGGAAGAAAACAAGCCTAAAGGTCCACTTGGCCTTTTTGGAAGGTTGTTTCTTAATATTTTTATTTTCTTTATTTTTACGTAAAATCGCCATCTAAAATCCTTTATAAGCAAAATAGATACGATATCCCTACCGCATCTATCTTAAGCTATGCAAGTTCTTGTTTTTTATCTTGATTTCTGATAATGATAAATCCTGCCACGATCATAAGTATACCAATAGCAAAATAAATCCAAATCCTAACATCTCCAGTCTTAACTAGTGGACCACGACTCCTTGAAGTAAGTGTCTTGGTTGGAGTAGAAGGAGTTTCTGGTGGTGTTGGTGGAGTTGGAGGAGGTGTTTCCTCTTTTGGTGGTGTAGGAGGCTGCTTCTCATTTGTTATAACCTGATGGGTTTCTGGGTAAGATGTTGCAGATATCGCAAATGGAATAGGATCAGAATTTACTATATAACCAGGAGCAGAAAATTCTTTCAAATAATAAGTAGTTCCTTCTCCTTCATAAGGCAAATCTTTCACTTCAAATCGACCATCTTTGTCCGATTCTACTATTAACGGATTATCCTCATCTATATCAGCGTATTTATCTCCCACCTTTTTAAGAACCATAAACTTAGCTTCTTTGACCTTAATTTTTGAATCATTCTTGTCTACTTTTATAAACTTCCTACCACCTGTATTCTTTTCATTTCCGCCTTGTGGTTTAATCGGAATATTTTTAATTACTAATGTTTTTTGGATCTTTTTGTTATCCTTATCTTTTATGTAGATAACTCCGTTCTCATCAACATTAAAGTAATATTTCTCTTCCGATTCTTTATAATCCTTAAGAGGTGTAGTTTCTAAGAAATAATAGTCTTCACCGGCTGGCATTTTTCCCAAGAAAATATTTCCGTCTTTATCAGTAAAAACTTCTTCATCGCCATTATCGTCATAGATATATCCATATCCATAGTCACCGATGTTTTCGCCTTTATCTTTTTTGAATGTTAAAGCTTTTCCTTCTTTATTGTAGACCTTAAATCCTACTTTCTCTAACAATTTTCCTTTAGTATCTGTCTTTTTGACGAAAGGAATTCTGTCATTTTCTACTACAATTTCTTCTTTAATTGTGTTGTCAAATTCTTTAGAAAGCTTACCATTGTTTAAAATATTATTAAATTCCTTGTATATACCTACAGCTTCTATTTCTTCAAAATAATAGGCTTCATCTTTAGAGAGTTTGGGGAGTTTCCTTACAATAATTTTCCCATCAGCATTTGTTGTCAAAACTGTTGCTGTTTTTTTATCTGCAGGTTTTTCTTCTGTACCTTTATCTATTGCTTTGAATTCATAATATCCTGACTTTTGCTCAAGTATTACAGGATAAACTTTTTTGTCTTCAGAATTTGATTTGACTAAAAGTCTGAAATTAACTTTTTCAATTTTTTTATCTGGATTCTTAGAATCTTCTTTTATAAGTGTAATATCTTCTTCAGGTTCTTCTGGCTTATTTCCTTTCAAAGATATAGTTAACGCATTTTCATTAAAAGATTCGCTAGGAACTTTGATTACACTTGTGTTTAGTCTTTCTGATGGACCATTCTCTATCCTATCTCTTATCTTTTCATAAGAATCTTCGCTTTCTTTGATAAGATAATAGAAAACTTTATCTTTTTCTTGTTCTATTTCGAATGTTATTCTTTCTTTATCCCCATCTTCTGTAAATTTTGATTCCTCACTTAAAAGTAATTCATCATTCAATTCTTCTTTTATTGCCTTTTCATCAATCTTGTCATATTTTTGGGCAGTTTTTAGCAAATCTATATCACCAGAAGCATTTTTCTCTAATTTATCTTCTGGAACCTGCCAAACCTTTACTTGTCTTCCACTAGGTTCATCGCCTTTTTCAATTATCTTGATATCCAGGTTTATTGTGTATTTTAACTTATCAATAGACCCATCTTTCTCTTCTCCCTCAGCCAAACCCGCAGGCGCAAGGAAAAAGGCCTGGATAAGCATTAGAATTGGCAGGATTAGTGCTACCAATCTAAATTTTCTCTCCCTTTTCATATCTCCTCCTAGAATTTTATGTATGATTTTTCGCCTAAAGCTTCTAGATTTTATGTAAGATTTTATAATAATATATTTCAATCTTAAATATTTCTAACAAAAGCTTTCCTTTTACTATTATTATAACATAGTTCGCTAAATAACACCATATATTTTGAACATAATTTTTACTTATTAAAGTAAAAACGCGAGTTTTATCCCGCGTTTTTAGTAAATATATATTTTAGAGAAGATTTTGCTTATTCTTACCTATTAGCAGTAGCTACAAGTTTGATTCCTGTGCCTGCTATTGAGTCTATTATCACATCTCCTACTTTGATAGGAGCCTTGGCAACGGCTTCGTTAATTTCTGCCATCGCTTCTTTCATTTTTCCTTTTGGTATCGCATCTGAAGTCTTCACTGGAACAGAGTAAGCAGTTCCTCCTTCAACTTTGACAGTTGATGTTACAGTTCTTACTGGGTTTTTCACTTCGTTTCTTGCGTAAACTTCACCCCTTTTGCAGGTGTTTCCTGTGATGTCTGTTATTGTTCCGTCATCATCCATAGTTACTGTTACACTGCAGCCTAGAGGACAATTGATACATGTTAATTCCTTTTTCATATTTCCTCCAATTTAATTTCTATTTCCTTAGCTCCTTCTGGAAGGTCTTCTTTCTTTAGGATTAGATCTTCCATTTCTCCTGGAGCGTAGACTAATTTTCTTTTCTTTGCTACTTCTTTTCCATCAACGAACATCTTTAGGATTCTGTTTTGGTAGACATTATTTACCCTAAATCTTACGATTGCAGAATCTGCCATTGTGTCTGGGTTGATGTATTGTGGCAAGGTGTAAGATATGCCTTCCCCTGCTGTTAGGTAGATTGGTTCTGTCTTGGACTCTTCGAATTTGCCTTCGATATAGTGGGCTGCATTTTCTGCTGCTAGCTCACTTTCATCTGTTACGTAATCTACTAGGTCGTGAACGTGTAGGACGTTACCGCAAGCGAAGACTCCTGGGACATTTGTCATTAGTCTATCTGATACGACAGCTCCCTTAGTTTTTGGATCTATTTCGATTCCAGCTTCTTTGGTTAGTTCGTTTTCTGGAAGGAGTCCTACTGATAGAAGGATAGTATCGCAGTCATAGTGTTTTTCTGTGCCTGGTATTACCTTCATGTTCTCATCAACTTGGGAAAGGGTACAGCCTTCAACTCTGTCTTTTCCTTCGATGCCTGAGATTGTTGTGTTAAAGTATAGTGGTATATCAAAGTCATCTAGACATTGAACTATGTTTCTCTTTAGTCCACCAGAATATGGCATGATTTCTGCTACGCATTGAACTTCGGCACCTTCTAGGGTCATTCTTCTTGCCATGATAAGACCGATATCTCCTGATCCTAGTATTACGACTTTCTTACCTGGCATATAACCTTCGAGGTTGATCATTCTTTGGGCAGTTCCTGCTGAATATACTCCGGCAGGTCTACTTCCTGGAATGTTTAGGGCTCCTCTTGGTCTTTCCCTACAACCCATGGCAAGGATTACTGCTTTTGGTTTTAGGGTAAACATTCCATTTTCTTCGTTCATTAGGGTAAGGGTCTTGTCATTTGCAAAGTCCATTACTATTGTGTTTAGGAGAACATCAATGTCTCTTTCTTCTACTAGGTCAGCAAATCTTTGGGCGTATTCTGGTCCTGTTAGCTCTTCTTTGAATCTGTGTAGGCCAAATCCGTTGTGGATACATTGGTTAAGGATTCCTCCGAGCATTTCGTCTCTTTCTACTACTAGTATGTTTTTTACACCCAAATCATAGGCCTTGGCAGCTGCAGCAAGACCTGCAGGACCTCCACCTACTACTACTAAATCATAATTTTTCATTGCGCCCTCCTTACTTTACATGACCTTTGATATAGTAAGAATCCTTGTGGTTTTTGACTATATCATCGTAATTTTCACCGAGCTCTCTGGCGAGTATTTCCATAACTCTTGGTAGGCAGAAGCCTCCTTGGCATCTTCCTGCTGTTGCTCTTACTCTTCTTTTGACTCCATCAACAGTTGTAGCTCCAAGCGGTCTGTTGATTGCATTTACTATTTCACCTTCAGTTACTTTTTCGCATCTACAGATGATCTTTCCATATCTTGGATCTTCTTTGATTAATTTGTCGTGTTCTTCTAGGCTAAGCTCGCTTGTTTTTGGTATAGGCTTTCTGTCGTAGGTGAAATCCTTGTTATCTTCTAAGTTTAATTTTTCGCTTACAAGTTTTGCCATGTATTCGCCTATAGCTGGAGCTGATGTTAGTCCTGGAGATTCTATTCCTATACAGTCAAAGAATCCATCGAGGCTTTCTTTGAGGATAAAGTCTCCGCCCTTTTCGTGGGCTCTGTTTCCAGAAAATGATGTGATTACCATTCTTACTGGTACATTTTTGACTGTATCGTTAGATTTTTCGATAACTTCTTCTAAGTGTTCTCTAGTTGATCTTAAGTCTCCCTTATCATCTACAAAGTCAGATGTTGGTCCTACTAGGGTATTTTCATCTATAGTTGGAGAAACTAAGATTCCTTTACCTTTTTCTGTAGGTAGGTTAAACATAACGTGGTTTACAAAGCCTTTGGTATCCTTATCAAGCAAGAGATATTCACCACGTCTAGCTTTTATTTCAAACTTCTCGTCGCTTACCTTGTTGTGGATATCATCTGAGTAAAGGCCTGCCGCATTGATAAGTGCCTTTGTTTCGTATGTAGCATTTTCTGTAACAATTTCCCAATATCCGTCTTTTGGATTTGTTTCTGTTACTTTTTCATTAAACTTATATTCAACTCCATTGATGTTAGATACTTCAGCAAAAGCAATATTCATAAGGAATGGATCGATTATTCCTGCTTCCTTACAATATAGGGCGTAGCATACATCGTCTGAGACATTTGGTTCCATTTCACGAACTTGGTCTCCATCAAGGATTTCCATACCGCCTACGCCATTTGCTATACCTTGATCGTAAAGCTCTTTTAATTTCGGATAATCTTTTTCATCGTGGCATAAAACAAAGGTTCCGATTTGTTTGTAAGGAAAAGATAATTTCTTAGCCTCGTCAGCCATCATGTGATTTCCTTTGACATTCATCTTGGCCTTCATTGTTCCAGGAACTGCATCATAACCACCGTGGCAAATTCCTGAGTTTGCCTTAGATGTTTCTGTACATACATCTTCGTTTTTTTCTAATAATAGGAATTTTCCTTTTTTCTTTGACAATTGGTAGGCTATAGATGTTCCTGTGACTCCGCCGCCTATAATTATAGCATCATACATATATTCCTCCCTTTTTCTAACGGAAAAACGGCGAGCTAAAGTAGGGTAATACTTTAGCTCGCCTTCTCTAATTCATATTCTGTTTATATTATATCACAATTTATCTAATTCGTTAATTATTCTTCGTAAGTTTTTGCCCAAGAGAATGATCTGTCAACTGCTCTTTGCCAGTTTCTATCTTTCTTATCTCTTTCTTCTTTGGAGATTTCTGGGTTAAATTCACGATCTACAAGACGATTTGACTTGATTTCTTCTAGGTCTTTGTAGTAACCTACAGCAAGTCCTGCAAGATATGATGCACCGAGAGCTGTTGTCTCTAATGTCTTAGGTCTTTCTACCTTGGTTTGGATCATATCAGCTTGGAATTGCATTAGGAAGTTATTTGCACTAGCTCCACCGTCTACCTTGAGCTCGTGAAGTTCTCTACCACTGTCCTTACTCATAGCTTGAAGTACGTCATTTGTTAGATAAGCTAGAGATTCAAGTGTTGCTCTAACTATATGATACTTGCTTGTTCCTCTTGTGATACCAACGATTGATCCTCTTGCGTAAGCATCCCAGTATGGAGCACCAAGTCCAGTAAAGGCTGGCACTACATAGCAGCCGTTTGTATCATCGACTTTGGTTGCCATATATTCTGTATCATCAGCAGCGTCTACGATTCTTAATTGGTCTCTTAACCATTGGATAGCAGATCCTGCAACGAAGATTGAACCTTCAAGTGCGTAGTTTACCTTGCCGTCTCCAAGTCCCCAAGCTATTGTTGTTACTAGACCATTGTCTGACTTAACTGCAGTCTCTCCTGTGTTCATTAGTAGGAAAGCACCTGTTCCATAAGTATTCTTGGCATCTCCTTCATCGAAGCAAGTTTGTCCGAATAGGGCAGCTTGTTGGTCACCTGCTATACCAGCTATTGGAATTTCACCATCGAAGTATCCTGGGAATGTATTTCCGTAGATGTGTGAAGATGGTTTAACTTCTGGAAGCATACATTTTGGAATATTTAGTATTCCACATAATTCATCATCCCATTCTAGGGTGTGGATGTTAAAGATCATTGTTCTTGATGCGTTTGAGTAGTCTGTTACGTGAACCTTACCATGTGTTAAGTTGTAGATTAACCAAGTATCTACTGTACCAAAGAGGAGTTCGCCGTTTTCTGCTCTTTCTTGACCGTTTTCGATATGGTCTAGGATCCAGCGGATTTTGGTTCCTGAGAAGTATGGGTCTACTACAAGACCTGTTTTTTCTTGGATTGTCTTCTTGTAACCGTCTTCTACTAGCTTGTCTGCCATGTCTGCTGTACGACGACATTGCCAAACGATTGCATTATAGACAGGCTTTCCTGTATCTTTTTCCCAAACTATGGTTGTCTCTCTTTGATTGGTAATACCGATTGCCTCGATGTCATCTGCACTTACGCCAAGTTTTGCGATAGCTTCTGTACAAACACCTAATTGAGTTGACCAGATTTCTGTTGCATCATGTTCAACCCAGCCTGGATGTGGGAAGAATTGAGTGAACTCTTTTTGAGCCACTGACATGATCTCGCCCTTTTTGTTAAAGATGATTGCTCTGTTACTAGTTGTTCCAGCATCAAGTGCCATGATATATTTTCCCATAATATCTCCTTTTACATTTTCCAAACATCGGTATTAGATGACGATATCGCAATAGCGTTGGCATTTAGGGCATCGATAACATCCGATTTCTCGTTGATTAGCCCGCCTGCTACTAAAGGAATCCTAGTCCTTTTTGATATATCATCCAATATCTTTGGCATAATCCCCGGAAGTATCTCTATAAGGTCGCAATTTGCCTTCTTTACGGTCTCTTTCACATTTTCATATGATAGAGAATCTAGGACAAAGAATCTTAAAATAGCAAATAAGCCAATCTGCCTAGCGTAAGCGGCATTTTGCGGCCTCGTAGTAATAATTCCATCAGCGTCAGTATAATTTTTAATGAAAGCCGACGACAGTGGAGAGCTTGATAAGCCTTCAATCAAATCCTCATGAACCATAACTATCTTGCCATGTTTTTTAAGTTTTTTGACTATGTGTGGGATGCTTTCTACAGTACCAAAAAGCACGAACACTATTTTGTTTTCACTATCCAAAGAGTCTCTTAAATCTTTGTTATTTTTGATAGCCATGATTATTGGATTTTCATAAATTATATCGAAAATCTCTTCGTGTGTCATACAACCTCCATGAACACAGAAAACGAGCGTGCAAATTTACTACAGCTCGTCTTCTCTAATATATTCTCTTACTAGTAGTTTACCATAAATATTTTATTCTTGCAATCATTTTCATAAATATTTTTATAGAAGCAGACAAGAGCCCATAGTTTAAATCATTCAAGGTGAAAATTTTTAAGAAAAATAAGGAAAATGTTTAGTTTTACCTAAAATCTTCCTTCTTTCCTTCGCTAACCCCTTCTCCTGATAGGACTTGGGGGATTGTTTTTAGTATTATTTTTAAGTCATTTAAGAAAGTTACATTTGCTGCATATTCACCATCAGTCTCTGCCTTTTTACTGGGAGGGAGATTATCCCTGCCTGAAATTTGACTAAGACCTGTTATCCCTGGTCGTACAGTCAAGGCCCCGTATTCTTTTCTTAAGTTTATAAGCTCTTCTTCCTTTAGGATAACCGGCCTTGGTCCTACTATGCTCATATCACCCTTTATTATATTTATAAGCTGGGGAAGCTCGTCAATGGAAGTCTTTCTGATGAAATGACCTACTTTTGTTATGTAGCTATCCGCATTATCAAGCTCCCAAGTTGCGGCGTTGTCTGGGGCTTCTGTTGACATCGACCTAAATTTGATACAGGAGAAAGCCTTACCTTCCTTACCAGACCTATCCTGGATGAAGAAGACTTTTCCCTTGGGCTCTTCGATTTTGATGGCGAGAGCTGTAAGCAAAAATATTGGTGAGAGGATAATAAGGCCCAAAAGAGCCAAGATCCTATCCAATATATTCTTTACGTAATTTTCATACATAGTTTTCTCCGTCTTATCCTAACTTATATTATCCTTATTTTACTCCATAAGTAGGGATATTTCATCATCACTTAGCTCCCTATACTCGCCTTCTGCCAAGTGTTCGTCTAAGGATAAATCTCCTATGGCAATCCTTTTAAGCTTTTCTACCTTGTTATCGCAATTTGAAAAGAGCCTTTTTACTAGATGGAACTTGCCTTCAGTAACCTTGACTATAGCCTTCTTATCTTCTAGGATTTCAAGCTTGGCGCTTCTTGCTGTGTAGTCGTCTTCTTTGATATAGACTCCTTCCTTGAATAAGTCTATTAGGCTTTCATCTATCTTATCTCTCGTTTCTACAAGATAGGTTTTTTCTATATTTGAATTTGGGCTAGTTACCCTATGAATGAACTTACCATCTGTCGAAAGAAGAAGGAGACCTGTGGTATCCTTATCGAGCCTTCCAGCTATGGATAGGTCGATTACTTTATAGAAATCATCCAAGAGATCTATTACAGTGGGTTCCCTGTCTTCTGTCGCTGAAAGAAAGCCCGCTGGCTTATTCATCATGACATAAATATTTTCGAAATAGTCCACGAAATGACCCATGTAGTACACTTCATCGACTTCTGGGTCAACCTGGGTTGCTGTATCCTTTACTATTTCGCCATTTACAAGAATAGCTCCCTTCTTGGCATTTTTTTTGATGTTTTTTCTGGTATCTAGGCCAGAATTTCCTATCATCTTATCTAGTCTCATCTTATCCCCTTACTTAGTACATTTCCTGTAGCGTAGCTTAACTCATCAAAGGACTTGTAGAAGCTATCGAGATAGTCCCTGCCCTTTGGGCTTATATAGTAATATTTTCTCTTTGGCCCAATCGTAGATTTCTTGTAGGCTCCAAAGATAAAGCCCTTCTTGGAAAGTCTCTGTAGGATTGGGTAGACCGTCCCTTCAGTCATGGCATAAAAGCCAGAATTTTTGAGCTCTTCTACGATTTCATAGCCATATGTTTCGTTATTTTTTATAATATGGAGTATAACGCCTTCTATTACTCCCTTTAGCATTTGAGATTCAATCATTTTATCACCTATCTATATTGTATAACATAGTAGAGGGAATTCAAGCTCTCCCGCAGAAGTGCTTCATAGGACAGAACTTGCAAGCTTTCCTATCTTCGGTCTTGAGCTCGAAATTTTCTCTTACAATCTCATGCGCCACATCATCTATCGTAGCCATGTCAAATCCCTCATCTCTTACTTCGATTAGCTCATCTTTTTCTATAAAATATAGGTAGAGCTTATTAACTTTCTTGCCATTAGCTAGAAGGAGCTGTCTATAGGTTAAAAGTTGCTTTTTGTATTTGGCGAGACTTTTCTCATCAAAAGACCCAGTCTTTAGGTCCATGATTGAAGAATCATCTAAGATAAGGTCGATATTTCCTTGAAGGATGTAGAAATCTCTATCTGTTTTATAATTCGCCTCGCTTAGCTTCACATCAAAGCCCCTGTTTAGCAGGTTTGAAACTGGCTCAATATAGCCCTTATTCTCCCACAAGAACTTTGTCATATCCTTTTTATCAAAGGAAGGAGAGTAGATATATTGGGCGAGATTGTGGACCTTGGAACCAAAAATTAGGCTTTGTGTCTTTTTTGTCCTAAAGGAAAGTTTTCTTACAAATTTATACTTTAAGGGGCAGGTCATATAGACATCGATGTCTGTGGTAAAGGCGAGGATCTTCTTTTCATCTTTCATCTCTTCCATCTTAAAGTCAATGGAGCTTAGCTTGGAAGATGAATCGAGGGAGTTTGCGAAGTCTTTGATCCTTCGATCTGTAGAATTATCCAAAAGGACTAGGAGGTTTTTCGCCCTAGTAAAGGCCGTGTAGTATTTCCTATAGAAATCCAATTCCTTTTTTTCTAGGCTATCTTTTTCTACGTACCTATCGGTGAACTTATCATAATCCCTTCTTGGGTAATCTCCAAGACTAGATACAAATACTACCTCAAACTCCAATCCCTTAGATTGGTGGATGGTCATAAAGTTTATGGCATCATCGTAAATATCATCCTCGTCAAATTCCCCTATGGCGTTTTTCTTAAAATATATGAAGATATAGGAGAAGATAAACTTCTGATAGTAGTCACTAACTCCCTCAAAAATCTCGTCGTATTCGACAGCAAGATTAATGAATTTGCTGATATTTTTAAAGATTAAATCATTCCTCTCCTGATCCTTATCCTTTAGAATATCCTTAAAGGTCCTAAGGCCCATAATTTCGTAAACAATATTTGATATAGGAGAAGATTCTGATACATTTTCTATGAAGGTCCTTATTTCTCTATTCTTATTAAAGTGATAGTCCTCATAGATTTCCTTAAGGAAGTTTCTATAGTCAAGCTTCTGCCTTTGCCCATAGGTCATCTTCCCTCCCCTAAAGTCGGTATTGATCGGTCCAGTCTTCGCAAGTTTTAGGAGGATAAAGAGTATTAGGCGAATTTCTTCTCTTCTAAAGTAACCGTCGCTTTTCCTGTTGATTACTTTTATTCCGGCGCTTTCGAATTTCTTCTGGAGGATTGAAGGGTAGGGGTTGTTAAAGTTTGGGAAAAGAAAGGCAATTTGGCCGAGTTTAATTTTCTTTGATAAGAGCTTTACTATCATTACGAGATTGTCCATCTCATCCGCCCTAGCCCTTACAATGGTATTGGGATTTTCCTCTGCCTTGTTCGACTTAAGGTCCTTCTTGCTAGAACCCTTGGCCTCTTCCATAAAGGATCTCGCCTTATCGATTATGACTTGATTGGACCTATAATTAATATTTAGAAAATACTTACTCGCCCTAATTCCAGTCCTAGCGTAGAATTTCTCGTCAAAATGGGTTAGGTTTCTCGCATCCGCTCCCCTAAAGGAATAAAGGGCCTGGTCATCATCTCCAAAAACTATGATATTGCCGTTTTTTGTAAGATTGATGGCGATTTCTTCCTGGATAAGGTTGGTATCTTGATATTCGTCAATTACAACAAGGTCAATTTCCTCCCTTATTTTCTCCCCAATTACAGGATCTTTAAGCAAGTCCAAGAAACGTTTTAAGATAAGCTGGAAATTAATTAGCCCCAAGGAGTCTAGGAGCTTTTCGTAGGTCGTAAATATCTCGTAGGCAAGCTTGTCTTGAGGAGAAGCTGAATCCCTAAGGGATATTGGATCTATCATTTGATTGATTAGGGTTTGAAAAATGTCTAGGATAGTTGTTGTAGCATAATTTTTGTCTACTAAGTCATCAAAGTGAGGAAGGCTAGTGAAAATATCTAGATTTTCTTCTACTATAAATTCCTCCATGTTGGAGTCGATTATCTTAAGATTGAAGAAATTATCATCGAGCCTTCTGTATTTTGTGATAAATGATATGGCAATGGAGTGAAAGTTACCTATCTTCATATCCTCAAGGTCTGTGTCGAGCCCATCTTTTCTAAGTCTTGTGATAATTCTCGTATTAAGCTCTCGGGCAGCCTTTTTGGTGAAGGTAGTGATGAGGATTTTGTTTGCGGCTACTTTCCCCTCTTTGATAGCTTCAGCCACAAAGCCAACAATAGTATGGGTCTTACCCGTACCAGGCCCTGCTATTACTACAGCAGGAAGCTTGGCATTTTTGATTATTTCTTCTTGGCCAATATTTTTCATAGGACTTTCTCATAGCAAATCCTATCTTTAGGAATGCCGTCCTCGTCAATTTGTACAATGCCGATTTCCTCGAAGGAAAACTTATGGAGCAAGCCCCTCATCCTAAAATTATCCTCGTGGGTGTCGATTCTGATGGCTTCTTTGCCAGACTTTTCTGTAAAGTCTACTAAAGCCTCCATAAACTTAGTCCCAAGCTTTGGCACAATTCCCCTATTATCAACCATCAAGCTATGGATTACTAGGTAACTATCAGACTTAAACTTATCCTCATGAATATTATAGCAAGGGTCGACTCCATCAAAAACATAGGCATAGGCTAGGACCTTTCCATCCTTATCAAATACATAAGCATCGTCCTTTTCGATTTGCTCTCTTATAATATCCTCATTGGGATTAGTCTTTTGCCATTGGTCTATCCCATCATCACGGAGGGATCTCCTTGCCATTTCTAAAATCCCTCCAATCGATTCTATATCTTCTAAGCTTGCTTTTCTAAATATCATAACGCCTCCTTTTCCTTCTACTATACCCTTCTCGTTTAGAGCTTTGTTTCGTTTGTCAGATAATTTAACAAACTGTATAATATAGATATAAATAATAAAGACAGGAAAGGAATATTATGTACGATTATCTAATTATAGGAAACGGAATTGCTGGCCTATCAGCAACCGAAGAAATAAGAAAAAAGGATTCAGACGCATCAATTCTAATTGTTTCAGAAGAAAAACCATCCACCTACTGGAGGACTAGACTATCTGAACTAATCTGCAAGGACTTCGAGGAAGATGAAATTTTCGTTAAAAACGAACCATGGTATAGCGAAAGACATATAGAAGAAAGACTTTCTACAAAGGTAGAAAAGATAGATCCAGAAAAAAGAATCGCATATCTAGCAGACGGAGAAGAAATCGAATTTGGCAAAGCCCTTATCGCAACAGGGGCAAGAGCCTTCGTTCCACCAATCACAAACGTAGACTCCAAGGGCGTATTTGCAATAAGAACTGTAGATGACCTTAGAAGCTTCAAGGAATACGTAGCCGGCAAGAAGGAAGTCGTAGTTATAGGAGGAGGAATCCTAGGACTAGAAGCAGCTTTCTCTGCCCAAAAACTCGGCCTAAACATCACAGTAATAGAAAGCTTTGACTACCTACTCGCGAGACAACTCGACCGTGAGCTTTCAGAAAAGCTTGAAGAAAACTTAAATGCTATGGGAATAAAGACCTACACCGGAAAAAACACCCAAGAAATCCTCACAAAAGACGGGGCAGTTTGCGGAGTGAAGCTTGCTGATGGAACAGAAATCCCTGCAGATGCTATAATGGTTCAAGCAGGCATCAGATCAAACATCAAGATGGCACAAGAATCAGGACTTGAAACTGATAGAGGAATTATGGTAAACGACCACCTAGAGACTGAGCACGAAGGAATCTTTGCAGCAGGAGACTGTGCACAAATCGGCCAATTCACCATAGGACTCTGGACTTCAAGCCAAGAGATGGGCAAGATCGCAGGCCATAACATGACAGGCGATAGCGAATCTTACAAACAACCAAAACCATTCTCAACCCTCATGCTTGGAGATATCAAACTATTTTCAGCAGGCATGAACTCAGGCGAAGGAATCACAGAAGAAAAGAAAGAAATAGACGGCAAAATCTACAAACTCTTCAAAAAAGAAAATTCCTACGTAGGAGGCATCCTCTGGGGAGATATCAAATACCAAACAGATGTTAAGAATATCGTCTTTAACGGAGCAAATATAGAAGAAACTAAACTAGGTACTGAGATTTTTGGTAAGTAAATATAGGAAAATTTAACAAGCTAAAAGGCAGAGATTAACTTCCCTGCCTTTTCCTATTTGTTCACTTTAGTGAGTTGAGCGAACGAAAGAGAGCGAAACAATAAACCACCTGCTATGCAGGTGGAGGGAATAAGCTTTAGCTTCAAGCACCAAGAAAACCTCCTTAAAGTATAATTGTGATAGTCACATGCACAATTAAATAAGGAGGTAATCATGGATAAAAATACTTTATCGCATACAAGCTGGAGATGCAAATATCATATAGTTTTTGCACCAAAATATAGAAGACAAGTAATATATAGGCGGTATACTTCGAGAATTATGCTCAAGAAAAGGAATAAACATAATAGAAGCAGAGCTATGTCCAGATCATGTACACATGCTGGTAGAAATCCCGCCAAAATATTCAATATCACAAATCATGGGATATCTAAAAGGAAAAAGTTCACTAATAATATTTGATAGACATGCCAACTTAAAATACAAATATGGAAACAGACATTTTTGGTGTAGAGGATATTATGTAGATACGGTGGGAAGAAACGAAAAGAAAATAAAAGAATATATACAAAATCAATTAAAAGAAGACTATTACGCTGACCAAATAAGTATAAAGGAATACTATGACCCGTTTACGGGGGAGTCAGTAAATAAAAACAAATAAAAAAACTGCTTAAGCAGTAGTTGGGATAGTGGTGCATGTGACGGAATACTCGGAGCCCCAATAGGGGCGTGCCGGTATTTGCGCCTTATAGGCGCTGTGCAAACTACCAGCTAAGCTGGTAGTTTTGGTTCACTTTAGTGAGTTGAGCGAACGAAAGAGAGCGAAACAATAAACCACCTGCTATGCAGGTGGAGGGAATAAGCTTTAGCTTCAAGCACCAAGAAAACCTCCTTAAAGTATAATTGTGATAGTCACATGCACAATTAAATAAGGAGGTAATCATGGATAAAAATACTTTATCGCATACAAGCTGGAGATGCAAATATCATATAGTTTTTGCACCAAAATATAGAAGACAAGTAATATATAGACAACTAAGAAAAGATATAGGTGGTATACTTCGAGAATTATGCTCAAGAAAAGGAATAAACATAATAGAAGCAGAGCTATGTCCAGATCATGTACACATGCTGGTAGAAATCCCGCCAAAATATTCAATATCACAAATCATGGGATATCTAAAAGGAAAAAGTTCACTAATAATATTTGATAGACATGCCAACTTAAAATACAAATATGGAAACAGACATTTTTGGTGTAGAGGATATTATGTAGATACGGTGGGAAGAAACGAAAAGAAAATAAAAGAATATATACAAAATCAATTAAAAGAAGACTATTACGCTGACCAAATAAGTATAAAGGAATACTATGACCCGTTTACGGGGGAGTCAGTAAATAAAAACAAATAAAAAAACTGCTTAAGCAGTAGTTGGGATAGTGGTGCATGTGACGGAATACTCGGAGCCCCAATAGGGGCGTGCCGGTATTTG
>JAQEDR010000029.1 GCA_027669155.1 Peptoniphilaceae bacterium AM52-5BH | reverse complement strand
TAATTCATTGTAGCTTATCTTGCTTTCAAAGTATTCTTTTACTAATTTATATTTAAACTCTGTACTATATTTCGCCATTAAAAACCGACCTTAACTGGCCGATTTTTAATTTCTTATTTTGAAGACAAGGTAAATTCTTCGATATTTTCATAGTTACCATTTGTTAGTTTGCCGGAGTTTTCATTTATTTTTGCCCTTGATAGACTGAAAGTAATTTCCCTTCCGTCTTTTATTTCATCAAGGCTTAAATCTGAGAAGTCTTTGTTGTAGATGAAGGTTGAAACTCCGTCAGAACCTGTTCTTAGGTCTAGGGAGACTTCTTTGCCTTCTTTGTCAACTCCTTTAAGTTTGTAGTCATATTTTGAATCCAAACCTTCAATTACAGCTGTCATGGTAATTGGGTTTATTTTCATTAGCTTGATATTAGCACCATTTTCTAATTTATAGTTTTCTGCTAATACTTTATTGTCTTTATTTACTATATTTGAGCTTGCTTTGATTGATACAATTTCATTTGAATTGCCACTTCCAATATAAAGGTCAATATTTGCATCTTCTAGTTCTGGGAAAGTCTTTTCGAATGTTGTCATGTATTCAGAAACAAAGGCCTTGCCATCATCTGACATCCCTGTTGATCCACTTTGTCCCCAAGCCTTGTAGGTTTCGCCGTTTATTACTACTTTGTAGATATTTGTGGTATTAGAAACGTCTTCTTCAAGGCTTCGGCCTTTTGGATCTCTTAGCATTGTAGAGTATACCCTATCATCTTCGATTACGAGATTTTCGAGAACAATAGATTCATCACCTATCTCAATTGGCTTGTGAAGCTCTGTTACATATTTATATGATTCTGGGCTTGCCCCAATGGTTTCCATCATAGATACTTTAAGGTCTGTGAAGGCCTTAGAAACTTCTGCTCTTACAGGAGCCATTGTTAGTCCTGCTACAAGAAGGAGGGCAGCTGCTACTGCTAGGTATTTTTTCTTTGAATTTTTCTTATAAGATTTGGCTGTCATATATAATTTCTCTCTTTCAATATCAGTAAGCTTAAATTCGTCAGTTTCAAAATCTAGGTCATTTATCTTATCATAAACATTTTTCATCTCGAATTTCCTTTCTAATTTTTTTCTTGCCTCGGGATACTCTGTTATAGAGCCCAGCCTTTGATATGTCGTAGATTTTGGCTAGGTCGTCGTAGGAGTAGCCTTCTATAAATAATTTCCTAAAAATTTCTCGGTCCTTTTCGTCTAGGACCTTTAGAATCTCATCTGTCTCGTCTAAGTAAATCTCATCCTCGTCTTCTAAATAGTTTTCTACTTCATCGAAATCCACACTTTTGTGCCTGATTTCTTTTCTAAGGGCATCTATAGCCTTATATCTTGCTACACCTGCACACCAGTTTTTAAAGCTTGATCTTTTAGGATCAAAGGAATCTATATTATCCCAAACTGCAAGGATGCTGTCATTTAGGACTTCCATCCTTATATTTTCGTTAAAGGTTAATACCTTATAAATAGATGCTTTCATAACTGGGCCATAGGTGTCGATAAAAATCGTTAAGGCTTTTTCATTTCTTTTTTTCATGCCCTTTATTATTTTTTCTTCACGCATCTTATCCTCCTTCACCTATATATTCGTAACAAGATCTTGTTTTCTATCAAAAATTATATTATTTTTCTAATAATAATTATTCACCAAATTCTATTAAAATCTACTTTTTACTGAATATTTGATATAAAGCATAAGTATTTATAAAAATCACTTTAACCCACTATTTCAAGTACTTGCAAACATTATCATAATTTGTTATTATTTATAAGCAGTATTAAAAAGGGAGGATATATGAAGAAGAATAAAATTTTGCCAATTCTTTTATCAGCAGCTATGCTTTTTACTGCATGTGGCAATAACACAGCTGATAATAAGGATGGAGCTAAGGAAGAAACTTCTAAGGAAGAAACTGCTAAGGCAGAAAGCTTTAAGGCGACAGAAGCAGGACACAACGGAGACATAGAAGCTACAGTTAATTTTGAGGGAGATAAGATAGCTTCAATTGATCTAGTACATAAGGAAACAGAAGGTCTAGGAGACGAAGCAGCTGACAAGATCGTTAGTGAGATTGTAGATAAGCAATCTATAAATGTAGATACAGTTTCAGGAGCTACAGTTACATCAACTGCCCTAATCGAAGCAGTAAAGGCTGCCATTGAAGAAAGTGGTCGCGACCTTAAGCTTTATGAAAAGGAAAGTGACGAAGCTAACAAGGAAACAGAAACTAAGGATTATGATGTAGTAGTTGTTGGTGGTGGTGGAGCAGGATTTGCTGCTGCAGTAACTGCCAAAGAAGCAGGTGCTAATGTACTACTTCTTGAAAAACTTGGCCAAGTTGGTGGTAATACCCTAATTTCTGGTGGAGAATACGCAGCTCCAGCTAACGAACTTCAAGAAAAAGAAGGAATCGAAGATAGTAAAGAACTATTCGCTAAAGACGTTGAAGAAGCAGGCGGAAACAAGGAGTTAATCGAAGTATTAGCTGACAAGGCAACAGATGGTGCCCACTGGCTAAGAGATGACATCGGAGTAGAATGGCTAGATAGCTTGATGTTCTTCGGTGGACACTCAGTTAAAAGATCTTACATTCCTAAAAACCACACTGGAAATGAATTAATCTCTAAATATAAGGCAAAGGCAGAAGAGCTTGGAATCGACCTAATGACAAACACAGATGTTAAGGAAATCCTTACAAAAGACGGAGTTGTTTGTGGAGTTAGGGCAGAAGGAAGCGACAAAAACTACGAAATCAACGCTAAGTCAGTAGTTCTTGCTACAGGTGGATTCGGTGCCAATGCTGAAATGTGCTACGAAAATGATAAGGAAGTTGATGAACACGTCCTATCAACTAACTCTCCAGGAGCAACAGGAGATGGTATCGTAATGGCACAAGCCCTTGGTGCAGATACTGTAGATATGGACAAGATCCAACTTTACCCAGTATGTGACGTTGAAACAGGAAAACTACTTTACTGTGGAGACACAAGACTTGTAGGTGGAGCACTTCTAGTAAACAAAGAAGGTAAGAGATTCGTAGAAGAGCTTGACACAAGACGTGCAATCTCAATGGCTATCAAAGATCAAACAGATTATGTTGGTTACCTAATCTGGGATGAAAAATCAAACGAAAAAACTGGTACAATGAAATCTAACCCAGAAGAAGCTAAGAGCCTATTCGACAGAGGGCTAATGTATAAGGCTGACACAATCGAAGAGCTTGCAGACCACTTTGGTATCGACAAAGAAGCCCTAGTAGAAACAGTAAATACCTTCAACGAAAACTCTAAGAAGGAAGAAGACCCAGAATTTAACCTAAGAATGTTAGGTTGGACAATCGATGAAGGTCCTTACTACATGCTAAAGGCTGCTCCAGCAGTTCACCACACAATGGGTGGTCTAGTAATCAATACTGATGCAGAAGTTCAAACAAAAGATGGTGAAACAATCGAAGGACTTTACGCAGCAGGAGAAGTAACAGGTGGAATCCACGGCAAAAACAGACTTGGTTCTGTAGCTATGGCCGACATCACAGTTTACGGTAGAATAGCAGGAGAAAATGCAGCAAAACACGCTGGAAAATAATAAATAGTTAAGGAGTCAGAGGAATCTGGCTTCTTTTTTTTGCTTTCTTTGGGTAAAGATTAAGATGGAAAGTTAAATGGACTTTTCAAAAGTTAAGATAAAGAAAGGATAAAGTGTGAAGCTTGAAATATGTATAGATTCCTACGAATCTTTTATAAATGCGAAAGAAGCTTGTGCTAATCGAGTTGAAATATGCTCTGCCCTAGATCTTGATGGGATAAGTCCCTCTGTAGGACTCGTTCGTAAGATTTCAAGAGATAAAGATATAGAGAAGGTTGTCATGATTAGACCAAGGCCCTACGATTTTTCCTACAATGATGAGGAATTTGAGATGATGAAAGAAGAGATAAGAATCTACAAGGACTTCGATATAGATGGCTTTGTTTTTGGACTTCTCAAAAAGGATGGAAGGATTGATCTAGATAGGACAAAAGAGTTGGTCGAGCTTTCTAGGCCAAAGGAAGCTATATTTCACAGGGCCTTTGATTACTCCAAGGATGGGGAAGAAATGATAGATTATTTGATAGAAATTGGAATTAAGAGAATCCTTACTTCAGGGAAAAGCCCCACAGCTATAGAAGGAATTGAGCTTTTATCAAGGATTAATCACAAATACAAGGACAGGATCGAAATTATGGCAGGATCTGGAGTAAACTATTCAAATATCAAAGAAATCTATAGGAAAAGTGGAATCGAAAACTTCCATATGTCGGCTAAAAACAAAAGAAAAACAGAGATGGTCTATCTTAAAGGAGAGGCGCTCTATCAAGATATAAGCTTTAGTGATAGGGATCTTATAGAAAAAGCCAAAGAAACAATTGAGAAATTATCTTAAAATTAGGCGATGTAATGAGGGTTTAAAGATAAAATAATTTAAATTAAAAAGGAGCTCATGGCTCCTATTTTAGTTTATTCTATTCTTCAACAAAAGTAATCTTGCCATCTTCTAGTTTTGCAATTCTCGCTAGAGAGTATACTTCTAGTCCCATTTCATCTTCTATTACGCTACGACCTTCAGAGAAGGACTTTTCTATTACTATACCAAAGCCTACTGGGTTGGCGCCTGCTTGTCTTACTAGAGCAACCATGCCCTTGGCTGCTTGACCATTTGCCAAAAAGTCATCTATCATTAGGACGTTTTCGTCTTCTTTGATGAAGTTTTTGGAAACTATAAGCTCATTTGTTACCTGTTTAGTGAAGGAGTATACGCTTGAATGATAAACATCATCTCCGGTTGTAAGGGATTGTTGTTTTCTTGCGAATACACATTTTACTCCAAGCTCTAGGGCTGTAGCAAGGGCTGGGGCTATACCTGATGATTCTACTGTTAGAACCTTATCTATCTTTTGATCTTTGAAATGCTCAGCAAATTCCTTGCCCATTTGTTGGATAAGCTTACAGTCTATTTGTTGGTTGAGGAAGGAGTCTACCTTTAGGATATTTGGTCCAATAACGATTCCTTCTTCTAATATTTTTTCTTCAAGTTCTTTCATGTTCACTCCTTATGTAGAATTTATACGCTTTTATTAATTATAATGTTTTTAAGAAATTAGTCAAATTCAAATAAGATAGAAGGATTCTGAATGAATATGATTGAATTTGAAGGAAAATGATGTTATAATATTATCATGATAGTAGAAGAAAGACTCGATATGATATTGGATGTGCTTTTTAAGGAAAAGAAGATATCCAACAGATATTTAACTAAGAAGCTACATGTCAGTGAGTCAACCCTAAGACGCGACCTCGACATTTTGGAAGAGGATGGAAAGATAAGGAGGGTCCACGGGGGAGCTGTATTAAATATAAAGACAGATGAGAGAAGTTTCACTGATAATGAGCAAAGCATGTTAGAAGAGAAAAAATCTATAGGAAGAAAGGCAGCAAAGTTAGTCCCTGACAATAGCTTAGTTTTCTTAGATGCGGGATCTACGACAAATATGATGATCGACTTTTTAGAGGCTAAGGATATAAGGATTGTCACCAATGGACTAATGCATGTAAGTAAACTAATGGAGAAAGGTTTCGATACGATAATTATCGGAGGAAGGCTTAAGGCAAAAACCAGGGTCACTACTGGGGTAATTGCCATGGATGAGCTTTGTGATTTTAATTTCGACCTAGCCTTTATCGGAGCAAATGGCTTTGATGATGAGTATTTCTATACCGCTGATATTAACGAGGCTCTTATAAAGAGAAAGGCGATTGAACTTTCCAACAAGGCCTACATCCTGGCAGATTCTTCTAAAGACCAAGAGATATATCATGCAAAGATTATAAAAAAAAGTGATGTAGAACTGATTGAGGAGGATAGATGATTTATACATTAACAACGAATCCATCAATAGATTATATAATGAGGATAGAGGACTTTACCCATGGAGCGACCCTTCGCAGCAAGGCTAGTGAGATGTATCCAGGTGGTAAGGGAATCATGGTCTCAAAGCTACTTAAGAATCTGGGAGATGATCCGGTAAATATTGGCTTTCTAGGTGGCTTTACGGGAGATTTCATAAAAAATGAGATTCGAAAGCTAGGCATTAAGGAAAACTTTACAGAAATTAAGGGAGATTCTAGGATCAATGTCAAATTAAAATACCAAGACGAGACAGAAATCAATGCCGAAGGCCCTCAGATAGAAGAGGCGGAAGTAGAGAAGTTTTTTGAAAGTCTCACGGAGGTTAAAGAAGATGATCTTCTAGTAATCTCAGGATCCTTACCAAAATCTCTTGACAAGGACTTCTATAAGGAAGTAATAGGAAGGGTTTCTTGTAAGTTTACTATAGACATAGCAAACAAGGAAGTCCTAGATTATCTAAAATATAAGCCAGTTCTTGTAAAACCAAACAAAGAAGAGCTTGGAAGGATTTTTGAAACTGAGATAGAAACAGATGAAGAAATAATCTCTTACGCTAAGAAGCTAATCGAACTTGGGGCAGAAAATGTAATCGTATCTCTAGGAGGGGATGGATCTATCTTTGTAGATAAGGATAGGGTCCTTAAGGTGGGCCCAATTACAGGAAAGCTTGTAAACTCCGTTGGAGCGGGGGATTCCATGGTGGCAGGCTTTGTATATGGCCTAAGCCATGACCTATCTAAGAAGGATGCCTACAAGCTTGCGGTTGCTTCAGGAACAGCGACAGCCTTTAGCCCTGATATAGGAAGTAAGGAAAAAATTGATGAGATTTTAGAAAAAGTGGAGGTAAAGGAAAGTGGAAATTAGAGATTTACTCAAGCCTGAACTGATGATTTTCGATCTTAAGGCAAATGATAAGAAAAGTGCAATCGAAGAAATAGCCTCAAAGTTTTTCGAAAAAGGCTATGTAAAAGACAAAGAAGACTTCAAAAATGGCCTAATAGCAAGAGAAGAAGAAGGATCAACTGCCCTAGGCGAGTCAGTAGCCATCCCTCACACCAAAAACGAAACTGTTAAAGAACCTGCAGTTTTATTTGCAAGAAAAGTAGGAGGACTTGACTACGAAGCCCTAGACGGAGAGGTGACAGAAATATTTTTCGCTATAGGAGCACCTGCTGGAGAAAACAACCTCCATGTGGAAACCCTAGCCGAGCTTTCAAAAATGATTATGAAAGAAGGCTTCATAGATGATCTTAAAAAATGCTCTAGTGTTGAAGAGGTCTACGGAGTAATCGATAAATACTCAGAGAAAAAGAAGGCCCCAGTAGTAGAAAAAACTACAAATGACGATATCAAATTACTAGCAGTAACAGCTTGCCCAAACGGTATAGCCCACACCTACATGGCCCAAGAAGCCCTAGAAAAGGCAGCCAAAAAGGCAGGAGTTTCAATTAAGGTCGAGACAAATGGGTCTGATGGAATAAAAAATAGACTAACAGCCAAGGAAATCGAAGAAGCTGATGCAATAATCATTACAGCTGATAAGAAAGTCGAGACAAATAGGTTCGATGGCAAAAGACTTATCCAAAGACCAGTATCTGACGGAATCAGAAAAAGCGATGAACTAATCGAAAAGGCCATCAAGGGCGAAGGAAGAATCTTTACTGCAGAAGAAGGAGCAAGTAAGGGAAGTGATGACGATAGCGAAGGTCAAAGTTTCTGGCAAAAGATTTACGGCGACCTAATGAATGGAATTAGCCACATGCTACCATTTGTAATCGGTGGTGGAATCCTTATGGCAATCTCCTTCCTAGTAGAAAGATTCGCAGGAGATGAATCCCTTGCCTTCACCTTCCTAAATGGTCTTGGAGGGGATGCCTTTAGCTTCCTAATACCAATCCTTGCAGGCTTTATTGCCATGTCAATTGGAGATAGACCAGCCCTAATGCCAGGTATGGTTGCAGGACTTATGGCAAGCCGTGGAGCAGGCTTTATCGGTGGACTAATCGGAGGTTTCCTTGCAGGTTATGTAGTTAATTTACTAAAGAAAGCCTTCAGAAATCTTCCAAAATCAGTCGAAGGCCTAAAGCCAATGCTAATATATCCAGTATTTGGTCTTCTAATAGTTGGAGCCTTGATGTACTTTATCATAGACCCAATATTTACAGGAATCAATACCTTCATTAACAACTGGTTAATGAGCCTATCAGGAGCTAATATGCTAATGCTTGGAGCAATCCTTGCAGGTATGATGGCCCTAGACATGGGTGGTCCAATCAACAAGGCAGCTTACGCCTTCGCAATCGGAGCCTTCACAGATACAGGAATAGGAACCTTTATGGCAGCTGTAATGGTTGGAGGAATGGTTCCACCAATTGCAATTGCAATAGCAATAGCAACAACATTTTTCAAAGATAAATTTACAGAAGATCAAAAGAAGACTACAATTACAAACTACATCCTAGGACTAAGCTTTATCACAGAAGGAGCAATTCCTTTCGCAGCGGCAGAACCAGGCAAGGTAATCCCAGCAAGTGTTATAGGATCATCTATAGCAGGAGCAATCGTAGGAGGCTTTAACATATCAGCCCCAGCCCCACACGGAGGAATCTTCGTATTGCCAGCTATGTCAAGCCTAAGCCAAGCAGGCCTCTTCCTAGGAGCAGTCCTAGTTGGGTCTGTAGTAGGTGGACTTATCTACGGATTTATGAAGAAAAATGACTAATAAACAAAACATCTCCTTTGGGAGGTGTTTTTTTATAGCTCTAATCTATTTGTAAAGATTATGTAAAATGTTTTCCTGTATATTCTAATCTAGGTCAAAATATCTTATAATATATGTAAGAAATGTTAAGGAGGGGCTTATGAATAGGAAACTTAAGATTGGGCTTGAAATAATCGTATCTATTATCGTAATTCTTTTTCTCGCTTTTTCTATCTTTATTGGCAAGGCGACCTTTGATGGGATGACCAATATCGAATCCAGAGAGGACACTTTAGAAAATATTAATCTTTACAGGGCTAAGTACGAGGATTTTGCTAGAGGAAAAGATATAGAAGAAATTAAGATAAAATCAAGCAAAGATAAGCACGATATTCCTGCTATTTTTGTGAAGAATCCAGACTCTAAGGACGTTTGCGTCATGGTCCATGGGATGGGAGGGACTAAGTATTCACTTTATAGTCAAGGACAGATTTTTTATGATTTAGGCTACTCCCTTTTAATCTATGATCAGAGAAATTCTGGAGAGAATCTTCTCCCCTACAATACTTTTGGGGTCCTTGAATCTTTCGATTGTTTGGATGCGATTGATTATATAAAACAGGATTATCCAGATTCTAAAATAATCCTTTATGGCGAATCCTACGGAGGAGCGACTAGTATTATTGCTGCTAGTAGGGATAGTTCAAATATTGACTACCTAATCCTGGACTGCCCTCTGGGAGATAGTAGAGAAATGGTAGATAAGGTCTTGGCAAAAGTTGAGAAAGAGCAAAATGTGCCACAAAGTTTTATGAGATTTATGGGAAATATCTTCCTAAAGATGAAACTTGGCTTTAGCCTAGAAGATATCGACTCTACTAAGTGGGCAAGACAGGCAGATATTACAAGCCCTGTCCTTGTAATAAATTCAAAGGTCGATACTATGACCCCTTATCATATGGGCAGGGAGGTCTATGAGTCTATAAAATCAAGCAAGAAAGAAATCTATACAGGAGAAGACTTCGGCCACTGCGAGTTTTCAAAGAAAGACCCCGAAGGCTTTAAGAATCTTATATCAACTTTCCTAGAAAAATACTAAAATTATTACAATTACCAAGCTTATCTTATCTACAAATGAAGGAAAGATATTTTTGGGTATGATATAAGTATGAAGAGTTTAGAATTTAGTAAAGATTTAATAAAATTTATAGACGAAAGTCCAGTTTCTTATTACGCTGTAAAAAACGCGGCAGATGTTTTAAGAGAAAAGGGCTTTGTCGAGCTTAAGGAAAATGAGAAATGGGAGATCCGTCCATCAGGAAAGTACTTTGTAGTCCGTGATGGGACGGCTCTTTTTGCTGTAGATTTGGGAGAAGATTTAAGAGAAGGATTCGATATTATTGGATCTCACACCGAATCTCCTACCTTTAAGTTAAAATCCAAGGCGGAAATCGGGGCTCATGGCTATATAAAGCTAAATGTAGAAGCATATGGAGGAATGATTTATTCTACATGGCTTGATAGGACCCTATCTCTTGCGGGTAAAGTTGTCTATGAAAAAGACGGTAGGCTTAGTTCAAGTCTTATTAATATCGATAGAGACCTTCTTACAATTCCCAATGCTGCAATCCACATGAATAGGACTGTGAACAAGGACTTTGCAATCAATCCTCAGGACAATCTCTATCCTTTGGTTAAGACTATTAAGGAAAAAGCTGAAGCAGATGGCTTTATCCAAAATCTTTTGGCAGATGAGCTAGAAGTTGAGGCGTGCGATATAATAGACTACGACCTTGCCCTCTACGATAGGCAAAAGGGTTCCCTTATAAATGATATGTATCAGATAGGAAGAATCGACAATCTAGGATCCGTTCATGCAAGTCTTATGGCCTTTGTGGATAGTGAAAGTACAAAGACTAATTGCCTTATCCTAAATGATAGCGAGGAGATTGGATCAAGGACTAGGACCGGAGCCTTTTCTCCCTTCCTTAAGGATTGCCTAAATAGACTAATCCTTGCGACAGGATTGACAGAGGAAGATTATTATATAGCGATCGACAATTCTTACCTTATAAGTGCCGACCAAGCCCACGCCATCCACCCAAACTTCGCCCAATTTTCTGATCCTACCAACGAGGTAAGGATGAATGAGGGTCTTGTAATTAAGATTGCGGCAAATGGAGCCTACACCTCAAGTATAGAGACTAAGGCAAGGATTATCAAAATCGCAAGGGATTTAGGAGTTAATATCCAAACTTTCCATAATAGAAATGACAAGCAGGGAGGTTCAACCATCGGGCCAATAGCAGCAGGAACTTTAGGAATTAAGAGTATAGATGTAGGCGAGCCAATTCTTGCCATGCATTCTATAAGAGAGCTTGGAGGAGTCGAGGACCACTACCAGGCTTATCAAATATACAAGAGATTTTACGAGGAGGACTAAATGGCAGTAGTAGAAGTTTGCCTAATACCAATAGGCACAAAGGAAACATCAGTAAGCAAATATGTAGCAGAAGCAGAAAAAATCCTTATGGCAGAAGGGGTAAAATACAAACTAAACCCAATGGGCACAGTAATAGAGGCAGATGCCGACAAGGCCCTTGAAGTCATCAGAAAGATGCAAGAATCTGTTTTTGATAAGGGATGTGATAGGGTTTATTCTGTAATCAAGATGGATGATAGGAGAGATAAGAAGGCTTCTATGGAGCAAAAAATAAAATCAGTAGAGGATAAATTATAAGAGGAGTGGGCCTATAGCGGTCCATTCTTTTTTGAAAAGAATTCTTGTTATAAATTTAACTATTTGTTAGAATAGTAGTAAAGAATGTTGGATGGATGCTGGCAAAATTTTAATTAATTAAATCCTAAAATCTAGCTGAATTTATGGCTAAAAGAAATATTTGTCTGGATTAGTCTGTAGGATTATTAATGGAGGGGATTTGCCAACACAGAGAAAATTCTAGGAGGAATTATGAAAAAGAGAAACATATTCGTAAGCCTTGCCCTAGCAGGACTTCTGCTTACTTCCTGCGGCAATGCGGATAAGAAGGAAAATACCGAAACTAATGACAAGCCACTTAAAGTAGCCATGTATACTGAAATCGATTCGCTCGATCCTTTCAATGCTACTGCAGGAGATACCAAAACTATCATGGATCAAGTTTTCGATGGACTCTTCGATGTGGATGAGGATGGAAATTTAGTTCCTGACCTTTGCGAGTCTTACGAGATAAGTGAAGATGGCCTTACTTATGATTTCAAATTAAAAGAAGGGGTCAAATTCCACAATGATAAGGACTTTTCTGCTGATGATGTCTACTACACCTACGATATCCTAGCAGGACTAACCAGTGGAGAGCCAAAGTCTTCCAAGTTTGCCCAAATAGAGTCAATGGAAGTAGTATCTCCTACAGAAATCAAGATCAAACTAAAGGAAAAATCTAATTCCTTTATCTACCTCAATACCCAACCAATAGTCCAAAAAGACTACGCCGACAATCAAACAAATCCAATTGGAACTGGTCCTTTCGAGTTTGTTTCCTACACTCCAGGTGAGGGAATGAAGCTAAAAAGATTTGACGACTATCACAGAAAAGACCACGTTGCGAAGTTTTCTGATGTAGAAATTCTAAGAATTGCCGACAGACAAACCCTAATCATGGCCCTAAACAACAAGGACGTTGACCTTGCTACAGGACTAACCAATGATGAGCTAAGCCAAATAGAAGAAACTTGCGATATCCATTCCTTCCCACAAAACTTAGTTCAAGTCCTAGGTCTTAATAACGATGTTAAGCCTTTCGATGATATAAGGGTAAGACAAGCTGTAGCCTATGCCATCGATAAGGACGAAATTATAAACACAGCAGCAGGTGGTAAGGCGAGCAAGCTCGTATCAAACTTCTCCCCAGCCCTTAAGGAATACTACAACGATATGGAAGAAAAATATCCTTACAATCCAGAAAAGGCCAAGGAACTCTTAAAAGAAGCTGGCCTTGAGAATGGTTTTGCTGTAAAACTAACTGTGCCAAGTGATTACAAATACCATATGGACACAGCAGAATTAATCCAAGCCCAACTAGGCAAGGTTGGAATTGAAGTGACTCTTGACCCAATCGAATTTTCTACTTGGCTCAGCAAGGTATACAAGGACAAGGACTATGAGGCTACAGTATCAGGCTTTGTAGGTTATGTTGATCCAATCAGAGTAATCGATAGATATGTATCTACTAATGACAAAAACTTTATCAACTACAAGTCCGAAGCCTATGACGAAGCTATCGAAGCTGCTCAAAGTGCAGATACTAAGGAAGAGATAATCCAAAATGTAAAGGCTGCCCAAGAATTTATGGCAGAAGATGCAGGATCAGTTTATTTAACAGACCCTGACAACAACCAAGCCCTAAACAAGGACCTTACAGGACTTAAGTCCTACCCAGTACAAAAGATTAATCTAGAGGATATAGAAAAGAAAAATGACTAAAGCAATTGTTAAAAAGCTCTTGTCTATAATATTGACTTTGTTTTTTGTATCTGTCCTAATATTTCTAGTATTTCAAATAATTCCAGGCAATCCTGCAGAAATTATACTAGGAACTGAGGCAGATCCAGCCCAAATAAAAGCTCTCGAAAGAGAGCTTGGGCTTGATAAGTCAATGTTTCAAAGATATATAACTTGGATAGGAGGGCTTTTGAGATTAGATATGGGAGAAAGCCTTAAGTACAGGATGCCTGTAAGCACACTTTTTTTAAGAAAGCTTCCAGTGACCCTAACCTTAACCCTTTACTCTCTAATCCTATCGATAATAATAGCAATCCCACTTTCAATTCAAATCACCTTGAAGTCTGATAAGTGGTATTCATCAATCATCACGGCCATAACCCAGCTTGGTATTTCCATACCATCATTTTGGTTGGCCTTTTTGCTAATTTATGTATTTGCAGTAAAGCTTAATATATTTAACACCCTATCCTACAATGCCATGGCTGGAGGATTTCTTGAGAGACTTAAGAGCTTCTTTCTGCCATCCCTTGCCATAGCGATACCTAATATAGCAACCATTATAAGATACATGCAGGCGGCAATCCTTGATGAAATCAACAAGGACTATGTAAGGACAGCAAGGATGAAGGGGATGACCCTTAAGGAAATTCTATACAAACACGTCCTTAAAAACGCCCTAATACCAGTAATTACAGTCATAGGAATGAGCCTTACATCAAGTGTGGGTGGGTCTTTGATTATAGAAAATGTTTTCGCCCTACCAGGAATCGGTTCTTTGATAGTTGCATCTATCTCATCGAGGGACTTTCCTTTGATCCAATCGGTCGTAATAGCTGTAGCCTTTTTGGTAATTTTCATTAACTTCATCATAGACATAGCCTACGGTCTAATCGATCCTAGAATAAGAGGTGGAAAATGATAAAAAATAATAAAATAGCAATAAATATAGGAAAATTTATCATAGGCTTCTACTTTTTAGTCTTTGTCGTTTCTATATTTTGGACTCCCTATGATCCAAATGCCATAGAGACTAGCCAGAAACTTTTATCTCCAAGCCTAGCCCATCCCTTTGGGACTGATAATATGGGAAGAGACATCCTATCAAGACTTATGGAAGGAAGTAAGTATGCCATAGTCTTATCCTTTGGGACAGTTGGCCTTGCCCTAATCCTAGGCTCTATAATAGGAGCTTGTGCAGGTTATTTTGGTGGAAGAGTTGACGAGATCCTCATGCGTTTTATAGATTCCCTTATGGCCTTTCCTGGAATCCTTTTTGCCATGATGCTGGTATCTGTTTTTGGATCAGGCCTAATCAATACAATTTTTGCTATAGGAATCATGTCGATTCCATATTTTGCAAGAGTTGTAAGAAGTGGCTTTCTTCAAGTTAAAAATGCCCAGTACGTAAAATCAGCCGTGGTCAAGGGAGGAGGGACTGTCTATATAGCGATAAATCACATCATGCCTAATATCAAAAATCAAGTTATGGTTGCTATAGTCCTTTCTATCTCCCAAGCGATCCTTGCAGAAAGTGGCTTGTCCTATCTTGGTCTTGGAGTTAGACCACCAGACCCTTCTTGGGGAAGGATGCTAAAGGAGAGCCAAATTTATTTTAACCAGGCTCCATATTATTTTATAGCGACAGGAGTTTGTCTAAGCCTCTTAGTCTTAGGCTTTACCCTTTACGGAGAGAAGTTTAGAAATGAAAGATTAAAGGAGAAGGCAGAAAGATGAAATTATTAGAAGTAAAAGACCTTACGGTAGCCTTTCCCACAGAAAATGGGGACAAGAACGCAGTAAATCACCTATCCTTTGATCTTCATGAAAATGACTTCGTGGGCCTTGTAGGAGAAAGTGGTTGCGGAAAGACTGTAGCTACCCAAACTATTCTAGGAATCCAGGCCCAGGCAGCCCTTGTTAGGTCAGGTTCAGTTAAGCTTAGAGATATAGAAGTTTTGGGCTTAAGTGATAAGGAGTGGAAGAAATACAGGTCACGTAATATAGCTACAGTCTTCCAAGAGCCAGGATCTGCCCTAAATCCCTTGATGAAGGTAGGCAAGCAAATCGAAGAAGTCCTAAAGATCCACTATGATTTTGATAAGGAAAAAAGAAAAAAACTAGTCCTAGAAACTATGGAAAAATGTGGGCTAAGAGATGTAGGAAGTCTCTATGATAAGTATCCCCACGAGCTTTCTGGAGGAATGCAGCAAAGGATAATCATAGCCATGAGCCTTATAGCAAATCCCAACGTCCTTATAGCAGATGAGCCAACTACAGCCCTTGATGCCAAGGTCCAAGCTCAGATTATAGATCTCTTCAAAGATATTTCTAGGATCTATAAGGGAGCAATAGTCTTTATCAGCCACGACCTTAATCTAATCGAGCGAATCTCAAAGACTGTAATGATAATGTATGCAGGAAGGATTGTCGAAAGAGGGAAGACACGCGATGTAATAGCAAAGCCCCTCCATCCTTACACCAAGGCCCTCCTAAAGGCTGTGCCAAACTTTAAGAAAAGGGGAGAGAAGCTCTACAATATCAGAGGCCACGTCCCAGACCTTAAAAATAGGCCCAATACAGGCTGTCCTTTCGCCGATAGGTGTGACCATGTTATGGATATTTGTAGGAAGACTTTCCCGGAGACTACGAGAGAAGGAGACCACGAGGTAAATTGCCATCTTTATGGAGGAAATAATGGATGAGATTTTAAGAATTGATCATATTACAAAAATCTTCAAGGATTCCTCCTTGCTTTTTAGGAAAAAAGATAAAGTCGCTCTAGATGATGTTACTTTTGATGTAAAAAAGGGCGAAATCTTCGGCCTTGTAGGAGAAAGTGGATCTGGTAAAACGACACTGTCAAATATTATCCTAAGGCTTGTCAAGGAAACTAGTGGAACTATCTACTTTAAGGATAAGGATATTAGTAAATTCACTAAAACAGAGCTTAAAGACTACAGGAGAAATGTCCAAGTAGTCTTCCAAAATCCCTACCAAGCCCTTAATCCCAAAAAGACCATAGGATTTTCCCTAAGAGAAATCCTTAAAATCCACGACCTCTATGATGAGGGAGGAGAGGAAAAAATCAGGGCAATACTTGAAGAAATCGAGATGGAAAGTGACGTGCTTGATTATCTTCCAAGTAGGCTTTCTGGAGGACAGAAACAGAGAATTGCCATAGCCGCAGCCCTTCTTATAGATCCTGAATTTCTTATAATAGATGAGGGAGTAAGCGCCCTTGATGTAAGTATCCAGGCACAAATCCTTAATCTTATCAAAGAACTTCAGGAAATCCACCAGTTTACTACATTTTTCATCTCCCACGACCTTAATGTAATAGCCTATTTATCAGATAGGATAGGGGTCCTCTACAATGGGAAATTGGTAGATCTCTTCAAGACAGAAGATATAGGAAAAGATGAAAGAGCAGACTATACCAAGGAGCTTTTTAAGTCTATTAGGATTTAGAAAAATTAGCTTGTTCAATGAAGACAATTAAATATATTAGCTTTTTAAGGAAAATAAGCAAAGTAAAACGAGGTCACAGGATTTGTTTCTTAGGACCTCGTTATTCTCTTCAAATCATTTTTTCTATTTTCCTGTAAGCATTCATCAGTATCAAACCAAAAATCGAATTAACTATCATAGCTACGAGAACTACTGGAAGGGATGGGACAAATAGATTCATTTGTTTAGTAATCCCTAAGGCTAAAAGTAAAAATAAAACTCCGCTTAGTAGGGTTCCAAAGGCGTAGATAAAGATTGTTTGGAACTTATTTAAGTCTTTGCCAAATTTTTGAATTAGAATAAATATCACAATAGCAACTATAATTTTCTCTATGAAATTTGGTATTTGTCCGCCTGGAAAGCTTGTTGTAAGGGCACTCATTATCCCGCCACATACTCCAATAAGGATAGCTTCTTTGATATCACATGCTATGATAAGGGAGATAAACATCATGGATAAGAGAAAGTCAGGTTTTACTCCTCCAAAGATTGGTGGGACTAAAAAGTGCATCACAAGCCCAAGTGCCATAAAGATTGCCGATAAGGTTAAGTTTCTAGTTTTCATAATTTCCTCCTAATAAATATAATAAAAAAAGCCCGCTCCATATAGGAGCGAGCATAGGCCCACGGTGCCATCCTTCTTGCCTTACTAAGGCGCTTTAGATACATACATATCCTATCCCTGTAAGGTGGGAAGACCCGCCGGCTACTTGATTCACCATTGATCTGATAGATCCATTCACAAGTTAAAATCCAGAAATTCTCATCAACCATTTCCTTTCTGTAGGAGTTTTAATCTTCTTACTACTTCTATCTACGATTATTATTGCTATTATTATAAATCTTTTTTAATCTTTTGTCAAGTATTCTAGAAAAGTGGTAATAGATATCTTAGGATAAATATTACTGAAAGCACATAAACTAGAGGTGAAACTTCCTTGCCCTTTCCAGTTAAGAGCTTGATTATAGCATAAGAGATCATTCCAAATGATATACCTTCTGCTATTGAATATGTTAGTGGCATCATTAAGATTGTCATGAATGCTGGGAAGGCTTCTGATATATCTGAGAAGTCAATGTCCACAACTGTAGTAATCATGAATAGTCCCACTGTAACTAGGGCTGCTGCTGTAGCTGCAGCTGGTATTATTGAAAATACTGGAAAGAAGAAGGCTGCTATTACAAAGCATACTGCTGTAGCAAGGGCTGTAAGACCAGTTCTTCCTCCTTCAGCAACTCCTGATGATGATTCAACGAAAGTTGTTACTGTACTTGTTCCAACTAAGGCTCCCATAGTTGTTCCTATGGCATCTGATAAAAGAGCCTTTTTAATCTCTGGTAAGTTTCCATCTTCATCCAACATATCTGCCTTAGTAGCAACTCCTGTAAGTGTTCCTAGAGTGTCAAAAATATCGACAAAGAGGAAGGAGAAGAGTACTGAGAACATTTCAAGTGAGAATACATTTGAAAAGTCTAGTTTGAAAAATACTGGTGCGATTGACGGAGGTAGACTTACTATATGAGAGTCAGGAAAGTGGGTTACGCCTAAGACTAGTGAGAGAATTGTAGATACTAGAATACCCCATAACAAGGCTCCCTTAACCTTTCTTGCTGTAAGAACTACCATTATGATAAGTGCAAAGAAAAATATAAATCCATTTGCGTTTGTTAGTTCACCAAGACTTAAAGATATGTCGCCAACCTTTAGGATTCCCGCATTTAGTAGACCGATTTCTGCGATAAATAAACCGATACCTACTGAAACTGCCTTTTTTAGATTTATAGGAATTGAGTTAAAGATAGCTTCTCTGACGCCAACGAATGATAAAAGTAAGAATATAATACCTTCTAAAAATACTGCTGTTAGTGCGAATTGCCAAGGTTTTCCCATTTGCATTACAACTGTGTAGGTAAAGAATGCATTAAGCCCCATACCAGCTGATAGACCAAATGGAAGATTTGCATAAAAAGCCATAAATAGCATTGCTATCACGCTTGCGATGATAGTGCCTGTAAAAACTGCCCCGTAATCCATTCCCGATTCTGATAGAATCTGAGGATTAACTGCAAGAATATATGACATGGTCATAAATGTAGTAATACCTGCCATTATTTCCGTTTTAGTATCTGTACCATGCTTTTTTAGTTTAAAAGCTTTTTCGAAAAATGAATTTTCTGCCATTTTTTCCTCCCTTATTTATGATACACATTTATTATATACTTAAATCCAATAAATTCATATTTTCCCCTTTTAATTTATTAAAATCTATCTTATAATATAAGAAGGAGGACGTTTTGACGACTATCAATATAATTCAGCTGATTCTTATAATTTTAGGAGTGATGTTTTCGGCATTTTTCTCATCATCAGAAACAGCCCTTACAAGTATTAATACATTTAAAATCAGACAAATGGAAAAAAACGGAGTTAAAAACTCCCATATCCTTAAAAAATTAGTAGATAATATCACCAAGGTACTTACTACTATTCTTATAGGAAATAATATAGTAAATATCGTAACTACTACAATTGCAACAATATTTTTTACAGATGTATTCGGCCCAAAGGGAGCTGTGATTTCACCTATTGTTCTCACAATAGTTGTTCTTATCTTTGGAGAAGTAACTCCCAAAAATATTGCCACAGCCAACTCTGAAAGGCTCGCCCTAAAGGTTGCTAAGCCTATTAGGTTTTTTAATATAATCCTAACCCCCTTATCCTTTATCCTAGGCCTTATTACAAGTGCCATAAGTAAGCTTTTTGTAAGCGAGAATGTGGATAATGATAGGGTAACAGAAGAAGACCTAAAGACCATAGTCGATGTATCAGAAGAGCAGGGAGTGATTAATAACGAAGAAAGTGAAATGATAAATAATGTCTTCGAATTCGGTAACTCCGACGTTTCAGATATCATGACGGCAAGGACAAATATGGAAGCTATACCAGTAGACCTTCCTATTGATGAGCTTAAGGCCTTTCTTAAGAGCTCCAACCACTCTAGAATTCCAGTTTACGGCAAAAATATTGACAATATCCTAGGAATCCTTCATATGAAAGATCTAGTAAGTCATATGGTTCAGGAAAATGACCTAAGGCTTATCGATTGCATAAGACCAGCCTACTATGTCTATGATAACATGCACATCTTTGATCTCTTCACAACTATGAGAGGAGAAAATCTCTCCCTTGCTATAGTAATCGACGAATACGGTGGAACAAGCGGACTTGTAACTATAGAAGATATAGTTGAAGAGCTGGTAGGAGAGATAGATGACGAATACGACTCTGCCTATGAGACAATCTATAAGATAAATGAGAAGGAATATTTGGTCAATCCTTCAATCCACTTAAATGATTTCAACGACTATTTTGATACGAACCTAGAGGAGATCAAAAACGACTCTATTGGAGGTTTTGTGATTGATAATCTGTCTAGGATTCCTAACAAGGGTGATTTTGTCAAAATTAACAATATGACTATCACAGTACTTCAAGTCAACAGATATAAAATCGAGATGCTCAAAGTAAATTTTATATAAAGGAGTTATTATGAGAGAAGTAGTTTATATCACAGGCCACAAGAATCCAGACACAGATTCTATAATGAGCGCCCTAGCCTATGCTGACCTTAAAAACAGGCTCGGCGAAGTTAAGGCAATTCCAATTAGGCTAGGCAAGCTTAACCCAGAAAGTAAGTTTGTCCTTGACTATTTTGGCCTAGAACCACCAAAGCTTAAGGAATCGATCAAGCTTCAAGTCAAAGACCTCGACATTGATAAGGGAAATATCATTGACCCTTCAATTGCCATAAGGTCTGCTTGGGAAATCTTCCAAAAAGGGGATGCCAACTCTCTTTCTGTTGTCGATGCTAATGGGAAGATTGAAGGAATAGCATCTCTTTCTAACATCACTCGTGCCTATATGGACGTTTGGGATGACAAGATTTTGGGAAGGAGCAAGACTCCAATCGATAATATCATTGACGTACTTGCTGCAAAAATCATAAACCTTCCAGAAAATCCAAGGGCCTATGATGGAAAGATGACAGTATTTGCCATGAATGATGACGATGGGGAGACTTTGGATGAAGTTTTCCTAGAAGGAGATATCATCATTTCAGGTAACAGGGATGATTATTACGAATATATTCTAAATAAGAAAATCGCCCTCCTAATCCTAACCCACGGGGCAGAGATGAATGAGGATATGGTAGAACTTGCTAGGAAAAATGATGTTACAGTCCTATCTACTGAATACAATTCCTTCATGACAGCAAGACTTCTTCCAATGACTATTCCAGTTAGCCATGTAATGACAAAAGATAATCTAATTTATTTTACTGAGGAAGATAATCTCGATACCGTAAGAGATGCCATGGCCAAGTCAAGATTTAGGTCATATCCAGTAGTGGATTCGACAAAAAGAGTCGTGGGATCTGTATCAAGATACCATCTGATCTCATCTGATAAGAAAAAATTAATCCTAGTCGACCACAACGAGAGAAACCAATCAATCGACGATATAGAAGAAGCAGAAATTCAAGAGATAATCGACCACCACAGGGTTGCCAATATCCTTACTACAGGGCCAGTTTTCTTTAGGGCAGAGCCAGTTGGTTCTACTGCGACTATAATATCTGAGATGTATCTAGAAAGTGGAATCAGACCAAGCAAGGAAATTGCAGGTATTCTTTGTGCTGCTATGATTTCAGATACTCTATTATTTAGATCTCCAACAACTACTGACACTGACAAGAGAATCCTTGATAGGATGAGTAAGATAGCAGACATCAACCCAGAAGAGTTTGCTGATAAGATGTTTAGGGCGGCAACTTCCCTAAAGGGTAAGTCTGCAAGCGATTTGGTAGAAGGAGATGTAAAGACCTTCAACATCGCAGGAGAAGACTTTAGAGTCGGCCAAGTCATGACCATGAATCCAGAAGAGCTTCTTCCAATTATGGATGAGCTAAAAGACTTGATGGATAAGAAAATCAAATCCAAAAACGAATCAACTTTCGTCCTAGTTCTTACAGATATCTTCAACGAAAGAAGTGAACTACTTGTAGTAGGAGAACATTTTGATTCTATAAAAGACGAGTTTGGCGAAATAACAGACAAGGGCACCATCAACGCACCAGGAGTTCTAAGCCGTAAGAAACAAGTAATACCAAGAATAACAGCAGCTGTAATAGCTGATAAGTAGATATGTCCTAGGCTTACTTTCCTTAGATAGTAGGCCTAGGTTTTTTGCGAGGAAAAATGGAAATATTAGACTTATATGATGAAAATAGGATAAAGACAGGAAAGACTTACATAAGAGGAGAGCAGATGCCAGATGATACCTATAGGCTAATCGTCCATCTATTGATATTTGATGATTGGGGCAATCTCCTCATCCAAAAAAGACAAAAGACGAAATCTATGGCAAACTTGTGGGACATCACTTGTGGTGGGGCAGCAAGCGCCGGAGAAACTAGCAAGGAAGCAATAGCTAGAGAGCTTAAAGAAGAACTAGGTATCAGCCTAGATTTTACAAATATCAGGCCCATCCTTACAGCCAACTTCAAACACGGCTTCGATGATTTCTACCTAGTAAGGAAAAATATAGATCTAGATGAAGTAAGTCTTCAGGAAGAAGAAGTAGCTGCTTGTAAGTGGGCGAGCTTTGATGAAGTGATGGATCTTATGGATAGGGAGAGATTTGTAAGATATAAGAAAAACTTTATAAGGCTTCTCTTTGACCTAAATGATGATTTAAGAGTAGTAGAAATCTAGGGGAAGTTAAGAGAAAAAAACGCTTATTAATTGCAAAGTAATTGTGCTTTGTGATATATTTATAGGAAGAAAAAGGAGGAATATATGTCAGAAAAGAAAGCTAAAAAGAAATCCAATCTTACAAGAAACATTCTAATCGCCCTGGTTTCAGCGGTTATCCTAGGTCTTCTATTACAAAGCAAGGCAGAGTTATTAAACACCTATATCAAGCCATTCGGCGATATATTTCTAAACCTAATCAAATTTATAGTAACACCTATTGTATTTTTCTCAATAATTGGAGGAATTGTCTCCATGAGAGATATCAAAAAAGTCGGAGAAGTCGGAGTTTTTACCATAGTTTATTATTTCCTAACCACATCCTTTGCCATAGTGATAGGCCTCGGATTTTCCAACATATTTAAGAAAATATTTCCAGTAATAGCTACGACTAACCTGGAATATGAGGTTGGAGAGAAAGTTTCCTTTATGGATACACTTGTAAATATATTTCCTAAAAACTTCCTAAGCCCAATGGTAGAGGCCAACATGCTTCAGATAATCGTAGGAGCAATGATTGTTGGATTTTCTATTCTACTTATCAAAAAAGAAAGTCAAGCCAAGGCTATTGGAGCAGTTGATGTCTTAAATGAAATATTTATGAAGGCAATGGAATTAATCCTAAGCCTATCTCCAATTGGAGTATTTTGCTTACTCGTTCCAGTAATAGCAGAAAATGGCGCAATGATTATAGGATCTCTCGCATCAGTATTACTTGTAGCCTATCTTGCCTACCTCCTACACGGCCTTGTGGTATATTCATTTACCGTAAAGACCTTGGCCAAGATGAGCCCTATAGAATTCTTCAAAGGGATGGCACCAGCTATAATGTTTGCCTTCTCATCAGCATCATCAGTAGGAACTATTCCAATCAATATCAAATGTTGCGAAGAGCTTGGAGCAGACCATGACGTAACAAGCTTCGTCCTACCCTTAGGAGCTACTATAAACATGGACGGAACAGCAATCTATCAAGGAGTATGTGCAGTCTTTATTGCCTCTTGTTACGGAATCGACCTTACCCTTGGCCAAATGGTAAATATTGTTCTAACAGCAACGCTCGCATCAATAGGAACAGCAGGAGTTCCAGGAAGCGGAATGATAATGCTTGCCATGGTCCTTCAATCAGTAGGTCTACCAGTAGAAGGAATTGCCCTAGTAGCAGGAATCGATAGGATATTCGACATGGGAAGAACTACCCTAAATATCACAGGAGATGCAACTGCAGCAATAATTAATACAGAAAGACTAAGAAGAAAAGGGAAAATTCAATAAAAAGGAGCGGATAAGAAAATCCGCCCTAACAAATAAATCCACCTTTTGACCTGAACCCGTAAACACGGAATAATTTAATTATATCTTAAGCGGAATGT
>JAQEDR010000028.1 GCA_027669155.1 Peptoniphilaceae bacterium AM52-5BH | reverse complement strand
TATGGTACTAAAAACCCCTCCATCCGTATTCCGGATTTTGGGGTTCAGGTCAAAATCTAGCTTTTCTTTTTTTGTAGGAAATTTTCTTAGAAGTATATTCATACTAAGAATATATATAAAGGAAATAATATGAATTTAAAATTATCTGACAGAGACTTAGAGGAAATTATAGAGATTAGACATAGAATACATATGCACCCAGAAGTTTCTGGCAAGGAATACAGGACGACTAAAATTATAAGAGAATTTCTAGAAAAACTTGAAGGAGTCGAAATAATAGACTTTCCCATAGAAACAGGCCTAATCGCAAGACTTAATACAGGAAAAGATGGCGAGGTCATTGGAATTAGGGCAGATATCGATGCCCTGGCCCAGAAGGAGGAGACCGATATTTCCTATAGGTCAAGGGAAGAGAACACAATGCATGCTTGCGGACACGACTACCATACAGCAAGTCTTTTGGCTCTTGTAAAACTCCTTTGCGAAAATAAAGATAAGCTAATGGCTGATGTAGTATTTATCTTTCAAAGATCTGAGGAGATTACCAGAGGGGCCAAGGAATATGTAGACAAGGGTCTTTTCGATAAGGTTAAGATTGATAGGGTCCTAGGCTTTCACAATTGGCCAGAAGTCGACTTCGGGAAGGCTATAATAAAGAAGGGATCCTTGATGAGTGCCAAGGTAAATTTCAAGATAGATATTTTCGGCAAGGGCCAGCATGGGTCCATGCCTCATCTTAACATAGACCCTATAGTTTGTGCATCGAATATAGTTATGGCCCTCCAGACCATAATTTCAAGAAACACCAACCCCTTCGATTCGACTGTCCTTTCTGTAAATTCGATAAATGGAGGATCAGAAGACAATCTAGTAGTCGATAGAACCCATCTATCTGCTACTATTAGGTCTCTTTGTGAAGATAATCTTAAAAGAGCTATTGAAAGGATGGAAGCTATAGTAGAAAATATGGCAAAAGCCTACGAATGTAAGTACGAAATCACCTACACAGAAGAGATTCCTTCTGTATATAATGGGGAAGATATGTATGAAAGAGCTCTTTCTTCCGCAAGCAAAGTTTTGGGAGAAGAGAACATCCTAAAGGAAGGTCACACCATGGCTAGTGAGGATTTTGCCTTCTTTATGAAAGAAGTTCCAGGATTTTTCTATTGGTTTGGAAGTGGGGAAGAGGGACATCCGAAAGAAGCCCTTCACAGCAAGAATTACTACTGTTCAGATAAGGCCATAGCCCCAGCCGTGGAAGTCCTAGCCAGAGCTGTTTTCGATTTTCAAGAATCTTAAAAAGAATTTATCAAAGACTTGTATAAGATTGAATAATTTAGTATAATTGATATCGAATTTAATGAAGGAAAATAAGGAGAGGGAATGAAGATTAAAAAGTTTTTTGCAAGCGCTATGACTCTTGCCTTAGCTTTTGGCCTAATGGCTTGCTCAAATGATGCGAAGAACAGTGAAGATAGTAAGGAAGAAACAAAGGTAGAGGAAAAGGCAGAAGATAAGACATCTGATAAAGATTCTAAAGAAGATAAGAAGGAAGAAGGGGAGAAAGAGACTTCAGATAAGAAGTTCGATAGTCCAATCTACGATGTAGCTTATAACTATCTTCCAGAAGACTTTGAAGAAAACTTCAGAGACGAGAAGAAGGACCTTTTGACTATAGAATTTGGTCAAAAGAACAATCCTGCCAAAAAAATTACTGTACAAGTTTCTGACAATGAGGAAAGATTCAAGGGACTTTTCACAATGCCAGAAGATGCAGAAGATGTAAAAGTAGGCGAAGAAGACGGCAAATTCTGGGACGACGGATCATTTAGATACCTAGTAGTAGAAAGAGAAAACTACTCAATCTACGCAAGATCAAGCCTAGATAAGGATGAGACAATTAAGGTCGTATCTGAAGCTAAATAAAACAAGCAAAAAGACCTCTTGGAGGTCTTTTATTGTGCAATAATTTATCTTAAGCATTGAAACAAAGCTAAGAGTAGGATTTTCAAAGGGAATTATTAGCTCGACTATATAAAGACGAGTGTGAATATCTTCCTAGTAATTGCACTTACTATCTTCTATATCCCTAAAAAAAGTCGAGCTTGAGGGGCTTTCCTTTTTTATAGGCATACCCATCCTGTGCATTTCGTTTAACTTAAAGATCATAAGATTTACATTTACATCATACATACTGGCGAGCTGATTGTAGGTATAGCCTTCTTTCACATCTTCTATAAGACAGTTTTCGTCTAGGAGAAGGTGGGCTGCGAAGATATTGGCCTCAAGTTCCATTTCTGAGTTGATATCGAAAAGCTCATATTCTATAAGGTCATTGGCGGCAGCATCCTCGTGAAAAAGATGGTGACCGAGCTCATGGGCAAAGACCATATTTTGGATTCTCTCATCTGCGAAGGGATTGTAGAAGACAAAGCTTACTCCCTTAATAATCTTATACATGCCCAAAAGTCTAGTGTTTGACTTAAAGGCTATAAGGTGGACCCCTCTTCTTTCTAGGATATCCCTAGGGTCTCTTGACTTGTAGGTATCTATGACCTCCCTCGCCTTTTTGTAGATACTATCGTAGGATACTCCCATTATTTATCCTTCTTTTCATTTTCCATCTTGGCTATATAGTAGGCTTCAGATATGGCATCGAGGATGGCTCTCTTGTCATCTTCTGGAAGCTCGCCTCCTGCCATTAGGCCTATTACTCCGTTTATCATATCTTGGGCATCCTTTGCTCCGCCTTCACCGAAGTTTTCCCTAGCCTTTAGGATAAATTCGTCCTCATCAGTTACCAAGTAGTCGTGGGTCGTATCGAGGTGTTTGGCCAAAAGGTCGTAGGTCTTCCTGTATCTTGGCTTGGACTCTCCTAGTTCGTATCTTGATATGGTCTTGGTTGAGACATTACACAACTTGGCTAGGTCTTCTTGGGTTAATTTTTTGATTTCTCTTAATTCTTTTACTTTATTAGCAAATGCCATATGCTCTCCTTTAGCTTACAGACTTTTATTTAGAAAAATGGTTGACAAAAGACACTGAAGGTCTTATAATATTCTTAAGTCATTTATTGTCTAAATTATACATTAACAGTCTGTGAAATTCAAGGAGTAATTATGAAAAAAGTTATACTACATTCAGATATGAACGCTTGTTATGCATCAATAGAACAAAAGCTTAACCCAAAGCTTAAGGGAATTCCAATGGCTGTCGCAGGAAACCCTAAAAATAGAAATGGGATAATCCTTGCCAAAAGTCAAGAGGCTAAGGAAGCTGGGGTAAAGACAGGTGAAGCCTTGTGGCAGGCCTTCGCTAAGTGTCCTGACCTTACCATAGTTCCTCCCCACTATGACGAATACCTCAAACACTCAAAGCTTGCTAGAAAGATCTATTATGAATATACTAACCAGGTTGAGCCCTTTGGTCTTGACGAGTGCTTCCTTGATGTAACAGGATCTACCCATCTTTTTGGGACTGGGGAAGAGATTGCCAACAAAATCCGTGAAAGAATGAAGAAGGAAGTCGGTATAACAGTCAGTGTCGGGGTAAGTTTTTGTAAGATTTTCGCAAAACTCGGATCAGATATGAAAAAGCCTGATGCAGTTACCATTATAGGAGAAGATAATTTCAAAGAAATTGTCTGGACCCTTCCTGTAAGAGAAATGGTGGGTGTCGGCAGGGCTACGGAAAGAAAGCTAAATGGAATAGGGATCTTCACCCTAGGAGAGCTTGCCCAGACAAAGCCTGATCTTATAAGAAATCTCTTGGGCATAAATGGCATCTACCTATGGGAATATGCCAACGGCCTAGACATTAGGCCAGTCCACGACAGAGACCACAAGGAGCCAGTAAAGACTATAGGAAACTCTTCTACCTGTAGGAAAGATTTACTTAATAACAGGGAAGTCTTCAATGTCCTCCAGGAACTTTCCTTTTCTGTATCAAGAAGGCTCAGACAAGCGGGCCTTGAGGCCTCTGGTGTGGAAATTTTTGTAAGAAATAATGAGCTCCAATCCTACAATTTCCAAAAGCCAATCAAGCTTGCTAGTAAGTCTTCCATTGTCCTTGCCAGAGAAGGATTCGACCTATTTAAGGAAAAATACAAGTGGGACTTTCCAGTAAGGGCAGTCGGCATTAGGGCAATCAAGCTTAGAAAAGAAGGTGGGGGAAGCCAGATGGATGTCTTCTCTGACTACAAAAAGTTAATCAAAGACGAAAATTGTGACACGGCTCTATATAAGATCAGGCAAAAATACGGCAAAGATGCCATAAGCTTTCTAGGACTTATGCGTGATATTAAACTTCCTAAAGAAATCAACGAAATAATAACCCTACCGATGAATCATTACAACTTCTAGGACTCTTGCAAAATTATTTAATCGTCCTCTTATTAGATAAAATCTAATGATGGGACGATTAGTATTAATATCTTGCAAGAGTTTTTTATTTACAAATTGCTAGACTTGTTATATAATAACTATAACAAGAAAGATAAAAATATAAGGAGGGTCTATGTTTTTAGAAATTGATTTTGCTTCTGATCAGCCAATCTACGAGCAAATCAGACGTGGGATAATCAAGTCCTTGTCCCAAAATGACCTAGAATTCGGAGAGACTCTTCCATCAGTTAGGCAACTTGCATCTGATATTGGAGTCAATCTCCACACTGTAAACAAGGCCTACAAGATGCTAGAAGAAGATGGAATCATTGTCATGGACAGACGTTTTGGATCGAAGATTGTAGACAAAACGCCAGACATAAGCGAAAGTCAGAAAAGAAAAGTAAAAGAAGAACTTGATTTTATCATAGCCCTTGCTAAGGTCAAAAATATAGAAAAATCAGACCTTGACAGGCTAATAGAAAATATTTGGGAGGGTAAAGATGAATGAAGCTATGAGTATTGCAATATTTTATGGGATAATGATAATTTTGGTAAGTCTTATCCAAGCCTTCGTCACATCCTACTCCAAGAGGGGCTATGTCCTAGGAGTAAGGCTAGTAGGTGGCTTAGAAGATTATAGTAAAGTAAGAAAGATAGTAAAAGATTATAGGATTTTGACAATTCTTGTAGGCTTTGCCCTAGCTTTACTTATACTTGGCTTAAGTTATCTTATAGAAAATGAGGCCTTGCTTAATTTTATCTATATTCTTTCAATTTTTCTAACTTATATCCCCCTAGTTCTTGCTAACAAGAAACTAAAAGTATTAGCAAAGGATCAAAAAGTAGATAAGAGAAAAGTTGTAAGTCTAGATTATTCTAAGGTAAAAATCTTTAACAAGAGAGAATTTTTTGGAATATACTTAGGACTTCTCCTTATAGTGATAATCTTTGCCATAAGGATCCATCTAGACTATGAAAACTTTCCAGATAAATTAGTTATGCATATGAATAGCAAGGGAGAAATTGATGGGACAGCTCATAAATCTTACCTATCCATCCATTCCCCAACTATAGTAAGCTTCTTTATGCTAGCTGTGATGTTTTTTGCAAATCTTTCCCAACTTCTATCAAAGATGAGAATTAGCCCAGATATGCCAGAAGAGTCCTTGGATAGGCTCTTAGAAACTAGGAGGATTTGGACCTATTATTTTGCTACATCAGCAATTTTGCTTATAGTTTTATTCCAAGTAGGAATCCCTTCTCTTATGAAAACTGGAGACGACTCCTTGGTCAAGGTCTTAGGCCTAATTGCTACTGGATTTTCTGTAGGAGGAAGCATTCTTATAGGAAAAATTAGGTCAGTTGACGGTTCAGCCTTAAATAAAACTGGCAGATATGGCTACGAAGAAGAGGATGATAAGTGGATTCTAGGTGGTCTAATCTATTACAATCCAGATGATCCAGCTATCTTTGTAGAAAAAAGGGTAGGAGTTGGAACTACCATGAACTTCGCCAACAATTGGGTAAAGTTGATCTTCCTTGTAGTACTACTTCTCCCATTTGTTCTAGGAATCGCGCTTAATATAATTGAAGGATAGGAGCTTATGTTAGAGATAAAAAACGTATCCAAATCATTTGGAAAGATTAAGGCCTTGGACCATGTAAGTTTTAAGGTCAAAAAGGGAGATCTTTTCGGTATAATTGGGCAAAATGGAGCCGGTAAGTCTACGCTTTTTAGGTGTATTATGGACTTTTTCGACTCATATGAGGGAGAAATTCTTTATGACAATAAGCCAATGAGTAAAGTCCCCCTAGAAAAGATCGGTTTTCTTCCAGAAGAAAGATCTCTTTCTCCGAAGAAAACAGTAGAGGAAGAAATTAGATATTTTGCGAGTCTTAATTTAATGAAAAATCTAGATTCTAAGACCCTAGAATCCTATTTCAATAAATTTGAAATAAAGGGAAGTCTTAAGGATAAGATCAAGGATCTCTCTAAAGGAAATCAGCAGAAGGTCCAGCTTCTAGCAAGCCTTATCTACAAGCCAGAATTTGTAATTTTAGACGAACCCTTCTCAGGTCTTGACCCTTATAATATAAGGCTCCTACAAGATATTATTAAGGAAATTAATGAAAGTGGTACGACTATAATATTTTCGTCTCACAATATGGAAAATATCGAAGATATGTGTAAGGAGCTAGTTATGCTCAAAAATGGTCAAGTAGTCCTAGAAGGCTCTCCTAAAGAGATAAGGAATTCTTATCCAAAAGACAAACTCCTAATAGAATGTGAAGGAGATATTTCCGATATATTAAATGATTTTGTAATAACATATACGAAAGATTCTAATACCTATAGGATAAAGCTAAACGATCCAAATGATGGAAGGAAAATTTACGAAAGACTTAGAGAAAAGTTTGATTACCTCCCTGTATTTGCCCAAACTCCTCCAAATTTGAACGAAATATTTACAAGAAAGGTGGAAGAAGATGTCTAGATTTATAACTGTAGCCCTAGATTCTTGGAAAAAACAACTCAAATCTCCAGCCTTTTGGCTAGTTGTCTTTATGCCAATAATAATGATGGTTATAAGCGGGGCCATCACTTACTTTTCTGCTGATGATGGAATAAAAGATACTTATATAGTTGCAGAAGATGAGATAGGAGCCTATTTCAAAGATAGTCCTGCCTATAAGCTAAAGAGCAAAGATGAAGCGATAAAGGCCATGGAAGATAAAGATATAGGAAGTTTCGTAGAAATTAAGGAAGAAGATGGTAGTCTATCTGCAAAGTATCACACAAGAGACCTAAATGGTCAAGAGATAGCCTCCTTTAATTCTATCCTTGGGGAAGTTCAAAACTCTATAAATATAAAAAGAGCGGGACTAGGAGAAGATAAGCTAAAGATTTTGGAAAGAAAACCTTCCTTCAAACTAGTTGAGGAAGAAGGGGGAGAGTCCTTTATCATGTATGGTGCTTATTTTGCTCTTGTATTTTACATGTATATGATGCTAGTAATGTATTCAAATATTCTAGTTGTGGAAATTGCTACAGAAAAAGGCTCAAAGATGATAGAATTTATTTTCTCATCAGTAAAGGCAGGTGTATATTTTGCAGGAAAAATCTTCGGTAACTTCCTCGCAGTCATAACCCAGACAGCTATATATTTAATACTCGCCCTTATAGCCTATTTTGGAGCCAAAAGATATGGACTATTTGAAAAATTTAATATAGACTTAGGATCTCTTTTAGGAGATATAAATGTCTTGATGCTAGTAGAGCTTGCAAGTCTCGTTATCCTAAGCCTACTTATATACATGATCCTTGCGGCCATGTTAGGTTCTCTTGCCAAAAAACAAGAAGATGCCGGCAAAGTTGGAACACCCCTAATCCTTGTGATAATTTTTGCCTTTGTAATAGCCCTAAGCTTTATGGGCAAGGAAGAAACTCTCCTAATAAAAGTCCTCTCTTACCTACCTTTCGTATCAGTTTTCTTTATGCCAATGAGGCTAATAAAGGGAAGTGTAGGCCTAGGATACGGGTTTATATCTATACTAATAATGCTTGTTTCTATAGTCCTTGCCTACAAAATAGCAAGCAGGATCTATAAGAAAAATATCTTAAACTACAGCTCAAACTCTCTAATGAAAAAGATTTTTAGGAGAAAATAGAAGGAAGTCTGGATGAAAGTCCAGGCCCTTTTGTTTTAAAAAATCGTTTTCTATGTTAAAATTGTTATATGAAGAAAAGGAGTAATTTATGAACGTATATGAAAAAGCTTTAGAAAAACACGAACAATGGCAAGGAAAAGTTGCTACAGATGTCAAGGCTAAGGTAAATAATGCAGAGGATTTGACCTATGCCTACACACCAGGAGTTGCAGAACCTTGCAGGAAAATCGCCGAAGATAAGAAGAAGGCCTACACCTACACATCAAAGGCCAACACAATAGCAGTAGTAAGTGATGGGTCTGCTGTTCTAGGTCTTGGAAATATTGGCCCTGAGGCTGCTATGCCTGTTATGGAAGGTAAGGCTGTTTTGTTTAAGGAGTTTGGAGATGTAAATGCTGTGCCAATAGTCCTCGACACTCAAGATGCTGATGAGATTATAGAAACAGTAAAAAACATTGCCCCAGGCTTTGGCGGAATCAATCTCGAAGATATATCATCTCCAAGATGCGTCTACATAGAAGAAAAACTTAAAGAAGAGCTCGATATACCAGTCTTCCACGACGACCAACATGGAACTGCAATAGTAACTCTTGCAGCCCTTATCAATGCACTTAAGATAGTTAAGAAGAATAAGGAAGATATCAAGGTCGTAATTTCTGGAGCGGGAGCTGCTGGTTTTTCAATAGCTAAGCTTTTAAGAGATTATGGAGTAGGTCATATTATAGTTTGTGATTCAAGAGGAGCTATCAACAAAGACCATCTAGAAGGAGACAATCCTGTTAAGGCAAGAATTGCCGAATTTACCAATGAGGAAAACTTTAAGGGAAGCTTAAAGGAAGCTATGGTGGATAGTGACGTTTTTGTAGGAGTATCTGCTCCAAATATCATAGATGGAGAAGATATAAAGAATATGAATAAAGACTCTATTGTCTTTGCTATGGCAAATCCAGTTCCAGAAATCGACTATGACGAGGCCAAAAAAGCTGGTGCGAGAATTCTTGCGACAGGTAGGAGCGATTATCCAAACCAAATCAACAATGTTCTAGCCTTTCCTGGAATATTTAAGGGAGCCTTGAAGGCCCATGCTTCAGCCATAACAGATGAGATGAAGCTTGCTGCGGCAATTGCCCTTGCCCAAATGATTGATGATGATAAGTTAAATGAAGAATACATCATACCAGGAGCTTTTGAGGAAAATGTAGCTTGTAAGGTGGCCCAGGCTGTGATGGATTATGTTAAATAGTTAAGATATTGGGGCGAAGCTTCTAGCTTAGCCCTTAATTTTTATCTAAAAAGGAGAAATATTTGTTAAATTTTTCTTCCAAGTCCTCGTTTACTTCGTCATTAAAGTCCTTGTAGGCTGTCATTATCTTTCTTCCTTCGTCTGTCAGAATACTCTTTCCCCCATCGGCTCCACCTCTTTGGCTTTTTATAATATCAAAGCCTAATTCCCTCTCGCATCTTTTGATAATCTTAAGTGCCTTGGAATAAGATAGGCCCATGGCTCCTGCTGCTTCTTTTGTCGATTGGTACTCATCTATTAATAATAAGAGCTCGTTTATACCTGGCCCGTAGAAGTTTGTTCTATTACTTTTTATAACAAGTTTTATTTTTGCTTTGTACTTTTTCAAGATATATCCTTTCTTTGAAATTAACGCTTTTAATTATTATAACACTTCTTTATCATAGCCTTCAATCAGATTGAAAATAAGCCCTTATCTAGTATTATAATATAGTCTAAAACGAAAAGGAGACTTATGAAAAAAGATATAAAATTAATTGTATTTGACATAGATGGTACTTTAGTAAATGATAAAAAAGAAATGCTTGACGAAAACGTCACAGCTATAAAGAAACTTAAGGAAAAGGGAATTAAGATAGTCCTAAACTCCGGCAGGACCTTCAATGGTATGTGGAGGATGCGTCAAAAGCTTGACCTTATGGCCTATGACGATTATTCTATCTGCGGAACTGGGGCTTTTGTAAGGAGAAATGCCGATGGCAAGGCCCTTATCTCAAATCCCTTAGGAAAGAAAGACTACGAAAAGATCAAGAGCTTGGTAGGAGATGAAGACTTACAGATTACAATCCACACCATGAATATCCTCTACTTGAATGCAGAAGTCCCAAATGATGCCTTCTTGTACGACCAATGGCAAGTTTCTATGCCGTGGTTTAAGTTTGAAAAGTTTGAGGACATAGAGGACAGCATATGTAGGATTGCCCTTGCAGGAGAAAAGGACCTTTTGGATAAGTTTACTGAGGAAAATAGGAAAGAGCTTGTCAAAGACTATAAGATTATGAGAAATGAAAAGCGTCTTCTAGAAATCCTAAACAAAAACTCAGGCAAGTCTGAAAGTCTAAAGAAGCTAGCCCAAATGCTTGAAATCGACAGAGAAAACATCATGTATTTTGGTGATGGGATGAATGATGTGAAGAGCTTGGACTTTGCAGGATGTGGTGTGGCCATGGATTCCGGTATGAAAGAAGCCCAAGATGCGGCAGACTTTGTCATAGGATCAAACGAAGAGCCTTCCATAGCGAAGTTTCTTAAGGAGTATTTTGATCTAGATGTCTAGATTTGTAACCTTATCTTCTGGATCATCAGGCAATGTAAGCTTTCTTGAGTACAAGGATTCTCGCATACTAATCGATGCGGGATTTTCCGGAAGAAAAATAGAAAATCTCCTAGCCCAAATCGGGGAGAAAGCAAAGGATCTCGATGGGATATTTATAACTCACGAGCACAACGACCACATCCAAGGAGCAGGAGTCCTATCGAGAAGATTTGATATTCCAATCTATGCCAACGAGGGAACCTGGAAGGCTTTTTCTAAAAAGGCTAAGAGATTAAAGGAAGAGAATATAAAAATATTTAAGACAAATCAGTTCATAAACTTTAAGTCAATGGATATTCTCCCAATATCCATCCACCACGATGCTATGGAACCTGTGGGATATGTGATCTATCTTGGCAATAAAAAGATAAGCCTTATTTCTGATACAGGAATAATAGATGAGAAGATCGCTTACGAGATTAAGGGTTCTGATATCTATTATATGGAGGCAAACCACGACCTAGAAGCCCTAAAGCTTGGGCCATATCCACATAATCTTAAGCTTAGAGTTATGGGGAAGATGGGACATTTGTCAAATGACCAGTCGGCAGAAGCTCTAGCAGATGCCCTAGTTGGCAAAAATGAGACAGTCTTTCTATCCCACCTATCAGATACCAACAACACCCCAGAGCTTTCGAGACTTACAGTTGATAATTATCTTACAAGTTTGGGACTTGATACAGAAAAAGATATAAACTTGGAGGTTTGTGAAAGATACATCCCTTCAAAAATAGTGGAGTTATAATGGAATTAGTAGAAATTGAAAGATCACTTATAAAAAAATACAGGAAAGAAATCTGGTCGCCATTTATCAAGGCGGTCAAGGAGTTTTCCTTGATAAATGAAGGAGACAAGGTCGCTGTCGCCATATCTGGAGGTAAGGATTCCTTGATTCTCGCAAAGCTTATCGAAGAATTACATAAGCACTCTAGGGTAAAATTTGATGTAGAATACATCTCTATGGATCCAGGTTACGATAAGGAAAATAGAGACTTACTAGAAAAAAACCTAGCCTACCTTAATATAGATGGGACAATTTATGATTCGGAAGTTTTCGAAGTAGCAGAGACAATAACCAAGGGAGCCTACCCTTGCTATATGTGTGCTAGGATGAGAAGGGGTTTTCTATATGCCAAGGCAAAGGAGTTAGGATGCAATAAAGTCGCCCTAGGCCATCATATGAACGATGTAATCGAGACAACAATGATGAATGTCCTCTATGCAGGAAACTTCAAGACTATGAAGCCTAAACTTATGGCGCAAAACTTTGAGGATATGGAGCTAATTAGACCTCTTTATTATCTTCACGAGGATGATATCAAAAGATGGAGGGATTACGTATCTCTTTCTGCCCTAAATTGTGCTTGTACAGTTACTAAATCAAGCGAATCTTATACTAGAAAGAAGATAAAAGAATTAATAGCAGAACTTAAAAAAGATAACCCGGAAGTAGAAAAGTCAATCCTAAGATCAGCAGAAAATGTCAATTGCGATATGGTCTTAGGCTATCAAATAAAGGGAGAAAAACACTCATTTTTGGAGGAATTTGAATGATAATAGATTTTATAAAAGTCCTAATCCTTTCTGTAGTAGAAGGAGTTACGGAATTCTTGCCAGTATCATCGACTGGACATTTGATCTTAGTCAACCAATTTGTAAAGCTTGAACCAGAAGGATTTTCCAACGCCTTTAATATAATCATCCAACTAGGAGCAATCTTATCTGTCGTAGTGATTTACTTTAAAAGGCTCAACCCTTGGGATAGGGAAAAGACAGAAAGATATTTCCCTAAAAACTACGATAAACTAAATGGACAATCCAGATTCTACTTTAGACTAACCCATCCAGACAAGAAGACAATAGAGCTTTGGAAAAGAGTTATAGTAGGAATCCTTCCAGCCATGATCTTAGGCCTACTCTTTGATGATTTCATAGATGAGCACCTATTTAATCCAATGGTTGTTGCAACTATGCTACTAGTATGGGGTCTAATAATAATCTTTGTAGAAAAAAGAAATAAAGGAAACAAGGGCTTTAGGCACGATAACATAGCCATGGTTTCCTATAAGACCGTACTTGCTATAGGATTTTTCCAAACCCTTGCCATGATCCCAGGAACAAGTAGGTCAGCTGCGACAATTATGGGAGCCATGATCCTAGGATTATCCAGATCTGCTGCAGCAGAATTCTCATTTTTCCTAGCAATTCCTACCATGCTTGGGGCGACTTTCCTTAAAGTTATCAAAAACTTCGGAGGCTTTACCGCCTACCAGTGGCTCTTAATCCTTTTGGGCATGGTCCTAAGCTTTCTTGTAGCATACTTTGTTATCAAGAAATTCATGGCCTACATCAGAAACAATGACTTCATCCCATTTGGAATTTACAGAATAATACTAGCTATAATAGTATTTGTTTACTTTTTATTCTTCTAGATGAAAAAAAGATGTGAATGGGCAAAGGGAGAGGTCTTAGAAAAATATCACGATGAGGAATACGGAAATATAAGCCATGACGATAGTTATATCTTCGAGATCCTCGTCATGGAATTTATGCAGGCGGGACTAAGCTTTGAGATAATCCTAAAGAAAAGAGAAGCTATGCGTAAGGCCTTTGACGGCTTTGATTACAGGAAAATCGCAGGATATGACGATAGAAAAATCGCAGAGCTCATGGGAAACAATAAAATAATCAGAAACAAGAAAAAATTGATAGCCTTGGTAAAAAACGCCAAGGCCTTCATAAAGGTAAGAGAAGACTATGGGTCTTTTGACAAATACCTAGAAAACTTCATTAAAGATCCCATAGACTACAAGAGAAAAGAAGGGGAGATAATTGCGAGAAGCAAACTTTCCGAGAAACTATCCAAAGACATGAAAGATAAGTCTTTCTCCTTTGTAGGACCAGTCACAATCCATTCCTTCCTAGAAGCCATAGGAAGAATAAATTGTCACTGCATTTCTTGCTTTAAACATTAAGCTAGCGAGTCTAGCTTTTTTGTTTGCTTAGAATTAGAACTTTTGTAGAAATGGACTAAAATGAAAATATAGGGCAAGATTTGCCTTAATAATTTGGAAAAGAATTTAGAGAGGTGGAATATGAAAAAACATTGGTGGCATAAGTCAACTATTTATCAGATTTATCCAAGGTCCTTTATGGATTCAAACAATGATGGAATAGGAGATTTGAGAGGGATTATTTCCAAGCTAGATTATCTTGAAAAGCTCGGGATCAATGCGATTTGGCTTTCTCCAGTTTACCAAAGTCCTATGGATGATAATTGCTATGATATATCAGATTATAGGGCGATTGCAGATATTTTTGGCAATATGGATGATATGGAAGAGCTCCTAGATGAAGCTAAGAAAAGAGATATTAGAATCATCATGGATCTTGTTGTAAACCATACCTCAGATGAGCATGCTTGGTTTATAGAGGCGAGAGACAATCAAGCTAGCCCTAAGCGTGACTATTATATATGGAGGAAGGAGAAAAACGGCCTAGAATCTACCTTCTCTGGCTCTGCTTGGGAGTATGATAAGGATTCTGGCGAATATTATTTGCATTTATTTAGTAAGAAGCAACCAGACCTTAACTGGGAAAATGAAGACCTACGTCATGAAATCTATGACATGATGAACTTCTGGATTGATAAGGGAATCGGGGGCTTCCGCATGGATGTAATCGACCTACTAGGCAAAGTTCCTGATAAAGAAATAAGGGAAAATGGACCAATGCTTCATACCTACCTTAAGGAGATGAACAAGAACACCTTCGGTAAGCACGACCTATTGACTGTAGGTGAGACTTGGGGAGCAAGTCCTGAAATTGCCAAGAAATATTCAAATCCAGATAATGAAGAGCTTTCCATGGTATTTCAGTTTGAGCATATTGGCCTCCAACACAAGGAGGGTAAGCCTAAATGGTATTATGAGAAGGACCTTGATGTAGGTAAGCTTAAGGAAATTTTTGCTAAATGGCAAACTGAACTAGAGCTTGGCAAGGGTTGGAATTCATTATTTTGGGAAAACCACGACCTTCCTAGAGTCCTTTCACTTTGGGCAGATGTCGGCGAATATAGGGAAAAATCAGCCAAGGCCCTCGCCATTCTCCTTCATCTTATGAGAGGAACTACTTACATCTATCAGGGTGAAGAAATCGGCATGACCAATTACCCTTTCAAGGATTTGTCAGAATTTGAAGATATTGAATCTATAAATTACGCCAAGGAATGCCTAGAAAAGGGCGAAGACGAGAAAGAAATCCTAGATAGGATATCTGTCATAGGCCGTGACAATGCTAGAACTCCAATGCAATGGGACGCTTCTAAGAATGCTGGCTTTTCTAAGGCCGATTCAACCTGGCTTCCTGTAAATCCAAATTACAAGGAAATAAATGTTGAAGAAGCCCTAAAAGATCCTGATTCAATATTTTATACCTACCAAAAACTAGTTGACCTAAGGAAAAATAATGAATGGCTGGTGGATGCGGACTTTAAACTCCTAGATACAAATGAGAAAGTCTTCGCCTACACAAGAGAGACAGATTGCGAAAAATACCTAATTGTAGTTAATTTTTCTTCTGAAAGCCAAGACTTTGACTTAAAAGAAGACTATACTGATATTGTAATTTCTAATACGGATGTCAAAGAAGTTAAAAATTCAGGTAAGCTTAAGGCTTGGGATGGTTTCTGTGTGAAAATTAAATAAATAAAGGGGCGGTCTTTATGACCGCCTTTCCTATGCCAATAAATCTATAAAAAATGTAATGACTAAGGGATTGAAGAGATTTACTGCTACTGCTAGGACTATTGGAAATATGAACATTGCTATATCTGCTGGGCCCTTTTCTTCTATGACTGCTTCCATATTGGCCATGGCGTTTGGTGTCTGTCCTAGGCCTACTCCGCAGTGGCCCGCAGCCATTACCGCAGCGTCGTAGTCTTTGCCGCAAAATCTGTAGGTCACAAGGCTTGTATAGATTCCAATAAATATTGCTTGGGCGATTAGGATTACAAACATAGGTCCTGCAAGGCCTATTATTGCTGAAATGTTTAGGTTGATTAGGGCAAGGGATAGGAAGAGGTTAAGGGAAATATTTCCCACTATATTTACATTAGCAAGGTCCACGTCTTTTCCCAGAGAGTCGTAGATATTTCTTACGACAAGACCTCCGAATTGGCAGCCTACATAGTAGGGAAAGCTTAGGGAAGTTAGGGCTAGGATTTTGTTTATAAAAGTTCCCAAGAAGGCTGACATACTTACGAGTATTATGGCCTTCATCAAGGAAGATTGATTTATAATTCTTCTGATATTTGTATCTTTTGATTCGTATAAGGCGCCCTTTGACCTAAGCGAGTGGGTTCTTATAAGTCTTTTTGCGACAGGTCCTCCCACAAGACTTCCAACCAAAAGCCCGAAGGTAGCCGCAGCCACTCCTATGGAGGTGTTTCCGACTGCTCCCTTAGCTTCCATGATTTTTCCAAAAGATATGGCAGAACCTATTCCTCCAGTCATTGAAGTAGATCCCATAGCCACTCCATGGAGGGGATTTATGCCAAGAATAAGTGAAATCCCTACAGAGATTATGTTTTGTAAAGGTAGGAGGAGGATTATTACGATTGCAAGCTTAAGGCCAATCACTCCCGCCTTTTTTAAACTCTTAAAGGATGCGGCAAGGCCTATGGATGCAAAAAAGATATTCATAAAGAAATCCTGGAGGGTTCCGTCGAATTTAAAATCGACCTTGGCCCTTGATTTGATTATGAAAATCACAAGGCTAATAATAAGCCCTCCTATTACAGGAGATGGAATGAAAAATTTTCTAAAAAATTCAAATTTGTTTTTAATTAAGACTCCGATAATATAGGCAATCATTCCTATGCCTAGAGTCTGTATAATGTCTAATTCTATTGTCATGATGTATCCTTTCCTACCTATTAGTTTATCCCTAGAGATAATTTTTACAAGCTCTTATATAAAATGCTATAAAAAGAGCAATCTTGATTTGCTTACAGTATAATGAATGTTATATAATAAGCTAAGGAGAGTGCTTATGAAAATAATATTTTGGGTGTCGGCCTTTGCCATATTTTATCCTATGATAGGCTACCCATTGACACTTTTGTTATTAGACAAAATTATAAAAAGAAAAAATATAAAAGATTACACATATAAGCCTAAAGTTTCAGTGATTATTTCAGCCTACAATGAGGAGAAAGTCATTGAGAAGAAGCTTAACAATATTATAAAAACTGACTATCCAGATTTTGAAGTTATTATTGCAAATGATGCCTCAAATGACAGGACGGTGGAGATTGCTCAAGAATTCATCAAAAGCCACCCAGCCTATGATATCAGAGTAAATACTGTAAGAAATCATTTGGGCAAGACTAACGCCCAGGACGAGGCGGTAGAGGTCGCCAAGGGAGAGATTTTAGTCTTTTCTGATGCGAATTCGATCTTTAAGGAAGACGCCATAAGTGAGCTTGTTTCCTATTTTACATCAGACGATATAGAATATGTCTGCGGGTCTCTTATCTACAAGGAAGATGAGACAGCTTCTGTTGTAGCGGAAAATACTTACTGGAATATGGAACTTACTATGAGAAAAATCGAGTCTAACATAAAAACCATAGCTGCAGGAAATGGTGCGATTTATGCTTGTAGAAAGAAAGATTACAGAAATTATGACCTAGTAAGCTCCCACGATTACGAGATGCCCCTTCACGCAGCCCTTAACGGCAAGAGAGCCCTTTATAATGAGGATGCCCTAGCCTTTGAGAAGGCAGGATCTACGACAAGTGATGAGTTTAAAAGAAAGGTCAGGATGCAAAGAAGGATTCTTACAAATATTAGGACCAATCTGAGAAGGTTAAATATTTTCAAATACGGTTGGTTTTCCTTCTTCCACTTCAACCACAAGACCTTGAGATTCTTGCAGGCTTTCTTTCATATAGTATTATTTATAAGTAATATATTTCTTATTAGACAAGGATTTATCTACAAGCTAATCCTTTTAGGACAAGTTGCCTTTCTAATTCTTGCCATTTTGGGTCAAGTAAGTAAGGCAAAAAATAAAATCGTCTATTTTCCAAGATATTATTCTATGATGATGCTTGCCCAAATACTCGGAGCCAAAAACGAGCTTACAGGAAAGAGTGCGGCAACTTGGGAGAAGGCAGAAAGTACGAGGTAATATGAATATAGAAGTTTTGATTTCTGCTATGAATGTATGTGATATTAGTTTTTATAAGAGATTTAACTTAAGTACGGACTGCCTGATTATCAATCAAACTGACCACAATTCCTACGAGGAAATCGAGGAAGACGGCTTTAAGGTAAGGATGATATCGACTGATACGAGAGGCCTTGGTAGGTCGAGAAATATCGCTATATTAAATTCTAGGGCTGATGTTGTACTTTTTTGTGATGACGATGAAGTCTTAGAAGATGATTACGAAAGAAAAATCAAGGAAGCTTTTATCGAACATCCTGATGTGGACTTTTTCGTCATGAAAACCATAATTTATAAGGATGGAGAAGAGACTATCAAGGTAAAGGAAGAAAAAGACCTAAAGATCTACAATGCTTTAAGATATGGATCAGTTCATTTCGCCTTTAAGCGAGAGAAAATCCTCGAGAAAAATATTTTCTTATCCACATATTTTGGGGCAGGAACGGGAAATGGATCTGGTGAAGATTCGATATTTATTGCAGATTGTATTAGAAATAAGCTAAGAGTGAGGACTTCTACTAAGCTTATAGCGAAAATCTACAATGACGATTCGACTTGGTTTACAGGCTTTGACGAGAAGTTCTTCTATGATAAGGGAAAGCTTTCCAAGGCCCTTTTTCCCAAGATGAGCAGGTTTTATATAGAATATTTTGTTAGAAATTATCCTGATAAGGTAGAAAAATTAGGCATAAGAAAAGCAAGACAGTTGATGATTGAAGGCGCTAAGGATTTTGGAGGTTAAAATGAAAGAAAAAAGATCGCTATTTAGTGCTATTCCAGCAGGACTAATCTGCGGAATATTAGCAGCAGTTATCTTCTACTTCGCCCTAAGCTATTCGGGCTTTAATGAATATAGGGCAAAAAGTAAGATTATAACTACAGGAATTGAGAATGTAAGTGAGGATGCAGGAGATACTAGTACCTACGCAGCAACAATAAACTCAAATAAGATTAAAAAGACAGTACTAGACAATCTAGGAATCGATATGTCTTTGGGAATGCTTGATGCAAAACTTAGCATAGAGCCTATAGAAGGTTCATCGGTAGTAGATATTGTAGTTACCGATACAAACAAGTTAAGGGCAGAAGATATAGCAGATGAATATGCAGACCTTGCAGTTAGAGTTATAGGAAATATCTACGGTACAGATGCCCAAGTTATGGAATACGCTTATGAATCTGCTGGTAGGGTGAACAATGGCAAAACTTACGCATCTATAATAGGACTTGGAGTATTTGTCATAGCGACTCTTGTTGGAATGATTAGGGTTAACTCCTTTAATAACAAGGTCCTTCTAGCTAAGGCAGAGGCAGCAGAAGCTTATGAAGAAGCCCCTGAAGAGTACGAAATTGACGATGATGATTATGAGAAAATCACTTCTGATTCTAAGAGAGAAGTAAAGGATGGAAGAGTAAGCTTTAAGAAGGAAGAAGATTATTCATCCTATGCCTATAATGACAATGATGACGATAACGAATACGATGACGATAGGGACTTTACAGGCACACAAAAAATTGATTCAGGAAACTTTGAAGAAGAAGACTTCGGCGAAACAACAATCATAGACCAAGACGAGATCCTTTATGGAATCAATAGACAAAATAGATCCAACAAGGATACTACAAAGAAGGACTATCCAATAATTGGCAAGCTTGCCCCATACAGTAAAGGAGAATTAGATGTTTAGGAAAAAAGACGAAGAGAAAAAGGAAATAGCTCTTCAAGCCTTTTACGATCTTGAAGATAAGCTAGTAAAAAATCTCGGATCTTCCGATAAGCTTATAGGATTTACATCTACTACAAATCACACTGACCAGGCCCTAAATATTTATGTAATGGCCAAGCATCTAGCTGAAGAAGGAGATAGAATCCTAATAATAGACGCAAACCTAAGAGAGCCTGCTCTTGAAGATTTGACTGACAAGTTTGAGGAAAGAGGCTTTATCGATGGAGTCCTTGGAGATTACTCAAAAGACGATCTTATCAAATTCGATGAGAAGTTTGACAATATCTACCTCATGTATTCAGGAAAGGTATCTGATTATGCCGATGAGTTCCTAGAACCATCTGATATCAAAAACTTCATAGAAGGCCTAAGAGATTCTTACGATTATATCTTTGTAAATACAACTGCGAACAGGGATATACCAGAAGCTAATATGTTCCTTGCTCTTTGTGATAAGGTCATAGTGTTTACGACCTTTGCCAACAAGGACAATGACATCTTTAAGGAATCTATAAAGCAACTTGAAAATGTAAATGCAGAAATTCTAGGTATAGTTTTAACCAACTACATCTACAGCGAAACTGAAGTTAGCGAAATGTTTGGAGAAGATTAATGAAAAAGATTAAAGTATTGATGATATTAGCCCTAAGCCTTGTTATGGCTTCATGTGCTAATGACACTTACGAATCTAAGCGTCATCCTGAGGCAAATGAAGAAAGCCAAGTTACAGATAAGGCTGAAGATACAAACGAAGAAAGTACAGACGAAGAAAATACTAAAGAAAATGAAAAAGCTGATATGCCAGAAGAAAAAGAAGAAGATAAAAATTCTGATGTGATGGCTGGAGTAGATTACCAAGTAGAAGATATTGTAAATATAAGGCTTGACCCAACAACAGATTCTGAAATAGTAGGAGAGGCTCACCCAGGAGATGAGATCCTAGTACTATTAGAAAAAGATGGATGGTCAAGAGTATCAGTAAACGGCCAAGCAGGCTACATCAAGTCTGACTTGTTAAAGCCAGTGGAATAATAAAAAATACCAAGCAAGAGTTTATGCTACTGCTTGGTATTTTTTTTGTAAAATTCGAAAATTATTAATTTAATTAGGGCAAATACTATCAAATATAATTCTAGATATGATATAATTAGAGACAGAGGTATTATGATAAATTTATTTTTTGATTATCTATTATGGCCCTTGCTTATGGTCATTGCTGCTATAAGCTTTCTCAATTCAATTATGGAAAATAAGAAGAGCAAAATCATTATTTCGGTAATACTTTTGCTTGCGGCTGTAGTAATAATGATGTTAGTTTACAAAAAATTTGACGAGGGGATTTTTATACAGATTTACCTATTCCTATTTTTCTTATCGATAGCCTTGGTAATTCTGGCCCTAAAGAAACAAGAAGACCGGTTTACCTTAATAGGAATAGGTCTTATGCTTGCTATGCTTATAATCTTGTTGACCTTTCCCTTAGAATAATTATTAAAGAGGTATTATGATTAATATTGAAAATCTGAACAAAGTTTATGAAAATGGTTACGAGGCCTTGAAGTCTATTAACTTAGATATAGAAGATGGAGCCTTGGTTACTCTCTTGGGACCTTCTGGCTGCGGCAAGTCTACTATACTAAACATAATAGCAGGGATCCTTGACCCAACCAAGGGTGATATCAAGTTCGATGGAGAAAGTGTAATAAACAAACACCCTAAGGACCGTGATATAGGCATGGTTTTCCAAAACTACGCCCTATATCCTCACATGACAGTTCTAGAAAATATTATTTTCCCACTTACAGTTGGAGATAACAAAGTAAAAAAGCAAGAAGCAGTAAAGATTGCTCAAAAATACATGGATCTCGCCTATATTGGAGAAATAAAGGATAAAAAGCCAGGTCAAATCTCTGGAGGTCAACAACAAAGAGTGGCCATAGCCCGTGCTCTTATCCAAAATCCAAAGACTCTCCTTCTAGACGAGCCTTTAAGTAACCTAGATGCAAGACTTAGATTATCTATCAGAGAAGAGATCAGAAATATTGTAAAGGAAGTTGGAGTTACTACAATCTTTGTAACTCACGATCAGGAAGAGGCTCTTTCCATATCTGATTATATAGCTTTGATGGATAAGGGAGTTATCCAACAATACGACAAGCCACAAAATCTCTACCTTAATCCAGCAAATCTCTTCGTTGCGAAATTTATTGGAAATCCAATTATTAATATTTTTGAATTTGAAAAGAAGGATGATAAGCTAATTTCTTCTGACCTAAAGCTTAAGCTAGATGATTTTGAGAAAGAAAGATTTAAAAAAGAGTTAAATGATGGAGATTATCTAGTAGGCATTAGGCCAGAGCACTTCATCCTTGATAAGGAGAGTGATATTAGGGTGAAGGTTGATTCTATAGAGATGATTGGAAGATATATGATCCTTCACTTCGACTTAGACGACGTATCTTCCAAGATGATTGTAGATAGCAAGCTTGAGATTAAAGCAGGAGATGAGATAGGAATATCCATAGACTATCCATCAATTTATATTTTTGAAGAAGACGGAAGTAGGGTTTACTAATGAAAAAGCTTAAGTATTCTGCAGAAAAAAACAACAAGGCTTGGCTATATCTGGCCCCAGCCCTTATATCTATCCTTGTATTTTCTGTCTATCCTTTGATTAGGACTTTCGTGATGAGTATGCAAAATAACAACATACTCGCTCCAAGCTTTGTTGGACTTTCAAACTTTCCGATTGTATTAAAAGACCCTCTCTTTAAGAGGGCTATGATAAATACCCTGATCTATGCTGTAACAGTTGTTCCTTTATCAATAATTATAGCCATGCTTATAGCCCTAGTCCTAAATACTAATATCAAGGGTGGGAAGTTCTTCGAGACTTTGTTCTTTATCCCTTACCTAACCAGCGTTATTGCTATAGGTATTGTGTTTAGATATTTATTCCACGGCCAATACGGTTTTATAAACTACCTCCTAGGCTTTGTGGGTCTTGGTCCAATAGACTTTCTAAATAACCCTGATTATAATATGACAGCCCTTATAATCTTTGGTGTATGGAATGCCTTGGCTTTTAATATTATAGTGATACTCGCAGGTCTTAGGTCAATTGATAAGAGTTATTATAAGGTGGCTGAGATGTTTGGAGCAAGTAGCTGGGAACAGTTTAGAAAGATTACCCTCCCACAGCTTAAGTCTATCATTACATTTTTGTTTCTAACAAGCTTTATAACAGCCTTTAAGGTCTACAATTCAATCTTCGCCCTCTTTAACGGCAGGGCAGGAGTCGGTAATAGACTTGTAACTGCAGTATTTTATATCTACAACAAGTTCTATGTAGAATACAGATACGGCCAGGCAATGGCTGCTGGAGTAATTTTATTCCTATTCCTCCTAGTACTTACTTTCTTACAGAAGAAGGCAATAGAAAGGTTGGCAAAATAATGCAAAAAGTTTTAAGAGTGATTGGTTATATTTTTGTTGTAATCATGGCGATTATTACAGTATTTCCTTTCCTTTATATGATTTCATCATCACTAATGAGCTTTCAAGAAGTAACTAGCATTCCGCCTAAGCTTCTTCCTGAAAAGGCTATATTTTCAAATTACGTCGAGGCTATGAAGGTTGCTCCTTTTGGGAGATATTTTCTAAATACAGTTTTTGTATCTTTGACCAATACCCTAGTTACTCTGATAACTACAACCCTTGCGGCCTTTGCCCTAAATTTTTGCAATTTTAAATACAAAAAGGTCCTAGAAGCCTTCATGCTATCGCTTCTAATGATTCCTTTTGAGATAATAATCTTTACTAACTTCTCAACTATTGCAAGATTGAATCTTATAGATACCTACGCCGCCCTTATAATTCCATTTTTGGCATCAGTTTTTTATATCTTTTACCTAAAGGAATTTCTCAAATCTATTCCGATGGATTTCTACAAGGCGGCCAAGGTAGATGGGGCGAGTGATTTCGAATTTATTAGAAAAGTAATGATTCCTATGAGCAAATCAAATCTATTTACCATAGGACTTTTAAACTTTATTACAGGATGGAACTCATTCTTGTGGCCAATTCTTGTTACAAACACTACTGAGATGCGACTTATATCAAACGGTCTGTCAGCCTTCGCTAGTGAAGCAGGCCAATTAATTCACCTTCAAATGGCAGCAAGTACTATTACTATAATGCCAATTTTAATATTATATTTCCTCTTTAGAAAACAAATCCTAAGCGGTGTTTCCTACGGGGGTATCAAAAGATAAAAAAAGGGTATATAATATTAATGAAGGAAAATATAACAAAGGAGATTTTATGAAGAAGAAATTATCGTTGTTAATGGCTCTAGTTTTGTCACTTGGAGTATTCACAGCATGCGGATCTAACGAAAACGCAAGTGAAGAAAAAGCTGACAGCAAGGTAGAAGAAAGTGCTGATCAAGCTAAAGATGACAAGAAGGAAGAAGAAAAAGAAGAAGACAAGGCAGGAGAACAAACAGAAATAGTATTCTGGCACGCTATGGGTGGAGGCCAAGGAGAAGCTCTTGAAGATTTGACTAAGAAATTTGAAGAAGAAAACCCAAATATTAAGGTTACCCTTCAAGGTCAAGGAAAATACGGAGACTTAAACCAAATCCTCGTTGCATCTATGCAATCACCAAAGGAGCTTCCAACAATAACTCAAGCTTATCCTGACTGGATGCTTCAATTCAAAGATGCTGATATGATAGCAGATCTTACAGATTATGTAAAAGATGGTATGGACGATTACGATGACATCTTCCCAGGTATAAGGGATGAAATCGAACATGATGGCAAGATCGAAGGACTTCCATTTAACAAATCAACAGAAGTATTTTGGTACAACAAAGACCTATTCGATGAACTAGGACTAAAGGTGCCAACAAACTACGAAGAGCTTAAGGAAGTATCAAAGAAAATCTACGAAGAAAAGGGGATCCCAGGAGTTGGTTTCGACTCTCTATCAAACTTCTACATCACCTACCTCAAAAACAAGGGCATAGATTTTGATAAGGATCTAGATGTAGCTGGTCCTGAATCAGTAGAAGCTGTTGAGTACTATCTAGAAGGAATCAAAGAAGGTTACTTTAGAATCGCAGGAACTGACCAATATATGTCAGGCCCATTTGCTAACGAGCAAGCAGGTGCCTACATCGGTTCAAACGCTGGTGAAGTTTATGTTAAAGAAGGGGTAGAAGGCAAGTTCGAATACGAAGCAGCTCCTTATCCAGCAGAAAAGGCCTTCCAACAAGGTACAAACATCTATATGTTCGATAAGGCGACTGATGAAGAAAAGAAAGCAGCTTTCGAATACATCAAATACCTATCTAGCAAGGATAGTCAAATAGACTTCGCTCTAGCAACAGGCTACATGCCAGCTAGAAAATCTGCTGTAACAGATGATAAGTACAAGACATCTGACTCTAAGATTGCACCAATCCTAGATGATGCAAGTGAGAAATTATTCTCTAGACCACTTGTTCCAGGAAGCCAACAAGCCTACAACGACGTAGCAAGCTTACTTGAAAGTATCCTTTCAAACCCAAATGCAGACGTTAAGGCTGAGCTTGAAGCTTTCGCACCACAATTTAAGGCAGACTTCGAAGCTCAATAAAGTTAAGTAAATAAAAACAGGCGAGAAATAAATGATGTGTACCCATAAAACTGGACACAATATTTAATTAATTAGTTGTAGT
>JAQEDR010000027.1 GCA_027669155.1 Peptoniphilaceae bacterium AM52-5BH | reverse complement strand
AGAAATTACTTTCTTTCTTACACTATTTATGGTACTAAAAACCCCTCCATCCGGATTTAGGATTTTGGGGTTTGCTTTATAAGTTTTTTTTATTTTACTATATGCTTGGCTAATTCATAATCCTATAAATTAGGAATTTTATCAATTTTTTTATTAGATGAGATTAAGTTTTCAAAATATCCCTTCAAATCGCCATCAAGTGTATCTCTATCTATGAGCAAGACTCCTGATTGTTGGCATCTATTTCTTAGCCTATCTAATTCATCTCCATGATACTTATAGGAATTTATTATGATTGGGACTGTCCCTATACCGAATTTTGTGGCGTGGTAGCCTATTTCATAGATAAATTCATTTCTAAGTCTTGATTGCTTGCAGGAAATCAAATATGTTGTAAGACCCTTGATGCAAACTATGTCTATTTCGTTTTTGATAAGCTCGCTATCCTTATCAAAAACATCATCAGCTTTCCAATCAATTTCTATATTTAGTCCGACATTGTCAAAAATATCCTGGAACCTTGCAATTTTGAAGAAAGCATAGGTTTCAAGGGCATTACCTTCCCTGGTAAAAAAGTCCCTAAATGCCATAGACCCATAAGAAAAATTAAGTCTTACACTATCATTTTTCCTATCATATATAGCATAGTCCGTTTTTTTATCATCTAGTATATTAAAAATCTGCAGTTCCTCATTTTGCCTATAATTGTTATACTTTGCCATAAAGTCGTTAAAATCAGAGACATATTCTTTTACATCTTCTTGGGCAAACTTTTCTGCTACTTTGTTTGGCAAAAGATCTTCTGTATATATCTCATTATCGCAGTCTAAGGATGAACTGACTAGGTAGTAATAGTCTCTGCGTTGAACCCACTCTGTTTCTATATTGTCTAACCTATAATTTAGTTTGACCAGGCTAATGTTTTCTATCCTATTTTTTATACAACGAGATAAAAATTCTTTTAACTTCTTTAGGTAATTTTCATCATAAGATTCTACTTCCAAATATCCTTGTTTATTAGGAAAGCTATAGGATATAATAAAGCCATTTACTTTTAAAGCATCCAAGGCCATAAGGACTGGTCTAAAGTCATCCCTATTTGTTTGGGTTACTCTTTCTCCTACTTCTTCTGAATGTTCGGTTCCTGATTTTAAGATATTATTTAGGGAGAATATATATGAATTTTGTCCCATGTTTAAGGTATAGATGTAATTTCTATAATCTTTACCTTTTATAGAGTTATAAACCTTCCACAAGCTGTCTGCGTATATATCTAAATCCAAGAAGCTATTTATCTTATCTTCTGTATCAAGCCTAGCGTTGTTTAGGTAGAAAGTCTCTTCTATACTTAGGCTAGGTTTTGTTAGGTTGTAGTCAAGGCCTTCGTAGTCTCCATCCCATTGGTTATTGCCTTCGTAGATGACATAGGGAACTGGCCTTGCCATATTAAGGAATGAAGTAAATCTAGCCTGCTTAACGGTGTTGCCTGTAAAATCAAAGATTATATTCTTATCATAATGATTTTCCACTTCAAACTTAGCCTGGTTTTGGTCTATAATTCTTATAGATGTTGAGCTTAAATTTCTCTTATCACGGAGAAAGCTCTTGATTGTTTCAAATTTATGGGCAATATTTTCTTCTGGATCTTTTATAAAGACAACTTGGGCTGGTCTAAATTTAAGGACTGCAGCTATATTTTTCCAAAGGCTACCCTCATCAGATACAAATGGCTTATAAAGTATATCTACAGGCCCATAAACAATCTGGCCTATGGCATCTACTATATCATAATCTACGAGCCTATAATTTTTGTAGTTTTTATAAGAAATTATTATTTTTACCCTATCATCAATTGCCGTATACTTGTCCTTGACATAAGGAGATATTTGATGACTGCCCCTCTCCAATAAATCTTTTATCCTCCTATCGATAAATTTATAAATAGCCTGGCTATCCTTATCGCCCTTTTTGATATTTTCTATAAGGTTGGCTAGCTTTTGCATATAGGATTTTAAACTAGCATTCACAGGGTCTAAAGGATAGTCATAGTCCCTTGCTAAAAATTTGAGATCGTAAGCTAGGCTTTGCTCGGAAGTTTTTATGCTTGCTTCTTGGGCCTTGCTTATATTTTCTGAAATCCTGTCTATCTCATCTATTTCTTGGCTATCTATTCTTTTTAGGTGATAGTTGCTTATGAGAGGATGGAGAGGGTAAGGCCTTGCCTTTTTGTCTCTATGGTCATTGTTATTTTTATAGGCATAGGAGAAAAATTCCTCATCGCTAGGTTTTTCATAGCCTTCTACTATCATAAATTTATTCCATGAATGGTGTTCCATATAGGCCATCTTATCCCTAATTGTCGGACCTTGAGGCTTATCTGGATCAATTGGAGTTTCATTTTTGATTAGCTTTGAAAATTCTCTATAAGGTCTTGGGATATTGTGAATGCCACAGTCATAGAATTTGTATTTGATGGAAAGAGCTGACCTTAGGGATGATTTGGCATTGTATAGGTCATCTGATTTTATAAAATTGTCGAATAATTCGTCCCTGTCAATCCTTTCATTGCTTGAAAGTTCATAAAAACTATGGACTCCAAAGGCTTCTTCAAGGATTCTACCTTCAAATATGCCCCTTTCTTCAGTTGCCATTTTGATTTGGTCATAGTAGATTAGGATAGTTGCCTTTTCATTTTCATCTGTCCTATCCTTGCTAAGGTCAAAAGACCTTACGATAATGGCTCTTTTTTTGTCATCATTTTTGACCTTATCAAAAATTCTCTTGCCTAGATTTTCTTCCTTGGTGTTTTTATTTTCCAAAATTAGGATATAGGTATTTTTCTCTATATCAGCTAAGTCGTCAAAGTTTTCTACTTCTATGAAATCTATATGGGCATAGGTATCGTCTGTTATGGACTCATCTACCTTATCATAAGCTATCTCGCCATTTATCTTTATCTGGCAGGTCCTTTTTAAAAGAGGGGCCCTTTCTATAAGATACTCGTGAAAATTGCTAGATTTCCTATAATAAAAAGTGAAATTTAACTTGACTCCTTCTATCAAAAGTGGGGCGAAGATCAAATCGAAATATAGTTTTGCCTTTTCATTATCAGCAATTATCCCTACATTTATATTTGAATCCTCATCTATATAGTCATAAAGAGGGTGCTTATCCAAGATATGGGCTGCTCCAACAAGGTCGAGTAGGGGCTGTCTCATCTTTTTTTCGATGGATTTTTTTGCCCTGCTTAGGTCTTCGATTATACTACTATCACTTATGAACCTGTCATATATTTTAACGCACTCTACAACTAGGTCTATTAGGATTTTACTTATCTCTTCGTCTACAAAAATCTTGTTTTTTATTTTGTTAAGCTCCCCAGCAAGAAGGTCCCTCATCAGTTCTTCGTCTTCTAAGATCTTATCGTTAAGGTATTTGCCAGTTATTAGATAAAATAGGTTTGAGCCAAACATGAAGGTATCTATGCTAGGATTTATGAAAAATGACCTGATAGTATCCATATCTGTTGTGTTTTTAAACTCTGGTGCTAGGAAAGATTGTTGGCTTGGTCCGTATATTTCCCTTACCTGGTCTTTTTTCTTTAAGTCTATACAGGCATCAAAATCAAAAAGCCTTACCTTCCTGCTTTCATAGTCGTATAGGATATTGTTTGGGCTTAGGTCCATGTAGACAATATCTTGGTCATGGATATTTTTCAAAATCTTTGCTAGGCTTAGCATAACTTCTACTATCCTAAAGAGGTCCAAGGATTTGAAATTATCAAGACTCCTGGCATTGTTTGTTTCATAAAAGGCCAGAGCTCTTCCCTCATAGGTCGCTAAATATAGGGGCTCTACCATATCATCTCCTAGGATAGAAAAGATCCTTTTATTTTTAAAAAAGTCATCTTTAAATTTTTTCTTCTCTTGATTATCAACAAAATAGCTTGGATTATTTTTGCGATAGTAAACCAAAAATATATTTTCTATATCATTCCTATTTTTGTTTATCTCTATCTTGTTATTTTCTACAAGCTTGAGCTCTTTTATAATCATGGTTTTTGTGGTGGACTTATCAAGATTGACCCTTGCTTGGTAAACCCTTACACTTCTGCCCTCGCCGATTTGCTTAGGCTCTAGAACTTCAATATCATAAAAGGTATTGTTCATCCCCTCTATTTTTACAGAAAATTTATCTGGTAATCTTTGGTCTGCTTTATTCATTAACTATTCCTTTTTTATTTTCTTCTTTTTTTGCCATTTTAATCAAATCATACAAGCCCCAAACCTGCCTATAGGTTTCCAAGGCTTCGTTTGTGCAGGCTATCCTTACCAAAAGATCTTCATAAGAGTTTGAAAGATTATATTCATACATGCCTACTTTTTTAAGTTCATAATTCATAAACCTAATATAAGAAGCCTTTCTTGCATAGGCTGGTACTTTTTGGATCTTTTCTTCATCACCAAGGCTAGAGTATCTTTCCTCTGCATCCATAATAAATTCTAAAAACAAAATATTTATAAATTTTATCCTATCAAGACTTTGAGAGCCTTTCATATTTATTATGCTACTAATATATTTCGGAGTAATCCTTTTATCATTTAGCATTTGGTAAAATTCTTCATATTTCCAGCTATATAGCTCAAGCTTTTCTAAATATTTAGGATTAAAGGCTGTTAGGGCCTTCTTGTTATATAGGTAGGATAGCATACTTTCCTTATAGGTTGTTTTTATAGCAAGGGATACAAATTCTATTCTTTCTATATCCTTATTATTTGACCTAAAACTATACTTAGCACCCTTAATATCTGGTATATTAACCAATCTTGTCTTTTTTTCTGGACCTAAGATTGTAATTTCTAGGTAGTTTAGCCTTGGCAGTTCATCTAAAACCATAAATTCTTGGTCGCCATAGTAAATCGAATCACCAAATTCAATAGGTTCCTCTGAAGCTTTGAGCTTACAATTTATAAATGCTTCATAGTAATTTTTACCATAGTGATTTATATTATCCTCATCTAGGCCGTAATAAATTGGATCTATGAGCTCTTCATCTACACCACTACCTTCCTTGTGATAGATGAATTTGTTTTCTGGATTTTTTTCAAAAAGAACTTCGCTATTGACTCTAATATCCATTTGCAGATAGTCCTCTGCCTCAATTTGGTAATTCTCATCTACTTTTATAACAAAATCGGCTTTGCTATTGTTTTTTAATTCTTGACCAAAAATTTCGTCACCCTTTTTAATCTTGACCTTTTTACCTACTTTTGGATAAATCCTTATCTTAAATTCTTCCTTATATTTAACATTATATCCCTTTGAATTAAGATCCTCATCTTTGACATAGGTATCTTCTCCTTCTGAATCTTCCTTATCTTCCTTCTCTTTTTTCAATATATCCTTGGAACTTACAATATCGTAGGATAATTTGTTTTCTATATTTTTATAGGACCTGGAAAATCTCTCTTCTATAGTTCTCTGTCTTGTTTTGTTTTGACTTATATATTTATAGGCTCCTAGGATTTTTTCTATATTTAGAAAGTCATCGTCTCTGGATTTTTCTATAAATTCCCTAAATATATCCAGAATCTCTTGGGTTTTTTCCTTATCTACCAAGTCCTGGCTTAAAATCGGCTGGGCCTCTACCTTGTTATATATTTCTTTTAGCTTGATATATTCATCGACCCTACCATCGTAGAATTTTTTGCAGATATAGATTAAAAATTCTTCTTCATCCCAAAAATTGAGCCCTTCCTCTCCCAATACTTTTTTAAGAAAAACATTGGTAGTATCTAGATCCATATTTAGACCAAAGGATAAGATCAATATCTTTTTTCTTTGAGGGTTTGTTGTGATTAGGATATCTTTTTTGATGCCAGATCTGACATAGGCACTAGCATTTATTGGTTTTAGCTGGTCATCCTTCTTAGTCCTGGCAAAGTCTAGCTTATCAAAATTGTCCTGGTCCTTGTTGGAAAGTCCATTTTCGCAAAAATCTTCATAAACATAGTCAGCTAAGCTTTCTAGCAAATCATTTTTTTTGCCATTTTCTATAGCAGAAAAAATCTCGCTGGCCTTTGCCTCTATATCCTTCTTATCAATTCCTAACTTATCTTGATACTTCCACATTAAGTAGTTTATTATATACTTATAAAATGGAGGTTTGCTTTTGATTTCTATCTGCCTTTGGTCTTCATAAGGGAGGAGAAGATTGGAAAACGAATCCTCAATTTCAAATAATTCATTGGTAAATTTATTTATCCAATCTTCATTATCCTTATTTACCAAGGCTGTGTAGCCAAAGGAATACATCATATTATTGCTTTTATCTCTAGGTGTTTGATCCATATCTACTCCTTATAATATAAGTTCTTGCCTTCACTTTCTTATATTATATGATAAAAGCGAATGAATTGGAAGCCTTTTCTTTCAAGCAAGCTCACTATAATCCAGTCCTTCATGCTGGCTTTTAATTTGGTCTATCTCCTTGTCGAAATATTCCAAAAGCCTAGTAGTAGTATCTGGATCATTGCAAGCTAAGGCTAGCCTACTCTTACAGAAGTCTAGGAGGGTCAAATCATATGACATAATATCAGAAAGGGCTTCTTGATATTTATCTTCTAATTTTTCCTCTAAACCATCGTAGATTTCAGAGTTTATATTAAACTTATCCATGTAATCTTCCATGGTGTTTTCTTGGCTAGCTAGATGGCCTATCTGATCATCGAAGTAATCATTATCATAATTTACAAAGTATGATAAGATTGAAGTCACGATAGGCATGATACTTACAAAGTCGCTTCCTGCCTCTTGTAGAGGACTTATATCCAGGTCACTTCCCTTTATGGCTTCTAGGCCAAGGGCCCCAGTATTAGCAAAATCGTTGTAAATATTTGCCTTCCTGAGCCTTATGACGGCGTACAAGGATAGGCCAAAGGCTGCTGAGAGAAGTATGAAATTAAAAGGATTGAATTCTCCCCTTGACTTCATCCCAGCTATGAGACTAGGCGAAAGGTCTAGACCAAGGACAGCCACCAATGACAAGATTGCAGTGACTACCATATTTTGGGTAAATAGACTGTCTATAGGTCCGTAGACTGCGGCGAAGTCTGCTGCCATACATGCTATGACAATTATCCCTGCAATCTTGTCTTTAAATATAGGTGTAGGCATCTTCCTGTTTTTTCTATTAGAATCGACTTGTTTTGTGAATTTTTCAAATAATTTTAACATATATATATATCCCTCCTAGGATTTTTATTTTGATTTTTCTTGCAACATTTCACCTATTAGCAACTTATTTTTCCTATCCATATTTACCATAAATTTTGTAAATTAAGGATTTTTGAAAACAAGCTTTATTAACTGCCATAAGATCCTCCTTTGGCTTATTTACCAAACCATGACTTAAACCATGCCTTGATCTTAGTAAAGAATGACTCGGTTTTTTTGTTCTGTAAGGTCAGGATTTCTATGGCTATTTGATCTAGCTCTCCCTGGCACCTTTCTATAGCCCTATCATTCTTTATATTGGTCTTCTTAAGGGTTAAGGCCATATCAGACTTTTGTTTGCTTAGGTACTTTATATTTTCATCTATAAAGTCCCTGATTTCTCCCAATAAGAAGTCTGCTTCAGAGTCTTTATCAAGGGTATTATCCTGGTTTAAAAACTCATTAATCTTTGGCAAGAGGGCTGCCTTTGCATCTTCCCTACTCGGATAGGAAAAGTTTATATCCAAGCTGTAATCATCTAGCAAGTCCTCGTTAAATTGGTTGGTCCTAAGGCCTTTTTTAGCCATCTATTTCCTCCTCTAAATATTTACCAGAATAATTTCTTCTGATATCTTCAAATACCTTTTTGATATTTACTTGGTATTCATCCTCGTAAATTTTTTTCTTATTTGCCAGGTATGCTCCTTGAAGGTAGGCTGACATATTTTCTTCAAAAAGATACTTTGCTGCCATTATATTTAAGTGAAAGTTTTGGACAATCACATTTGTATGGCAATCTATAGTCAAGATTTCCCTTTTGACATCGTAATATCTTTTGAGGCCTTCCTTGTTATCAAGGATCCTAGCTTGGTTTTTCCTCCTGGCTGTGGTAGGGAGGTTTTTTGTATCAACCCTATCAAAATTCACCCTAAGGTCATCAAGCAGGGTCTTATAACCAAATCTATCCTTGCTTTGACTCACATAATACTCATTGTATTTGAGGTAAAAGTTGGCTAGGTTATTTTCCAGCTTGAAATATTCCCTTTCAATGAAGTTTGAGCTTAATTGACCATCCTTATCTAGGATAATCATATTATTCTTCTCATCAATAAAGCCTTTTTTCATCAAACGCCATTTGGATTTGACTAATCTTTTCTTGATGATTTTCTTATCAGCCTTGTTGGTCTCAACCAGACCTGTATATACCCTTATCATCTTAGCTCCTTTTTCCAAGCAAGTCCTTGGCTATTTGGCTATTTAAAGACATGACTATAACAGTCCTGTTTTTAACTGCCAAAGCTTCATCCTGACTCCCATCTTCCTTTAGGTCATTTTGGTAGAAGGGATTTTCAAAACCTAGTCCCAAAAGCACAATCCTGTCCTCTTCTATTCCCATCTTGACCAAGATGGTTTTTATGGTCTCGCATCTTTTGAAAGATAAGTCTTCGCAAGATTTTTGACTACCATATTTAGCTGTTGTGCCTGCTAAGAGGATTTTCTCATGAGAATTCTCATTCATAAAATCCACTATAGGTTTTAGCCTGGCTTCCACATCCTTTTTGTCAGTCAAAAGCTCGGCGCTATCTGACTTGAACTCGATCTTTTCCTGGCCAAAGACCATAGGCTCGTCTAAAGAAGCTATGACGCTTTCTTCTAGCTTACAGTCTACTGGACTTACTGGAGGATAATCAGACCTATCAGCCTCAACATCCTCTATGCTTTCCCTGGCTATGTGGACACTTTTTGCCCCAGCTTCCTTGAGTATAGCTGTCCAGAGTTCTTCTAGGACATACTTATATTCACTAGAAGGCTCTATCTGAGGGTCAGTAGTTTGACCCATTCCATACCAGGAAACATCTACTCCCTCTAGATTTGGGATGGCCTTTTTGCTTTGAAGGGCCCTTATGATATCATCTATCCTAAGGCTTGCCACATCAGCTGACCTAAAGTCTAGTAGACCTGTGGTTGATAAGCCACTATCCATTATAACCAGACTTTTGATCCCATTCTTATCAGCAAGATTATCTGCTGATATACTTATGGCCTTTAGAATATCACACTCAGGTGCCTGAGGTCTTAATTCTTTAATAAAGCCATTAATCTCCTCAAACTGGGTATTGAGAATAAATTGCTTCTTTGATGGAGTAAGCATGGCATCAAGTTTTGGACTGTCAACGCTTTTTACAAGCTTTGGTGACCCATCAATAAGGGTTAGGCCCAAATTCCCCTGGCTTTTTAAGGCTCCCTTGATTTCCTCTTCTGCTTTCTTTAGGTCAGGAGACTTGGAATTATTCCTTATGCCCAAAAGAATTTGGACATTTTCCTTTTCTGCTTCTTGACCTCCAACTATTCCGCAAGCAGAAACGAAGATCAATACCATAACAAGTGCTAGATTAACTAATATTTTTTTCATATTTATTCCTCCTAATGAATAAAATATTTTTTCTATTAAGATAAGTATGAAAATCCCTTATCTCTTCTACAATCCAATCATAAGCCATATTTGAGGGAGATTTTTCCCATCTTCCCAAAATTCTTTGACTAAGATTTTTATAGCAAAGACAAGTCTAAACTAGCCCCTATCTTTTCTATAATCCAATCATAAGCCATATTTGAAGGAGATTTTTCTCGTATTCCCAAATTTTTAATCAAAATCTAGGCTGGCTACTATATCTAGCAAGGAGGCATCAGATTCCTTGATGTCATTTACCTGGCCGAGATTTAATTGCTTGTTGTAATGATAGTTATATTTTCCTATCAAGCTTGGTTTTTCTATAACATAGGATTCTAAGCCTGCTTTATTGGCAAGCTTAGCCCAATCGATATAGAGCCTGATTTTCTCATCAAGCTTGCTCCTAAGCTGACCTAGGAGGTATTGGTCGTTTTCCATCATGTAATAAACAAACTTATTAGTGTCTGTTATTAGATTTTCATTAGTTTTGTTGGATCTTTTTAGGTAAGATAAATACTCTCCCTTTTTTCTTACGAACCTAGATTCTTTTAGGTATTCAGGGCGAATATTAATATTTTTTTCATAGTCTATCAGGCTATTATTCATACTGATATCGCTATAATATCTAGTATTTATCTCTAGACTACGGGCCAAAATCTGATAGTTAAGCTTATATAGGTCGGAAGCCCTACCATTATAAAACTTGTTAATTCTATCTATGTATTTAGAATTGACCTTGCCATCCCTGATACAAACAAGTTTAAAAATCTTGTCAAACTTAGCCTTGAGGAAGATGAAAAACTTGTTATAAGCAAAAGGAATTTTCAAAGTGCGTTTTTTCGCCTTTTTTATATAATCTTTTGGCAAGCCAGCTTCTTGGCTTATCTTCTCTTTTTGGGCCTTTCTTTTTGACTTGCCATCGCCAAATTTTCTGCCCCTCCATTTAAATGATGATTGTAATGGTAAAGTAGTGTTCATAAATTCCCTCCTTAGTAAAGAACTTCATAAGTTTTTTCAAAAACTTCTTTGTCAACAAAATTGAAGTCATACTTGCAAGTCCCCTCCATATCCTCAGAATAAATCAAAAGATAGTCATCCTTTCGTCCATAGACTAGGCCAGATCCTACCCTTGCCATATAATATTGGTCAGGATCTCCTAGAATTTGTAAAAATCCCTTATTCATCAGATAAGAAATTATTTCCCCATCCAAGTCACTGGCTCTAAAGGCTTTGCGGACCTTGCTGGCTTCTAAGTATATATTAGCAGAAATTATTTTATGATTTTTTTCAAAATCCCAGGCCTTAACTGGATAGATATCTTCTTGCTTATCTATCTTTATAAAGTCACCTATGTCAGCTTTTTGACCCCTACCTCCCCTGGTCTCCTTGCTAAAAACCTCATAGGAGTCCTTATTTTTTCTAAGCTTGCCCAGATCTATAAAATAATCTTCAAAGGGATTTTCACTTCCCAAGCTAAAGGCCATAACTAGGCCCGGTTTTTTTCTAACTTTAATCATTTTTACCTCCTAAAAATTGATTTTATTATTCCCCAAATGCTCGCTATAATTACGATAAATAGGGTGATATTCATAAATATTAGCCAAATAAAGCTAATAAGGCCATCTATAAAGGCCCTTATATCTGCCCACCTGTAGATGAGGCTAGCTAGGATTAGAAAGATTCCCAGGTAGAAAAAGACCTTGCTGTAGCGTGATAAATAATATTTAAATTCATTCATCCTTATCCCTCCTTGAGAATAAATACATGAAAAATAGGCTATTTAGGTTTCCTAAAAATATTTTTCTGATAAGACCTAGGATAATAAATAAGATTAGGATAAAGAAAATTCCCAATCCCAAGATTTTCTCCACTATAAAGCTACTTATTGCGTCAAAATTTATGACCACAAGGTAGATGATTCCCAGGCTTAGGCAAGGAAAAATGTATTTCCAAGGCAAGGGCCTTGATTTTTTTACCTTTTTTTCCTTAACTCTTACCTTGATATCTTTTTTAATAGGTAAGGTTTTTAGGTCTTGACCTTCATAAAATCCATCTATTTTCATCCTTTTCAATACTCCTCCTAGGGGCCAAGCCATCAAGGCTTGACAAAAATATTACTGGCGTCCTTTCAAACTTGATGGCTGCCTGGCCAGATCCAGCTTCCGCCATTTGTAAGTCATCCGAGCTTATCCTAAGGATCTTTTTTTCTGTCATGGAATAGTTGTTGGAATTTCCCCTTTGAAAAAACATCCCCTTTGATTTAGATCTTGACTCAAGCGCTGAAAAATGAGTATATTCCCCAAAAATAGATGTAATATTCTCATCAACTTCAGCCGAGGTGTGAGGAAGAATTATCATATTGGAAAAATCTCCAAGCTGACCCTTATCCCCATTAAAGATATTGAGGGCATTTTTGCTTGAAACTATTACCTGGACCCCATCATCAAGCTTGAGTTTTTTTATCAAATCTAAAAGCCTATCCTCTTTTGCAAAGTCCATATCATCTATGACCAGCCTTAGCCTATCTTCCTTGGATATTTTTTCTATGAGATAGGTCAGATATAATTTTAGGATGTCAGGCCTGTAGGAATTCATATCAAAAACCTTTACTATATCCTTATAGGTCGGATTGGTATAGGAAATATAGGAGTTCTTATCCTTGGTGCTTAGGTTTTTGAAGACTTCTTGGAGCAATTCTGCTAAAATCCTGATTGGCCTTGCTGCCCTCGAATTTTCCTCCAAGTCATAAACTATATCCCTAGCTAGATTCATATTTTCAGCAAGGCTTGCTAAATCTCTTGGATTTTTTTGGCTAAGGTCTAAAAAATCATACAGACTTGTTGACTCTTTCTCATAAAATAAGAGGCTCGTTAGGGCTGATAGGTAGTTCCTATAGTCTATCTCGTCAATTTTTTCTAGGGCGAAGATATCCTTGATTAGGTCTACAAATTCAAACTTGTTGAAGTCTGTAAAGACCCCGTAGTTTTTCTTTAAAAAACCACTTATTATAAGGCCGTCCCTGCCTATATTTTCCTTTGAGGAAAGATATCCAACTAGGGCCTTGTTTTTGGTCAAAACTAGGCTCTGGCAAGGATCTGAGTAGGAATAATAATAAAGAAGCCTCGCTACAATATTATTCCTAATACTTGCATCAGCCCCGCTTATCAAAATATCGGCCTTCATGTGGCCTGCCAAATCTTCTAGGTCAAAGTCCCTGTAGGAAACATTCCTAAGTTCGTTTAGCCTATCGCATTCTCTTTCTATACTTGCCTTATAAAACATCTAGTCCTCCTTATAAAGCCTAAACTTGTATCTTATTGGATTTGTGCCTGCCACTTTAACAAAGGCCTGGCCCATTTCCAAATTCATTTGGTCCCAATCTTCTACCACATAGCCCTCCCTTTGGGAATTGGCATGTCTATTGCCTGGTGAGAAGCTATAATCAAGGTAGGCTAGGCCAAAATATTTGCTAACAAAGTCTCTACTGACCGCATCCGATAAGTAGAAGGCAACTATGTTCATAAAGTTTGAAATTATGACATTGCCCAAATGACTCCCGTAGGTGTCATAGATTAGGTCCACGCTCTGAATGCCAGCTATTAGCCTAAGGCCCCTCGACCTACCAAAGGTAAGGCCATCGCTTAGGTAAGATAACTTTGGCAAAAGGGATATCTCATCAAGGATAAGGTAGACCTTGTTTCTGAAATCTTCCCTCCCGCTCATAGAAAATTTGAGGAGGAGGTCGACAATGACCTTATATATTGGGGCCTGGGCCTTGGATGCACTTATGTCATAGTCTATAAAAACCACATCATAGGCTTGGTTTTTAACAAGCTTCCTTACGGAAAATTGGTTTTCCCTAGCCTGGCATTCTTCATAACCGCCAAAAACTCCTACCAAAAGATCTGCTGCCATTTCCTTTATAAAGGAAAGAACTCCTTGACTTTGACCATCAGCAGAATTTATATATTCTATGGCTCCCTTAAAATCAGGATTTTCCTTGCTGGCCAAAATCCCTAGTAGGTCTTCTTTAGAGGCTGTTTTTAGGAAATTTGCCAGAAAATAATTATTTAGCATAGAAGTATCACCCATATTTTTCGCCTGGCGGAGAAAATATAAGATAACCTTTGAGGTGATGTCACTTGCTGCATTGTGGAAAAATGGCTGGTGGTCAGATTCCTTGTCAGCAAAGAGCATCTTGGCTATTTCCCTGGCAAATATTTCGTTTTTCTTGTCATAATAGACTGTGTTTTGGTCAAAATCCATGATTTCCCCAAAGATATTCCAGCAGGCTGAATTTGGATACTGGTTAGAAATCACAAGTTTCTTGCAAGGCCTATGGCCAAACTGCCTGTAGAAATCTCCCTTAGAATCAAAGATAAAAAGAGAGTCTTGGACGGATTTTTTCCTCAAAAGCTCATCAATTAGTATATTGATGGCATTGGTCTTGCCTGTGCCAGGAGAGCCCAAAAACATCAGATGTTTGGAAATCTGGTCAAAGGTCAAACCAAATTGGCCAGATCCCAAGGATAGGTCCAAGTCAAAGACTTGGTTTTTCTCAAACTTATCCTTAATTTCCTTGCCACAAATTATAGTTTTTCTCATAATGATAACCCCCATTTGATATCTTTATTTACTTCGATATTGTCTTCTAACTTGTTTTCATTCCTATTTGAAAGCTCTAGGGTCCTCAAACTAGAATCTAGGACGTCCCTTTCTAAGGGTGAGCTAGGAACCTTATTTATATTCCCAGCCCTGATGGATTCCAAGCTTTCCTTAATGACCTGGCTTGGATTTTCCACCCCATAGATAAGGCTTGCCCTATTTCTGATGACCTCTTGGCCATTTATGGACCTCATTTTTTGGTAAGACTCGATTGATTCCCTATTTGCTGGGCTTTGTAGGTCTATCCTATCCTCAAGTTCCTCAATCAGCCTATAAGTTTCCATCTCTGATTTGACATAGGCGTCATTTTCACAAGGCTGGAGCCTATAGACCAGAGGATTTGCATCAGCTAATATGTAAAGGCTTGAAATCCTATAAGGATAATCCTTAGCCATGGCTATCCCATCATTGACGCTCATATCCTCAAGAAACTGGCCATCTGTGTCGATTTTATTTCTCATAACAAAATCTTGGTAGGCGTGTTGGTGCTCGTGGCAGATTGTCTCAAAGGCCTCAAAATTTGAGTGCTTGATTTCGGTATTTTCCATCTGACCTGTGATGGTAAGGGTACTCCTAAAGTCATTTGCTACTTCATTGATATTCATATGGATTTTCCCATCAAGGTAAGAGCCTCCGACTCCCTCATCCATTTCATCCAGGTGGAGGCTAGGATAAAAATCCATGCCCATCTTTTCCGTCCTGATATTTGCATATTCTTGGAGAAGGTCCTTCCTCTGGTCAAGATTAAGACCTATCCAATTCTCCCTTGCAAAAAGTCCCTTAATCCTATCTATGTCCCAGCCCTGGTAGATGGTTTGAGGTCTTGTAAGATGATTCATTAGAGCATCCTTAATTCAAGGTGACCATAATTGTGAGAGGGGTCATTGGCATAGGTCGATAGGATATTAATAGCAAGGAGAAAGTTCTCTCCTCCCCATTTTTTATACAAATCCAAGATAGAAACCCCATAGACCTTGACATCTATAAGGGGCCTTCTATTTGACCACTGGTCAATATTTTCAAAAAGCTCTTCAGGCATATCTTTCATAAGCTCATTTTTAAGCTTATCTGCATAGGCTTCTGAATAAGAAAAATCCTCCACCAATCTCTTTGTGAAACTTTTTTCTAAGGCTAATTTATTATCCATCTTAACTCCTTTAAAATTATTGTAGATTAGGGAAATTAATGACTTCCCACAATCCCAGTTTATTTGCTCAAACATTTTCAACCTATCATCATTATAAAAGATAAAATTAACTAATTTTTCCTAAAATCCTAGATTATTTTCTCTAATCTTTCTAAACTAAAGCTAATAATAAAAATGAAATTAATAATTTAAAAAATCCTGTGGGATTTGATTTTCTTCACCTTTCAAGCCCATATTTTTGAAGAAAATTTACAAATATTTAAATCCCCTAGGATCCGAGCCTCCTTTCTCTTACTAACTTTCTAATAAAATTATAAAGGATAAAATTTACCAATTTTTCCAATATTCCTAGATTCTTTTCTATGACATTTAAAACCTAGACCTTATAATAAAAATGAAAGTAATAATTAAAAAAATCCCAGGGAATTTGATTTTCTTCACCTTTCCAAACCATATTTTTGAAGAAAATTTCTATATATTTAAATCCCCCAGGATCCGAGCCTCCTTTCTCCTCCCTAACTTTCTAATAAAATTATAGACCACAAAAATTAACAATTTTTCCTATATTCCTAGACACAAAAAAACTGCCACAAATAAGTAAGTATCAAGAATAATACCTACTTATTTGTGGCAGTTTTTTGGTTTTATATTGTTTTCTATTTGATAATTATAATAGATCTTTAAGATCTTTTACATCCAAAATATTAAAATCACCCTTGACTTTACTATCAGGATTTAATAAGTCTTCTGACTTTTTCTTGTAGTCCTCTGCTTTTTTATACTTTCCTCTAGACTTATAATAATCTGAAAGGTTATTATACACTTCAATTAATTTTTCAAGAATTTCTCCATCAGCTGACTTACTATATAAATCTTCTAAAATCTCCTTGGCTTCTAAAAAATATTTTTCAGCTTTTTTCCCATTTGAAGAAAAATACAATAAACCTAAAATCATATAAATGTTTGCTAAATATTCTTTTTCTTCAAAACCCTTGCTCACCTCAACTAAATTTTTTTGATACATGAGAGCCTTTTCCATAAATTTCCTTGCTTGACAAAGCTTGTTTTCCCCTAAGTATACATCTGATAATACAACACTAGAATTTACTATATTATTTTTATCTTCATATGACTTAGTATTGTTAAGAATATTTTCCGCCATACTTATAGCTTCTTTACAATAGAATTCTGCATCATCATACCTCTGTATTGACTTATATAGGCTTCCTAACTTATAATAGGAATCTACTAAATCTGATACATCAGTTACAGAATTACGTGATTCTTTAAGATTTTCTCTTAAGTTTATCGCTTTTTTATAGTAGCTTTCTGAATCTTTATAATTTTGTATTGAATAATATAAGGCTCCAAGGTTGTTATAGGATCTTGCTAAGTCTGATATATAATTAAAAGAATTGCGAGATTTTTTTACTTCTTCATATAAATATATTGATTTTTTAATATATATTTCTGCTTCTTCATATCTTTGCATTGATTCATATAAGCTTCCAAGGCTGTCATAGCTACTTGCGAGCTCTAACATATCTATTATAGAATTATGTGAATCTTTTAGATTTTTTTTAAGCTCTATGTATTTCTTTAAATAAGTTTCTGATTCCCCATACTTTTGCATTGATTTATATAAATATCCTAGGCTTTTATAGGACCTTGCTAGGTATGATATATCAATTAGAGAATTGTGGGTTTTTTGAAGTTTTTCTCTTAGGTCTATAGATTTTTTATAATAGACTTCTGCTTCTTCATAGTTATGCATATATCCATACAGAGTTCCTAGATTATTATAGGAAATTGCTAAGTCTGATATATCTGTTAGTGAATTACGAGTTTTTTTGAGTTTTTCTCTTAGGTCTATAGATTTTTTATAGTAGCTTTCTGCTTTTTCATGCCTTCGCATCGAATCATATAAGGCTCCTAAGTTGTTATAGGACATCGCTAGGTTAGATATATCATTTAGAGAGTTACGAGATTTTTTAAGTTCCTCATATAAAGCTATCGCTTTTTTATGATGGCTCTCTGACTCCTCATATCTTTGAATTGATTCATATAAGGTTGCTAGATTGTTGTAAGACCTTGCTAAATCGGATATATCATTTAGAGATTTGCGTGTTTCTTTGAGATCTTCATATAAAGTTAACGCTTTTCTATGATAGATTTCTGAGTCTTCATGCCTTTGTATTGAAAAATATAGGATTCCTAGACTGTCATAGGACCATGCTAGATCAGATATATCATTTAGAGTATTACGTGATTCTTTGAGGTCTTCATATAAGACTATCGCTTTTTTATGATGACTCTCTGACTCCTCATATCTTTGCATTGATTGATATAAGGAACCTAAGTTGTTATAGGACATAGCTAGGTTAGATATATCTCTTTGAGAATTACGAGCTTCTGTGAGATTTTCTCTAAGGTCTATCGCTTTTTTATGATAAATTTCTGATTCTTCATAATTCTGCATTAATTTATATAGATATCCTAGATTGTTATATGAAATTGCTAAGTCTGATATATCACTTAGACAGTTGTGAGATTCCTTAAGATTTTCTAATAAAGTTATTGATTTTTTTAAATAACTTTCTGCTTCCTCGTTTATCTGAATCAAATTATATAAGTATCCTAGTTTATTATAAAAATAAGCTAGTTTTTCTTTAAAGGTTGTATTTTCTCTTATTAATAGTAGAGCTTTTAATTTTTCTATAACTTCTTTAATAATTTCTGTAGATATATATTCTTTGCCAATACTTTCCAAAAGATTGCTATAATTATCAACTACTAATGCATAATATAATATATTCTCCTCATCATCTTTATAGATTCCCATCATATCCTCATACAGTTTTGTTGCTGATTCAACCCTAAAATATTCTGACTCTTTATCTGCTAATTTCAACAACTTATCTTTTGCTTCTTTGTTGTTTAGGAAGTCCTTTAATGCCTTTTGCCCTCTTTGATTTTTTAAGGCGTCTATTAGGTTTAGTTTTTCGTATCTTGTGAGACTATCTATTTCTTTATATAGGGTGTAGAGTTCTTCTATGCCTTTGTAGATGTATGAGAGGCCGTCTTCTTTGTAGACTTTGTAGTCTGATGCTTGGTCTGATAAGAGCCAGTCTGCCATGTATTTGTGGGCTATTTCTATTGTTTGATTGCCTTTTAGGTCTTCTTTTTTGCTTAGGTAGTTTTCTAGTTTTTTTATGAAGTCATTTGTTTGGCTATGGTCCCAGCCTAAGAGATTATTTAGTTCTTCTCTTGGTAGGGCTCCTGGGCTTGCTAGGATCATGGCTAGGGCTTTTCTGTCTTTTTCTTTGTAGACTTCGTCGATTTTTTCTATTGGGTAGATTCGGCTGAATCAGTTTAGAAAGTAGCTTGATAGGCCTGTTGGGAGTTTGTCTAGGCTTTCTTTGTCCATGGTTTTTTCTAGGATTTCTTTTGCTACTAGCTCTGCATAGAGGAAGGTACCTTGGCTTTTTTCTATTATTGTTTCTATGATTTCTTTTTTGTTTGGGTAGGTTTCTTTTTCAAATGTTTCTTCTAGGTAGGTTTTGATGTCTTTTTTGTTTTCTTCTGTGTCTAAGTTTATTTCATGGATGTCATCTAGATAGGATTTTATGTCGGTTTCTGTTCTGGTGAGTATTAGGATTTTTATCCATCTTGGGAGCCTATTTAGGTGGGTTTTTATTATGTCTAGTAGTTTGTTTCTTTCTACTTTGTCTGCTTCGTCTAGGGCGTCTATTAGGATTATTTTGTTTTCCATGTCGCCGTCTATGCATATGGATAGGGGACTTGCTATTAGGATTTCGAATTCTTCTGCTTCTTTGTAGTATTCTCTTATGTGGATTTGGCCATCGTCTACTGTCTCTTCAAAGCCCATTTGGTTTATTTTTTTCTTGGTTATGGCTATGGATTCTAGTTGGTGGAGTAGGGCTGTCCTGTAGTCTGGGATTTGGCAGGCTAGTTGGAAGGCTAAATCTCTTATTAGGCTTTTGCTGGTGGAGAAGTTTTCTTTGTTGTATTCGCAGAAGAAGCTTGCTGCTATATGGTAGTCAGTGTGGCATTTTTCTGCGGCGTAGTGGGATTTGCCTGTGGCCGGCTTACCATAAACTACTGCTATTTTTTTGCCGTTTTTTTCTTTTATCCATTCGTTTACTTTTTGGTCTAGGTTGTCTCTTGGGGTGTATTTTTTTATTAGGTAGGAGTTGGCTTTGGTGGATCCTATTTCTGGGATTTTTAGGGCACGTCTTATGGTGTTGATTTGGCCTGAGAATTCTTTGTTGTCTTTACTTTCTATGGCTTTTATGATTGGTTGGATTTCTTTTTCTAACCATTTGTCTAGGTCTTTTTCGTTTTCTTTGTATTTTTCCCAGTCGCTTAGGTCTACCCATTGGCGTCTGGTTAGACTTGATGGGATTTTTTCTAAGTCTTCTTTTTTTTCTAGGTAGATTGTGTAGATTCTGTTGCTTTTTATGGCGAGGGCTATGCCCATTTCTTCTGAGCATACTCCACCCTTTCTGAGGAAATGTTCTGAGAGTCCTGCTATTACTGTTTGGCTTTCTCTTATGCCTTTGATTATGTTTTCTCTCCAATCGTCTGTTCCTTTTATCTTTGTTTGGTCGAACCATACTTCATAGCCTTTGCTTTCTAGGTAGGATACTATTTTTTTGAAGATTTCTGATTCGGTACGACCATAGGAGATGAAGATTTTTATTTTTTGATTTGTTTTATCTGTCATTTTTTTCTCACTATAATTTCGTAAATTTTACCCGACTGATTCTGATTTTTTAGGCTTTTTCGCAAATTTTCAGCTTTTTTATAATATAACTCTGATTCTTCATTCCTTTGCATTGATTCATATAAATATCCTAGATTATTATATGAGTTTACTAGGTCTGATATATCATCCAGAGAATTGTGAGATTCTATAAGATTTTCTCTAAGATTTACTGCTTTTTTAAGATAAATTTCTGACTCTTCATATCTTTGCATTGAATAATATAAGTTACCTAAGTTGTCATAGGACATTGATAGGTCTAATAAATTAGTTAAAGAATTTCGAGATTCTTTGAGTTCCTCGTATAATTCTATTGCTTTCTTATAATAATTTTCTGATTCCTCGTACCTTTGCATTAAATAATATTGGACTCCTAGGTTATTATAGACCCTTGAGAGGTTCGATATATCAGTTAAAGAGTTTCGAGATTCTTTGAGTTCCTCGTATAATTCTATTGCTTTTTTAAGATAAATTTCTGACTCTTCATGCCTTTGTATTGAGTAATATAAGATTCCTTGATTGTCATAGGATTTTGCTAGGTCTGATATATCATCTAAAGAGTTTCGAGATTTTTTGAGTTCCTCGTATAATTCTATTGCTTTTTTAAAATATATTTCTGAGTCTTCATGCCTTTGTATTGAGTAATATAAAGTTCCTATGTTGTTATAGGAAGTTGCCAGACCTGATTTATCTTTTATGGAATTACGAGATTTTTTTAGCTCTTCATATAAAGCTACTGCTTTTTTATAATGACTTTCAGCTTCTTCATAATTTTGAATTAATTTATACAAGGAACCTAATCTAATATAAGAAATTGCAAGATCGGATATATCTTTTAGAGAATTACGAGATTTTTTGAGTTCTTCATATAAAGCTATCGCTTTTCTATGATAGATTTCTGAGTCTTCATATTTTTGCATTGATTGATATAAGTTTCCCAGGTTGTTATAGGACCTTGCTAGGTCGGATATATCATTTAGAGAGTTACGATATTTTTTGAGTTCTTCGTGTAAATTTATCGCTTTTTTTTGATAGATTTCTGAGTCTTCACGCCTTTGCATTGAGTAATATAAGGTTCCTAGATTGTTGTATGAGCCTGCCAAATTGGATATATCTGTAAAAGAGTTGCGAGATTCCCTGAGAGTTTCTCTAAGTCCCATAGATTTTTTATAATAAATTTCTGACTCTTTATATCTTTGCATTGATTCATATAAATATCCTAGGTTGTGATAGGAACCTGCTAAATCTGATATATCATCCAGAGAATTGTGAGATTGTCTTAAATTTTCTCTAAGGTCTATTGATTTTTTATGATAAATTTCTGACTCTTCATATCTTTGCATTGATACATATAAGTATCCTAAATTGGTATAGGAGCTCGCTAGAAATGATGTATCAAAAGAGTTGCTATATTTTATTAGTTCTTCATTTAGATCTATCGATTTTTTATAATAGATTTCTGCTTCATCATAATTTTGCATTGAATGATACAGGGTTCCTAGGTTGCTATATGAAACATCAAGTTCTTCTTTATAGGCTATATCATCTCTCATTGATGAAAGTTTCTCTAAATTTTCTATAACATTTTTAAGAATTTCAATAGACTTTTCTTCCTTGCCTATTTCATTTAAAAGGTTGTTATAGTAATTAGAAGCTGATGAATAATATAATATATTCTCATCATCCTTATACAGTCCTATCATGTCCTCAAATAGTTTTGACGCAGATTCTACTCTAAAATATTCTTTTTCTTCATAAGCAAAGTCTAACATTTTATCTTTAGCTACATCATTCCTCAAGAAATCCTTCAGTGCCTTTTTCCCCCTTTGGTTTTTTAAGGCATCTATTAGGTTTAGTTTTTCGTATCTTGTGAGGCTATCTATTTCTTTGTCTAGCATATAGATTTCTTCTATACCTTTATAGATATATGCTAGGCCATCTTCTTTGTAGACTCTGTAGTCTCCTGCTAGGTCTGATAACAGCCAGTCTGCCATGTATTTGTGGGCTATCTCTATTGTCTCTTTGCCTTCTATGTCTTCTTTTTTGCTTAGGTAGTTCTCTAGTTTTTTTATGAAGTCGTAAGTCTTACTATGATCCCAGCCTAGGAGGTTGTTTAGTTCTTCTTTTGGTAGGGCCCCTGGGCTTGCTAGGATCATGGCTAGGGCTTTTCTGTCTTTTTCTTTGTAGAGGCTTTCGATTTTTTCTATTGGATATATTCTCTTAAACCAAGATGAAAAATACCTGGCTAGGCCCTTTGGAAGTTTGTCTATGTCCTCTATGGATAAGCTTCTTCCTAATATTTCTTTTACTACTAGTTCTGCATAGAGGAAGGTGCCTTGGCTTTTTTCTACTATTGTATTTATTATTTCATCCTTGTTTGGGTAGGTTTTGTTTTCGAAACTTGTTTCTAGAAATACCTTTATATCTTTCTTGTTGCTTTCTTTGTCTAGGTCTATTTCTAGGGCATCTTCTAGGTATGGTTTTATGTCTGCTTCTGGTCTTGTTAGGATTAAGATTCTTATCCATCTTGGTAGCCTGTCTAGGTGGTTTACAATTATGTCGATTAATCTTGATCTTTCTTCCTTGCCTGCTTCGTCTAGGGCGTCTATCAAGATTAAGTGGGTTTCCATTTTTCCATCTATGGATATTGAGAGGGGCCTTACTATGAGGTTGTCAAATTCCTCATCTTCGCTGTAGTCTTCTCTTATGTGGATTTGACCGTCATCTACTATCTCTTCAAAGCCAAATTTATTTATTTTTTTATTGGTTATGGCTATGGATTCTAGTTGATATAAGAGGGCTGTCCTGTAATCTGGGATTTGGCAAGCTAGTTGGAAGGCTAAATCTCTTATTAGGCTTTTGTTGGTGGAGAAGTTTTCTTTGTTGTATTCACAGAAGAAGTTTGCTGCTACATGGTAGTCGGTGTGGCATTTAATTGCGGCGTAGTGGGACTTGCCTGTGCCTTGCTTGCCATAAATTACTGCTATTTTTTCGCCCTGGGGATTAGCTCTCCACTTTTCAAGCTTTTCATCTATCCATGGCCTTTTTGTGTATTTTTTTATTAGGTAGGAGTTTACTTTGTTGGATCCTATTTCTGGTATTCTTAGGGCATGTCTGAGTCTATTTATGTGACCGGAGAATTCTTTGTTGTCTTTGGATTCTATCCTGTCTATGATTGGTTGAAATTCTTTCTTAAACCAATGGTCAAAAGCTTGGTCATCGTCTATATACTCTTTCCAATCGCTTAAGTTTATATATTGGCTCCTTGTCATGGTTGATGGTATTTTTTCTAGGTCTTCTTTCTTATCTAGATATATTGTGAATATCCTATTGCTTTTTATGGCGAGGGCTATGCCCATTTCTTCTGAGCAGACTCCACCCTCTTTCAAGAAGTCATGGGAAAGGCCTGCTATTACTGTTTGGCTTTCTCTTATGCCTTCTACTATTTCTTGGCGCCAATCATCTGTTCCTTTTATGGATGACTCATCAAACCAAACTTCGTATCCCTTTTCTCTGAGGTAGGCTACTACTTTTTTGAAAATTTTAGATTCCTTGTGGCCGTAAGATATAAATATTTTTATTTTTTCTTTTTTTGTGGTTGTCATTTGATGCTCCTTCTTATTTATTTAAAATTCTTGCCCTATTTAACAAGGCCCTGTCTAGTTTTTCTTTAGAAAATTTACTTCCTAAATTTTGGTCAAATTTCCTTACATGATCTAGAGCTAAGCTGGCAAATTTTGTTGATATTTCTAGGTCACTATCTAAGAAATATCCTTCTACAAGGCTATTATAAAGGTCTATGAGGACTGGATTCAAGTCTATTTTATAGCATTTTCCCTTATCTTTCTGGCAAATTTCCACTCCTTTTTTCGCATAAACTATAGCCTTATCAAAATTTTTCCTATCTTTAAAATATTCCACATGGTCATAGTAGGCATTGGCCAAATAATAATTTATAGATATTTCCATATCCTACTGGTCAATATTTTCCAAAATCTTTATGGCCTGTGAAAAATTTCCGTCTGCTTCTCGACTATGTCCTAGAAGATCATTGATATGACCCCGGTCTCTAAGATTTTTGGATTTTTAAATCCTATCATCAGGATCATATATATATTTAATAAAATCTTCATTTATGCCTATAAGTCTTTGATAAATCTTCTTGGCTTCCAGAAAGTTTTTGCTGGCTAACTTAATAGCAGCTTGAATTTCATAATTTTCCCTAATTATATATAAATCATTGGTCAAGTTAATCCACTGGCCATTGTTGGCCCAAGAGATGTCGTCTGATATTATCTCTAACTTGCTTTTCCTTTTTGATCGATTAAGCTTTTCTATATCAAGGTCAATATTTTTTTCATTATAAAATTGAATGATTTGAGCATTGTATTTTCCTAAGTTTTCATAATCATAGGGTCTTTCTAGTATTTGGCAGAGATCATCAGCTAAGATTATTAAATCTTGGTAGAAATTCTCCATCATTTTGTAATCTCTCTGGCTTATAAAATATTCTGCCAAAAGTTTTTCCCTTTTTATTAAATTGTTAATTGATAGAAATAGCTTATTTTGTAAATTTATTATGATATTGTTTTCCTTATTCATAATTATACCCTCCTTTATCCTTATTATAAGCTAGAATTTGTTATGAAATTTCCCATAATCCTAATTGAAAAAGCCAAGATCTGTGCGCTTGACTTTCTATTTAACTTCTAAATATATATAATTTTTTTCTATCACTTAGGGACTCTTTGGCAGATTCGATGATTTTTTGACTAATATTTATTCAGAGCTCTTTGTTGATTAGCACAAGATCCATCCAATAGTTAAAATTAATGAAAAAAGTCCTCAAGGATTAAAAAACTTCCAGTTTATAAATAACTAAAAAAATAACCCGTATAATACACGGATTATCATAAAGTGGCTGGGATAGTAGGACTCGAACCTACGCTCTCCAGAGTCAGAATCTGGTGCCTTACCGACTTGGCTATATCCCAAAATATAACTTACAAGTTATAAGATACCTTTTATTATTGATTTGTCTATAGCTTGTTTGAAAAATTTATCATTATATGTATTTTAGCTAATACAAATACCTTCTAAAATTATATAAGTAATTAAGGGGACAGATATTTTAATACTTACGTGTTCCGTTTCCCTATTTTATTTTCTTACAAAGAAAAATACTCAGTCTTTAGGCCAAGTCTTGTTTGCTGATTTCCACTGAAAATCGTTTGTTTCACAAACTCCTTCGCTACTACCGTAGCTAAGTTTCAGGATAAAATCACCATTTAGGTGATTTAAGAGTCTCCCGGGAGCTTTGTCCTAAAGTAAGCGGACGGCTACTTCCGAGTACCATCGGCGTTATAAGGCTTTCACCTTCGGTGAAGAACTCCGTGGAGGATCCTCTATGAGCCGGATGGGCTTGTTTTCTGTGACAGGTCATACATAAACATGCTTTAACTAGCATGTTTATGCCGAAAACTAAGCACGATAGTGCGTAATAGTTTGCCTAGCAAACGGGTTTTCGTGACAGGTGTAACTTTCTCCATAAATGATTCATTTTTAAACACAATAAAAGACTCAGTCTCTCGACCAAGTCTTAATTGTTTAGCAGCTTCCTAGTCTCCCGGGAGGTTGCCCTCCGAGTACCATCGGCGTTGTTAGGCTTAACTTCTGTGTTCGGTATGGGAACAGGTGTATCCCTAGCGCTATCGCCACTATACTTTTTGAACCTTCTAAATAGCAATAAATATTTCCAGTCAAGAGTAAAAGTATTAGTATCCATTAGCTTAATACATTACTGCACTTACACCTTGGACCTATCAAA
>JAQEDR010000026.1 GCA_027669155.1 Peptoniphilaceae bacterium AM52-5BH | reverse complement strand
AGAAAAGCAAAATTAATTTTACTTTTCTCCTTGACTTTTGTTAGCAGGTTTTTTTGCCATAAACTAATAATTGAGATGAATAAGCTTTAAAAATAGCTAAAAGAAAGTAAGATTATCCTTAAGATTAATTGTATCTAAGGAGATAAAAATGAAGGAATTATTATTTGTATATAATCCTAACTCAGGTCAGCAGACCATAGGCGAATACATAAGTTGGATAGTGGACTATTTTAGTAAAAATGGATACCTTGTAACAATATATGCAACCCAAGAAAGTGGCGATTGCAGGAAAATTGTAGGTGAAATCGGCCATAAGTTTGAAAGAATTGTAGTATCAGGCGGAGATGGAACCCTTGATGAAGCAATATCTGGTGCTGTTAAGGCAGGGATTAGTCCTAGATTTTCCTATATTCCGACAGGATCTACCAATGATTTTGCCAAGTCTCTTAACATTCCTCTAGATATTAAAGAAGCTAGTAAGCTTGCAATAAGTGACAAAATCAAGGATATAGATGTAGGTCAAATTGACGATAAGTATTTTGTCTATGTGGCAGCCTTTGGCACCTTATCAGATATATCTTTTAATACAGATCAAGACCTCAAAAATATATTCGGCAGGAGTGCTTATGTTTTTGAAGGACTAAAAAAGGCACTACCATTTCAAACTATGGAAGCAAATAATGTAAAGGTGGAGTTTGACGGAGATGAGATCGAAGGAGAATTCGTTCACTTTATGGTTACCAACTCCTACTCTGTGGGTGGCTTTACAAATATTTTGGGAGATAATGTAGGTCTTGATGATGGGATATTTGAGCTTACCATGATTAAAAAGCCAAATAACATGGCAGAGATTAATAAAATCATAAATGCCCTTACAAACAAGAAGGAAAATGAAATGGTAATAATGCGCCAAGGCAAGTCCTTTAGGGTTGTGACTGATAGGGAAGTATCATGGTCCTTGGATGGAGAATACGGCGGCTCAAGTACCGATGCGAAAATCGAGATTTTAAATAAGAGAATTAGCATAAAAAATGGCTTAAAAGATTGAATTAGCTAGGTAATTGTGATATACTGTTTTGTCTAACATTTACTAAAGTGGCCAAATAGGTTATAATATAATAGAGGACCTAGGAGGTAAAAATGTTTAAAATCGGCGATAAGATCGTATACCCAATGCATGGGGCAGGTACCATAGACTCAATTGAAAAAAAGGAATTTTTGGGAGAGGTGAAGGATTATTTCATCCTAAAGATGCCAATAGGAGATATGGATATTTCAATACCTACAAGCAAAATCAATGAGATGAACATAAGAGAAGTTATCACTAAGGAAGAAGGAGATAAGGTGCTTAAAATCCTAGATGACGACCCTAGTGATATGAGTAACAATTGGACTGTAAGATATAGACAAAACCAAGAAATTCTAAAGACTGGAGATGTTTTCGAGATAGCCAAGATGGTAAGAAATCTCGCTATCCTTGATAATGATAAGGGACTTTCTACTACAGAAAAGAAACTTTTAAACAGGTCTAGGAGGATTCTTGCAAGCGAGCTAGTGATGGCAGGTTCTCTAAAAAAAGAAGAAGCGGAAGCGATGATAGACGAGTCTATAGGGCTCTAAGGAGAAGCAAATGAAAAGAATAATTCGATTAGTGCTTTCAATAATCGGAGCTGTTCTTGGCATTGTGATTTTAAGACTTATAAATGCCGGCACGGATTTTTTACCAGGCGCCGGCTTTGTAAAGATTTTTGCTCATATTGCTGCAGCTTTATTGGGAGCATTAGTTTTTTATATGCTGACTGACAAATTTTCAGGTAAATTTTCAGAAGGCTTTAACCTATTTGAAGAAAACTTGAAGAAAGTCCCGGCAAACAAGCTGATTGTTGGAATTGTAGGAGCTATATTAGGATTTTTGATAGCAGCCTTGGTGACCCACCCCCTAACCGAACTAACCATTCCTTACGTAGGAAATTTAATTTTTGTGCTATTATCTATTTTATTATATATAGGTTTAGGATATTTGGGATGGAGAGTTGCATCGAATAATACTGAAGATATCTTAGGAATATTTCAGAAAAAAGAAAATAAGGATACTAAAGATAACAAATCCTTTATCTTTGAGAGAAATAAACGTACAGCAAGCCCTAAAATTCTCGATACATCAGTTATAATAGATGGAAGAATTCTAGATATTATAGAAACGGACTTCCTTGAAGGAGAACTTATAGTAAGTGAGTTTGTTCTAGAAGAGCTCCAACACATAGCCGACTCCCCAGATGATCTTAAAAGAGAGAGGGGAAGAAGGGGCCTTGATACTATAAATAAAATAAAGGAAAATAACAAGATCAAGTTAAAAGTCATAAACAAAGACTATAAAGACATAAAAGAGGTAGATTCAAAGCTTTTAAAGCTTGCGATGGACTTAAACGGCAAGGTCTTTACTAATGACTACAATCTAAACAAGGTAGCTGATGTACAGGGAATTCCTATATTAAATATAAATGACTTGGCAAATGCCCTAAAGCCTGTAGTAATTCCTGGAGAGATTATGAGAATTGATGTAATCAAGGAAGGTAAGGGCAAAAACCAAGGAGTAGGCTACCTAGACGATGGAACTATGGTTGTTGTTGAAGACGGAATAAAGTATATCGATCAGACTATCGATGCTAAAGTTACCTCTGTACTTCAGACATCCGCTGGAAGAATGATATTTGTAAGGCATAAGAATGATTGATGGGAAGTTTTTATCTGCAATAATTACAGCAGCAGGCTCAGGACTTAGGATGAGATCAAAGATAAATAAGCCCTACATAGAAGTAGGAGGAAGAAAAGTCCTAGAGATTACCCTAGATACTGTAAGTAAAATTAAAGAGATAGATGAGATAATACTTGTCATAAGAAAAGATGACGAGGATATAATAAAAGATATTTTAGAAAAATATGATGAAAATATAAGATATGTATATGGTAGCACAACCAGGGAGCTTTCAACATTTGAAGGTCTGAAAGCACTTGATCCAAAAAGCGAATTGGTCTTAACTCATGATGGGGTAAGACCTTTTGCAAGCGAAGAACTTTTTTTAAAGACTATCAATGCTCTAAGGAAAAACAAGGCGGTAATTACAGCTACCAAGTCAAAGGATACAGTAAAGATTATCGATGATGATATGTACGTAGACTTCACTCCTAACAGGGACTATGTCTACAACATCCAAACTCCCCAAGCCTTTGATAAAAAGCTTATATTCACCATGTATGAAAAATATCTTGATAGCGAATTTAAGGTAACAGATGACTCACAGCTATTTGAGTTCTTCGATAGGGATGAGAAGGTCAAGGTAGTTCATGGAGAATATTCAAATATAAAGATAACAACCCAAGAAGATATTATTTTTGCAAATGCGTATCTTCAAAAGGAAAAGGACGTATAATGAGAATAGGAATTGGATATGATGTTCACAAACTAGTTGAGGGAAGAGACTTATACCTAGGAGGAGTCAAGGTTGATTACAAACTTGGCCTTTTGGGTCATTCTGATGCAGATGTACTAACCCATGCTATAATGGATGCCATCCTAGGAGCTCTCGCTAAGCCTGATATAGGAAATTTATTTCCAGATACAGATCCGGCCTACAAGGATATTTATTCTATAGAGCTTTTGGATAAGGTAGTAGCCCTTATGGAAGAAGAAGGATACAGAATTGGAAATCTCGATACAGTAACAATCTGCGAGAGGCCTAAAATTGCCCCAATTAGAGAAGACATCAGGAAGATTTTGGCAAAACATTTAAAAACTGATATTGATAATATTAGCGTCAAGGCTTCAACAAGCGAAAAGCTCGGCTTTACTGGCAGGGGCGAAGGAATTGAGGCTCGCGCAGTAGTTCTTTTAGAAAGAAGGAAATAATGAAAAGACTTATAACAAGTGAATCCGTAACAGAAGGACATCCTGATAAGGTATGCGATCAAATCTCTGATGCGATCTTAGATGAATGTATAAAACAAGATAAAAATTCAAGGGTTGCCTGTGAGACAGTAACCACAACTGGTCTTGTCCTAGTTGTAGGAGAAATCTCAACAGAAGCCTATGCACCAATAGAAAAAATCGTAAGAGATACTATAAAAGAAATAGGCTACGATGATCCAAGCCTAGGCTTTGACTATTCAAATGTAGCTGTCCTAACTTCTCTTATAGAGCAATCATCAGACATTGCCCAAGGAGTAGACTCAGCTCAAGATTATGAAACAAGCCACGAAGATTACGATAAAATTGGGGCAGGAGATCAAGGGATGGTATTTGGTTATGCAGATAATGAAAGTGATGAATATCTCCCTCTATCAGTAGTCTATGCCCAAAAGCTATCCAAAAAGCTAAGTGATGTTAGACGTGACGGCACCCTTTCTTACCTAAGACCAGACGGAAAGAGCCAAGTTACCGTAGAATACGATGATGGAGTACTCAAAAGAATTGACTCAATCGTAATCTCAGCCCAACACAGCCCAGACGTATCTTTAGAAAAAATCAAAGAAGATATCAAAAGAGAAGTAATCGATAAGGTTATTGATTCTTCCCTAATGGATGAGGATACTAAGATTTACGTAAACCCAACTGGAAAGTTTGTAATCGGAGGACCTAAGGGAGATAGCGGACTTACAGGAAGAAAAATAATAGTAGATACCTATGGTGGATACTCTAAGTCAGGTGGAGGAGCCTTCTCAGGAAAAGATCCAACAAAGGTAGATAGATCTGCAGCCTACATGGCAAGATATGCAGCCAAAAACATGGTTGCAGCAGGACTTGCTGATAAGTTAGAAATCGGCTTATCCTATGCTATAGGAGTTGCAAGACCCCTATCAATCTATGTAGATAGCTTTGGCACAGGAAAATATGACGATGAGAAACTTCTAGAGATTGTAAAAGAAAACTTTGACTTTAGACCACAAGCTATAATAGACAAACTAGACCTAAGAAGACCAATCTATAAGAAGACAGCAGCCTTCGGTCACTTTGGAAGAGATGATAAGGACTTCACTTGGGAAAGAGTCGATAAGATTGATGAATTAAAGAAATACTAGGGAGATAATATGGCAAGACTAAGAAGATCTATAGCGATAGATTTAGGAACTGCTTCTGTCCTAGTTTATGTCGCAGGCAAGGGAATAGTACTTGAAGAGCCTTCTGTCATAGCGATAGACGTGTTGACTGATGAAATACTTGCAGTAGGTAGCGAGGCAAAAAAGCTTATAGGAAGAACTCCCGGCAATATCAAGGCCATAATGCCTATGAAAGATGGGGTGATTTCTGACTTCAAGGCTACAGAGAGAATGCTAAAATATTTCTTGGATAAGGCAGTTAAGAAAGCCTTGCTCAAACCAGACCTATTAATCTGCGTTCCATCAAGATCAAGCCAGGTTGAAAAAAGAGCAGTCCTTGCGGCAAGTGATAACGCAGGAAGCCACAGGACCTATCTAATAGAAGAGCCATTAGCTGCAGCAATCGGGGCAGGATGCGATATAACTGATCCAGGCGGAAGCCTTGTGATAGATATCGGAGGAGGAACTTGCGATATTGCGGTAATATCTATGGGACAAGTAGTAGCTAGTAAATCTGTTAATACAGCAGGGCTTTCCTTTGATAAAAAAATAAAAGACTACATTAGACAAAGATATGGTATATTAATAGGGGATACAAAATCCGAAGAGATTAAAATCGAAGCAGGACTTGTAGGAAGTGAGCAATCCATAGAAGTAAGTGGAAGATCAATATCAAACGGACTTCCACAGAAAATCTTCCTTCCAGTTGCAGAAATCTACGATGCTATAAGGCCTGAGATTGATTTGATCATAAATGGGGTGAAGAAAGTACTAGAAGTAACACCACCAGAGCTTCAATCTGATATATACGATAGGGAGATAATCCTTACAGGCGGGGGAGCTTACACTCTAGGCCTTAGACAAAGACTTACAGAAAAGCTTCAAATCGAAGCGAAAATCGCAGATGATGCGACAGAGTGTGTTATCATAGGTACATCCAAGGCCCTAAACTGGATGGATTCCCTAGATGAAGAGAGAAATGATGCCATCAAAGGCAAACAAAAAGAGTTAGAAATGGACGAGAAATTAAGGAGAAGATAATGACAAAAAAATTAGTTCTAGTAAGACACGGTCAAAGTGAATGGAACCTTGCCAACAAATTCACAGGCTGGGTTGATGTAAACCTATCTGAAAAAGGGGAAGAAGAAGCTAAAGAAGCTGGTAGAAAAATCAAAGAAGCAGGAATAATGTTTGACCATGCTCACACATCAGTGCTAACAAGAGCAATCAAAACTTGTAACTATGCCCTAGAATACTCAGGACAAATGTTTGTTCCAGTAGAAAAATCTTGGAGACTAAACGAAAGACACTACGGAGCCCTTCAAGGACTAAACAAGGCTGAAACAGCTGAAAAATATGGGGATGAACAAGTTCACATCTGGAGAAGAAGCTATGATACACTTCCACCAGAACTAAGTGAAGAAGAAGCTAAAAAACAAGCTGAACTTCCAATGTTCAAACACCTCCCAGCTGACGTTGTTCCAACAGCAGAAAACCTAAAAGTAACTCTTGATAGAGTGCTTCCTTACTACTTCGACCACATTGCTCCACAACTTCTTGATGGAGAAACAGTCCTAGTAGCAGCTCACGGAAACAGCTTAAGAGCTCTCGCAAAACACCTAGAGAAAATCTCAGACGAAGATATCATGGGTCTAGAAATTCCAACAGGTCAACCACTAGTTTACGAACTAGATGATGAGCTAAACGTAGTTAAAAAATATTATCTATAAGTTAAAGGAGGATGATTGCTCCCTTCTTTAGGCAAGGTTTAATATTATACGATAAGTCTAAGTAAGGGAGTGATTAACTCCTTTTAAAGTACCTAAATTTATAGGCAAATAAAATGGTCTAATTATGAAGGATTGGGCCTTGATAAATTGCTGTTTTTTGCGGGATTTATCAATTTGTGGTAAAATTAACATAGAAGGTGCATCTATGCACTTTCTCTATTTTGGAATTAATCCTTGGATATGGAGGAAAGTATGAGGATTCTATCTGTAGAGAATGAGAATGGGGTATCCTCACTTATTAATTCTCGCTTCAATAAAAACGAAGTACTTGTAGAAAAAATCGATTCAGTAGACGATCTTTTATTTAGGGACCTAGAAGGAGTTGATTTGATCTTAGTCGATATGACACATAACAAGTGCTTGCAGGTTATACAATTTATAAAACAAAAGACAAAAATTCCTGTTATATATCTAACAGAAAGATATAAGAAAAACCCTTACGAGGCAGAAATAGATGATAAGGATTTTGTGATTCATTCTGTAACCAGGCAGGAGTTTATTAAGGATGTCTTTAGGAAAGTAGAAGAGCTTAGAGAAGCCAATATTATAAGCATGGGCATCTGTAGTCTCGAAGAGGACAATGGAATCTTTAGGATTGGCAATGATATCCTAGATTTAACCAAAAGCGAAATTGCAATTTGCTCAATTCTGATCAAAAATATGGGAAGAATCCTAAGTAAGGATGAGATTGTAGATGAGATGGCCAAAAAGGGCTTCGATACAACTGAAAGATCAGTTAGAGAGTACATAAGAAAGATTAGAAGTCAATTCAAAAAAGCAAAGCTCAGTCCTATAAAGACCGTAAGCAAGAAGGGCTACAAGTGGGTCTTAGATAAGTGTGAAAACGAATAGCATTATTCTTGCAAAGGATCTTTTCTGGGGTATGATAAAATTAAGAAATAAACTAAATAAAATCGCTTAGGCGATATCTTCAGGGAAAGGTGAAATTCCTTAACCGGCGGTAAAGTCCGCGAGTCTATTTGACCGAATTGGTGCAATTCCAATACCGACAGTAAAGTCTGGATGAAAGAAGATTAATAGTAATCTGCTTTTTTTTTGCCCTGATATCGGGCATTTTTTATTGCCCATAAGGAGGAAGTATGAATAGAAGTAAGACATTTAGTTTAAACTCAGTTGTTAAAGTCGGCATCTTGGCAGCCTTTGCCTATGTATTAATGTTTATCCAATTTCCAATACCAATAGCCCCACCTTTTATGAAAGTTGACCTAGCTGATGTGCCAGCCCTTATCGGTGGCTTTGCTATGGGACCTTGGTATGGTGTTTTGATTCAACTTATCAAAAATATCTTAAATCTAACCAAGACTACTACAGGGGGAGTTGGAGAGCTATCTAACTTTATAGTTGGGGCTGTTTTTGTCTATGTTTCATCAAGCATTTATAAAAATAGAAAGACTAAAAAGACAGCTATCTTTTCTCTAGCTCTTGGAGTTATTGCAATGACAGCAGTTGCTACACTTTCAAACGCCTTTATAGTTTTCCCAACCTATGCTAAGGTAATGGGACTTGACCTAAATGCTTTTGTAGGTATGACAGCTAAGACAAATAGCTTAGTTAAAAGCTACTTTAGCCTAATGCTTTTATCTATTGCGCCATTTAATATTGTCAAAGGCTTTGTAGCAAGTTTTGTAACGGAATTAATTTATAAAAGAGTTTCCCCAATCATTAAGAGAGGCTAACACGAGATTCTTAAGCTCAATCATTATGGTTGGGCTTTTTTTATTCGGTCTTCTTTAGTATAATAGAAGCTAAGAGGAATTATGATTATTAAAAACTTAGAAGAATTAAAAAAATTTGCGAATATATTCGCTTCTCTGTTAAAGGAGGGCGATGTTATAAATCTTAAGGGAGATATGGGAGCGGGAAAGACAACTCTAACAGGCTATATATCAGAGTATTTTGCCATAGAGAACTCTTCTTCTCCAACCTTTGCTATAGTAAATATCTATGAGGGGGATAAGAAGATTTATCACTTGGACCTTTATAGATTTGATGATCCAGAAGAGATTTTCGATATAGATTTCGAGGAGTATTTCTATCCAGAAGATGCCATAACAATACTCGAGTGGGCAGAAAATGTAAGGCCTTACTTGCCTGAAGACATGATAGATATAAGGATAGAAAAACTAGGTGAAAATGAGAGAGAGATTACAATTGACTCTGGGTCAATTAGAGGAAGTGAAATAAATGAATATTTTAGCAATTGATACATCTACAATGATATCGACAGTTACTGTATCAGATGGGGTAGAGATTATTGGAGATTTTAACGTCAACCAACAAAAAACTCACAGCGAATCCCTGGTTCCGATGATCGAGACCTTATTAAATCTTTTGGGAATGAAGATAGCAGATATTGATAAGTTTGTTATCAGCAAGGGACCAGGTTCTTTTACAGGCCTTAGGATTGGGATGACTATAGCAAAGACCTTGGCTCAAGCTACAGATAAGGATCTTATTGCTATATCAACCCTCCTTGCCCTTGCTAACAATTCATCTTCAGCTAGATTAAAGGCGCCAATGATTGATGCTAGGGGAAATAGGGTCTATGCGGCAGTATATGATGAAAACTTTAATGAAGTGATAAAGGAAGATTTGTATACCATAGATGACTTTGCAAGTAGTGTAAATGACCTAGCACGCGAGGTTGAGCTTATTGGAACTTTGAATGATAAGTATGAGGATAAGTTTGATAAGGCTATAAGCCTTCCTTTAAATTTCAATAATTCTATAGGAAGGTCTTTGGTAAAGATTGCCATAGAAGAAGATTTTCCTAGAAAAGAGCTTTATGAGATTGTCCCAAACTACCTTAGAGCCAGTCAGGCAGAAAGAGAGTTAGCCAAAAATGATAAGAAGAATGAAAATAGAGGACGCCGATAGGGTTTACGAGATTGAAAATGCTTCATTCTTTGAACCATGGACAAAGAAGAATCTTATAAAAGAGCTTACTGCCAATTCGTTCTTAAACCACTATGTCTATGAACTAGATGGTAAGATAGTTGGCTTTTACATAGCGAGCAAGGTCCTAGACCTAGTAGAAATCTTTACCATAGCAGTAGATGAAGCTTACAGAAAGTGTGGTATCGGTGAAGAACTTTTATCTCATCTTATAGAAAAAAGTAAGGCGAGTGGGGCTAGGGAAATTTGGCTAGAAGTTTCTGTAAAAAACTTCAAGGCTATAGGACTTTACGAAAAGTTTGGCTTTGAAAAAAATGGCATCAGGAAAAACTATTATCAGAAATTGGGAGAAGATGCCTACAATATGAAAAGGAAATTATATGAGTGATTTTTATACAATGGGAATCGAGACAAGCTGTGACGATAGTTCTGTTGCGATTCTCAAAAACGATAGAGAAGTATTGGTGAACTTGATATCATCACAGATTGATATTCATGCGCTTTTCGGAGGAGTTGTGCCAGAGATTGCAAGTAGAAAGCACCTTGAGGCTATAAATCCCTTAATAGAGAAGGCCTTAGCCGATACTAACTTAAGCTACGAAGACATAGACCTTATATCAGTAACTAAGGGACCGGGACTTATGGGATCGCTTTTGGTTGGGATTTCTGCAGCCAAGGGCCTATCTCTTGCGACAGATACACCTTTGATTGGAGCAAATCACATGCAAGGACATATTTGTGCCAACTATTTGTCAAACAAGGACCTAGAACCTCCCTTTATAAGTCTAGTAGTATCTGGAGGCCATACCTACCTATGTAAGGTAAATTCTTATACTGACTATGAAGTTATCGGAAAAACCTTGGATGATGCAGCAGGAGAGTCCTTCGATAAGGTCGCAAGAAAGATAGGACTTGGATATCCAGGAGGGCCAAAGATCGATAAGCTTGCCAAGGAAGGTAATAAAGGCTCTATAGACTTTCCTAGGGTAATGTTAGAGAAGGGGTCCTACGATTTTTCCTTCTCAGGTCTTAAGACAGCAGTCCTAAACTACGCCCACAAGCTTGAACAAAGGGGCGAGGAAGTAAACAAGGCTGACCTTGCGGCGAGCTTTCAAGAAGCGGTTGTCGATGTCTTAGTAGATAAGTCCATGATGCTTCTTAAAGAAACAGGCCTTAAGACTCTAGCTGTAAGTGGGGGAGTTGCTGCAAACTCTAGGCTTAAGGAAAGACTTAAGGAAGAGTGCGACAAGGAAGGAATCAAATTCTACCATCCAACTGTAATCTTGTGCACAGACAATGCGGCTATGATTGCTATGGCAGGTTACTTAAACTATAAAAATGGAGCTGTAGACGATAATTTCATGAAAGTCTACCCGAATTTGGAATTATGATATGCGAAAGAGAAATAAGAGAGAAAGAAATCTCATAAAAAGATACAACAATCTAGTAAAGCTAAGCAGCCTCTTGTACTTTTTGGCAGGATGCGGAGTCCTTGCCTTTGGTATTTATTATAGGGAGATTTTCGAAATAGTCTTCGGAGTCTTTGCCCTTGTATTTTCCTTCGTCAATCTTAAAAATAAAAACTATAGCCAAGCCTCTATCAGAAGACTTGAGCAGAACAGACTTTCTTTTATTATAGTATTTATCATAATATATTCTCTGGTAAATCCTATTGGAAATATCCCCCTCCTCTACGATCTCTACAAGAGAGATTTGGTATTAAACGGAGGATTTCTAGATGAATAAGAAATTTAAGCTTCTCATTATCTTCTTGTCATTAATTATAATGACTTCATGCGTTGGTAGAAGGCTTGATTCTATGAAGAGCAAAAGGGCCATGAGAGAGTACGATAACTCAGGAATTATCCTATCTGATGGGAGCTTCTTTCCAGATAAGATTACAGGATTTACGGTTGATGAATATCTAAAGTGGTATAAAAATCTAAACGAGCCCCTAAGACTTCAGGTCCCAAAGGCCCAAAGACCTAAGGAATTGACTAAGGAAGAAAGATTAGAAGATTTCGATTATTTCTTCAATCAAATCCAAAACAACTACCCCTTTTTTGGAGTTTTGAAGAGAAAACACAATATTGATTTTCTAAATAATTATGAAAAATACAAGAAAATGGTAGAAGGGTGCGAAAATGAGGAAGACTTTAGGAAGGTTATGGAGGAGATTTGTGGAGATTTAAGGAATAATCATACAAGAATTGCAGATAAAGCCTATGTAGAAAAGACCCTCCTGTATTTTTCAAAAAACTGGAAGTCACCTTCGATTTATTATGAATTTTTAAATCTTAATAGGCAGGTCGTAAGAAACAGATATGGCTTAGATGGAGTCCAAAGTGATGTAGAAAGTCCCATAGGTCTTTCTAGAAGATCAGCCATTTTTGATAAAGATACTACAGCAAATCTTGAATTTGAAGAAGCAAGCGATGATATAGCTGTTCTTAGGGTAAAATCTATGGCAGGAAGCGAGAAATATACAGAAGATCTCAAGGTTCTAAAAGAATTTCTCAAAAACAAACACCTCTACAAGGCCCTTGCAATTGATATAAGGGGAAATGCTGGAGGGAATATGGAATATTGGCAAAACTTCCTCCTCCCAAAGCTTATTACCGGCCCCAAAACTGTAACAAACAAGCTTTTTTTCAAAGAATCAAACCAGGCAAAGCTTATGTTTGCAGACGATAGCTACAATGTCGAGAGACTTTCCAATGTTGATATATCAGCAATCAAACTCGACAATGAAGAAGACCTAAAGCGATTTGACTTTTATATGAAGGATATAATAACTGTTAATCCTGATACTTCAAATAAGGATTATGGTTTTGATGGGTCTATGTACCTACTAGTAGACGCTAATGTCTTCTCGGCAGCAGAAGGCTTCGCAAACTTCATGAAATATTCAAATACGGCAACCCTTATTGGAAACACTACTGGGGGAGATGGGATAACCCTTGGAGTGATTAACTCTGTAATGCCAAATTCAGGCCTAGTTTTCACATACACCAACACCCTAGGCTATGATCCAGCTGGGAAAATCAACGAGGAAAATCCAACGACTCCTGATATAATTTCAAATTCCTACAGGGATAGCCTAACTACTATAGAACAGCTATTAGGAGCTAAGCAGTAAATAAACTTCCAGGATATACTTTTTGTCTTGGAAGTTTTTATTTTCAGAAATTGACTAGTAATAAACTTGTATGTATTATTATTAATAGAAAACAAATTAAGGAGCTAATAATGAGTGAGAAATTAGATATATTAGAAGCTACTAGAGAAAGATACAAGAAGGCTTGCGATAAGCTTAAGCTAGATCCTTCTGTCTATGAAATATTAAAGGAGCCAGAAAGACTCTTAGAAGTTGCTATTCCTGTAAAGATGGATGATGGCAAGACCAAGGTATTTAAGGCCTTTAGGTCTGCCCATTCAACTGCCCTAGGTCCATCCAAGGGTGGGATAAGATTTGACAAAAATGTTACAAGAGAAGAAGTGATGGCTCTTTCTATGATGATGAGTATCAAGGTCGCTCTTTTGGGACTTCCCCTAGGAGGAGGCAAGGGAGGAGTCATTGTAGATCCTAAAGAGCTTTCTGAAAGAGAAATTGAAAGTCTCTCACGTGGTTTTGTTCGTGCTACTAATAATTACCTAGGTAGTAGAATAGATATTCCAGCTCCTGATGTAAACACAAATGCCAAGATTATGGGATATTTCATTGACGAATATGTGGCCCTAAATGAAGGGAAAGAAGATATTGCGACCTTTACAGGAAAGCCTCTTGCCCTTGGAGGATCTTTTGCAAGAGATCAGGCAACAGGTTTTGGTGTAGCCCTTGCTGTAAAATACGCTTACGAGAGAAAAAATGAAAGCCTAAATGGAAAAACTTTTATCTGCCAAGGTTTTGGTAATGTAGGGTATTTTGCTGCCAAATACATGTCTGAATTTGGAGCAAGGCTAATCGCAGTAAATGCAAGTGATAAGAAAGCTCCATCAGGATCTTCTGCGATCATTAATGAAGATGGCCTAGATGTAGAAGCTTTAAGGAAGTTAAAAGAAGATGGTGCTTCAGTCCTAGACTATGACGATTCTACAAAGATTAGTAACGAAGAATTCTTTGCCCTAGATACAGATATCATTCTTCCTTGTGCCCTAGAAAATGTGATTACAGAAAAAATCGCAAAGACAATAAAGGCCAAGGTAATATCAGAAGGTGCAAATGGACCAACGACTCCAGCTGGAGCACAAATCCTAGAAGATAAGGGAATCACTCTTATACCAGATATAATGGCCAATTCTGGTGGAGTCTTAGTAAGTCATTACGAATGGATCCAAAATCAAATAGGTTATTATTTTGACTATGATAAGGTTAAGGATAAGGAAGAAGGAGATCTGCTTAGGGTCTTTGAAAGAATCTTCGATATGGCAGAAGAAGAAAATGTCGATTTGAGGGAGGCCAGCTTCATGGTTGCAATCAAATCCATGGCAGAAGCCCTCAAATACAAGGGAAGATATTAGATTTATAAGGGAGCTTAGGCTCCTTTTTTATTTAAAGAATATTAAGATTAGGCTTTTATCTTGTGGGAGTATTTATTTCGAATATAATAGTAGGTAGAGAAGTTTTATTAAAATTAGATAAGGAATAAAAATGAAAATAAAAAGACTTGTGGCCATAGTTTTTGTCGCCATAATAGCTTATTTTGGATCTAATACCATCCTTAATAAGCTGGAAAACAATGAACTTAAGAAAACTTACGGAGATGATTTCTCCTTTGACGACGATGCTATAGCTAGTAATGAACACGAACACCTATTTTTGCTTGTTGGAGTAGACAAGAACTCAGACGATGATGACAATGACGATTTTACTAGGACAGATACCATAATGTTAGTTAAGGCTAATACTGAAACAGGAAAAATCGACATCCTATCTATCCCAAGAGACTCTAGGGTAAAGATCAGACAAGAGTTCGATAAGGTAAATCACGCCCATGCCTTTGGTGGAATAGAGCTTACTATCCAGACACTTAGGAATTTCTTGGGCCTTGATATCGACTACTACGTCCAGGTAAATTACAAGGCTGTGGAAAATATAATAGATGCCCTGGGAGGGGTTGACTTCGATGTGCCTAAGGGAGTTTCGATAGATGTCGGAAGCCTTAATATTAGAGAAGGGATGAATCACTTCGACGGCCAACACGCCCTATGGTATCTAAGGACTAGAAAAATTTATGAAAATGGTGATATAGGAAGAGTAGAGGCTCAACAAGGCTTTATGAAGGCCATGGTCGACCAAATAGTAGAAAAGTCAGAAAATATCAATATAACGACCTTTGTAACTAACTACCTAAAATACGTAAAGACTAACCTTCCAATGTCAGTCCTTATGGATTTGACTAATAATATAGGAAAATTCTCATCAGCTAATGTTTCGACCTTTACAGTTCCAGGTAGAGAGCAGACTATAGAAGGAACTAGCTATTACTTGCCAGATTTTGAAAAGACATGGAGATTAGTAGACAAGGAATTTCAAAACTTTAAGCTTAGAAATTGGGACAGGACAAAGGCTGGTATCGATGAGGATGGAAATATCCTGGATGGAAGAGAAACTCAAATCGAGGAAGCACCAGCTCCAGAGCCAGCCCCTAGCTATGAGTACGAATATTATGAACCAGAATATGTAGAAGAAGAGATAGAAGAAACGCCTTCTGAAGAAGCTCCGAAAGAAAAAGAAGAAAAGGCAGAAAGTCCAAAGAAAACCGAAGAGAAAGTAGAAAAATCCGAAACTAGTGATAAAGATGAATGATAGGTGGGAAATGGAAGATAGAAGACGAAGAAAAGATGAACATATAGAAAATTATCTCAAAAGTGAAATCATAACAAATACTTTGCTAGAAGATATCTACATCGAGCACAACGCTCTTTCTGATGTGAATATGGCAGAGATCGATACATCAATAGAATTTCTAGGAAGAACTATATCCATGCCCCTTATGGTTAACGCCATGACAGGTGGTGGGGAAGCAGGAAGTGATATCAATGAAGACCTATCCTCAATCTGTGAGTCTATAGGGATTCCTATGGCCTCAGGCAGTGAAGCCATAGCCATAAAAGATGAGGAAAGTCGTGATTCCTTCACACTCCTTAAGGATAAGGATATAATAAAAATTGGAAATCTAGGATCTGAGAGAAGCCTTGAAGATTTTATCTTTGCCAAAGACTTGATGGGTGCAGACATTATGCAAGTTCACCTAAACATAGCCCAAGAGCTGGTAATGCCAGAAGGAGATAGGGACTTTAAGGGACTTTATGAAAACATCAAAAATTTAGTAGAAAAGCTCGATGTTCCTATCATAGTAAAAGAAACGGGATCAGGAATTTCTAAAAGTGTCGCCAAAAAGTTTCTAGATATGGGAGTAGAATACATCGATGTAGCCGGAAAGGGCGGAACTAACTTCATAGAGATCGAAGACCTAAGAGATGTAGAGACAGACTTTTCTGAAATCTACGATTGGGGAATCCCAACAGCAAAATCCATCATAGATGTAAGAAGTGTATCGGACGACGTCTTTATCATTGCATCTGGTGGCCTAAGAAATGCAACAGATATCGTAAAATCAATTATCATAGGAGCTGACATGGCAGCTATGAGCGGAGAAGTCCTAAGATACCTCCTTCACGGAGGCTACGAAGCTTGTGAAGCCTTCCTAAAAGATTTACAATACAAGATAAAAATAATAATGTGTCTACTTGGAGTCAAAAATATAGAAGAATTAAAGAAAGTTGACTACAAGGTTGTTGGTAGGCTTAAAGAATTATTAGACTAAAAAGAGTCTATTAGAGGAGGAATTTCCTTTAATAGACTCTTTTTCCTTAAATATATTAGCCTTGAAGGCCTTCGGCTTGTCTTTGCATATTTTCTACTACTATGTCGTGGATTTCTCCAAGACTTGCTGCATATTCCAAGACTTCCCATGGTTTATTGGAGTGGAAGTGGATTTTTATTAAATCTTCATCTCCCACAGCTAGGAGGCTGTCTCCTTCTAAGTTTTCTGTTATATAGTCAAATATTTCGTCTTCGTCTAGGTTTTCGCCTGCTATTAGCATTTGGCAGTCGAATTTAAATTCTAATTGTTCAGTCATTCTTTCTCCTTATTTATTAAGATTTCTTTTTAGTTCTTCTTCTAAGCTTTTGATTTCGGCTTTGGCAAGCTCTCTATTCTTCTTACCCTCGATTTGGATATTTCTAACTTCTTCTATAGTTGAAATTAAAGCTTCGTTGGTATGCTTTATTGTATCTAGGTCGATTATACCACGTTCTGTGGCCTTGGCTGTCTCGATTGTGTTTTGTTTTAGGGTATCTGCATTTTTCCTTAAGAGATCATTGGTCAAATCTGTAACTCTCTTTTGGGTTTTTATAGCCTGATCTGTGTGATTCATACCTAGGGCAAGGACCATTTGGTTTTTCCATAAAGGAATGGTGTTTACTATGGTTGTTTGAATTTTTTCTGCCATAATTGAGTTTGATGATTGCACCATCCTTATCTGTGGGGCCATTTGGATTGAGACCATCCTTGTAAGGTCTAAATCATGGAGTTTTTTCTCAAAACGGTTGGCCTGAGCCTTTAGGTCGTTTACCTTCTGGGCATCGAGAGGAAGATTAGACTCACGTGCCTTGGATTCAAGAGCAGGTATATCCTCGTTGTAAGTTTCCATAAGCTTTCTATTACCTGCTTCTATATACATTGAGATTTCCTTATAATAATCCTCATTTAGCTCATACATCTGATCGAGCATGGAAATATCTTTCATCAAGGTTATTTGATGGTTTTCTAAGATTTTGGATATATCTCCTATGTTTTTTTCCGCCGATTGGTATTTTGATTTTAGAGCATCTAGCTTGTTTACTTGTTTTTTGAAAAATCCCAAAGGTCCAGAAGTCTCTTCTGCATCCATTGACTTTATATCGACAACCAACTTGTCTAGGAGGCCTCCGATTTCTCCAAGGTCCTTGTTTCTTACAGTATCCAGGGTCTTTTCTGAGAAGTTTGATATCTTCTTTTGGGCACCGGATCCGTATTGGAGAATTATATTTGTATCTTCTAGGTCGATTTTTTTCGAAAATTCATTAATCATCTTCTCTTCGTCAGGAGAAAATGTGATCTTATTTTCTACTAGATCAACTTCTTTATCACTTATAGTATCGAGCTTATCGTCTTCTGATACTCCGTCTAGCCTTAGTTCTATATCGCTCATATTAACTCCAATCATCTTCTGCTAGTCCCTCTTGTTTGAGCAAGAGGTTAATTGTGTCGATTTCCGTCTTTACATCCATGGCCCTGTCGTCTAGGAGGTCGATTTTCATCTTGTCGAAGGCTTCAGCTATGGTTTTGATTGATTCTTCTATATCTTCCATTGATTTTACTATTCTAGAATCGCTACTATTTACAAGCTCGAAGTCCTTGTAGGATTCGGCAAGCTTAAGGCTTGTTGGCAAGTAATAGGTCGAAAACTTGCCAAGACCTGTTGCCTTATCTGGATATTTTTCTATAATTTTTAGGATATCTGTAGAATTTTCTATTAGCTTTCCTAAAGACTCCTTAAAGCTAGGACTTTCTATCTCTTCACTCTTCTCGCTTAACTTATCAAGAGATGTGATTGACTCGGCAATAATCTCTTGGGATCGTTCCTTATTTAGGTCCTCTACTGATAGGTTTTCTCCGTCTATTTCTACATCATCTGTGAGGTTTTTCCTGTAAGAAGGTATCTGGTCGAGCTTTTCCTTATAGAGCTTGAAGGTTGGAATATCTAGGATAAATATCTTTCCATCTTCTACAATTCTTGCTTGTTTGAAGTAGCTTTTCCTCATCATGTAGAGGAGGTCTTTTGTAGTTTCTTCCTCACTTTGGGCAACTCCACTTGCTAGATCTCTAATGGACATTACTGTATTATCTCCAAGCTCTCTTAGAAATCTGGTGTAGTTATTAGATAGTCTCTTATATCTATTACCTAATTTCCAAAGGGCATAGGGAACTGATATAGTAAGGGCTAGGGATATAAGGGCTGCAAATAGCATAGTAAATCCGCCACCATAGTGCATTTCTGTGTAAAAATCTATGGTCATTGCTATAAAGATAAGGGCAGAAAATACTGATGCCAATTTTGCTAGAAAGCTATATCCTGCTTGAGGTGGATTTTGCTCACAAACTTTTGGATTTCTTGTCGCTGGCAAGTTTTTCTTACTAGAAGATGAGAAAGCTTTGATGGCTCCGTTGATTGAGTTTTTGATCTTCAATCCGATTTCTGCGAAAGGAATGTCATCGAAGTCGAAGTTTTCTATATCTTCTGCGTAGTTATAAAATGATTTTTTTTGTTTTTTATTTTTATCTGACATAATTCTTCCTTTTGTTTTCTTAATTACATCATACTACAAATCAAGATATTATAAACTAATTTTAAATATATGGTAATATAAATTAAGTATCTTAATCAGAAAGGTCTATTATCTTATCGAAGAAGTCCTTTTTCTCAAGAATTTTTCCTCTAGCTCCAAAAACAAGGATATTATTGTAGGCGAGGGCCTTATCCAAAACATCCGCCAAGGCTATTATATCAGATAATTTAGCTTCCTTAATCTCTCTTAGGATTTCCTCTTCATCTTTCGGATTTTCCTTTTTGTAATTAACAAAATCACTATCTGCCTTTTGGGAAGGAGACTTTGGTCTTATAAACTTTCCCATAGTTGAGATTTGCTGGTTTTCGAAGTCTCTTTCGTCCATATCAAGATTTCTTGCTATTTCTGAAATCATATCGTAGCTTTCTAGAGTTTTTTCTATATTAGGGTCCCTGTAGGAGTAAGTTGCAAAAATGGCTGCCCTGTCTATAATCATTCCTGCTCCATAGGCTCCTCCCTTGGCCCTGATTAACTCGTAGAGATAAGGATTTGATATTATTGAACTAGCAAGAGATAGGCTTCCCTTATAGGAAAGACCTAAATCCTTAAGGTCTCGTGATTTGGAAATATAGTTTACACTTGCATCAGATAAGATGGCTTCTTTTATTGGGTTTTTGTGGAAAGCTAGAGATTTTTTATCAAAAGCTTCCTCGAGGAAGGTATATTCTTCTAATATCGTCTCCTTTAAGCTTTCATAATCTTTCCTATCTCCTGTAATGTTTAAGGTCAAATCTTTGGATAGGATTTTTCTGTAGAGATTTTCAAGCTCGATCTTTAAAGAATCAAAGTCCTCACTTGCTTTTTGGATAGTATCTTTTATAAAAAGATAGTAGTCGATTCCCGAAAGCTTCTCCTTGATATAGGATAGCTTATCTATATGGGAATTATTCCTATTTATGGCTATAAGATGGCCTGAATCGTACATGGTAGACTCAAAGACTGACTTTCTTATCCTAAGAAGCTCGAGGATTCTTTTTTGATCTTCAAAGATTGTATTTGTAAGAAAATCCTTTACTATTTCCACAGCTTTTGTGATATTTTCTCTAGTAGTCTTGAAATTTACTTTAAAGTTGTTTTCGATTTTTTCATCATTTATCCTAATATTTGATATAGTGAAGTTTAGCCCTGTTAGATACTGCCAGATTACATCATCTATATCCTTGTAGGAGATATTTTTAGTATCAATTGATCCTAATAGTTCTCCTATTAGTTGGAGCTTTTGCATTTCATCTAAGCTTAGATGGTCTATATTAAAGTAAAGATTAACATAGATTAGGCCACTAGTTTCAAGTTCATGGTAGACGAATTTGAACTTATCTTCATATATATCTCTAGGGGTTTTAGGGAGAGTCGTAGGTACATCGCTAAGCTCAAGTCTTGGTATTGTAGCCTTTTCTTCTGGGGTGTTTTCCCTGTTTTGATATTCATTAAGTGCTTCTAGGTCATCTTCGATTTTCTTAAGAGAAGTAGGAGTCATCTCCTTGTTTAATTTTTCGATTTTTTCATTGAATTCCTCATCTTGCTTTTTCCTATAATCGCTATCGGCCCTTGCTATATGGACGAGCTTGGTATTGTTATTTAGGAAGTATTTTTTTATGAAATCCTCGTAATAACCAGTCCCGATTAGCTTTCTTAGCTCATCTAGGGTATCGACCAGCCTATATACAGAGAAGGGATCTGCGTCAAGACTTGTCATAAGTATATAGGAAAGTCCGCGACTAGTATCATTTAGGCTCTCTCTTTGGGCAAAATCAAAGATAGAAAAGGCAGACTTAAGACTTTCTATAGAAAGATTCTTGCTTGCTTCTTCTAAGCCCTTTTCTATTATTTCTACAAACTCTCCGACCTTACTTCCGTCGGTCTTTTGGGCTTGGATTAGGACAGAGGACCTATTGCCATAGCCTGGCCTTGCGTAGAAGTACTCTGGAGCAAGTTTCTCATTAATTTCATTTCTAATCTTTGATGAGTCCATATTAAATATGGTATTTACAAGGATAGAAAGAGTCAGATAGTCTTTGCTATCAAGGGCAGAACTTGCGAGAAAAGCATAGGAAAGATAATCAGAGTCCTCCTCGATTTTACTTGCTGGATAAGTGCCTTCGATTATTTCAGGATAGTAATTCTCTTTGACTTCTATTTCATTATCAAATTTTCTAAAGTCATACTTGCTTAGGTATTCTTCGTCCAAGTGGGAAAGAAGTAGGTCTATGTCCATATTTCCATAGAAATAAATTAATGAGTTCGATGGGTGATAGTGGTTTTTGTAAAAATTAACAAACTCATCATAGGTCAAATCACCGATTTCTCTTGGATTTCCTCCAGATTCATACTCGTAAGGGCTATCCTTATATAAAAGAGAATTTATATCGTTATAGATCAGACTTTCAGGATCAGATAAGGCTCCCTTCATCTCGTTGTAGACAACGCCAGATATACCAGTGATCTTTCCATCTTCCATTTCATAGTGCCAGCCCTCTTGATCTAGGATTTCCTTTTTCTCTATGGCTAGGGGATTAAAGACTGCATCTAGGTACACATCGACTAGGTTAGAAAAGTCCTTATCGTTTTCGCTTGATACAGGATAGACGGTCTTGTCAGGATAGGTCATGGCATTTAGGAAAGTCTGAAGGCTTGATGAAGCCATATCCATAAAGGGGTCTTTGGTTCTATATTTCTTCGATCCATTAAGGACAGAGTGCTCCATTATATGAGCCTTGCCCTTAGAATCAGTCGGTGGTGTCTTAAAGCTTATAGCAAAAGTCTTGTTTTCGTCACAAGTTTTAACATATATAATATTGGCCTTAGTCTTTTCATGTTCATAGAGAAAAACTGTTAGGCCTAAGTTTTCAAATTCTTCTTTCTTTAATAAATTGTAAGTCATAATTCCTCCATTTGTATTACTATACTACTTATAAATAAGAGCAAATAATTGAGTTGAACTAATCTACTTATACAATTAAAATATCAAAAAATATTGTCACATTATAACATTTAGGTTATCATATTAGAGTAAGTTTACTAAGAAAATATTCGAAAGGATGAGTTATGAAGCTTGGAATAATCGGCGCTGGCAAAATAGTCGGCGAATTTTTATCTTTTGTAGGAGATATTGAAGGGATTGACTTAGTGGCGATTGCTGCTACTAAAAGAAGTGAGGATAAGCTAAGAGATATTTCTGCATCTTATAATATTGACAAAATTTATGTGGATTATAGGAAATTAATCGAAGACGCAGATGTAGAAGTAGTCTATGTAGCTGTTCCAAATATCCTCCATTATGAAGTTATGGATTATGCAATCAAATTTGGCAAGGATATTATTTGCGAGAAGCCTTTTTGTGGAAACTTAAGAGAGGCTAAAGATATATTTGAGAGGGCTTTTGCCAAGGGTCTAATAGTTCTTGAGGCAGCAAGTCATAGATTTATACCCAATGCCCTAGCCGTAAGAGATGAGCTTAAAAAGTTAGGAGATTTGAAGATTGTATCTTTTAACTATTCCCAATATTCTTCTAGATACGATAAGTTCAAAGAAGGAGAAATTGCTCCAGTATTTGATAGGTCGAAGAATGGAGGGGCCCTTATGGATATCAATTTCTATAATGTAGATTACCTATCTATGCTTTTTGGGAGGCCAAAGGCTGTTGAGTATTTTCCTAATATGGAAAAGGGGATTGATACATCAGGAATTATTTACCTAGACTATGGGGACTTTAAGGCTGTTGCTATCGGCAGCAAGGACTCTGATGCAAGTCTTGTTAATACAATCCAAACAGATAGGGGGACTATAGAGATAACCGACGCCATCAATTCATTTTCATCCTTCAGGATTAAGGAATCGGGAAAGAATATTTTCAGAGAAGTAAACTTAAATGCACCTTGTCATAGGATGGTCTATGAATTTAGACAGTTTCAACAAATCATAAGTCAAAGGGATATGGAAAAAGCAAGAGAGCTTACTGAGATAAGCCTTGATACTTCTTGGATTCTCACAGAGGCTAGGAAGTTTTCTAGTATAGATTTCCCGAATGATTAATAATTTATAGAATCTCCGGCAAAGTGTTATAATATAGATATAGTACGAATGTATTATTAGAAAGAAAGGAGTTCGTATGGTAGGAATAATACTCGCAAGCCACGGCGGTTTCGCTGATGGTATCAAAGAATCCGCTCAAATGATCTTTGGCGAGCAAGAAAAATTCGAATCGGTATGCCTACTTCCTTCAATGGGACCTGATGATTTTAGATCAAATCTAGAAAAGGCCGTTGAAAAGCTAGATACTGAAGAGATTCTTTTCTTGGTTGACCTTTGGGGCGGGACACCATTTAACCAAAGCTCAAATTTATTTGAGGGAAATGAGGAAAAATGGGCAATCGTTGCTGGCATGAACCTTCCTATGGTCATAGAAGCTCTAAGCGAGAGATTTACTGCAGAGAAATCTCACGATATAGCAAAGGCTATAGTAGGATCTGCCAAAGAAGGAGTTAAGATTAAGCCAGAAGAGCTTAATCCAGTAGAAGAAGCTAAAACAGAAGTCAAGGAAGATAATATCCCTAAGGGATCTATTCCAGAAGGGACAGTTCTTGGAGATGGTAAGATCGATATAGGTCTTGCAAGAATAGACACAAGGCTTCTCCACGGACAAGTAGCTACAAGCTGGACAAAGTCTATAAATCCTGACAGAATTATAGTCGTAAGTGATAGCGTAAGCAAAGATGAACTAAGAAAAAGCATGGTAATGGAAGCAGCTCCTCCAGGAGTTAGGGCTCACGTAATTCCTATTTGGAAGATGAAGGAGATTATGGATGATCCACGTTTTGGAGCAACTCGTGCCTTGTTATTGTTTGAAAAACCACAAGATGTCCTAGAATTTCTAGAACTTGGCGGAAAGCTAGATAAGATTAACCTAGGATCAATGGCTTACAAACAAGGAGATATCAACCTTACAAATGCTGTTTCTATGAATGCTGATGATGTTAAATGCTTCGATAAAATCCTAGAACATGGAATAAAAATCGATGTCAGAAAAGTTCCAGCAGACAAGAGTGAAAATTTTGACAACTTGATGAAAAAAGCTAAAAGAGAACTAAATATTAATTAATAGGAGAAATTATGAATATACTTAATGTTATTTTGATCGTCCTTGTAGCTTTTCTTGCAGGATGTGAAGGAATCTTAGACCAATTCCAATTTCACCAACCACTTGTTGCTTGTACCCTAATAGGGCTTGTAACAGGTCACCTAAAAGAAGGCATAATCTTGGGCGGTTCTTTACAATTAATAGCCCTCGGTTGGGCAAACGTAGGTGCGGCAGTTGCTCCAGATGCAGCGCTCGCATCAGTAGCTAGTGCTATTATAATGGTCCTTGCCCTAGAAGGTGGAAGTGAGAATGTATCTAGTGCAATTAATACTGCTATAACACTCGCAATCCCACTTTCTGTAGCAGGACTATTCCTTACAATGATAGCAAGAACTCTCGCTATACCAATGGTTCACGGAATGGATGCTGCAGCAGAAAATGCTGACTTTAGAAAGATTGAAGTTCTTTCTTGGATGGGTGTATGCATGCAAGGACTTAGAATTGCAATACCAGCCCTTATCCTTTGTTTTATCCCACCAAAGGTAGTAACTGATGCCCTAAACTCTATGCCAGATTGGCTAACAGGAGGAATGGCCGTTGGTGGTGGAATGGTAGCAGCTGTAGGTTATGCTATGGTTATCAACATGATGAGTACCAAAGAAACATGGCCATTCTTTGCCCTAGGTTTTGTATTCGCTGCAATCGATCAAATCACCCTAATCGGTCTTGGTGTAATAGGTGTTGTACTTGCAATTATATATATGACTCTTAAAAATCTTGCAACAAGTAACTAAGGTGGAGGACAAGGATCTGGCGATCCTCTAGGCGATATCATAAACGATTATTAAAAAGGAGCAATTATGACTGAAAATATAAAAAATAATGAAGAAAGAATTGTCCTAAATCAATCTGTTCGTAGAAAGGTCTGCAACCGTCACCAATTCCTTCAAGGAACATGGAACTACGAGAGAATGCAAAATGGTGGTTGGGCTTTCTCAATGATTCCTGCCATCAAGGCTTTGTATAAGGACAAAGAAGATCAAAAACTAGCGTTAAAAAGACACCTTGAGTTCTACAACACTCACCCATATGTATCAAGTCCAGTAATGGGAGTAACCCTTGCTATGGAAGAAGAAAGAGCAAATGGAACTCCAATCGATGATGCTGCCATAAACGGTGTGAAGGTTGGTATGATGGGGCCACTTGCAGGTGTAGGAGATCCAGTATTCTGGTTTACCCTAAGACCAATCCTAGGAGCTCTTGGAGCATCCCTAGCTCTTTCAGGAAACCCACTAGGTCCAATAATATTCTTTGTATTTTGGAATTTAATTAGATATATATTTGAGTGGAAGACTCAAGAGATGGGATATAAGGCAGGTAATGAAATAACAAAGGACCTTTCAGGAGGACTTTTAGGTAGAGTTACCCTCATGGCATCAATTCTTGGTATGTTTATAGTAGGAGCCCTTGTACAAAGATGGGTATCAATCAACTTCGCAGTAAATGTATCAGAAATTACCCAACAACCAGGCTCATATATCGATTGGGCATCTCTTCCAGCTGGAGCTGAAGGAATAAAAGAAGCCCTAACCCAATACCATAACATAGGTGCCACAGCCCTAGATCCAGTAAAGGTAACAACCTTACAAGATAACTTGGATAGCTTAATACCAGGCCTTGTACCACTTTTGCTAACTTTAGGAATCTGTAAACTTCTAAAGAAAGATGTATCTCCAATTGCTATAATAGTTGCCCTATTCGTAATAGGAATCATCGCTAGATTCTTTGGAATTATGTAATGGTTCAATCGCAAAATACTAAAGTTGATTTAACTATCCCAGCCACTAACCTAAATGGCCTTACTTCTCAAGGTAAGGTCATGGTTGGCGATAGGGCTTTTGAATATTACAATGATAGGAACAAGGCTGATTTTATCCAAATACCTCGGAAGGAAATAAGGCTTGTGACTGCAGCTGTTATCTTTAAGAAGAAGATCACGAGATTTGCCATTCATACAAAAAACAATGGAGATTTTATTTTCTCTACTAGAGATAACAAGAAAACCCTAAGAGCTATAAATAAATATATAGCAGACGATAAACTAAGGAAGTCTCTGACTGTACTAGATTATCTAAAAAGAAAATAATCTTTTAAGCCCCTGATTGACCTGAACCCCAAAATCCGGAATACGGATGGAGGGGTTTTTCTATGCCAAAATACACAAAAGAATTTAAAATTAAACTAGTAATGGAATACTTATCAGGTGAATCGGGTGGTCGAGAAATGGTAGCTAAAAAATATGATATTCCAGATGGAACTTTGAGAAATTGGATAAATAAATATAATTCAGGAGGCTTTAAGAACTTATCTAAAAAGTTAAAATACAATAAATACACTAGTGAATTTAAACTATCTGTAATACAATATAGGCAAATCAATAACACTTCGCTTAGAGAGACTGCAGAGCATTTTAATCTTGCAAATGGATCTATGGTATACAGCTGGGAGAAAGCTTATCAACAACGTGGTCTATCTGGGCTAGAAGTTAAGAGAGGAAGGCCTAGAAAAGATATGATCAAAGCAAATGAAAAGTCTAAAATTAATACTCCAATAAACGAAAGTGAGAGAGAAGAATTAATAAGACTAAGAGAAGAAAATAGGCTTCTCAAAATGAAGATAATATACGAAAAAAAGCTACAAGCCTTGCTTCTGGAAGAGGAAGCAGAAGCAAGGAAAAAACAAAGATAATCCTCATACTTCTAAAAGAATATTCTAAAAGCAAGATAAGTGAATGGTTAAATATAGCTAAATTACCAAAATCATCATACTATGAGTGGAAGAGCAAATTATCTAATCCAGTAGATAAAGACAAAAAAGTTAAAGATGAAATTAAAACCATAGTAGAAGCATCAAGAGGTAGATACGGATATAGAAGAGTAACCATGGTATTAAAAAATAAAGGATTCAATATCAACCATAAAAAAGTTTTAAGAATAATGAGAGAAGAATCCTGGCTATGCTCTAAATTCAAAACTAGATCAAGAAAATACTCTTCATACAAGGGACAAATAGGTAAAGTAGCAGACAATGTAGTAAACAGACAATTTAAAGCAGATAAACTAAATCAATTATGGCTAACAGATGTAACAGAATTTAGAATTAAAGGTCAAGAAAAGAAACTATACTTATCACCAATATTAGACATTTACAATAGCGAAATAATCAGTTATACACTAAGTAATCACCCAACAATAAACTTAACCAATGCTATGCTAGATAAAGCTTTAAGAAAAACAGAAAATACAAGCGAACTAATAATACATTCGGATCAAGGATTCCATTACCAACATGGTACTTGGACTAAAAAACTAGAAAAAATGAATATTAGGCAAAGTATGTCAAGAAAAGGGAATTGTCTAGACAATTCTCCAATGGAGAATTTCTTTGGGATACTAAAACAAGAAATGTTTTATGGAGAAGATTTTAAAAATTACGACCATTTGATAAGTGAAATTGAAAAATATATTAAATGGTACAATGAAGATAGGATTAAAACAAAATTAAA
>JAQEDR010000025.1 GCA_027669155.1 Peptoniphilaceae bacterium AM52-5BH | reverse complement strand
TTATGGTACTAAAAACCCCTCCATCCGTATTCCGGATTTTGGGGTTCAGGTCAGTTGCCGCTCCAGTCTTTTTTTTGGCTAGTTACTATTCATCTTCATTACTATCTAACCATTTACAAATATAGTGACTAATTACATTTGCCATGATAGCAACAATTAAAGAATAGAGTAGACCCTGACAAGGATCTATCATTTCGGACATCCCCTTCCTGTTACCAGTCTAGGGATAGTAACTCACATATTATACTATAAATTAGATATTTATAGTGGTTTTTTATATGTTATATGTATTGAGCAATATTAAATGTGCAAAATACATATTTAAAATATCAAAAACTTAATAAACTTATCTTATCACATGAAATCGTGAGTTTGAAATCAAGTAATTCATTAAGATACCTTTAATTATTGTAGATAAGGATGTACTTTGCCTAGAATAGAAGGAATTATCATACTTTATCTAAAGTCAAAATATATTTGGTCTGGTGATTTTCTAAAAATTTAAGGATTTAGTTTGACTTTTAATTTAGAATGATTATAATTATATCAAGAAGAGTGATAATGATTATTATAATTATTTTAATCTTTTGACCTCTAAATACAAACTAAGGAGAATATATATGGCTTTTATAGGAAGAAAATTACCAGAGTTTAGTTTAGATGCTTACGATCCATCTAAGGAAGAATTTGTTACCGTTACTGATAAGGACCTCCTAGATAAGTGGACTGTCCTAATTTTTTATCCAGCAGATTTTACTTTTGTATGTCCGACAGAACTTGAAGATATGCAAGAATCATATAAAGAATTAAAGGAACTTGGGGCTGAAGTATACTCAGTATCTGTAGATACCCACTTCGTTCACAAGGCTTGGCATGACAATAGTGAGGCTATTAGTAAGATCGAATACGCAATGATTGGTGATTCAAACAAAGACCTTACTAGAGAACTCGACCTACTTGACGATTCAGGCAAGGCTTTAAGAGCAACTCTTGTTGTTGATCCTGAAAATGTAATCCAAACTATCGAAATCAATGCAGACGGAATTGGTAGAAAGGCAAATATAAATATCAACAAGATTAAGGCAGCTAAGTATGTTGCTTCTCACCCAGGCGAAGCTTGCCCTGCTAAGTGGGAGAGCGAAGAGGATGATACCCTTACTCCAGGACTTGACCTTGTAGGAAAAATCTAATATGTTAGATCAAAATTTAAAGAACCAGCTAGCCCAATATCTTGACTTATTAAAAACAGAAGTCGTTATTGGGCTTTCTGTTGATGATGATGAAAATTCCAAGAAGCTTAAAGGCTTTATTGATGACGTAGCAAGCCTATCCGATAAAATTAAAGTTGAGGAAAAAAAGCTTAAATATACTCCTTCTTTCGAGCTAAAAGGAGACTTCGACCATGGAGAGATTGTCTTTGCAGGCCTTCCTCTAGGCCATGAGTTCGCCTCCTTTGCCCTCGCCCTCCTTCAAGTGGGAGGAGTTAGCCCTAAACTTGATGATAAAAGTAAGGCTAGGATAGAAGCTCTTGATGGCAAGATGGATTTTGAAACTATAGTTTCTCTTTCCTGCCACAATTGCCCAGATGTAGTTCAAGCCTTCAATATAATGGCGATTCTAAATCCAAATATTAACCACACCATGATTGAGGGCGGTATGTTTAAAGACTTGGCAGAAAGCCGTGATGTCCTCGCCGTTCCTGCTATCTTTAAGGATGGAGACTTCTTTGAAGGCGGCAAGCAATCAATGGAGAAGATCCTAGATCTTTTAGGCAGTGCCAAAGATACAAGTCACTTTGAAAACAAGGATCTCTTCGATGTTCTCATAGTTGGTGGAGGCCCTGCCGCTGCAACTTCTGCAATTTATGCAGCAAGAAAGGGACTTAGGACAGGGCTTATAGCTAGTGAATTTGGTGGCCAAGTTAACGAAACTCTCGCCATAGAAAATATTCCTGGCTTTAAATATACAGAAGGCCCTGACTTCATGAATCAGATGAAAGATCAAGTCCAAGCCCTTGGTGTGGATATCATGACAGGAGCTTTGGCAAAAGATATAAAGAGGAATGACGAAGAAAAAATTATCGAAATAAGCCTAGATAATGATATTTCCCTACAAGCAAAAACAGCTATCCTTGCGACAGGAGCTAGGTGGAGGCTTATAGGAATTCCTGGAGAAACAGAATTTAGAAACAAGGGAGTTGCCTACTGCACCCACTGTGATGGTCCCCTCTTTAAGGATAAGCCAGTAGCAGTAATTGGAGGCGGCAATTCCGGTGTGGAAGCTGCAATTGATCTTGCTAATCTTGCCAAAAAGGTTACAGTAATCGAATTTCTCCCAGAGCTTAAGGCAGACAAAATCCTCCAAGATAAGCTAAGAAGCCTAGAAAATGTAGAAATAATAACCAACGCCCAAACGACTGGCCTTTATGGAGATGGCAAGGTCCAGAGCCTAAAATTCACTGATAGAGCTTCTGGCGAAGAAAAGGAAATAGCCATCGACGGCTGCTTCATCCAAGTAGGCCTTGTTCCTAATACAGAATGGCTTAATGAAAGTGAAGTTCAGTTAAATAATCACGGTGAAATAATAACGGACAAGAATGGCGCAAGCAATGTCGAAGGTATTTTTGCAGCAGGAGATGCTACAGAGACTGCCTTCAAACAAATTGTAATAGCTGCAGGCTCTGGTGCAACAGCAGCCCTAGGAGCCTTCAACTACTTGATGGTAAACTAAATCACTCCCGGAATAGACCCACTCACTTCTTATAAGCTAGTGGGTTTATTTTATTTTACAAAATAATTTACGGCCGGAAGCTTCCTAATATTTTTATTCAAAGCCCAGTAGATAGCAACCAAAAGAATTATGGCACTTCCTATAAGAATCGCTTTTGAACTTGATAAATACTCTCCTAAAAATCCTCCGACCAAGGCTCCGACTGGTGCCATAAAGGTAGAAATACCTACCATAGCCCCCATAGCTGAACCGATCTTCTCGCTTGGAGCAAGCATCTGGACCATGGTTTGAGCATAGACATTAACTATTCCTACTACAAACCAACCGAGAGCATATAAGGTGACTGCAATCTTAATATTTGCAGCAAAGTAAGAAAGAGATATCCAGGCTAAGGAAACTATGAGAATTCCATAAACATAAAGCTTTCCTAAAGATACTTCCTTTAGCTTTGGAAGACCTGCAAACAAAGAACCAAGGAGGACTCCTGCTCCCATTCCTGCAAGCATCAGGCTATAAAAGATTTCATCTCTAGCAAATGCAGGTAAGACTGCACTTATAGATGTGGCAGAAAAATTTATAAAAACAACTCCAAGGACTAGGGCAAAAATCCTAGAATCCTTAAATAAATCTAGACCTTCTTTAAGACTCTTGAAGTGATTTTTAATAGCAGAATCCCCTCCTTGATTTTCTCTTTCATTATAATGACTAAGCTTTTTGGATAAGAGACAGAACAAAAGGCCAGTCAAGACAAAACTTACGCTATCAACATAAAAAGCAGTCATAAAGCCAAAGATTGCTATAATAAAACCTGCTAGGGTATCAAAGATGGCATTTGATCCTTGGTAGGCCATAGTCATCAAGGAATTTCCTGTTACAAGCTCTTCTTCTGAAAGGATCTTAGGCAATAGAGAAATCTGTCCAGGATAAACTAGCTGGTTAATCAAGGAAATTATTGGCATAAGAACCATAATGTGGTAGACATTTAATTTTTCCAAATAATACAAGGCAGGAATTATCAATATCAAGATAGCTTGGATAAGTTGGGAGAGGGTCAAAAACTTCTTCATATTAATCTTATCCAAGATTGGGCTTAGAAGTAATTGAACAAGGGCTGTTGATGAGGTTAGAAATAGGGTTATACCTGAATAGACAGTAGACCCACTCAGCTGGTAAACCAAGAGGGTTGAAGCTATAGCATAAAGGCTATCACCAAAGTTTGTGATAAGTCGTCCTAGAAGCAGGACATAGAAATCTTTGTTTTTAATCATTTTAAACATTCTCCTTATATTTAACGTTTAGTTTTTGTTGACAGTTGTGTATTTTTTTACCAGTAAGCTTCTACCTACTGGCTTAAGATATTTATAGAATTGTACTTACTTGACTGATATATCTTCCTTTATTTTTTAATAATTCAGTAAATAAATCTTATGATTAAATTTATATAATTCTGAATTATTCATCACAGGCATTATAATCTTTAACGTTTAATTTTTATTGACAGTTGTGTATTTTTTTACCAGCAAGCCTCTACTTACTGGTTTTAAGATAATTTATAGATTTGTACTTGGAGGCTTTCACTATCTCCATCATCCTCCCTGTATTTTTCTATTAATTCATTTAAGTCTTTTTCGAAAGACTCGTAAGATTTCTTAGGGATTTTGAAGGTGAATTGCTTTTCTTCCAAATTGTTATTAAATATTTCGCTATTTGGTATAAAGGCCTTGGCTACTGGTAGGAAATATTTTTGGGTAATCCCATTTATTAGCTCTGTATCTACTACCTCGACAATTCCATTTTGTTCTAGTATTTTAAGGTGGTAGTGGATCTTGGACCTGCTAACTCCTAGGGCATCCGACAAGTCCTGGGCGGTCTTAGGCGTGGCTCCTAAAGTCATAATAATTTTAAGCCTTATGGGATCACTTACTATATTTACCTCTTCTAAAGTATCTAATATGTGAACTTCTTTCATAAGTACCCTCCCTTCTTCTCTTTGTTATTTATAATATAGCACTGATTTACCCATCCGTCAAATATTCCTTAACGTTAAATTATTTTATTTGAAAACCACTAGCTTGTATTACTAGTGGTCTTATATTATTCTCCTAATTTTTCCTTATAGGCTTTGACTAGGTCGTCTTCTGTGATGTCCTTTGCCCTTAAATCAAGGACAATTTCTCCCTTGTTTAGCATGATTATCCTGTCAGAGTATTTGACAACGTCTCTTAGGTTGTGGGAGATTAGGAGGGTTGTCATATTTTCCTTATCGATAAGGCTTCTTGTCATGTCCATTATGTTTCGACTGGTCTTTGGGTCAAGGGCTGCTGTGTGCTCGTCTAATAATAAGAGATCCGGCTTTTTGGCTGTCGCCATAAGAAGGGCTAGGGACTGCCTTTGACCTCCAGAAAGTAGGCCCGTCTTGGTGTGGAGTTTATTTTCAAGACCTAGCTTTAATTTCTTAAGTCTTCTTACTATTTCTTCTGTATCTGAGCTTTTCTTAAGAGATCTTAGGCCGAATTTTTCTCCCTTTTTTAGGGCTAGGGCCATGTTTTCGTAGATATCTAGGTTGGTCGCTACCCCGTCTTTGGGATCTTGGTTGACCTTACCCATGTATTTAGCCCTTTTTTCCTCGCTAAGTTTGCTGATCTCTACCCCATTTACTAAAATCTGTCCCGAATCTAGGGGAAGGCTTCCGCTTATTAGATTCATCAAGGTAGACTTACCGCAGCCATTAGGTCCTATGATGGTTGTTGCAAGGCCTTCTTCGATTTTTAGGGAGAAGTCCTTAAATATTGTATTTTCTTCGCTTGTGCCTATGTTGAAAGTTTTGGAAATATTTTTAATTTCAAGCATTTTTAACCATCCTTTTGTATTTTCTATTGGCTAGGTAATTGTTGTAGGAAATAAAGCATATAACAATTAAAGCTGTGATAAGCTTTAGGTCGTTTGGATTAAGTCCCAAGTAAATTGCAAGGCCTGATATTATCCTGTAGACAATTGCTCCAAGTATTGCCCTTGATGTATCTCTAAGCATATCTCTAGATTTCATCAAGGTATCTCCTATAATAATTGAGGCAAGACCTGTTACTATCATGGCTGTTCCCATTTGTATATCGGCAAAGCCTTGGTAGTTGGCCATTAGTCCTCCGCTAAGACCTATGAGGGCGTTTGATAGGATAAGTCCCACCATAATAAAGCTATCAGGATTTTTACCTAGTTGTTTGACAAGCTTTCTGTTATTTCCTGTAATTTTAAGTAGATAGCCTGTCTCGCTTCTTAGATAATAGTCGATAGCAAGTTTGATTACTAGGGTTAGGACAAGTAGGATTGGCCATTTGGGAAGGCTTCCAAAGATATTTGGATTTCCTGCTATAGGGATATTACTTGCTCCTCCTATCCTTAAGTTTATGGAATAAAGGACGGTTAGGGTTAGGATTCCCGAAAGAAGTGGGTCTACCTTGATCTTTTTGTAGAAAAAGTAGGTCAGACATCCTCCGACTCCTCCACAGATTATTGCTCCTAAAATTCCAAGATAAGGTCCCATCCCCTTTTGAATTAATACCGCTGCTACAAAGGCTCCTAGGGGATAGGTTCCTTCTAGGGAGAGGTCATAATATTTTAAGAATTTGTAGCTAAGCATGTAGCCCATGGCAAGGATAGCAAATATTAGTCCTATTTCTATACTTGCTACTAGTGATGATAATAAGCCAGTCATTTCTTCTCCTTAGTCTATTTTTTCTGCATTCTTTAGTAAATCTTGATTTAAATCTACTCCCAAAGTCTCAGCAGTCTTGGTATTTACAAGAACTTTAAGATTTTCTGCCTTCTCGTAAGGAATATCTTTAGCATTTTTCCCGTTTTTAAGAATTTCAGCTGCCATAGCTGCAGCCTGACTTCCAAGTTGTCTATAATTAACTCCCTCACTCATCAAGGCTCCGTTTTCTACGCTTCCTTCGTCATAGGCGATTGATGGGATGTTTTCCTTGGCTAGGGCCTCACTTATAACTGGCATAGCATTTACAACGACATTGTCTGTTACTGTAACCATAGCGTCGATTTTGCCCTTAAGGCTTGCTATAGCTTGAGGAATGTCGTTTATGGATGAAACTCCTTGTTTTTCAAGCTTAAGTCCTCTTTCTTCTAGGGCCTTTTCCAAGGCTTCGATTTGAACTTGGGAGTTTTGCTCGTTGGTATTATACATTGTGCCGAATACCTTGGTGTCTGGATATAGGCTTAGGAAGTCATCTATAAGCTTTCCTGCTTCTACATAATCAGATACTCCTGTAATATTTTCCCCGCTAAGTCCTGCCCCTTCTGGGTCTGTTACTGCTGCGAATAAAACAGGCTTATCCTTTATGGTATTTGCCACTCCTTGGGCTGCTGGTGTGCCTATGGTATAGATTAAGTCAACATCTTTATTCTTAAGGTCTGTCGCAAATTGTGGTATTAGGGCAAGGTCCCCATTTGCCCTGTGGTCTATTAACTCATAGGAGATATTTTCGCTATCGAGCTTTTCTATAAAGCCTTCTCTTGCCGCATCAAGTGAAGGGTGATCTGCAATTTGTACAATTCCTATCTTTGCCTTGTCACTGGATCCTTCTCCAGTATTTTTTTCTGTCCCACTCTCCTTATTTCCACAAGAGCCTAGTAGGGTCATAGCCAACATTAGTCCTAAAATTTTTTTAATTTTCATATTATCCTCCATAATTTCCGATAGACTTTTATCTAACAAAAAAACTCGCCCTGTATAGGACGAGTGTATTCGTGGTACCACCTAATTTCATAATCTAAAGATTACCTTGACAAGAGTCTATCAACTCCTTGCTTCTGATAACGGTAGCTTCCGTAATAGCTTACTAGATTCGGCTATTCTGCATACAGAGGGAATAAGTAGATACTCCTTACAAGACTTGCACCAACCGTCTTTTCTCTTGGGTAATTCATAAAAACTATCTTTCTGTAATCACATTTATTCTTTAACTAGATAATACATGCTAAAATAGTCTTTGTCAAATATTTTTGATAAATTATTTGTTAAAGTATATAATTACTCATATTTCAAAGTTGAATACAAGATTGCCTTAACTGCTGGTATCCTATTTTCTGTCTGATCGAAAACCATAGACTTCTCTGATCTAAAGACTTCATCGGTAACTTCCATACCATCGAAGTCCATATCCTTAGGAAGTTTGGCTAGGACCTTTTTAGCAAGCTTGGATTTTGTATCGTGGAAAGCTGGCAAGCAGTGCATAAATATCGTAGTATCCTTTGTCTTATCCATCACTTTCCTATCGACCCTATAAGGGTAAAGCTCCATAATCCTATCTACAGGCACATCGTCTGCCTCTGTTAGGGCTATCCACATGTCAGTATAGATTATATCAGCTTTTCCTATAGCTTCATTAAGATCTTCTGTATAAGTAATCTCAGACCCATGCTTTTGAGCAAAGTCCTTGGATAGCTTTATAAAATCTTCCTTGGGGAAGTATTTCCTAGGACCTGCTGCAGTGAAGTTTATTCCAAGCTTGGCACAAGTTATGGATAGGGAGTTAGGCATGATATCTCCGGGATAGCCTAGATATAATAAATTAAGCCCCTTAAGATAGCCGAACTTTTCCCTTATGGTAAGCATATCTGAAATCATCTGGCTTGGATGGGTCTTTTCTGTCATGGCGTTATAGATTGGAACTTCCGTCATCTTCACGAGTTTTTCTAGCATATCCTGCTTGTTTCCCCTATAGACTATGCCGTCGTAATAGCGGTCGAAGACATTGATACTATCTTCGATAGATTCCTTCTCGCCGAGCTTACTTGAGTTTGAATTTATAAGGCTTACTCCCATCCCCAAATCAAAGGCGGCAACTTCAAAGGAAGTCCTAGTCCTGGTAGAAGCTTCCTCGAAAAGAAGGATTAGGTTTTGTCCGTCAAGATACTTGTGAGCTCTTTTCTCCTTCTTAAGCTTCTTAAAATCAGCTGCCAAATCTATAAGGTATAAAATCTCCTCCTCAGAAAAATCTTGCATAGCAAGAAAGTTCCTACTTCGTAAATCAATTTCCATATATTTCTCCTTTGTTTTAGTATACCTTATTTTTGCTTTGTTATTAGGATGAAAAAACCTCGCCGAAGCGAGGTCATTTGTAAGTTTATTTTAATATTTCTTCTACTATTGGAATTGGCTCTACTTCTTTGTCTGTAAAGGTAAAGGTATCATAGAATTCCTTTTTCCACTCATCTGTCAATTCTTCGTCGTGGTAGACTGTACAGAGGAGGTCGCCCTTTTTGACATAGTCACCCTTTTTAGCGTTCATTTCAAGACCAACAGCGTAGTTTATAGGATCAGTTTTCTTGGCTCTTCCTGCTCCAAGTTTCATAGCTTGGATACCAAGTCCCATTGAGTGGATATTTTCAATGTAGCCTTCTTCTTCAGATAACATTTCTGTTTTGAATTTCGCTTGAGGAAGGAGGTCTGTGTTTCTGATTTGTTCTACATTTCCGCCTTGGTATTCTACCATTTTTTCTAGATTTTCGTAGGCTTTTCCAGAGGAGATTGCTTCTTCTAGCATCTTTCTGGCTTCTTCTTTTGTCTCTGCCTTACCAGCTTGCATGAGCATAATCTCTCCTGCACACATACAAAGTTCTGTGAAGTCTTTTGGCCCATGTCCCTTTACAGTCTCGATAGCTTCTCTTACTTCGAGGGCATTACCTATAGTGTTTCCTAGAGGTTGGTTCATATCTGTAATCATAGCCATGGTATTTTTTCCTAGTTTCTTACCGATTGAAATCATAGCTTCGGCAAGTTTCTTGGCATCTTCTACTGTGTGCATGAAGGCACCTTCACCATATTTTACATCGAGTAATATAGTATCTGATCCAGAAGCAAGTTTCTTAGACATGATTGATGAAGCGATTAGTGGAATGGAATCTACTGTTGCTGTTACATCTCTTAGGGCGTAGAGCTTCTTATCAGCTGGTACCAAGTCTCCTGTTTGACCAATTATGGCAAGGCCTATATCGTTTACCTGCTTTTTGAATTCTTCTTCGGTAAGGGAGATATTAAATCCTTCTATAGATTCTAGTTTATCAAGGGTTCCACCAGTATGACCTAGGCCCCTACCACTCATCTTGGCAAGCTTAAGGCCACAAGCAGCAACCATTGCACCTAGTGCCATTGAGGTCTTATCTCCAACACCACCTGTTGAGTGCTTGTCAGATTTGATTCCTTCTATTTCTGATAGGTCGATAACATCTCCAGAGTGCATCATAGCTTCTGCAAGCTTGGCTGTCTCATGCTCCGTCATGCCGTTAAGCCTGATTGCCATGAGGAGGGCTGCTATTTGATAATCTTCGATTGAATCGTCAGTTACTCCATCTATAAAAAATTGGATTTCTTCATCTGTTAGTTCTTCTTTAAGTTTTTTCTTTTCAATTATATCAATAAATCTCATTTCTTCTCCTTTAGAATAATAACCAAATACCAACTATTAAAGCTGATAGTACGCTGACACAGAATCCCGCAATCATAGCCCTTAGGGCGAGCTTTGCAAGAACAGGTCTTTTTTCTGGACATAGAACTGATATACCAGATATACAAATTCCTATTGAGCTTACATTAGCAAATCCTGCAAGAGATACTGCAAGCATAAGACCTGTTCTCTCGCTCATAGTAGCAAGCATTGGACCAAGCTTGCCAAAGGCTACGAATTCGTTTAAGATTAATTTTGAACCTAAAAGCTCACCTGCTGTAAAGACTTCCTTACCTTCAAGTCCCATCAAGTAACCCATTGGTGCAAATACATAAGATAGGATAGTCTCCAAAGAAATATTAAATATGCCCAAAATCCCATTTATCAAAGCTACTATAGAAATTATAGCTATAAGGCTTGCTCCTATTGCCATAGCCATATTCATTCCATCGAGGGCTCCACTTGCCAAGGCATCTAGGACGTTTTCGTTGTTGCCCTTCCTGTCCATCTTCACTTCACCGAGCTCTTGGATTTCCTCTGTTTGTGGGCATACGATTTTGGATAGAAGGATCGATCCAACTGGAACCATGGTGGATGCTATAAGCAAGGATTCCATAGGGATTCCCAAGGCAACATATCCTGCAATAATTGATACTGACATTGATCCCATTCCTGAAACGAGGACTAGCATTACTTCACTTTCTGTCATGAAATTTAAATATTTTGCTACAAGGATTGGTGAGTCAGTTTGACCTAAGAACATATTAGCAACTGCTACAAAGGACTCAACCTCTGATGTTTTAAATAATTTTCCTATGAGCCAACCTATCTTTGATACTACAAAACCCAAAATTCCAGTATAGAACAAGACTGCAACTAAAGATGATATAAATATAATATTGGTCAAGGTTTGAAAGGCAAATATATATCCTGATGCGGCTGCTGGATCTCCCAAAGATCCAAAAACAAATTGGATTCCCTCGCTACCATAGGATAAAACCTTTTCTACAGCCTTACTAACAGCTCCTATAGCCGCTCTTCCTTGAGGGAGTTTCACAAGAAGGCCTGCTATTATAAATTGAGCTAAAAGAGCTGTGAAAATCCCCTTAACTTTTACAGCCTTCCTGTTCATAGATATTAAAAACATAAATCCTATTACAATAACTATACCCAGAAGGTTCAAGATTAATTTCATAAAACACTCCTATTTTTTAACTTTTTCATAAAAACTTTCGCCTGGAATTGCTGAGTCGATTTTAAATATATCGGCAATAGTCTTTCCAATATCTGCAAAAGTATTTCTTGTCTTTAGGTCAACTCCAGATTGAATCTTATCTCCAAAAATTAACATTGGAACATATTCCCTGGAGTGGTCGGTGGATGGGGTTGATGGGTCACATCCATGATCTGCTGTTATGATTACAATATCATCTTCCCTAAGTTTAGGAAGCATCTCTCCCAATTGCTTATCAAAATCAGCAAAGGCCTTGGCATAACCATCTACATCATTTCTATGACCATAAATCATGTCAAAATCAACTAAATTTACGAAGCACAAGCCATTGAAATCCTTATCACACAAATCAAGGGTTATATTCATTCCATCGATGTTATCTTCCATCTTGTAAGTTTCAAGGACCGACTGTCCTGCGAAGATATCATAAATCTTGCCAACTCCTATAGAGTCATAGCCATTTTTTACCAAATCATCCATAATGATTGGGCCTGTTGGAGTTAGGGCGTAGTCGTGTCTGTTTCTAGTTCTCTCAAAAGAACCAAGCTCGCCTACAAAAGGCCTTGCTATAACCCTACCTACTGCCAAATCTCCCTGAAGCATATCTCTTGCAATCTCACAACAGCGATATAATTCTTCAAGGCTAACTACATCTTCGTGGCCTGCTACCTGAAAGACTGAGTCTGCTGATGTATAGACTATAAGAGCTCCTGTTTCCAAGTGTTCCTTACCATAATCTTCAATAACCTCTGTTCCAGAATATGGCTTGTTGCAGATAATCTTCCTACCAACTCTTTTAGAATACTCTTCTAGAAAATCTTCTGGAAAACCATTTGGGAAGGTAGGGAAAGGTTTTTCTGAAATGATGCCTGCCATCTCCCAATGACCTGTAGTTGTATCCTTGCCATTTGAGGCTTCGGCAAGTCTTGCAAAAGATCCTAGAGGATTTTCTACATCTTCCTTACAATCAACACCTTCGATATTGAAAAATCCAAGTTTTGCTAAATTATCTGCCTTAAATTCATCGCTTTTAACAATAGCAGCAAGAGTATTGCTACCCTCATCGCCATATTTGTGAGCATCTGGCATTTCGCCTATGCCCACAGAGTCTAAAACTATTAAAAATACTCTCTTTTTATTTTTCATAAGATCCTCTAATAATCTGACTTATTCTCTTCGCCCTTAAGCATCTTTATAGCTGAGCTTGTTCCTATTCTGTCGCAACCTGCTTCTATAAAGGCTATCAAGTCTTCTTTTGTTCTAACTCCACCAGCTGCTTTTATTTTAACATTTTCTCCAATGTGGTCTTTAAATAGGATTACATCTTCCATCCTAGCTCCATCTGTACCAAATCCTGTAGATGTCTTGATGTAATCAGCTCCTGCCTTGGTAACAGCTTCGCACATAGCTATTTTCTCTTCTTCTGTTAGATAGCAAGTTTCGATAATTACCTTAAGGATCTTATCTCCTACAGCTTCCTTGATTGCTCTTATCTCATTTTCTACCTTCTCATAGTCACCATTTTTAACATCTGAGATATTTACTACCATATCTATCTCACTTGCACCATTGGCAAGGGATTGTTCTGCTTCTACTATCTTTGATTCTGTTAGATTATATCCTAGAGGGAAGCCGATTACTGTACAAATTGTTAGTTTATCACCATATTTTTCCTTAACTCTTTTTATATATGTTTGTGGGATACAAACTGAAGCTGTTTGATATTTTACTGCCTCATCACAGAGCTTTTCTATATCTTCCCATTTAGCAAAAGCCTTCAATAGGGTGTGGTCTATGTGAGCGTAGATTTCTTTGTTTTCCATTTTTCCTCTCCTTAATTGTCAAAGGTTTTCCTTTTGTCTAGACTTTTATTTCCTCTTGATAAATCTATATTACATCTATTTTGTTATTTTGTCAACATAAAATGTTATAATTTTACCATTATTTTCTTAAAATAGCTTATAGCTCTTAATTTATCAGATATTTATGGTACAATTAAGCTAAAGGTGGTTGGAGTATATGGCTAAAAAAGACGAAAGATTAAACAAAATAATAAGCATAGTCAAGAATAAAAACGGGTCTTCCATCAAGGAATTGGCAAGCGACTTGTCAGTCTCTGAGATGACTATAAGAAGGGATATAAAGATTCTTGAGGATAATAACATTATAGAGGTCTACCATGGAGCTGTTGTTTATAACCCTTCCTTGGATAACCCGACTCTCTCCCAAACTGAGTCGGACTATGACTTAGACCAAAATTTGAAATTAAACAATAGGCAAAAGGATTTGATTGGAAGAAGTGCTTCTAGTTTAATTAACGATGGAGATATTGTAATAATAGATACTGGAACTACTACTGATAAGCTTTCTAAGTATATTTCTAATGATATTTCTTCAACTTGTCTTGTTTTCTCATCAAATAACTTCCTGAATTTGATGTATAAGGATAATATCGACCTAATCCTTGCGGGAGGATTTTTCCACAGAAATACAGGGATGTTCGAATCACAAGCAAGCCTTAATGTTATAGAAAACACAAGAGCCAACAAGGTCTTCCTATCAGCAGCCGGAGTACATAAAAATTTGGGCATAACTTGTGCCAACTCCTACGAGCTAGCAACCAAAAAGTTAATTATTAAAAATTCTCTAGAGGTTATTTTGCTCGTAGACTCAAGCAAGTTCGATGCTGTAAAGGCTGTTCATTTTTGTGAGCTTGATGATATAGATATTGTTGTAACTGATAAAAATATAAGTAGAGATTGGCTTAGCTATTTAGAAGAAAAAAATATAAGAGTGATAATAGCTGATAAATAAAAGGCAGTGCTTAGGGTCTTTCTATAAACCTTGGGCACCGTCTTTTTTTGTTTATTAAATTTTATAATCTTTCATGTTCTTGCCTGCAATCATAACTGTCGATAGGTTGTGAAGGAGTGAAGAACTTGTATTTGACAAAATTCCTAGAACTCCTAAGATTATAAGGCTTGAGTTAAAGGATACAATCTGCTTGTAGTCAGTTTTTATCCTTTTATCCATAGCCTTTGATAGTTTTACAACATCAACTAGCCCTTCTAGGCTGTCGCTTCCTATGGATATGTCAGAGATTTCTTTGGCTATATCAGCTCCTTGGTGCATTGATATTCCTACATCTGCACTTGATAGGGCTACAGAATCATTTATTCCGTCTCCTATCATGACAACAGTCCTTCCCTTATCTTTCTCATCTATCACATATTTTTGTTTATCTTCCGGTAGAACTTGTGACTTGTAATAGTCAAGGCCTAGCTTTTCCGCTACACTCCTTGCTGCATTTTCTGCATCTCCAGTAAGCATAGCTATGTTATCAATGGATAAGCCTCTAAGATCTTTTACGATATCCTTGGCTTCTTCCCTTAGAGGATCTTCAATACAGATTACTGCTATAAGTCTATCGGCAAAGGCCAGATAGAGAAGTGAATAATCTTCTTTGAGCCTATCAATTATATCCCTAGTCTTATCGTCTATTTCGACTCCCTCATCGTCCAAGATAAAGTGTTCTGATCCAATCATAGCTACCTTGTCTACTATAGTAGTCTTTATACCATGAGCTACTATATATTCAGGCTTGGAGTGCATCTCTTCGTGTATTAAATCCCTTGCCCTAGCAGCTTCTACTACAGCACTTGCTATAGAGTGTGGGAAGTGCTCTTCAAGACAAGCGGCGATTCTTAGACATTCATTTTCCTCGATATCATCAAGGGCAATAACTTTAGCAACACTTGGTTCAGACTTAGTTAGGGTACCAGTCTTGTCGAAGACAATGGTGTTGGCCTTAGATAAGTTTTCTAAGTATTTGCCTCCCTTAACTAAAACTTTCTTTTCAGATGCTTGGCTAATCGCCTTCATTATAGCTATAGGAATAGTAAGTTTTAGGGCACATGAGAAATCTACCATCAGGAATGACTTGGCCTTTTCTAAGTTTCTTGTAAGAAGGTAGGTAAGTCCTGCTCCTACGAAAGAGTACTTAACTAGACTATCAGCCATATTCTCTGCATTTTTCTGAGCCAAAGACTTGTTCTTTTCGCTATCTGAAATAAGCTCAATAATATGGCTTAACCTAGATTCATCGTACTTTTTCTTAGTTTCAACGATGATTGCTCCCTCTTCGAGGGCAGTTCCTGCAAATACTATAGATCCCTCTGATTTCTTGACAGGATTAGACTCTCCTGTAAATGAAGATTCGTTGACCATGGCAACACCCTTGATGACCTTCCCATCTACAGGAATTAAGTTACCCATCTCAACTTCTATTAAATCTCCCTCTTCAACTTCCTTGATATTTTTGATAATCTTTTCACCATTTTCGATTACAAACACATTATCAACATTTAAGGCAAGAGAATGAGCTAAGTCTTCTTGGGACTTCTTCATGGTGTAATCTTCAAGTTTTTCACCAAGGCCCAATAGGAACATTATGTTTGCGGCATCTCCAAACTGTCTTGTTGCAAGAGAGATTGAAATTGCAGTCGCATCCAAGACTTCTACATTTACCTTTCTCTTGATCAAAGACTTAACTCCAGCTTTGATAAATGGATAGGCCCTAAAGAATAGACCTATGGTTCCTAAAGGCTGAGGTAGTATATATTTGAAAAATACCCTAGTATACATGGCATCTCTTAAAATATGGAAGATGTCATTTTCTGATTGAGCTTGGAAGTCTACTCTTTCTATAGAGGTTTCCTCAATAGTCTTTAGGTCTAGGTCAAGGATTGCCCTAGCTATTTGAGGAATAAATCTCTCCTCGTAATTTACCGTGATGGACTTTGTGAGGATCGACACCCTACAAGACTTGACTCCTTCGATTTCTTCTATGCGATATTTTAGCTTGTTTAGATTTTCCTCTTTTATATAATCTTCATAGGTGAAACGGCTTCTGCCTTCGATTCTATGAGCAATAGAGGCTCTCATTACTTATTTTCTTCCTCATAAGTTTCTTCTTCGCAACAACACTCACATTCTGAAGCCACTTTGTTAATATCTTTTTCAGCCTCTTTTTTTGCTTCTTCAGCTTCTTCCTTAGCCTTTACTTCCTTGGCTTCTGCTAGGACATCTTCTGCTGAAACTCTGATAGATTCAATAGTTTTATCGATAGATTCCTTTACCTTTAGTCCTCCAACAACTGTGTTAACCGTTGCTTTTTTGGCAAGTTTTGAGTTGAGAACTTTTCCTCCAACTAAGCCTACCAATAATCCTGCTCCAACGCTTAATGCTTTCTTTTCTAACATGAAATCCTCCTTAAATTTTTAGGCTTTAATATCTTAACGAGAGCTTTACCTTAGCTTTGACCTAAAGCCTTTATTATGGTTAAATTATACTCTCATTATTTAATTTTGAATAGAGGAATTTTCTAAATTTAAAACAATTCTTACTTTCCATCGATTACAGTATCAGAAAATCCAATCATTATATTTAGGTCAGAATTTTCCATTTGTAGGATGCCGTATTCTACTAGGCTTACTTCTGGATTATCCTTATATCTTTTATCAGGACTTCCGTCTTTATTGGCATATTTGTAGGTTTTTTCTAGGATTCTTGCATCTTTGGCGACCTTTCCTTCCTCCTTAAAGTCTTCTGCCCTAAGATCTACCCTTAGGTCCTTGTAGTCAATTGCCTTGAGGTCCTTGTTTTTCGCAAGTAAAAGAGCATCTGGCAAGAAGCTTAGGCTTATGTCTCCTGCCTTAAGACTCATTACCTCTACATTTATATCTATTCCATTAGGAAGTCCCTTCACTACTCTTAGAGGGCTTCTGTCTAAAATTATATCATCTTCAAGCTCATTTATCAGAAAGACCTCATCGCTTTCGAGTATTCCTGCCAAAAGCTTGTTGGTAAGGTCATACTCTTGTTTAGAATCTTCTTCGAAATCATATTCTAAACTTACTGGTTCTGGATTTTTCTTGTAAAAATAAAGTATAGCCCCTATTACTGTAAGTCCTATTAGGAAGGGATTGATAAAAAATAAAAATATTCCTGCAATAGAAAGAATTAGACCAATAAGCTTATATGGTCTTTCTGCCTTTCTGCTTGATAGGACATCTTCTAGGGCAGTTGAATTGATATTATTAAAGTCAATAGCTGATATCGTATTTGTTGCTTTTCCTTCTTCCTTTTTATTTTCTTTTCTGTGATTTTTCCCCAAATCATTTAGGGGATTTTTGAATTCTTTCTGATAGGATAGGCCTGTACCTGGAATGTAGGCTGTTCCTCTGATATTTCCCTTGGCAGTTTTGGTTAGTCTAAAGCCCTTGCCACCCCAGGAAAATCCTGGACCAGACTTGCTCATATTTATCCTAAAGCCCTTGCCTAAATTTATACTTTTTCTAAATCTTATTCCCATAACTTCCTCCATCTAAATTAATTATATCAAATCCTGGAGATTTTTCCCATAATAAAACTGCCAGCTAGGCCGGCAGTCTTAGTTAGTATATTTTATTTAAGTGTTGCATACATGATAGCTTTGATTGTGTGCATTCTGTTTTCAGCTTCGTCAAATACTTTAGATTTGTGTGATAGGAATACCTCTTCTGTAACTTCCATACCGTTTAGGTCGTATTGGTCGCCGAATTTATCATAGATATCTTTACCAACTGTTGTATTTAGGTCGTGGAAAGATGGTAGACAGTGCATAAAGATTGTTTCTTCTTTTGCATTATCCATTACCTTTTGGTTAACTTGGAATGGGTGAAGTTCTTCAATTCTTTTAGCCCAAACTTCTTCTGGTTCTCCCATTGATACCCAAATATCTGTATAGATTACATCAGCATCTTTGGTACTTGCCATTACATCTTCGCTAAATTCAACTTTTGAGCCGTGTTTTTTAGCAAATTCTCTAGCTAATTCTTGAACATCTTCTTCTGGCCATAGGTCTTTTGGTCCGCAACCGATGAAGTTGATACCAAGTTTTGCACATGTTACAGCTAGGGAGTTACCCATATTGTTTCTACAATCGCCCATGTATACAAAGTTTAGCCCACGTAAGTGTCCAAAGTTTTCTTTGATTGTAAGCATATCAGCAATCATTTGAGTTGGGTGCCATTTGTCTGTTAGGCCGTTCCACACTGGTACACCTGCATTTTCAGCTAATTCTTCAACTAAATCTTGTCTAAATCCTCTGTATTCGATACCATCATAGAATCTACCTAAAACTTTTGCAGTATCAGCTATTGATTCCTTCTTGCCCATTTGGCTTGATCCTGGATCAAGATATGTTACTCCCATACCAAGGTCCATTCCTGCTACTTCAAATGAACATCTTGTTCTTGTAGATGTCTTTTCGAATAGTAGGACTATGTTTTTGCCTTGGAGGTAATTGTGTGGTGTTCCTGTTAGTTTTAGGTTTTTGAATTGTTCTGATAGTTTGATTAAGTATAAAACTTCATCTTCTGTAAAATCTTTAATAGCTAATAAATTGCGTCCTCTTAAGTTAACTCCCATTTTAATCTCCTTGTTTTTTTATTTTACACAATGTCAAAGGAAAACTTATCATCCTCTAACATTATTGTAAGCACGTTTGTACTATCCAAGTCATCTTGTAAGATTTTTCTTGAAACCATGGTTACGATCTTATCATCGACCACTCTTCTAATCTCTCTAGCACCAAATTCTTCATAATCTGATAGGTCTACTATTTTCTCGATGACTTCATTTGTGTAGGCAAAGTTTACTCCAATTTCCCCAAAGTCATTTTTAACTTCTTCAAGGTAAATCTTTGTGATTTCCATAAGATCTTCATATGATAAGGTATTAAACTTAACTATAGCATCAAGCCTATTGATAAATTCAGGCTTAAAGTATTGGTAAAGTTCATGTTTATATAGATTGCTGTCATCTTCCTTAGCCAATATATTAGATGTCAAAATTATAATAGTATTGGTAAAGTCTATGGTTATGCCTCTATTATCAGTTAGTCTCCCTTCATCAAGTATTTGAAGGAGGATATCAAAGATTTGTTTGTTAGCCTTTTCTATCTCATCAAATAAGATTACTGAGTAAGGATTGATTCTTACTTTTTCAGTCAGCTGGCCACCTTCTTCATAACCGATAAATCCTGGAGGAGCTCCAATAAACTTAGTTGTGGAATTTGAATCCATATACTCACTCATATCAAATCTTATAAGGCTTTCTTCCCCTTCGTAGAGGGTATCTGCCAGAACCTTTGCCAAATAGGTCTTACCAAGTCCTGTATTTCCTGTAAAAAGAAATGTTCCTATTGGCTTGTGCCTATTTTTCATGCCAACAGCTGTTCTTATAATTGCATTTGATATCTTTTCTACAGCTTCTCGTTGGCCTATTACTTTTTTACCCAGAGCCTTGTCTATATTTAAGATTTTTTCCTTCCTATCTTTGTTCAAATCCTCTACTGGTATCTTAGTTATCCTAGATATCAGCGTTTTGATATGATTTTCTTCAAGCTTTTCTATTTTGACAAATTCATATTTCTTGTTTAGGTAGGATACCTCTTCTTTTTTAAGCTCCGGAAGTTTTACCTTAGTAATTTTGGTATATTCTTCGAATTTATCTTCGTTTAATAATCTTTTTTTGATAAATTCAAGCTCTCTTATGTCGCTTCTTATCCTTCTTAGATCTCTTAAATCTTCTGTTTCTTCTTGTTTTATTTCTAGATCCTTATCATAAAGCTTCTTTAGCTCATCTAACTTATTTTTCTTCTTATCGTTATCTTCAAGCTGTAGGCTTTCTTCCAATTCTAGAATAGCTTCTCTTAATTCATCAAGACTATCTGGCGTATTTTCGAGCTTATTTTTAAGCATTGATGCCGCCTCATCCATAAGGTCTATCGCCTTATCAGGTAGCTTCCTATCAGTTATATATCTATCCGATAGGTCTACACAAGCCTTTATCGCCTCATCTGAAATTATAAGATTGTGGAAATTCTCGTAGTTAGTCTTTATTCCACGAAGAATATCATATGATTCTTCGATACTTGGCTCTTTTATCAAGATCTTTTGGAAACGGCGTTCAAGCGCTCCATCTTTTTCTATATGAGACCTATATTCAGCAACAGTTGTAGCTCCTATTATAGTTATTTCTCCTCTGGATAGTTTTGGTTTTATGATATTTGAAATATCAATCCCTCCTGAAGAGCTTCCCGCTCCAACTATTGTGTGAATCTCATCTATAAATAGGATAATCTTCCCTTCAAAGGAGCTTACTATATCCATAAGATCTTTGACTCTTGATTCAAATTCACCTCTAAGACCTGTACCTGCCAGTACACTTGATATGTTTAGTGAAAATATTATCTTATCTTTTAGAAAATCAACCACATCTCCTTGGGCAATCTTTAGAGCTAATCCCTCTACAACTGCGGATTTGCCAACTCCAGGCTCGCCTATTAGGATAGGGTTATTTTTTATCCTTCTAGTTAGGATTTCAGATAATCTATCTACTTCTTCATCCATACCTATAACTGGATCAATTTTACCTTCTTTAGCTCTTTTGGTAAGGTCAATCCCGTATTTATCAATGAGATCTCCTATTTTTTCGCTAAATCGTTCGCTAGTTTCTACTTCTTTTTCTTTGTTTACAAGATATTCTTCACACTTTTCTTGTGTTAGGCCACCTTTTTCTAGGATATGTTTGCTGGTAGTCTTGCCTAAATCAAAGAAGGCTAGAAATAGATGGCTGGTGGTTATTTTCTCCGCGTATCTTTTCTTGGCATTTTCCTTGGCAAGTAGCAAGGCACGTTGATAATCTCTTGAAAAATAGAGCTTACTAAGTCCATCATTTGACCTTAATTTTCCTATAGCTTTTGTTATTTCATAAGATAAATTATCTTTGTCTACAGAAAATTCCTCAAGCATTGTGTCTAGGACGTGGTTTTCTTGATCTGTTACAGACTTTAGTAGATGAAGGTCTGTTACTTCTTGATTTTTATTGAGGAGGGCGAGGTTTCTGGCTTCCTTAATCGCCATTGATGCCTTTAGTGAATATATATCTTTCATTGACCCTCCTTACACTTTTACTTAACTATTTTTGTTCCTACTTTTCCTTCTAATCCATCCAAAGCTTTGTCTAGTGAAGTTATTATTGCTTCACCTTCTGGATTTTCTTCTAAGAATTTAAGACAAGCTTCAATTTTTGGTAACATAGATCCCTTAGCGAATTGACCTTCTTCGATATATTTCTTGGCCTCATCTACGCTAATTTCTCTAAGTTCCTCTTGGTTTTCCTTGCCGAAATTGATATATACACTATCAACAGCAGTTAGGATTAAAAGTTTATCTGCATTTATATCTGCTGATATTTTACTTGCAACAAAATCTTTATCAATTACAGCATCTACTCCAACAATAGTACCATCTTCGTCAAAGACTGGAATTCCACCGCCGCCACCTGTAATTACAGCTGTATTATTTTCTAGTAAAGTTTTTAGAGTTTCTATTTCCTTTAACCTAACTGGCTTTGGACTTGCAACTACTCTTCTATAGCCTCTACCTGCATCTTCTTTGAAAGTGTAACCGTCTTCTTTCTCGATTCTTTCTGCTTCTTCTTTGCTATAAAATGTTCCTATTGGTTTAGTTGGATCTTTAAAGGCAGGGTCGTTTTTGTCAACTTCTACTTGGCTTACTATAGTTACAACCTTCTTGTCGATATTTCTTTTCTCAACTTCATTTTCAATTGCTTGTTGAAGGTGATAGCCTATATAACCTTGGCTTAGGGCAACACATTCTACCAAAGGAAATTCTGGTATGCTTGTGTCTATTTCACTTGCTTTAGATAGTCCTAGGTTTATAACACCAACTTGTGGTCCATTTCCATGAACTATGGCTACATTTTCGTAATTTTCTATTATATCTGCCAAGGCTTTAGAAGATCCCTTCACTGCCTCTAATTGCTCTTTTGGGCTATTTCCGAGGGCGTTTCCACCCAATGCTACTACTATTGTCTTCATCTATGCTCCTTTCTCAAAAACGATGGTTTGTATAACACGCTTATTTCTTATTTTTTTGATCTAGTTTATAATAATTATCTCCATCAAAGAATTCTTTCTTGATATCTTTTATCTCTCCACTCATGGCGATTAGTCCTATCATATTAGGTATTACTACAAGTCCTAGGGTAAAGTCTAAGAAAACTCCAGCCTTTTCGAAAGATACGAATATTCCAAGAAGAATCATAAGTGATGCTACAACTCTCATAATCTTACCAACCTTAGTACCAAATAGATATTCAGCTTGTTTTTCACAGTAAAATACTATTACTATGATTGTTGATAGCACAAAGAGGAATAAGCTTATTGATATTACTATTGATCCTACTTGACCAAATATTGTGTTAAATGCTCTTTCTACTGCTACTGGTGCTAGCTTGTCGCTTTCTGCTTGGCTTAGTCCTGGTTGCCATACTCCTGACAATAAAACTGTAAGGGCTGATATTGTACAAACTACAATTGTATCTGCAAATACTTCAAATACTCCCCACATACCTTGTCTAGCTGGATGATCTGTGGTAGCTGCAGCATGACCATATCCTGCAGAACCCATACCAGCTTCGTTAGAATAAACACCACGGGCAACACCCATTGATATTACCTTAGATAAAGCAGCTCCACCAACTCCGCCAGCAACTGCCTTTGGATTGAAAGCACCTTTGAAAATATATCCAAGAACTCTTGGCACATCACCTATGTGCATAACGATTATGATTATACCAAAAAGGATATATAGGGCTGCCATGATTGGAACTAGTTTTTCTGTAACTCTACCAATTTGCTTTACTCCGCCAAACACAACGATTGAAACGATTATAAAAATAACTATAATAGCAATTGTTTTTATAATATTTTCGTTTAGGTTGGTTGCAGCAAATACATTTTCAACAGGACCTGCTGCTGATAGAGTTTGAAGAGTTATTGATGGTAGGATTTCAATCATAAAGAAGAAAGCTGCTAAAGCTCCCAAAGCCTTACCAAGACCACCCTTCATTCCGTTCTTTAACATATAAGAACATCCACCAACGAAATCTCCGTCTTCGTTCTTCTCCCTATATTTGATAGATAGGGCAACTTCTGCAAACTTTGTTCCTTGACCAATAATTGCAGCTATCCACATCCAGAATATAGCTCCAGGACCTGCCGCAAATATAATAGTTGGAACAACAACTATATTTGCAGCTCCAATTGATGAAGCAAGAGCTGTAGTCATGGCTTGGAAGGCAGAAACTGTACCAGATCCTTCTTCACTTTTAGAAAACATCTTTCCAAAAGTTTGTCTCATGATGTATGGGAAATATCTTAATTGAATAAAGCCAGTTCTAATATTAATAATTAGTCCGCCACCCATAAGTAGGGCAAGCAGTGGCCATCCCCATAGCCATTCCGTAAATGATTTAATAATTTCTAGCATAATTTACTCCTTGTAGAAAATCACAACAAACCACCATCTTTTTCATTTTATTATCCAAAGTAGATGTAAACTTTAGATAATATAGTCTATCTAGGAAATTTTAAATAACCTAGATTTAGACAAGAAAACTTTCATATTTCATGAAAGATAACTCATCTTAGCAACCTATCTGTATCATTTGATCATAATAAAGAGGTTTACTAGTGTGACCTTGTAATTATTATACGAAAGAAATCGTTTTTATATAAGACAAATACATATTTTATTTTTGTAAATAGAAATATATTTGTCTTGATTTCGAATCTATATGATATAATTGTTATATCACAGTAGGCTGATAGAAAAAGAGGAGATGATTCATATAGCTAAAAAAACAAATATCCAAAATGAGTCCACTTATTTTGAAACAAATAAAAACAAACTTCCCCTTATAGACTTGGGAGATGAAATTTTCACTGAAAAGACAGAACCACTCCTTCATACAAACGCAAGGTTTTGGATCATAAAAAAGGGGTCTGCCCTTGTAAATATTCAAGGAGAAGATGTAGAAATAAAAAAAGGATCTATGGTAGGAATCCTTCCCTGGTATTACACTCAGATAAAGGAAGTGACCGAAGATCTTCTTATGGATGTAGTTGTTTATGATTTGGACTTTGTAAATATCCTCTTTAAAAGAACCAACGATTTATTTATGAAAGACTACTCCCTAAGCAAGTTAGTTTCTGATAATATTTGTGTCACTCTGTCTAGCGAAGAAGAAAAGGAAATAGTAGCTATCCTTGATAAGCTCAAAAATGAACTTGCTAAATACAAACAAGGTGATAAGTTTTCAAACCATATGATTTTTGTAAAGCTTATGGAAATCGTCGTAATATTTGAGAAAAATATAGATTTTTCTAGTAAAAAAAAACTAAAAAATAAGCATGATATCCAAATATTTCACTATATTTGGTCCAATTTAAATGAAAATATCAACCTAAAAAATATATCCGAGAATTTTTATCTAAGCCAATCTCAAATTAGCAAATATATCAAGGAAACTACAGGTCTAAGCTTTAGTTCACTTACATCTATGATGAAATTAATAAAGCTTATGGGTTATCTAAACTTTTCTCAAATGAACTTAGAAGAGCTTTCTGTTATATTGGGATTCAAGGACCCATCACATCTTTCCAAGTTTTTTAAGGCAAAGCTTGGTATAAATACAAGTGAATTTAAAAACAAAACTAATAACCATATAAGAAAAGTCATAGATTTGGGTAAAATGGAGGAAATAACTTCATATCTATACAAATACTACTATATGGATTTAAACCTTGAAGATTTGTCCATAAAATTTAGGCTAAATCCTACAGAAATAAACAATTCCTTTGATTTTTACCTAGATAAGTCTTTTGATTCCTACTTAACCTATGTAAGGATTATAAATGCTGCCAAAATCCTTCTCATAAAAGATGATATGGTGACAGATATAGCTTATACTGTTGGTTTTAACACAACTAAGACCTTTAATAGGAACTTTAAGAAAATATATGGAATAAATCCAAGTGATTTTAGGAAAAAACTAATCTACCAAACAGAAATCCTATAAAATATCAAAATCTATTAATCTCATATATACAAAAAATCCACCCCTGAAAGGTGGATTTTTCTTATATTCTATGCTTTTTATTTTTGGTTTAAGTTTCTATCGATGTTTTTAACGAAGTCTTGAGAGTTTGTAACCATTGTTTTTGCTGTTAATGTTCCTCTGTCTGATAGTTTGTTGACGGCAAATTCTTGGATATCAACTGTATACATGAATACTGGTCTTATTTCTCCATTGATTTCATTGTATGATGGAGTCATATTACCTGTAGCAATTGTAAATAGAATTGCTGATGACATGATTACTGTTGATGATTGTTTGATGTTTCTTCTCATCTCATCTTGAGCTTCGTATACGTTGTTGTAAGTGTCGTTAAAGGTATATCTGTCTCTGATTGTTCCAGCTATTACTAGGTTTACATTATTTCTAATTGCAGCTGCAACAAATCCAGTTTCTATGCCTTCTTTTTCTACATACTCTTTGATAGAACCGTATTCGTTTACTCTATTAATTACTTCATAGAAGTTTTCTCTTGTATTTTGGCTATTTAGATATTCTTCTTGACCTTCAACTGTCTTAAACTTAGCTCTTTCAAGGTCATAAGCAACAGCTGCTGTACCACAGAAGATTGCATTTGCATATCCATTTTCTACAAGTCTAGCTAGAGCATCGTCACTTTCTTCATCAAGAGATGTTGCTGTACCAAGTACCCAAGTTACATAGCCATTGTTTTCTTTTTCATATTTTAGGATTTCATAAAGTTCGTCGTAGTCTTTAGAAAAGGCAGTTTCTCTTGATCTTCCTTCTCTAAATCCAAATGTTGCTTCTTCTTTACTAGATTTATCTACAAAACCTTCTGTATAAACATAGATTCCTTCAGATCCATCTTCTTTACGTCCAACAACGACTTTGTCACCTTTTTTAAGGTTTCTAAATTCTACAACGTCAACTCTTTCATTTCCTGGTTCATCTATTGCTACTGCAACAGTATCCATTCTAGATTGAAGGGCTAGTACCCATTTATCATTTATCTTGAAATATTCTGGGAAAACTGATAGAGCGTGATAACCTTCTGGGCTTATTCCGTCTTCTTCTACTTCTACAAGTTTAGCATTTGGAAATTTATCAAATTTCTCATCAAATTCTTTAGGGAAGTATTTTGGCATTTCAAATTTATAGTCCATCATCTACTCCTCTCTTCCTTGGCTCATTGCCTTTTTATCTTCAATAGAAGCTTCACTACTTGCTTCTTCTACTTCGTAAACGTGTTCTTCGTCATAAGATAGGTATTCTTCTGGAACAAGTTCTTTTTCTAAGTTCACTACAAAGTCTTGAACATTTGTTACAAGAGTTCTTACAGCGATTCCTTCTCTAGCAGCAGATACTTTTCTAACTGCGTTTTCTGTAACATCTACTGTAAATATAAATACTGGAACAATATTGCCATTTTCATCTACCCTATAGCTTGTAGCTGTCTCTGCAGTTGAAGCTGAGTGGAGGGTTGTAGCAAGACAAATAATAAGATTTGACTTATCTGTAGCAACTCTTACATTGTCCAAAGAGTCATATACATTGCCTGTAACTTCTGGAAGTGGTCCATCATCTCTAATAGATCCAGCTAGAGTAATTGGAACTCCTAGTCTGTTTAGAGTTTTAATAAATCCATCACGAACATTTCCTTCATTTATGAATTCATCTATAGAACCAACTTTTCTTATAGCATTTAGTGTATCCAAGTGGTTGTAGTGGCCTAGCGGATCAGATTCTTGAGTATAGATATCTTGACCAAGAGCTGTGTTTAGATAACCACCTTCAAGGTCGTGAGTAGCCATAGCATTTCCACCAAGAAGAGCTTGAACATATCCGTTTTCTGCAAGTCTTGATAGACCATTTCTTGTATCATAGTCAAATACAACAGCAGGTCCTAGAACCCAAGTGATATTTCCTTCTGCTTCTTTTTCAGCTCTAAGTAATTCGTAAAGAAGTTTGTAGTTTGATGTATTTGATGCCTCAACAAAATCTCCTCCACGAGAAAAAACTTCCTCTGAGAAACCTTGCGCATATTTTAAAACGCCTTCACTACCATCAGTCTCGCTAGCGATAACTACCTTATCACCTTTTTTAAGATTTCTAAACTCTCTTACAAATACCTTTCCATCTTCAACAACTGCAACACAGTCTTGAGAACTTCTTTCTGGAATTTGCCAAGATCCATCAACCTTGTAATAAGTTGGCATGTGGCTTGTTAAATAAAAACCCTTTGGGCTGACACCATCTTTTGTAACTTCTGCTGTAGTTACATCTTTAGCAGAAGCATATTTTTCTTCCGAAAAATTAGGTGGTGTAAATAATAAGTCTTCTCTCATTTTTTCCTCCTATTTCTTTAAACAATCTCTTATAATATCATATTAGTTTAAACTTAGGAAATCAATAACTATTCCCGATGCAAACGGACATATGAACTATTATTTCTGGTATATTAAACATTTACCCAATTTGTTTGATTTTTTAACAAAAAACTTTACCAGTTATTTTGTAACGATATTTAATGTTTATATTGATTTTATTTATTTGACAAAGATAAATTTCGAGTATAATTAAACTAGATATTAGATATGTTAAACCTCAAGGAGGACTTATGAATAAACTTATGAAAATAAAAAAATTCATACCTATATATTTTAAGGCTATAAAAAATAAAAATACACCAGTAATGGCAAAGCTTATGGGAATATTCGCCATAGCCTATGCTATTTTGCCAGCTGACATTATCCCAGACGTCGTTCCTTTTCTAGGAATCCTAGATGATGCTATAGTCCTTCCATTCTTAATCTATCTCGCATCCAAAATGATACCAGATGAAGTTATGGATAGGGAAGAAGCAGCAATAATAGAAGAATAATCAACAAAGCCTCAAATTTTCTGAAAGTTAATCAGATATTTGAGGCTTTTGTTTATCTAATAATAAAACCCAGGTATTTGCAAGAATTACTTAGTGATAGTCTTATCTCACTTAACATTCATAGCCTTATCATCTAATAAAGCTTAGTTAAGTCCAAAAAGCAATTAGAGCCAACCTGGGTAGTTTCTGTCAGAAGATATATCTTTAGCTACTCCTAAACTAATATTTTCCTTAAAGAAAGTATCTTCATCTCTATTCAATTGTAGATTAATCCTAGAAGATTTCTTATCGTAAACATCTTTACTAGCTTCTCTTAGCTTATAGTTAATCTTAAATTTATTTCTAGATTCCAAAACAGATGGGAGTTTATTCGCTATTTCCTTTTCAACAAATTTATTAACTCCATGATAAGATTCAAATAGGACTTGGTCAAAGGATTTAAACTCTTCCATCGGACCGTCCTCCTTTTTTTCTATTAAGAACGATAATGATATATCTTTCTTATTATAATATTACCCAGATTTTTATAATGTAAACATTTTCTTTTTGTTTTTTATTAAATTTATTTATAAGATTTCTCCTTGTAAATAATAATAATGGCTTTAGGGTATACGATATCTAAGAAGAGTTTAAGACTTGTAATACAACAAAGAATATTTACAAGAGGAGGAAATCATGAGTGAAGATAAAAAAAGAGTATTATTAAAAATCGGACTAGCTATATTGTCATTTTTTTGGGGGAATAACTTTATGAGTCCCTATGTCAATAAATCATTTTCCCATCCAGGTTTTGTTGTCTCCTTATTATTCTTTTTTACATTTTCTTTCTTTTGGGATAGAAATTCAAATAACAAAGATAAGAAATGATTAAAACAGATTGTTTAGATTTAAGAATAGGCAAATTTTGTATGCACCAAGTTAAGAAAAGTCGAGGCCCCTCTCATCTTCTTTGCTATTTTTTAAGATTCTATATTAGATAATAAGATTTATAGTTTTTTGATTTAATTTTTCTCACAAAAACCTGCTAACAAAAGTCAAGGAGAAAAGTAAAATTAATTTTGCTTTTCT
>JAQEDR010000024.1 GCA_027669155.1 Peptoniphilaceae bacterium AM52-5BH | reverse complement strand
CCACTACAACTAATTAATTAAATATTGTGTCCAGTTTTATGGGTACACATCAACAATATTGTGCTAGTTTAATTTACACAATATTATGGACTTGACTGAGTTAAGATAAATTTAAATTAGCATTAATAATATCATAGAATTGATATTATTAATTGGATATTACTAGTTGATTTATCCGTTCAGCAAGTTAGCTAATTCGTAATCAATAATAAGAGTATCAATTATTTTTGCATTTAGTAAAGCTAATATAGATTCATACTTTTCTTCCCCTGAAGCAAGTGTAACAATTTCATTAATTTTTTTAAGATCTCCAATTTTAAGACCTATGAACTTTTCAGTCAAAGGGGTTTCTATTTCATCGGCATTAATATCATAGAAGGTCGTAACAATATCTCCTACAGCTTTTTTTTGTTTTAGAATTTCGTTGTCTTCTTTAGTTATATAATTAAGCCTTCTATATGTAGAATTTTTCAAAGGATTACCAACTCCAACGATTGCCAAATCAACTTCCCTCGCATTTTTTAAAGATTGTACTACTAATCTTGAATCCATTAACATATTTTTTTCATTTATGTCTTCTGCTTTAACTGGTGAATAAAAAAATTTCACGGACGTATGATATTTTCTTGCAAGGGCAAAACAAAGATGATTGCAATGTAAAGCCTCGTTATCCATTTCAACACCACCAATAAGAGGAACTATTTGTCTGAAATTAGTAGGAATATAATTGCTATTTTTAATGTATTCGAACAATGTGGTACCAAATCCTAGTCCTATTTTAATTTTCTCATCGCTTCTACTCTCTATGTACTCTGCGCACAAGACTCCAATATCATGTTTTGCATTATCTGTATCTTCTGGAGATATCATAACTCGTTTTAAATTAAATTTTTTTTCTATTTTTTTTGCTAGATTGTGTGTATTAGATCCCAGTTTTACGATAGATATCTTTACAATACCTTTTTCTTTAGCCTCATTTAACATGCTTGCAATTGTAGGTCTAGACAAATTTAATTCCTTAGAAATTTCGGTTTGTGTCATATTTTCTTCATAGAACATACTAGCAACCTTAACTAATATATCAACTCTATTTATCATAACGTCCTTCCAATTTTAAAATATACTTTATTTAAATTCTAACAGATATATATTAGAATTTCAATAATTTGAGTTCAAATATATTTTATATCATTTATCATAGTATTTAAAGTTTTTTAAAATAAATAGAGGAATAAATAGGTACTGGAACAATGCTGTATAAACATAATAAGAGATTTTATAGATAACTACCTTTATTTTTTACTATTTTTATATAATTATCTAGAAGTAGTATAGTGATTTCAATAGGAAAACATTATTTAATTTACAAATGTAAATTAACTTTACAAATATAAAACAAGAGATATAATGACATAAAGGAGGATAGTATGAAATTAAAGATTTTAGAAATTGGTAAAATGGTGCCAGAATTTGAGCCGGAGAATATATTTGTGTTATTTGGGCAATCAGCTCCTCCAGAGTTAAGGGAAATAAGTGTTATAATAGATTTTAAAAAGAACGACAATGGTATCTATTTTAGAGAAGGTAGTAAACTAGTGATTTCAGGGAGAGAATACACCATTACAGAAGTAGGTGATTTAGCGAATTCGAATTTCCACGAATTGGGACACTTGTCAGTTTATTTAAACAAAGATATAGAAACCTTGCCAGGGGCTGTGCATGCAATACCTGATGAATTTCCTAGATTCAAAGTTGGAGATGAAATAGAAATTATTTATTGATACCACTTATATATAAGAATGCTCTAAAAATATAAAATTACTTGCTACCTATAATAAATTACTGTTAATATGTACAATAGCACCTACAACAAATTTCAATTATATATTATAACATATCTAGATGATTAGTATTCAATAGTTACTTATTGAAATATTCAGATTAGCAAATAACTTAGGAGGATAAATGAAATTTTTCTTAGATACAGCAAATGTAAGCGAAATAAAAAGAATAAATGATCTTGGTCTTTGTGATGGAGTAACTACCAATCCATCTATTATCAACAAAGAAGGAAGAGACTTCGAAGAAGTTGTCAAAGAAATATGCCAAATCGTAGATGGCCCTGTTTCTGCAGAAGTTACAAGTTATGAATATGAAGATATGGTCGAAGAGGCTAGAAAGCTTTCCAAATGGGCTGATAATATCATAGTCAAAATTCCTATGACAGAGGAAGGTCTTAAGGCGATCAAAACCTTAAGCGAAGAAGGAATCAAAACCAATTGCACCCTAATATTTTCTCTATCCCAAGGGATCATGGCTATGAAAGCAGGAGCAACTTTCATCTCTCCATTTATGGGAAGAGTTGATGATATGGGCGAATCAGGTAAAAAGCTAATAGAAAATTTAAGAAAAGTCATAGATATCTACGGCTATGATTCAGAAATAATTGCAGCAAGTATAAGGCATAACAAGCACCTAGAAGAAGCAGCTCTCGCAGGGGCTCATATTGCCACTATTCCAGGGAAGCTTTTCGACAAACTCTGGACCCACCCACTTACCACAGCAGGAATCGAAGCCTTCAAGAAGGACTGGGAGGCCTTTGAAAATAGGTAGGTCATTGGTCTTGTGTAAGTTTTCATAATAATTTGAAGCATTTCCATAAAGACCTTTTATATTTCTAAAAAATGTGAAAATTTATAGTAAAGTATAAGGTAGAAAGAATTATAAAGGAGAGCAAATGTTTAATAAAAATGATAGGTTAGCAGTAAATGCTATAAGAGCTTTGTCCATAGCTCAAATAGAAAAGGCCAACAGCGGACACCCAGGTCTTCCAATGGGAGCAGCTCCTATGGCTTATGTTTTGTATAACAAGATTCTTAAGGCAAATCCAGAAAATGCGAACTGGTTCGATAGGGATAGATTTATCCTATCAGCAGGTCACGGTTCATCCATGCTTTATTCCTTGCTTCATCTTTCAGGCTACAAGCTTTCCATGGATGAACTTAAGGAATTTAGACAAATTGGTTCCTTAACTCCAGGCCATCCTGAGTATGGTCATACCGAAGGAGTTGAAGTTACAACAGGTCCTTTGGGTCAAGGTATAGCCCAAGCAGTAGGAATGGCAATCGCTGAAAAGCACATGGCTGCCCTCTATAACAAGGAAGATTCTAAGATAATTGACCACTACACCTATGCTTTGTGTGGAGATGGAGACCTAATGGAGGGAGTATCCTATGAGTCTATGTCTCTTGCGGGCCATCTTAAGCTTGATAAGCTAATCGTTCTTTATGATTCAAACGATATTTGTCTTGATGGAGACCTTAATACATCCTTCTCTGAAAATGTAGAAGCAAGAGTTAAGGCACAAGGCTGGAACTACCTAAGGGTAGAAGATGGAAATGACCTTGAGGCGATCTATGACTCTATCATTAAGGCAAAAGAAAATACAGACGGACCAACCCTTATAGAAGTAAAGACTGTAATAGGTTATGGTTCAGCAAACGCTGGAACTAACAAGGTTCACGGAGCTCCAATTGGGGCAGATGACTTTGCTGCTGCAAAGAAAGTTTACGGTTGGGATTATCCAGACTTTGAAATCCTTGAAGAAGTATATGAAACTTTCAAAAATGGAGTAGGAGCTAAGGGAAAAGAAGCAAATAATAAATGGGAAGAAGATTTAAAATCCTACCAAGAAAAATATCCAGAAGACTACAAGGACCTTATGGCAGGAATCAATAGAGAACTTCCAGCAAACTTCATGGATCAGGTCAAAAAATACGACTCATCAATGAAGGGTCTTGCTACAAGAGCATCTGGAGGAGAAATCATCCAAGATCTTGCTAAAATCACAAGAAACTTCTGGGGTGGATCAGCAGACCTCTTCTCATCAAACAAGACCAACATCAAAGATTCGGTTGCCTTCAGAGACGAAAGCCCAGATGGAAGAAACATCTGGTATGGAGTAAGAGAATTTGCTATGGCTGCTATAGGAAATGGTATCATGGCCCACGGAGGAAGCTTCCACTATGTATCTACCTTCTTCGTATTTGCAGACTACTTAAAGGCTGCTGTTAGACTATCAGCCCTATCAGGACTTCCACTAACATACGCAATGACCCACGATTCTGTAGCTGTTGGAGAAGACGGACCAACCCATGAGCCAATCGAGCAACTTGCCATGCTTAGAGCAATACCAAACACCATTGTCCTAAGACCAGCAGATGCTAACGAGACAAGACTTGCTTGGAAAGTTGCCCTAGAAAGCAAAGACAAGCCAGTAGTAATAGCCCTAACTCGTCAAAATGTCCCTAATCTCAAAGAGACAGAAGACCTTGATAATATCGACAAGGGAGCCTACATCATAAAAGATGCTGAAAACCCAGACCTAGTATTAATAGCAACAGGATCAGAAGTGGTCCTAGCCCTTGATACAGCCAAGGCCCTAGAAGAAGAAGGAAAGAAGATAAGAGTAGTATCAATGCCTTCTATGGAACTTTTCAGAGCTCAAGATGATTCTTACAAGAAAGAAATCCTTACACAAGGAGTAAAGAAAGTTTCAATCGAAATGGGAACAACATTCGGTTGGGCAGAATGGACAGGAGCTTGTGGCCTAAATATAGGAATAGATAGATTCGGTATCTCAGGCAAGGGAGACTTAGTACAGGAAGAACTTGGCTTTAACGTAGAAGCTATCAAAGAGAAAATTAACGAGAGATTTTTCAAATAAGGGAAAATAAAAATATCTAGATATAACAAAGGGGCAATATTCATAATACTTTGTGGTTTGAATATCGCCCTTTTAGTATGTTAATTATTGTTTTTAAAATAGTGCGGATACTTATTGCTTAGGATATTCATATCATCTACTAATTCATTTATATGGTATCTTAAAATCTTTGATGCGTTTTCTTTATCTTTATTAATCATGCATTTCAATATATTCTCGTGTTCATCTATATAGTTTTTTTCTCTTATATTAGCTTTTAGCCTAAGAATTCTCATTCTTACTAGATAAGAAGTGTTATCTTCTATAATTGAAGGAATTTTGTTATACCCTAATTCTTCAAAAATAATATTATGAAATCTGTTATCTAGAGATATTAATTCTTCGATATTATTTGAATCATGCAGTGTTTTTTCTTTTTCTATTATGTCCTTAAAAATATTAATATAGTCTAGAGAATCTTTATTACAGACTTCAATTACAGCTTTTTCTTCAAGACTTGATCGAAAAAATAAAAGCTCCTTACTCACATCAATGTCCAGGTATGAAATAAAAGTTCCTATTTGGGGCTTCACATCAATAAGTAAATTTGATTTTAAATTATAAAAAGCTTCTCTTATTGGAGTTCTGCTTAAATTCAAAAATTCGGATATTTGATTTTCACTAATTTTCTCGCCAGGTTCTAAATTTAGAAACTCTATATTGTAGACCATGTTTCTTATTACATATTCTTTAGATTTTTCTTTGCTTTTTTTATTTAATACTTTAAAATTCATTTTATCACCGATTATATTATATCAAAATTCTTAAAAAAAGTCTTGACAGATACTCAGGAAAATGTTAACCTATATTTAATAAGAATACTAGTATACTAGTATTCAAGAAAATTACAGGAGGAATTTATGAAAGCTGTTAGAATTAATGAGGCCAAAGATTTAGAAATCGTAGAATTAGAAGAAATTCAGATTGAAGATGAATATGATGTAAAAATCAAAGTAAAAGCTGTAGGGATTTGTGGTTCTGATATAGGAATCTATAATGGGACAAATCCTATGGCAGAATATCCAAGAATTATAGGACATGAGATGACAGGAATAGTTGAGGAAGTTGGAAACAAAGTAAAAAATCTTAAAGTAGGAGACCATGTTGCAGTAGATCCTGTAATAAATTGTGGCGAGTGTAAGAATTGTAAAAAAGGAAGAGTAAATATATGTGAGAACCTTAAGGTTAGAGGAGTGCATGTTGATGGGGGATTCCAAGAGAAAATTGTGGTCAAAGAGCGTCAAGCATACAAACTTGACCCATCTATGCCATGGAATAAAAGTGTACTTGTTGAGCCATTCTCTATAGGGTTCCAAGCAAACAGAAGAGCCAATGTCTCAGAAGGAGACGTAGTGTTTGTAATGGGAGCTGGAAGTATTGGTCAAACAGTTGGTAGAGTTGCACAGTATTTTGGGGCTAAAGTGTTTACATCTGACATGGATCCAAAAAAACTTGAAAGAGCAGAGAAGTATGGAATGATAGCCATTGATGCTAGCAAGGAAGACCCAGCAGAAGTCATCAAAGAACACAATGATGGAAGATTAGCTGATGTAGTCGTGGATGCTATATGTACACCAAAAACATTTGAACAAGCTGTAAAGTTAGCAGCAAGTGCAGGAACAGTAGTTAATTTAGGATTTTCTACAACACCTTCAGAAATATGCTCAGTTGACATTACATCCAAAGAGCTTGATATTGTAGGATCTAGATTAAGCAATAGAAGATTTCCTGAGGTTATAGATGCATATAATTCTGGGAAATTACCGTTCGATGACTTAGTAAGTCATGAAATGAAGTTTGAAGAAGTCGAAATAGCTATAAAAATGATAATGGATAAAAATACTTATACTGAAAAAGTTATATTAATTCTTGATTAGTATTATGTAGGAGTAGATGATGAAGAGGAATAAATTATTAACTTTTATAATATCGTTAGTTTTATTATTTTCATTCTCTTCTTGCGATAATGATACAACAGGAAATGGGGGACAGCTTGTAAAAGTAGCAACAGTTGTTGCTCCTACTCATCCTGTTAATATTGCACTTAGAGAAGTATTTCTTCCAATGATTGAGGAAGAAACAGAAGGAAGATATAATGTCCAACTATATGATTCAGGAAGATTAGGTGGCGAGAAACAACTCTTTGATTATACTAGATCAGGTATTATTGAGATCACAGCGGTTGGTACTGTTATGTGGTCAGAGATAGATATGATGGCTACTCCAGACTTCCCATTTATTTTTAGAGATGTAAGTCATGCAAGAAAAGTATATGAGGGAGAAATAGGAGATGAAATAGCACAATATTTGGAAGATAGGGAACCTCTTAAGTTTATGGCTTGGGCTCCAAATGGTGCAAGAGTTTTCTCGTCTTCAAAGGATTTAAAATCAATAGATGACTTTAAAGGACAAAAGTTAAGAATGCCTAATAACCCAATTCATGTAAAGCTAGCTGAATCTTTAGGAGCTAATGTTGTGATAATGGATATGACTGAAGTATTTACTTCACTAGAGCAAGGGGTAATAGAAGGTCAAGATAACCCTCTATCAACATTTAGACAAGAGGGCTGGTATACAGTTTCAAAAGACATATATGAAACAAATCACATGGTTTCTTCAATTGAAATACTAGGTAATGATGAGTTTCTAGAAAGTTTACCAAAAGAAGATAGAGAAGTTTTTGAAAAAGCAGCGAAATTAACCGCTGAAAGAGCTTGGGACATATATGAACAAAGCATTGAAGATGACAAGAAATTTCTAATAGAACAAGGAATTAATATCACAGAGCCTAGTGAAGAAGAATACAAGAAAATGAGAGAAATGGCCAAGCCTGTTTATGATTATCTTTATGACAAGTATGATTGGGCAGAGAATCTTATTGAAAGAATTCAGGAAGTAAAATAGGAGAAGTATATGAAGAATTATAATAGATTTTTTAAATTCATAGATATATTTCTAGGAATCATGATGGGGATAATGGTTGTTTTTGTATTTCTTAATGTAATACTAAGATTTGTATTTAATACTGGTCTTGCATCATCTGAGGAAGTTTCTAGATACACATTTGTTTTTATGACATTTATCGGAGCTGTTGTTGCTATGAGAGAAAGTGAACATTTATCTGTCGATATGCTTATAAAGAGATTTCCAAAAAAGGGACAGATTATTTCTAGTATAGTTGTAAACGTTATTATACTGATAATGATGGCTATATTAACTTTAGGATCAATAAAGATGGTGATTCAAAGCAGTGGAGCAAAGACTGCAGTACTTGGTTTACCTTTTTCATTTTTATATTCAATTTGTATATTATCAGGTGTATGTATAGGAATATTGGCACTAGAAAAGATATACGTTGCAATAAAACACCCAGAAGACTTTAAATTAGAAGAAAATGATTATATTGAAAAAGAGTTTACAAATGATTATAGGGAGATTGACCAATGACCTTACTAGTATTTATAATTTCTTTGCTGGGATCAATGGCAATTGGTTTACCGATTGCATTTGCTTTGATGTTTAGTGGTGTAAGCATGTTAGCTTATCTAAACGGATTTGATGTTCAGATAATTTCTCAAAATATGTTCAATGGTGCCGATAGTTATTCTATGATGGCGTTACCATTCTTTATGTTGGCAGGAGATCTCATGAACAGAGGTGGCCTTACGAATAGACTTGTTAATGCTGCAAGTGCTTGGGTGGGTCATTTTAGAGGTGGATTAGGTTATGTAACAATAATAGCAACACTATTATTTGCTAGCATGGTTGGATCAGCTGTTGCATCTACTGCTGCTTTAGGGGGAATTTTAATCCCTATGATGGTTAAGGCTAATTATGACAGGGAGGATGCTACAGGACTTGTTGCGGCTTCAAATTTATTATCGCCAATAATGCCACCGTCTGCTCCAATGATAGTTTTAGGCGTTACAGCGAGCATCCCCGTTTCACATTTATTCTTAGCAGGAGTTGCTCCAGCAGTATATATATCGGCTGGATTGGCGATTATGTGGTTTATAGTAGCTAAAAAAAGAAACATAGCTCCATTACCAAAACAGCCATTTGAAGAAAGAATGAAGGCAACTAAGGATGCAATTTGGGCAATATTGATGCCAGTTGGAATTTTGGTTGGGCTTCAGACAGGAGTTTTTACTCCTACAGAAGCTGGTGTTGTTGCAGTAGTTTATTCTTTGATTATAGGACTAGTTGTTTATAGAGAGCTAAACTTTAGAGATTTATTAGACGGACTAATATCTTCTGCTAAATCTTCTGCTACCATTATGTTTTTAGTTGCAGCTTCAGCTATCTCCTCTTGGGTAATGACTGTCGCAAACATCCCAGTTTTAGTTTCAAACTTACTTCATCCATTTATAGGAAGTCCTAGGATTTTGATGCTTATTATATTGGGATTAATCTTGGTAATAGGTACCACAATGGATGTAAATCCTACAATACTAATATTAGCTCCTGTAGTACTACCAGTTGTTAAAGAAGCAGGTATTAATGAAGTTTACTTTGGAGTTGTATTTGTTATATCAATAGTAATGGGGTTATTAACTCCTCCAGTTGGAACGGTTCTTAATGTGGCGAGTGCTGCAGGAGGAATTACAATGGAAAAGGTTGTGAAATCAGTGTTACCATTTTTAATTGTAGAAGTTGTTATCATTCTATTGATGATAATATTTCCACAAATGGTAATAGTTCCTTTTGAGCTACTATCAGGTGTTCAGGTATAATCAGATTTATGTAAATAAATCCTAAGCCATATAGGTGCGTCTTAATTGGCGCATCTTTTTTTCTTTACAAAAAAACCTTTTCTCTGCTAGAATAGTACTTACACAGGGAGGATTTTATGGGAGATTGTAAGCTTGAACTTTTTGAGGTAAGTCCTTACGTTAGGGGAAACTTTGTTTATGAAAATATTGATTATGCCTATAGGGGAGATTTGTTTTCTGCTTCTTTTATTATAGAGAATCTTTCGTCAGAGAGTTTATCTGTCAAGATTGAGCCTTCTTCTTTAAAATCTTCCGAATCTTGTATTCCTTCGGATTTTATTTCTATAAGGATTCTTGAAAAAGCAAGGGGCCATATCGGAAGAGGATATGATAGAGGTCTTATGCCAGATTTCCCCAAGATAGAAATCGATGATATCATAGACTATAAATCCTCTGGAGATGTAAGGGCCCACTCTTCGCTTAGGTTTTTCTATTATGTAAATTTCCCCCAAAATGCTAGTCCAGGCCTTTATAAGGGAAAGCTTAATATTTGTTATGGAGACTCTTTTTTTGAATTAGATCTTAGAATTTGGCTTTTTGACCTTTGTAGGGAGGAATCCTCTTTTGATATGAATCTTTGGCAATATCCATTTTCTTCTTACAGATTCTACGAGCTTTCTGATAAAGATTTGTTTAGGAAAAGGCATTTGGATATCTTGAGGGAACATCTCTTCTTGTATAAGACCCTTTCTGGAAAGACTCTTACTACGACTATAGTAGATGAGCCCTGGAATCACCAGACCTTTGATGATAGTCCTTCTATGGTTAGAAAAATTCTTAAAGATGGTAGAATTGAATTTGATTATTCCTATTTTGATAGCTTTCTTGGTCTTGGCGAAAGTCTTGATATGCTTGATAAAATCTATGCCTTTTCTCTCATAAGTTGGGGTGCTGATAAAAATGATAAGGGTTTTTGGCAGATGTTTTTGCCGGATTTCATAGATCATCTGGATGGGTTGGGATATTTTGATGAGACTTATATAGGAATTGATGAGAGAGAAGAAAGTGATGTAAGAGATGCTTTAGCTTTTCTTTCAAACTTTAAAAATAAAGATGGGAAATCTTTAAAAATTGCCTATCAGACTTCTTTTGATAAGGAAAATATTGACCTTTACGATAGGATAGAAGATATTTCCTTTATCTTATCTAGCGTAGATGAATACTGCCTAGTTTATGTTAGAGCTAGGAGAAGGAGGGGGCTTTTTACAAGTCTTTATACTTGTACAGGGGTATTTCCCAATACTTTCCTTTACTCAGAGCCTTTTGAGGCGACTTGGCTTATTCTTTTTTCCTATCTAAATGGCTTCGATGGATTCTTAAGATGGGCTCTTGACGCCTGGGTTGAAGATCCTAGGATAGATACGAGCTTCTTTCTTTGGGAAAGCAGGGACTCCTTTCTCATATATCCGTCTAAGGACAAGAGGGAAAATAAACCTAGCCCCAGCCTAAGCTTTGAAGGAATGAGGCTTGGTCTTATGATGGTAGAGAAAATAGTATTTATCAGAAGGACATTGACGGGAAATATCTTGGAGCAATTTGAAAAAGAGATGCCTCGATTAAGGGCAAAGACTTCCTTCGAAAATGAATATGGAGCAAGAGTTTCTAGCAAAGATGAGCTAGAGAAAGTATTAGGAGAAGTAGAATTGATTTCAAGATTGATTTATAAATACAGCAAGATAATTGAAGAGGGATGCTATGAAAATTATTGATGAAATATTAAAAGATATAAGATACACGGATACTAGGATAGGGACAGCTTCTGTGAGAGACTTCTCTAGTGGCAACACCCTTCCCTTGTGTGGGCTGCCCCATGGAAACAATTATCTTACATTGATGACTAGGGATGATGGAAGTTTCCTCTTTCATCCAGAAGATGAGAAACTCCTTGCCCTTCGCATAAGCCATCAGCCTAGTCCTTGGATGGGAGATTTTTCCTATATCAATATCCTCCCCTTCACTGATAATGAAAATATAAGCTATGACATAGAAAAATCAATATTTAGACCGAATTTTCTTAAAATTTCTTACAAGAGTGGGACAAGCATCCTAGTTTCTATGATGGATTTGGGAGGAGTGATCAAGTCTTGTGGAAACTCTTCTTTTAAGATATTTGCCAAGGGTCTAAGATTAGAGAAGGTTGGAGACTTCCTAGAAGGCTTTGTAAGTAATTACGCAACTTGTGAGGATAAGAATCTTAAGATGTATATCAGGATTGGTCTATCAAATGAATTTGAGTTTTCTTTCGAGAAAGGATGCTACTATGTAAAGACAAGTAGTGAGGATCTTTTTCTTAAGTTTGCAACGTCTTTCATCTCAACTGATCAAGTGAGATATAATTATGAGAAAATCCCTGATGATCTTGAAATTATTATCGAAGAATCTAAAAAGGCTTGGGATAAATATTTGGATATCTTTCAAATAGAAGACACCGACTACGAGGATAATTTCCAAAAATTTACCCCTTACAAGAAGATAGACAAGATCAAGTTTTTCTACCATGCAGTCTACAGAGCCTTCCTATTTCCTATGAAATTCTTTGAGCAAGATAAGGGAAAACAGGATATCTATTACGATACCCATTCTAAATCCGTAAAAAGGGGAAAGTTTTATACAAATATTGGCTTTTGGGATGGACAGAAGACCCTCTTTCCCCTCCTTAGTCTAGTAGCAAAAGACGACCTGTCTGATATTCTAGAAGGAATACTGAACTTCTACCGTGATACTGGCTATCTTCCAAAGTGGCTTTCACCAGATGAGAGGGGGCTTATGCCAGGAACCTTGGTTGAAAATGTGATTGCTGATGCCCTTACTAAGGGAATTGCTATCGATAAGAAGGAAATTTTCCTAAAAGCCTTGCTGGATGCAGCTGAAAAGGAAGCTGAAGATGATAGATATGGTCGTTTCAAGGCCAAAACTTACAGGAAGCTGGGATATGTTCCATCAGACTTCCACGAATCTGTAAATCAGACTCTAGATAATAGCCTGGCGGATTTTTCTATAGGAAGGGTCGCAGAGCTTTGCGGTAAAGAGGACTTGGCAGAAAAGTACTACTCATACTCCAGAAATTGGGAGAAGCTCTTTGATTACGAGACTAAGTTTCTTAGGGCAAAGAATAGAGAAGGAAAGTTTGTAGAAGACTTCGATCCGCTTTCTTGGGGTTCGCCCTACACAGAAGGCTCAGCCTTCCAGAATTCCTACAATTGCTACCATGACTTCCCTAGATTGATTGAGCTTTTTGGCGGAGAGGATAAGTTTGAAGAAAGACTGGATCAGATGATAAATGCCGATTCTAGCTATCATGTAGGGTCTTATGGCTATGATATCCATGAAATGAGCGAGATGCATGATGCCCATTTCGGACAATTTGCCATCTCCAACCAACCTTCCTTCCACCTTCCTTACTTATACAATTTAGTCAGAAAGTATTGGAAGAGTGAGCTTATAGTTAAGACTTTAATGAGAGATTATTTTTCCTATAACTTTAGGGGCTTTCCCGGAGATGAGGATAATGGATCCATGGCATCTTGGTTTATTTTTTCTGCTATGGGAATCTATCCAATCGCTCCAGCAAGTGGGTTTTATGAGCTGGGCATAAGCCTTTTTGATAAAATGAAGGTGAAACTTTCTTCAGGAAATACTATAGAAATTAGGACTAGCGAAAATTATCCTCACAAAAATTTCGTCAAAGATATCAAAGTAGACGGAAAAATCTTAGATGGTAAGAGGATAAGCCACGAGGACCTTATCAAGGCTAGGGAGATAGTCTTTAGCTTGAATATACTTCCTAAGAGGGGAGATTATGAAAAGTAAATATTATATAGAAAAAATTGATACTAAGAAGAGGAAAATTAATCTTAATAAGTCTTGGAGATTTACTCTGGGAGATTGTCCAGGATTTTACAAGAACTTTTTCGACGATTCTTCCTGGGATTATATAGACCTACCCCACGATTACTCGATAGCTAGACCTTATTCTAAGGCGGGAGAGGCCCAGTCTGCCTATAAGCTTGGAGGAGTGGGGCTTTACAGGAAAAGTTTTATTATAGAGGAGAAAAAGAGAGCTAAACTTTCCTTTGATGGAATCTATTGTGATGTAGAAGTTTTCTTAAATGAAAAGAAATTGGCTTGCCACCACCATGGATATAGTCCCTTTCTAATCGATATTACTGATTTCCTTTACTATGATAGGGAAAATATTTTGGCTATCAAAGTTGATAATCCAATTCCTACTAGCCGCTGGTATTCCGGTTCTGGAATTTATAGGGACGTAGATCTAATACTTACAGACGACATAGACTTCGATGAAGTTAGGATTGATGATTATGGTCTGGAAGATAAAAAAGGAGAAATCGAGCTTGAAATCAGGTCTTTTATTTCAAATAAGAGTAACCTTGATGAAGAAATTAGCCTTGAACATAAGCTTATCTACAAGGACAAATTAGTTGAAAGATATAAATCAGAGGTCTTTTCCATAGAAGCTATGGGAGAAATAGAGCTTAAAGATAGATTTCCTATTTCCTACCCAAGGCTTTGGAGTGTAGATGATCCCGAGCTTTACAGGATAGAATCTCTTATAAAATGCCAGGGAAAAATAATTGACAAGGTTACGACCAATTATGGTTTTAGATATTTTACTGCCGCTGCTTCTAGGGGATTTTTCCTAAATGGAGAGCCTATAAAGATAAAGGCAGTTTGTCTCCACCACGACCAGGGGTCTCTTGGGGCGGCCGATTATTATAGGGCAATCCTTAGGCAAGTCCAGCTTATGAAGGATATGGGAGCAAATGCTATAAGAATCACCCACAACCCAGCTAGTAAGAAGTTAATCGATATAGCAAACAAGGAGGGCATCCTCCTTATAGAGGAGATATTTGATGGGTGGATTTTGGATAAGAATAATAATTACAAGGATTATTCTAGGTATTTCGACCAAAAGATTGGGGAAAGTGAGCTTATAAATTCGACTTGCGACATGACTTGGGGAGAATTTGACTTAAAGGAGACCCTAAGGAGAGATTATAATGCGCCATCAATCATAGCCTACTCTTTGGGCAATGAAATTTTGTGTGGGACTAACCAGACTAGGAGCAAAGAATATCCATGTCTTGCTAGAGATTTGATCGAATGGGCAAGAGAGATTGATCAGAAGAGATTCCTAACCATAGGAGATAATTCACTAAGAGATGGTTACGATCCAAATTTAGTTGAAATCGAAGAAGAAATTACAAAATCCAAGGGTCTTGTCGGCCTTAACTATTGTGATGGGGATAAATATGATAAAATTCATAAAGATCATCCGAATTGGATCCTTTGGCAAGCAGAATCTGCTTCTTCTGTTAACTCCAGAGCTTGTTATGATAGATTGGGAGATGATTTAAGAGATGATATGCGCCTTACTTCCTATGATGAATCCAAAGTCGCCTGGGGAAATCTTGCGGCAGAAGCCTGGTTTGATGTGATTAATCGTGACTTTGTAATGGGAGAAGCTGTGTGGACGGGCTTTGATTATCTAGGCGAGCCAACTCCCTACAATGGAATAGAAAGGGGAGCGCCCTACGGATTTCCTGCGCCTAGATCTTCCTTTTTTGGCATAGTCGATACGGCAGGATTTCCCAAAGACTCCTACTATCTCTACAGGGCATTGTGGAATGAGAAGGATACAACGACTCACATCCTTCCTTCCTGGAATGCTAAAGAACTAGGAGCTTTGGCAGAAAATGCGCCGATTGTTGTCTACACCAATGCCCATGCTATTGAGCTTATATTTACTGATGAAGAGGGTAAGAGTAGATCTTTGGGAAAGAAATATATGGAGGAAGTTAGGACAGAGGCTGGCTTTGTTTACAAAAAGGTAAGAGGAGAAGAAGGTCCAAAATCTCTTTACATGACCTGGCATATGCCCTATGAGAAAGGAGAGATATCTGCCATCTCCTTTGATAAAAATGGTCGTCTTATTAGAAAAACTGAGGGGAGATCTAAGATTAATACTCCTTCTGAAGATACTTTTATAAAACTAGAATCCTTTTATCCTTCTATGGGAGAAAATCGAGAGGGGCTTAACTTTATTAGCATAGACCTTGTAGATGAAGATTCTAATATAAAAAGCTGGGCATCGGATGAAATATCTGTAGAAGTATCGGAAAACGCTAGCCTTTTATCCTTAGATTCAGGGCTTCAGACTGACTTTGAGCCCTTTGAGACTAATAAGAAAAAGGCCTACGGGGGAAGGCTCCTTGCCATAGTTAAGGCCCAAGGTCCTGGTCCTCTTAAGCTAAAAGCCTTTGGTCCAAATTTAAGGGAAGCTGAGATTTCTATCCCAGTTCATGGGGACTTTGACAAAAGAGAGAGCCTAGTTTATGATAAGTACCTGATTAACTCGTCCCCCAAAGATATTATCCTTAAAGATAATAAGAAAATTTCTTGGAAGATTACAGAAAAGGCCGACTATCATAGGATTTATGTTGGAGATTTTGATAAGGGACTGGTCAACCTCTACGTCCTAGATATTAAGGAAGATACGAAGCTAATGGATTACGAAATGGGAGTTTTTGAAGGAGAGATACCAATCTTTCCTAAATCTCTGCCCCTAGTAGATGATGGTGGGCGAATCTATTACCATGGCAAGGATATTAGCTATGAAGATTTTGATGAGGAGAGTTTTAGGAAAAATGGATTTGTAAGAGCTAGAGCAAGACTTAAACTTTTAGGGAAAAATTATAAATCTTCTGTTAGTGTAAGAAAGCTAGTAGAAAGATACAGGAAAGATGCCTATATAGAGGATTTCGCACTAGAAAAAAAGGTTAGTGAAGATGAGATATACTTTGCTTACGATACCCAGCAGCTTTTTGGAGAAATTGAAATCTTTCCGCAAGGATCTTTTTCTGATCTTAGATTTTTCATAGGAGAAAGTGAGAATGAAGGAAGCTTCAAGGAGATTAGGGCCAATAAGATAGTAAAAGATTCTTCTAAGACTACTTTTACCTTCGAGAAATTTCCTGCAACATTTATCAAAATTATAGGCGGTGTAAGAAATATTAGTAAAGTAAGACTTAGGTCTATGAAGATTAAAGTGGAAGAATAGAAGAAGATCTTGGGAATCGGTAGAATATATAGTGAAAGAAAAGAGGTAGTATGGAAGAAAAGAAAAGTTTGTGGCAACTATTTAAGTCCACCCTATATCTGTCCGCCTTTACCTTTGGCGGAGGTTATGTAATAATTTCACTGATGAAGGATACCTTTGTAGATAAGCTAGGCTGGCTAGAGAAGGACGACATGCTAGATATGACTGCTATTGCCCAGTCGGCTCCTGGAGCTGTCGCTGTAAATGCAGCTGTAGTAGTAGGATATGAGACATTTGGCATCTCCGGTATGCTTGTAGCAATCCTTGCAACTATTATTCCGCCCCTTGTGATAATTTCTACGATCTCTATTTTCTACAAGGCCTTTATAGCAAATAAATTTATAGCGACCTTTCTTAAGGGGATGCAGGCAGGAGTCACAGCCCTTATCTTTAAGGTAGTCATAGATATGACTGAAGATCTCTTAAAACTTAAGTCGAAAACCCTCCTTCTAGTAATGGTTTTAAGCTTTGTAGCAGGATTTTTCTTTAAGATTAATATTGTCTATATCATCCTAGCTTTGATTTTGGTGGGCCTTATCTATTCATGGAAGAAGAAAGGAGAAAGCCGTGCTTCTTGACTTATATTTGACCTTTTTTAAGGTGGGACTGTTCTCCTTCGGTGGAGGTTACGCTGCACTTCCTCTAATCCAGCAGGAAGTAGTCGGGGCAAATTCTTGGCTAAGTCTTTCTGAGTTTAACGACCTTATTACCATAAGCCAGATGACTCCAGGACCTATTGCAGTAAATTCAGCCACCTTCGTGGGAGTGAGGGTGGCAGGTATTCTTGGAGGGCTTGTCGCAACCCTAGGTTGTGTGACGCCTTCTGCGATAATCGTTGGAATTTTGGCCTATTTTTACAAAAAATATAAGGACCTAGATTCGATTTCTAATGTCCTATACTTCCTAAGACCTGCTATAATTTCTATGATTTTGATAGCTGGCGTAGATATACTTATGACTGCCTTATTTGACACAAGAGCAATTGCTTTAATTAATCTAGATTATAAGATGTTAGTTCTTTTCGGCCTTATCTTAATTCTGATGATTAAAAAGGATATAGATCCGATTAAGCTAATGCTTGCATCGGGGGCTATATATCTTCTGATAAGTTTGATATAAAAGATGGGACTTGATAAAAAATTTGCATATCAAGTCCTAATTTTATATAATAAAAGAAAAGCTTTTCATGAAGAGAAGCAAACAAAGGAGTTTTTATGAAAATCAAATTACCTTATGGCAAAACATTCCAAGAAACAGAAGTTGACGATTCAAGAATCCAAGGGATATTAACATCCCACCTAGAAGAATACCATCCAGAAGATGACCAACTTACAATAGTAAAAAAAGCTATGGCAAGCCCCATCGAATCTAAAAAATTAAAAGAGCTTGCTGTCGGCAAGGATAAGGTTGTCATCCTCATAAGCGATCATACAAGACCAGTTCCAAGCAAATACATACTTCCCCTAATGCTTGCTGAAATTAGAGAGGGAAATCCAGATGCAGACATAACCCTTCTAGTAGCCACAGGCTGCCATAGAAATTCTAAGAAAGAAGAATTGATATTTAAACTAGGCGAAGAGATTTATAATAATGAAAAAATCTACATCCACGATTGTGATGATGAAGAAATGCTCGTAACTTTAGACGAAAAGCTTCCTTCAGGTGGGGATATCGTAGTAAATAAAATAGCTGCAGAAGCAGACCTTCTTGTAGCAGAAGGCTTTATCGAGCCACACTTCTTTGCAGGATTTTCTGGAGGTAGAAAGTCAGTTTTCCCTGGATGCTGTTCTAGAAAGACTGTAATGTACAATCACAACTCAGAATTTATCGATAGCCAATACTCAAGAACAGGAAATCTCGAAAACAACCCAATCCATAAGGACATGGTTGCAGCAGCAAGAGCCCTAGGTCTTTGCTATGTAGTTAATGTTGTAATTAACTCAGAAAAGAAAGTAATCCACGCAGTAGCAGGAGATCTCGAGAAGGCTCACGAAGCTGGAACAAATTGGCTAAAGGATAAGGCTGGAGTTGAAAGAAAAGAAGCGGACATAGCCATAACATCAAATGGTGGCTACCCACTCGACCAAAACATCTACCAAACAGTTAAGTCAATGACAGCGGCAGAAGCTACCTTGAAGGATGACGGTGTAATTATAGTTTGCTCTGAATCAGGAGATGGTACTGGAGGAGATGCCTTCCACAATGCCTTCCTAGAAGAAAGAGACATAGAAAAGCTATACAAAGGCTTCCTAGATACACCAAAAATTGAAACAATCCCAGACCAATGGGAATCACAAATCCTATGTAGGATTCTCCTAAAGGCAAAGGCAGTAATTTACGTATCAGATTACGATTCTAAAATCCTAGAAGACTTCCACTTTATCCCAGTCAAAACTCTAGACGAAGCAATGGAAAAAGCGAACGAGTTAATGGGCAAAGACAGCACAGTTACAGTTATACCAGACGGTATTGCAGTTATAGTAAAATAACAAAGAAAAAAGCTTCAAAATCACTATATGGATTTTGGAGCTTTTATAATCAAAATATAATTTCTATAGCCTTGGTTGGTCTTCCCTTATTGCCATCTTTTATATAAAGTTCTTTGGCATATTTGTTTTCGATGAGTTTATTCATAATTCTATTGGCAGTTCTTCTAGTTATTTTAAGGATATCAGATAGTTGGCTGCTGGTAATGGTGGATGTCTTTTTATTTTTAGTATATAGAGTTATTTTTTGGATATATTCTAGGGAAATCCCGCAAGATCTTGATATTTCGTACAAGTGGTCATTATCTATATCATAAGTAGAAAATGACTTGTTAGGAGCCAAGAACTTGATGTTTTTTTCATCGTAGATGACGACAGATTTTCTAGAATCTAGGAATTTTCTAGCATACATGGAGTTATCTATACCTTCTTTTATTGTATTGCCGCTTGCTAGGGTAAGTTTTAGCTTGATATTTTTCTTATTAAAAATTTCGATATTTTCTTCTAATTCACTAAAACTAATTCCTCTGTTAGATATGACTAAAACTTCACCATCTTGGTCTAAGACTAACCCCTCAAAGACAGAAGCATAATCATCTATCAAACTCCTTAGATATGGGTCTTTGAAGTCCATATGGAAATTATGAATTAGAAAAGCTTTATCTTCTGTATCCTTTATATTAATCCTTGTTATTAATTTCTCGAAATCCTCTTCTATATCAGTTTTGGTTGCCTCTAGCCTAAATACAGGAATTCCCATTTCTTTTAAGACATTGTAACTGTAGCCGTAGGCGGTGAATACACAATCTACCTTGCCTTTTTTATATAGGTCGATGTGGTTTAATAGATAAGCATTTTCTCCATAGGTTGAGTTATATTTAATTATCTTATAATCATCTACACTTATATCATAATCGTAAATTAAGGAATCTAGCAATTTCTTATCCAGACAATCAAAAGATGGACTCTTGTAATTTTTAACATTCTCGTAGTTTTTAATTAGGCATTTGCTAAAGCTAGTTGCTCCTCTTTTGGCATAAAATATTGGAACATCAATATCATAAGAATGTATTAGTTGGTTAAATACTCCAACACCACTTGCAAATATACCATCAATGTCATTTGGTAGTGGACCAAGGACATCAGCGAGAGAGTCCGTATCGTCTATGATAACTCTCATAAATTCTAGTTTGTATTTTTTTATAATTGATTCTATTTTATTAATGGACTCAATAGTCCCTATAAGTAATATTTTCATATTAAATATTATATCACATAATTAAATTTTAGTTGACGAATACGTTTTCTTATTATATAATGATTTTGAGTCATAATAAAGACATATAAATGTAATATTTATATACATATGAAAATTTTAAAAATAGAAAGGAAAATTATGGACTACAAACAACTAGCAAAAGCCAATGAAGATGTATGTATCAAAATGAGAAGAGACCTTCATAAGATACCTGAGCTTGAACTTGATCTTCCTAAGACATCAAAATACATCAAGGACAAACTTACAGAATTTGGAATCGATTACAAAGAATATGTAAATGGCAACGGAATATCAGCCGTAATAGAAGGTAAAAATCCTGGCAAATGCCTTGCCATAAGAGCAGATATGGATGCTTTGCCAATTACAGAAGAAACTGGACTAGACTTTGCCTCTGAAATAGAAGGACAAATGCACGCTTGCGGTCACGACAGCCACATGGCAGTAGCCTTGACAGCTCTAAAGATCATTAACGAGAACAAAGACAAACTAAATGGAAGTGTTAAATTTATCTTCCAACCTGGAGAAGAAATTCCTGGCGGTGCAAAACCTATGATAGATGAGGGAGTTTTAGAAAATCCTAAGGTTGACTATATTATAGGTATGCACGGAGGCCAATTAGCAGATGTGCCTCATGGCAAAATTGCCTTCAAAGATAATGAAATGATGGCTTCTATGGACAAGTTTTCTATAAGGATAAACGGCCATGGTGGACACGGCGCAAGTCCTCAAGCCACAGTTGATCCTATAATTGTATCAGCAGAAGTCTTGCTAGGATTGCAGAAAATAATTTCTAGAGAAATAAATCCTGTAGATAGCGGAGTTGTTTCTGTTTGTAAGATTGACGGTGGGTTTACTCAAAATATAATTCCAGATACTGTCGACATGATGGGTACAGCTAGAGCCCTAAGTGAAGATGTAAGAGATACTATTGAAAAAAGAGTAGAAGAAATTTCATCTGGCATAGCAAAGGCCTATGGTGCGAGTGCTGAAGTTAATTATGAAAGATTCTATCCAGTCTTAAATAACGATCCAAAGTTTAATTCTTTTGTAAAAAATGTAGTTGGGGAAATGTTTGAAGATGACATTTACGAAATGGATAAACCAGTTATGGGAGCAGAAGATATGGCATTTTTCCTACAAGAGGTTCCAGGATCATTTATGTTCTTGTCAAATCTTTTCCAAAGAGAAGACGGCAAGGTATATGTAAATCATAATTCTAAATTTGACCTAGATGAGTCACTATTTTATAAGGGAGTAGCAACATTTGTCGCTACAGCTTTCGAGTTTTCTAAAGGAGGACTAGATGGATAAGACTAACAAAAAACACGAAATAAAAATGCACTTAGTTGTCCTCGTAGTTGCGGTGATTGCGATTTTGATAGGGGCTAAGTCTATTGATATCAAGGGAATTACTATTGTTTTTTCACCGCTAATTTGGGCTATGCTTATATCTTTTGCCATATATATGACAAAGAAAAATATTCTTACAGAAAAAGATGCTCCACAGGCTAACGCTATGATGGGGATAATGCTTGCCATATTGATTGCAAAGCTAGGAGTTACAAGTGGTGGACAAATTGATGCTATCAAAAAAGCAGGTCTTGCCCTAGTGCTACAAAACTTCGGGAACCTTGGAACTATAATTATTGCTTTACCTATAGCTATCCTTCTTGGACTAAAAAGAGAATCTATAGGTATGTGCCACGCCCTAAGTAGGGAGGCAAATGTAGGTCTTATTCAAGATAATTATGGGGCAGAATCTCCAGAGTTTAGAGGAGTAATGGCAGTTTACATTATAGGAACAATATTAGGTCCTATTATCTTAAGTATAATCTCATCTGTTGCTATTAGTTTAAATATAGTGTCACCTCTTGGAGCTGCTATGGGAACAGGAGCTGGTTCAGCGTCCATGATGACTGCGGGACTATCTGCACTTATTGCAAATTATCCAGAGCTTGAAGCACAAATGACAGCCTTTGCTGGTCTTTCAAACTTAATATCTAGTGTAATAGCTCTACCACTAGGAGCTTTCTTGGGTCTACCTCTAACAGAGTTCTTATACAAGAAACTATCATTTTTTAGAAAGGATAAATAAATGCAAAAATTTAAAACAGATATGCCAGCTCTTTTAGTATCGCTGCTATTTACAATAATATCTTGTACTATATGTAATGTCTTAGGTGAAGAAAGCTTGGGCGGATCCCTTGCTGGAATGATAATTCTTACTCTAATAACCCTAGTAGGATATTTCTTATCCTATGTAGTTCCTGCAAAGAAGATATCAGCAGTATTGTGGATTTCTATTATAGCAATATTAGTAGCAAGTCCAATCTCACCTGTATCAGATTTTGTAGTTAAAAGTGTCGACAATGTAAGCATAAATGCAATAATAACTCCAATCCTAGGTTATGCTGGTATCATAATCGGAAAAGACTGGGGAGCCTTTAAGAAAGTTGGAGCTAGGGGAATTATTGTATCTATCTTTGTAATCATAGGAACCTTCCTCATTTCATCTTTACTAGGCGATTTCTTTATGAGTATATTTTAAATAATTAATGAAAATACGGGACCTTTTGGGGTTCCGTTTTTGTTTTTAACTTAAAATTTTAGATAATATAGTATAATGGAACAAAGAAAAAGGATAAGGAGCAATTTATGCAAAAAAAGTGGTGGCAGAAGGAAATTGTTTATCAGATTTATCCTAGATCCTTCAAGGATTCTAATGCTGATGGAATTGGGGATATTCTAGGAATTGTCGAAAAGCTTGATTATTTGAAGGACTTGGGCATTACTATGATTTGGCTTTGTCCGATCTATAAATCGCCTATGGCTGATAATGGTTATGATATTTCTGACTATTTTGATATCAATGAAGAGTTTGGTACTATGGAAGACTTCGACCTTTTGGTAGGAGAGGCGAAAAAAAGAGATATCAAGATAATGATGGACCTTGTCCTAAACCACACTTCTAATGAACATGAGTGGTTTAAAAAAGCCTTATCAGATAAAAATAGCCCTTACAGAGATTATTATATCATCAGAGAAGGGAAAGATACTCCAAACAACTGGAGGTCGATCTTTGGTGGATCAACTTGGACTAAGATAGATGGCGAAGATGCCTATTACTTCCATTCCTTTGCCAAGGAACAACCTGACCTTAATTGGGAAAGTCCTAAGCTTAGGGAAGAAGTAATCAATATTGTTAATTTCTGGATAGATAAAGGAATTACAGCCTTTAGGATGGATGCGATAAACCACATCAAGAAAGATCCTGCATACAAAAGTGGAGAGCCAGACGGGGCTGATGGAAGAGTTTCTGTCATAAAATTCGGTAGAAATCAAGAAGGAGTCGAAGATCTAATAAGAATTCTTTCAGAGAATACCTTCAAGATTCACGATTCAATGACTGTGGGCGAGACTGCGGGCCTTTCTTATGATAAATACGCTAACTACATCGGAGATGACGGTGTATTTTCTATGGTCTTTGACTTTATTCCTGCAAACTTCGACGTGGTTGAGGAAACTTGGTACAAGAGACTTGACTGGAAGGTAAGTGATTTTAGAAAGGCGATTTTCGATAGCCAAGAATCCATTCAAAAATACGGATGGTCAGCAAATTTCATAGAAAACCACGACCAACCAAGGGCTACTAGCAAGATTTTAAGGGAACAGGATGAAAATATCGATGCTATCAAGATGCTTGGAGGAATATATTTCTTCTTTAGAGGAACTCCTTATATCTACCAAGGTCAAGAGCTGGGTATGAAAAACTTCGTAAGAAAATCACCAGATGACTTCCAAGACATTCAATCCATAGACTCCTATAATAGAACGCTTGAGGAAGGTTTTAGCGAGAAGGAAGCCCTCTACTTCACCAACCTTAGAAGCAGGGACAATCCAAGAGTACCTTTCGCTTGGACTGGAGAAAAGTACGGAGGATTCTCAGAAACTAAGCCTTGGCTTACCATGGCCTACGAAAACCCTGAGATAAATGCGGATGATGAGGTAAAAGATAAAGATTCTGTCCTAAACTTCTACAGAAAAATGATAGACTTTAGGCAAAATAGCGAGTATTCTGATATCTTAATCTATGGAGACTTCAAGCCTCTAGAAGGCTTTGATGAGGAAATAATAGCCTACGAAAGAATCCTAGATGATAAAAAATTAGAAATTATAGCCAACTTCTCAGAAGAAGAAAAGAATGTGGAAGCAAAGGGAAAAGATATAATCTTTTCAAACTCAAAGGCAGAAATAAAATCTGACAAGCTAAGCTTAAGTCCATACGGCTTTGTAATCCTAGCGAAGATTGAAAACAAATAATTAATTAGAAAACGCAAAATCGAAGTGAGAGATCCTTTGATTTTGCGTTTTTTCACTCAGAAGTTATTTAAGATATAATCCTTTATAAGCGAAAACCTCTCGGCAAATCAAGCTCTTCTGGCTTAAGGATCTTAATTTTTGTTGTTTTTGGAAGACAAGCCCGTCGGCTAGAGGAGACCAGCCCACAGCTCGAGTAGCCTAGTCGGAATTGATTAGATAGAACAAAGCTTCAAGCAGAAAAAATATACTGGTGCATAAAAGCGATAAGTGTATTTAACTATTAATTCTAGACTTATAAACTATTAATTCTAGACTTATAGAGGAGACTTCTTTAGGCTTTCAAGAAAGCAAAATACTTATTCATCTGTCACCAGTCCTTTGAAATACAAGTCTTTGAAGGAATTCGAAAAGTTTTTCTAAAATTATTTGACATTCCTTTGACTAAGTGTTATATTAATAGCAGATAGAGATTGTAAGCGATTACAAAAAAGTGATAAACTTTAAATCTCTCAAAAAATTTTAGAAGAAATTGCAACCGCTTACAAAACGATTGATTAACTAAATTTATAGTAAGTCAGTAAATTTTACAAGATGCGAAATAATTAGGGTATAAGAGGAACAGAAAGCTTTAGCAATAAAAATGGAGGAGATTATGGAACTAAAATTAGAAAATCTAGATCAAATTCTAGAAAAAGTGGACAAGGGTCCAGACTATGACGTTACAAAGCTTAGAGAAGAATCAATCAAGGATCCAAAATGGCTCGCTTTTGGTTCAGGTAATATCTTTAGAGGGTTTATTGCAAGGGTAAACCAAGATGCAATAAACGCAGGTAAGGAAGATCGTGGAATTTCTGTTGTAGAAACATTTGATGAGGAAATCATCGAAAAAATCTACAAACCATATGACAACCTTGCCCTATCAGTTACCCTTCACAAGGACGGCAATTTCGATACAAACTTAATTGCAAACCTAGTTGAAGCTCTAACTCTTAAGGATATGACAAGAATTAAGGAAATTGCCGTAAATCCAAACCTTGAACTAATGAGCTTTACTATTACAGAAAAAGGCTACAACCTTTATGGATCAGATGGAAATCTTATGGGAGTAGTTAGTGAAGATCTTGAAAACGGTCCAGAAGCTAGCAAGCACCTTATGAGTATTGTAACCGCTTTACTAAACCTAAGATATAAGGAAAATGGCAAGGCTCTAACATTATTATCAATGGATAATGCAAGCCACAACGGAGACTTAGTTAAAAACTCTGTTATGCTTATAGCTAAGGCTTGGCTAGAAAAAGGCTTCGTAGAAGAAGGATTTATCAAATATCTTGAAGAAAAAATTGCCTTCCCACTTTCAATGATTGATAAGATCACACCAAGACCTGCAGAAGATGTTCAAAAACACTTGGAAGAGCTTGGCTTTAGTGGAATGGAAACTGTTGTAACAGAGAAAGGCTCCTATATAGCAGGCTTTGTAAACTCAGAGGAAGCAGAGTATCTCGTTATAGAAGATAATTTCACTAACGGAAGACCAGCTTTCGAAGAAGGTGGAGTATATATGGCAGATAGGGAGACTGTAAATAAGGTTGAGACAATGAAGGTCTCAACCTGCTTAAACCCACTTCATACAGTGCTTGCAACTTATGGTTGCGTCCTAGGCCATACTAAGATATCAGAAGAGATGGAAGATGCTGAGCTTGTTAAGCTAATTAAGAAAATCGGTTATGATGAAGGCCTTAAGGTCGTAGTAAATCCTAGAATCATAGATCCAAAAGACTTCATCGACGAAGTAATCAATGTAAGATTCCCAAACAAGTTCATGCCAGATACACCACAAAGAATCGCGACAGATACATCACAAAAGATTCCTGTAAGATTTGGACAGACTATAAAAGGTTATGTGAATGATGAAAAGCTCGATGTAGCTGACCTTAAGTTCATCCCACTTGCCCTAGCTGGTTGGTTGAGATATCTTCTAGGAGTAAATGATGAAGGAGAAGCTTTCGATCTTTCAAACGATCCTATGATGGACTATCTAAAAGAGAGCCTTGAAGGGATCAAACTAGGAGAATTCAAGGAAACTGAAGGACTAAAAGACCTACTAAGAAACGAAAAAATCTTCGGAGTAAATCTCGAAGAAGTTGGACTTTCAGAAATAGTTACAAAATATTTCGAAGAATTGTCAGCTGGCCCTGGAAGTGTAAGAGCTACACTTAAGAAATACCTAGCATAATTAAGGAGATACGCTTATGAAAATGACATTTAGACACTATGGTAACGACGATCCAATCTCACTAGAATATATAGCACAAATTCCTGGAGTTACAGGAGTTATGGTGATGATGAACGAGTGGGAAGCAGGAGAAGTTTGGGAGAAGGATGTCTTTCAAGAATACGTTGATAAGTGCCACGCAGTAGGCCTTGATTGTGAAATTATCGAATCAATCAACGTTCACGAAGACATCAAGATGGGTCTTCCAACAAGAGATAAATACATCGAAAACTACAAGGAGTCCCTAAGAAATGTTGCAGCTTGCGGTGTAAAGACAGTAATCTACAACTTCATGCCAGTATTTGACTGGGTTAAGACAGAACTATACAAGGAGCTTCCAGACGGATCTAACACCCTTGCCTTTGACCAAGCCAAGGTAGAAGGCCTTTCTCCAAGAGATATGGTAAATGAAATCCTTGACGGAGCAGGTAACTTCGAACTACCAGGTTGGGAGCCAGAAAGACTCTCTCAACTAGAAGATGTTCTCGAGAAATACAAGGATATTGACGAAGATAAATTAAGAGAAAACTACAAATACTTCCTTGAGGCAATAATCCCAACATGTGAAGAAGTAGGAATCAAAATGGCAGTTCACCCAGACGATCCAGCTTGGCCAATCTTCGACATCCCAAGAATCACATCAACTCCAGAAGATTTAGAAAAAATTGTAAATCTAGTAGATTCCCCATCAAATACCCTATGTATTTGTACAGGATCATTAGGATCTAGAGTTGAAAATGACGTTCCTGCCATAATCGCTGACTTCGCTAAAAGAGGCAAAATCGGAGCCATCCACGCTAGAAACATCAAGTTTACTGGAGAGAAACAATTCTACGAATCAGCACACCTTTCTAAGTGCGGTTCATTAGATATGTACGCTATAATGAAAGCCCTCTACGATGCAAGATTTGACGGCTACCTTAGACCAGACCACGGAAGAATGATCTGGGGCGAAGAAGGAAGAGCAGGCTACGGACTCTATGATAGAGCCCTAGGAGTTGCTTACCTAAACGGTCTATGGGAAGCTATAGATAAAAATAATAAATAGATAATCAAGTTTTTAGACAACTACGAACATAAACCTTTGATAGGTGAGGCCTCTCTTAGGAGAAGTCCTCACTTAATCCGAGGAAATTCTTTTGACCATAATAGACAAAAAATTAACTAATACTATAAAAGAAAGGAAAACCAATGAAATTCATGACAGAAGACTTTATGCTTCATAATGACTTCGGGAAAAAGCTCTACCACAATTATGCGGCCAAGATGCCGATATTTGACTTCCACTGTCACCTTGAAGCTAAGGAAATTTATGAAAACAAAAACATTCCTTCAATAACTGAAGCTTGGCTTGGAGGAGACCACTACAAGTGGAGAGTTATGAGAGCTTGTGGGGTTGAGGAAAAATACATCACAGGAGATGCCGATGATTTCGAAAAGTTTGAGAAGTATGCGGAAATTATGCCATACCTTATAGGAAATCCAATCTATCACTGGACCCATCTTGAACTTAAGAACTTCTTTGGCATAGAAGAGAGTCTTAACAAGGAAAATGCCAGAGAAATTTATGATAAGTGTAACGAGCTTCTAGCGAAAGATGAATTTAGACCAAGAGGCCTAATCGAGATGAGTAATGTGGCTGCAGTTTGTACCACAAATGATCCTATAGATGATCTTAAATATCACGAGCTTTTGGCTAAAGATAACTTCAAAGTCAAAGTTCTTCCAGCCTTCAGACCAGATAATGCCCTCTACATTGAAAAGGACAGCTTCAAGAGCTATATAGGAGATCTTTCTAAGGCAAGTGGAGTAGAGATTACAAACTTTACAGATATCAAAAAAGCCTTAAAAGCAAGAATGGACTTCTTCAACGACCATGGAGCCAAGGCAAGCGATCAAGCCTTCAAATACATCCCACACAGAAGATGTGACGAAGATTGTCTTAATAAAGTAGTTCAAAAGAAACTAAATGGAGAAGAGATTAGTCTAGAAGAGGAAGAAGCCTATAAGACAGAACTTGTAATCTTCCTAGCCAAAGAATACAAAAAGCTAGACTGGGCTATGGAAATCCACGTTGGAGTAATCAGAAACAACTCCAAGCTTATGTTTGAAAAACTCGGAGCAGACGTTGGAGGAGATAGCCAAAACGACCTAAACTTTGCAGAAAATCTTGCAGACCTCCTTTCTGACTTTGAAGAGAACGAAGGCCTTCCAAGAACTGTAATCTTCCCACTAAATCCAAAAGACCAATTCCCAATTGCCACAGTTGGAGGATCCTTTAATAGAGCAAATCCTGATGGTATGCAAAATATCCAACTTGGAACAGCTTGGTGGCACCTTGACCACAAAGATGGAATGATTGAGCAAATGAAAGTCTTCTCAAGCGTTGGAGTCCTTTCCAAATTCATAGGAATGCTTACAGATTCAAGGAGCTTCCTATCATATCCAAGACACGAATACTTCAGAAGAATCTTATGTAACTTCATAGGAGAATTAGTAGAAAACGGCGAATATCCAGCCGACGAAGAATTCTTAGGAAAAGTTGTAGAAGACATTTGCTACAACAACGCAAGAAAATATATCAAAATAGATTTATAAAGAAAGAAGGAAAAATGAGCAAAGTAGAAACAATCAGCAAAGTCCTAGAACTAGGAATCGTACCAGTAGTAAGAGCAAACTCAGCAGACGAAGCAATCGAATACTGTAAAGGGCTAATCGATGGAGGAATCAACACCCTAGAAGTAACCTTCACAATCCCAAACGCAATCGAAGTATTCCAAAGAATCCAAAAAGAACTCCCAGCTGACACCCTACTCGGAGCAGGAAC
>JAQEDR010000023.1 GCA_027669155.1 Peptoniphilaceae bacterium AM52-5BH | reverse complement strand
TTTGCGCCTTATAGGCGCTGTGCAAACTACCAGCTAAGCTGGTAGTTTTGGTTTGCGAATTTTATTCTTTAGTTTTTTCTTTTTCCTCTTCCTTATTTCCGAATATGAAAGAAAGCTTAGTTTCTGAAATTATAATCGCTATAAAGATCATTACAAAACCGATAATTGAATTAGTAGTTAATTTTTCTATTCCAAGCATTACAGGAATTAGAATACCAAATACTGATTCAAAACCTAGGATAATTGCTGCAGATGATTCATCTGTGTACTTTTGACCTACATTTTGTAGAAGTAGGGCAACTGTTGTACAGAAAATCGCAAGATAAGCAAGCTCTAGGTATGGTCCATTACCATTAACTACGATATTTGAGTTATCTTCCATAGTGAAAGTCACGACTGCCGCAATAATGGCAGCAGAAGTGAACTGGAAGATTGTCATAAGTATTGGATCTTTCCCTTCAGATAAGACACTTACAGCTACGATGTGGGCTGCAAATAGGAAACCACTTAGTAGGGCAAGGCCATCTCCAAGAAGCATTTCCTTATCAGCATCGAATATTGATGTTCCAGGTTCTACCCCAGACTTGGATATAAAATAAATACCAATAACTGCTATAATTGCTGCAGCTATGTTGAACTTGTCTGGTCTAACCTTAGTCACAGCCCAGGCTAGGAAAGGAACTATTACACAATATGATGCTGAAAGAAAGGCGCTTCTACCAGGATCTGCATAAGTTACTCCTAAAGTCTGTGATGAATAAGCCATAAAGAGGAAGATTCCTATAATAAGCCCAATCTTAATATCGTGCTTACTAGCTTCTCTAATTTTCTTGTTGAATATAATAGCAAGAATTATTGCTGACAAACCAAACCTTACCATCAAAATGAAATTTGGGTTAAAGGTATCTGATGATTGCTTAACTACGGTTAGGGAAGAACCCCAAAGGATGGCCGTTATCAAAAGGCCTAACTTGGCCAGTAGGTCAATCTTCTTACTTTTCTTTTGTTTTTCCATTATTTCTCCTTCGTCATTTAGTGCTGATTATCATTGACTCTATATTTATACCCAAGTATTTGAATTTTGTATAAAAAATCCTAAGAAAAATTGAAAATTCTTCAAATCTTACCATAATTTTGCATAAAAAGAAAAAGTAAATATAAAAAATAATTAACTTTGTAAAAATATATATATTTGAATACTAATCGAAAAACAGTATCATTGTAAAGTGGAGGAATTATGAATAAAAAAATTATTAGAATAATGCTAGCCTATGTAGGCGTAATCACAGGAGCAGGACTTGCATCAGGCCAAGAGCTTATGCAGTATTTTGTTTCTATGGGTATTCCTGGCATAGTCGGAGTATCGGTGCTCGCACTTTTACATATGTTAATAGGGGGACTCTTACTTCAACTTGGCAGCCATTATTTAGCAAATGACCATTCGGAAGTTTTTGATGAGATTACAAATAAAGTCATAAGTAAATTTATGGACCTATCTTTGATATTTACGTGCTTTGTTATTGGGTTTGTAATGATTGCAGGAGCAGGTTCAAACTTAAACCAGGCCTTTGGCACACCAAATTGGTTGGGAGCTGCTATTTGCACGGTACTAATTATAGTTGTAGGTATGCTAGATTTTGAGAAAGTTAGCCAGATTATAGGATTTTTTACTCCATTAATCCTTGTCTTTACCCTAATAGCATCTATCTATACCTTTACCCACTACACTCCAGACTGGAAAAGCCTAGACCTTGTGGCAAGGAGTCTACCAAGCAACTTCTCAAGTGTTACTCTTTCCTTATTTAACTATTTTGGTATGTCGATAATGACTGCTGTATCTATGGCCCTAGTTTTGGGTGGAGACGAGCTTAATACGGGAGAAGCTGGCATAGGAGGCCTTGTAGGAGGACTTTTAGTTGGAATATTGGGAATACTTATTGTTCTTACTTTGTTTATAAGAATAGAAGAAGTAAAAGATTTAGATATACCAATGCTTTATGTAATAGAAGATATAAGTCCAATCCTTGGAACTATCATGGCTGTAGTAATATTTGGTATGATCTTTAAAACGGGAATTTCTCTTTTCTACGCCTTGGCTCGTAGATTTTCTGGAGGAGAAGAGAGGAAGTTTAAAATCCTTCTGGTAACTATAACACTTGCAGGATTTATCCTAAGCTTTGGAGGATTTAAAAAACTTGTTTCAGTATTTTACCCAATCATAGGTTATGCTGGAATCATCATGCTAGTTGTTTTACTTTTCGCCTATCATAAGGAAAGAACTTCTATCAAGTACGAAAACATCAGAAGATTTGCCATCAATCACTATATGAGAAAGAAACTAGATGATGATATGGAATATACCAAAGAAGATAAGGAAAAACTCAAAAGACTGATAGAAAGAAGTCATATTGAAAATAAGGATATGATAGAAAAATCTGAAGAAGCCGTTCAAGAGCTCTTGGACGAAGAAAGTGAAGAATAAGATATAATAATTTGAATATTGGGGAAGCTATGAGATATGATAGCCTCCTCTATTTTTATTTTCGGAAGGGATTTTTCCTTAATATGTAGAAATATTTGATCAATTCTTGGATTATAAATAGGCCGCTTGTAATATATAAAGTTATAAGGTTGTTCTCCTCTAGTAAAGAGCTTCTGCCAGCCCCTCTATCAAAAATAAAGGCTGAGACTAGAATTATAAGGACTTCTATTAGAAATGAAGTTAGGCTAATCTTTAACCTTTCTTTGATTGTAATATCTAGTTCGATTTCATTATTTAAAAATATTATTGGAAGCCAAGCTAGAACTATTAGTAGGATTATCTTTGAATTAGCTATTGGAAAATAATTTATAAATAAGTTTATCAAAAGAAATACAGCGCTGATTGCTAGTAAGATTCTCTCCTTAACAAGATCTTTTCTCATAAAACCTCCCTTTTCTTCTATTAAATATCTACCCTAAATAAATGATTTAAAATAAAAGTTTAATTTGCATGTAAGGCTAAATTATTTCGACAAAATTGGGTATAAGTACTATATAAAATATTATAAGGAGGACTTATGGGAAAATATACAGATGATGCGAAGCTTTTGCATCAATATATTGGAGGAGATAGTAATATCTCATCTGTTACGCATTGTGTTACCAGGATGCGTTTTGTACTAAATGATCCAAAGAAGGCGGATGTAGAAAAAATCGAAGATCTTCCTTCAGTGAAAGGATCTTTCACCCAGGCTGGCCAATTTCAGGTTATTATTGGAAACGATGTAGATGAGTTTTATAATGACTTCATGGCTATATCACACGCCACAGAAAAGAGCAAGGATGAAGTAAAAAAGGATGCTGTGAAAAACCAGAACGCCCTTCAAAGGGTATCTTCAGTCCTTGCGGAAATCTTTGCGCCTTTAATTCCAGCTATTATCGTAGGTGGTTTGCTCTTAGGTTTTAGAAATATTCTTGGAGAGATGCCTTTTGATAGTCTTGGAGGAAAGACAATCGTAGAGACTTCTGTTTTTTGGAATGGGGTAAATGACTTCTTGTGGCTTATATGTGAAGCAATCTTCCACTACCTACCAGTAGGGATCACCTGGTCAATCACAAGGAAGATGGGTACAACCCAAATTCTAGGAATTGTCCTAGGTATTTGTTTGATTTCGCCTAACCTACTTGCCAATGCTTACTCAATAGCAGGCGGAGGAGAGATTCCTGTTTGGGACTTTGGATTTTTCACTATAGAAAGAATAGGCTACCAAGCCCAAGTAATTCCAGCCATGCTTGCAGGCTTCCTCTTGGTTTATCTTGAAAGATTCTTCAAAAGGATTATCCCTCAAGCGATATCAATGATTTTTGTCCCCCTATTTTCACTAATACCAACAGTACTTCTTGCTCACTTAGTTCTAGGTCCTATTGGTTGGAAGATAGGTTCACTAATCTCAGCGGGAGTATATAGTGGCTTGACCTCAGCCTTTAACTGGCTATTTGCGGCAGTATTTGGCTTCTTCTATGCGCCACTTGTTATTACAGGACTTCACCATATGACAAATGCAATAGACCTACAGCTTGCAAATGACTTCGGTGGAACAATCCTTTGGCCAATGATTGCACTATCAAACATTGCCCAAGCATCAGCAGTAGTAGCTATAATCTACCTACACAGAAAGGACGAGAAGGAAAAACAAATCTCAGTTCCAGCAGCAATTTCTGCCTATCTTGGAGTTACAGAGCCAGCCCTTTTTGGTATCAATATCAAATACGGCTTCCCATTTATCGCAGGAATGATCGGATCTGCCATAGCAGCAGTATTTTCTGTATCAACTTCAACCATGGCCTACAATATAGGTATAGGTGGACTTCCTGGAATACTTTCAATCATGGGAGGATCTAGGTTAAACTTCGCCATAGCCATGGTCATTGCTATAGTGGTTCCTGTAGTACTCACTGTGGTATTTGAAAAGAAGAATATGTTTCATAACAAGATAGAATTTAAGACACCAAGTTTTAGCTAGGAGCTTATATGAATTTAGGAAAACAAGTAATCTATCAAGCCTATCCTAGAAGCTTTAAGGATTCTTCGGGAAATGGTATAGGAGACCTTAAGGGCATTAGCCAAAAGGTTGATTATCTAAGAAAGCTTGGAGTAGATATGGTCTGGCTAAACCCTTTCTTTATCTCTCCACAAAATGATAACGGCTACGATATAGCAGATTATTACCATGTGGACCCTGTCTTTGGGACTGATGAGGATCTTGATAATCTAATCGCAGAATTTGACAAGGCAAATATCAAGCTAATGTTTGATATGGTCCTAAACCACACATCGACAGAGCATGAGTGGTTCAAGAAGGCCCTAGCTGGAGATGAAAAGTATCAGAATTTCTATTATATAAGAGAAGGAAAAGACGGGTCATATCCTACAAATTGGCAGTCCAAATTCGGTGGACCTGCTTGGAATGAATTTGGAGATAGTAGGAAATATTATCTTTGCCTCTACGATAAGACCCAGGCCGACCTTAATTGGCACAATCCTGACCTTAGGGAAGAGCTTTACAAGATCGTAAACTATTGGATTGATAAGGGGATTGGCGGATTTAGATTTGATGTATTAAATGTAATAGGTAAAAGTCAAATCCTAGAAGACTCTTCAGGAGATATAAGTGAAGAGAAAAAGCTCTACACTGACACTCCTATAGTTCATAAGTGGATAAGAGAGCTTAACAAGCATAGCTTTGGTAAGAATTCCGAAATAATTACAGTTGGAGAGATGAGCTCGACTGATATAGAAAATTCTATCATGTACTCAGCTGCCGAAGGCGACGAGCTTTCCATGATATTTAGCTTCCACCATCTCAAGGTAGACTACAAGGATGGGGATAAGTGGACCGATATGGATTTTGATTTTATGAAATTAAAGGAAATCCTAAACAAATGGCAAAAGGGCCTCCAAGATGGGGGCGGATGGAATGCTCTCTTCTGGAACAATCACGACCAGCCAAGGGCCAATAACAGATTTGGAGATGTTGAAAACTATCCAAAAGAAACTGCCACCATGCTTGCCCAGACCATTCACATGATGAGAGGAACTCCTTATATCTACCAGGGAGAAGAAATCGGTATGACAGATCCTGACTTTTCTTCAATTGATGACTACAAGGATATTGAAAGCATCAATGCCTACAAGGATTTAATAGAAAAAGGCAAAAGCCCTAAAAAAGCCCTTAATATTATCAAGAAAAAATCTAGAGATAATTCTAGAACTCCTATGCAATGGGATGAATCAGAAAATGCTGGCTTTACGACAGGAACTCCTTGGATAGGGGTAAATGATAATTATAAGGAAATAAATGTAGAAAAGGCCCTAGAGGTTAAGGACTCAATTTTCTATTATTACAAGAAACTAATAGAATTAAGAAAGGAAGAGCCTATAATATCCGATGGTCTCTACTTCCCAATCCTAGAAGATGATCCTCATATCTTCGCCTATATAAGAGAGTATGAGGGAGAAGTTCTAATCAATATGAATAACTTCTCTTGTGAAAATGTTAAGGTTAATTTAGAAGATATCTTAGAATCTTACGATAAGTTCGAATATCTTTTAGGAAACTATGGAGAAAGAAAAGTAGAAAGAGAAATAGACCTTGCTCCTTACGAGAGCCTTGCTCTTATAAAGAGAGTATAAGAAAAGCCCCGGCTGGGGCTTTTAATTTGCTCTTATTCTTGGGATAGGGCCTTTACTGGGTCTTTTTTGGCTGCTATACTAGATGGGATAATTCCCGCAATTAAGGTAAGTCCTACAGAAATTAATACCAGTATTAGACCTGCCTTGGCTGGAAGGAAGGCTCTAATTTCTTCTATCCCGCTCATATTTTGGATTAGCTTTGATAAGGGGATATTTATTAGCATGGTAGCTCCGATTCCTATTAGTCCTGACAAGAGACCTATTATAAAGGTTTCTGATAGGAAGACTTTTCTTATATCCTTCTTGCTTGCTCCAATAGATCTTAGAATTCCAATCTCCTTCACCCTTTCAAGAACGGAAATATAGGTGATTATTCCAATCATTATAGAGGAAACTACAAGACTTACTCCGACAAAGGCTATCAAGAGATAGGAGATGGCGGAGATTATTTGAGTAATTGATGAGGATATTAGACCGATATAGTCTGTATAAGCAATCTTCTCATTTTCGATCTTTCCATCATTATATTCTTTGATGAAGTCCTTGATCTTGTCTCTATTTTCAAAGTTTTCAACATAGATTGAGATATTTGATGGGGCATCTTTGGACACTAGACCGAACTTTTCTAGGTTCTTGCTATAAGTAGCATCTCTTAAGAACTCATCGTAAATGTCGAGGTAGAGATTTTTGTCATTTTTGTCAAGGGCATAGTCTATTAGAGCCCTATTGTTATTTTTATTATCTTGATTTTCTGTAAGAGCCATAGGATTTTTACTTTGGATTTCTTTGGTTTTTTCGCTTAGCTCATCCATAAGCTCAGATTTATTTCTCATTAGATAGGTGTTTACCTTCATTTCTTCCTTAGTGTCGAGGTTTTCTAGGAAGGATTTTCCTATATTTTGTTTCTCCTCATCGCTTCCTGCCTTGAAGGTAAGGTTATTGAGGATGTTTTTGTCTTTATTCGCAAGTTGGGCCTTGGCAATTTCTGACTCTTCTACATGCTTTATAAGAAGGTCTGTTAGATCCCTTGAATAGGCTAGAGGAGAGTCGATGATTTTATTGTCGTCATTGGTCTTTTTCCTAGCTATTCCTACGATTTTGGCATTTATTGCCTTGTCAATTAGATCGTTTTTCTTAGCCTCATCATCACTTATATCAATGAAAGTATCGCCAGACTTTTCGTAATAGTCTGATCCTGTAAGAATCTTGTATTCATGTCCTATGATATCTTTTGGGCTAAGTCTTGCTTCTTTAAGGTCGATTTTCTCCTTATTATCAAGCTTAGATAAGATATCTTTGTAGTCCTTGCTAGGTAAAAGTCCAATCTCGTATAGAGTTTGGGTCATGACTTCGTTGTTATAATCTGTAAAAAGAACGAGTTCTGTGGCATCTTTCGGCCAGTTTCCTTCAATTATCTCATAATCATCAGTAATCATCTCTGAAACTTCACCGTCTTCACCTGTTATAAGCTCAGTAAAGTTTTTGTTTGAAGATTGGGGCTTTAGGAGATTTGCCATGAAGTTATCTTCTCTTTCTTCAAATTCTGACCCGTCAGTATTAATTAAATCTCCTTTTGGATCTTTGGTGAAAATATCAAAGTTCGTATCATAGGAATAGGTCACGAAATTGCCGCCTATTTCGTCACTTAGTTTCTTTTTATTATCTTCCATATATTTCTTGAAAGGAGTGAGGTTGTTTTCGCTGTAGGAAGCAGAAAGCTCGCTCCTTCTTTTAAGGATCATATTGTTGGCTAAGACGTCTTTTGTTGAATTTGCCTTATCTTCCTTTTCCGGAGGACTTAGGATATTCTCGAGATTTAAAGATTCCTTCTGGATTTGGATTGGGTAGGACTTTAGGGCATTTCTCTGGCTTTCTTCTATGAAGTCATCCGCTCCCTTTGATATAGAAATTATTAGGGCTATTCCTATAATTCCGATAGATCCCGCAAAGGCGGTAAGAATTGTCCTTGCCTTCTTGGTCAAGAGATTGTTAAAGGAGAGGTTAAGGGCTTGTTTTATTCCTAAATTTAGCCTTCTAGTCTTAAAATTTTCTTCATCAGTTTTTTCCTCATAAGGGTCTGAATCATCCAGGATTACCCCGTCACGGATTTTGACAATCCTTGTAGAATATTTTTCGGCAAGTTCTGGGTTGTGGGTTACCATTATAACCAGCCTGTCCTTAGCTATTTCCTTTAACAAATCCATAATTTGCTTAGATGTATTGGTATCTAGAGCTCCTGTTGGCTCGTCAGCGAGGACGATTTCTGGATTATTTACCAAGGCACGAGCTATGGCAACTCTTTGCATCTGTCCACCAGATAGCTCGGCCGGTTTCTTGTAAATATGGTCTTTAAGGCCTACCTTATCGAGGGCTTCTATGGCACGCTTCTTCCTATCTTCTTTCTTTACGCCGGAAAGAGTTAGGGCAAGCTCTACATTTGAAAGGATCGTTTGATGGCTTATAAGATTGTAGGATTGGAAGATAAAACCAACCGAAACATTTCTATAATAATCCCAATCAGAATCCTTGAAGTTTTTGGTGGACTTGCCATCAATTAAGAGGTCGCCTGAAGTGTACTTATCAAGCCCTCCAATGATATTAAGGAGGGTGGTCTTTCCACCACCACTTCGTCCTAAGATTGAGACGAATTCATTTTTCCTAAAGGAAATCGAAACATCGTCTAGGGCCTTCTGTTCGAAGTCGCCTGTCTTATATATTTTTGTGATATTTTTAAGTTCTAACATATTTCCTCTTTTCTATAGAAACATTTATACCCTAATTGTAAAGGCCTTCAAATTAATGTACACTAAGTATTGTAAGATTATGACAGATGCTAATGAAATATTTATATATAAAGAAAATTCAATAGAAAATATAAAGCCAAGCCTTCCTTTTTATAAGAAGTTAGCTATTAATTTCTTGGCAATCGATATGGGAGAATTCATAAATGATGATTATTTGGCAGAGATCTTTTCCATCAATGAAACCTTAAAGAAGGAAGGAATGGGTCTTATGCTTAGGCTTGATTTATTAATCTTATCCCAAAATCTCATCGATTCGAAAGTAGACGATTTAACTTGGGAAAATACCAAGGTCAAAAGGGCGGGACTTTCTTTCCTAAACTTCCTTGTCAAAAGAGGCATATGTGCCTTTGACTTTTTGAATTTATCAAAGATGCTAGATAATAGAAATTTATTGAAGGGAATAAGAGAAATTAATAAAAATGTTCGTCATTTAAATGAAAATGTGATCACCACGAGTCTTATCGAAGATCAGGAGGTTTTGAGACATCTATCCAGAGGGATGAGGACTGATTTTTCTTTTGTAAGAACGAAGATCGATTGTCTTAAGCATGAGGACTTATCTAGGCTTTTTTCGCAAGGTCCAAATTTTGCTATAAGTTTTGATAACTTTAATAATACTAATCTCACAAACTACGAATATTTTAGTAAAAGTCAGGTGCTTTCTAATATTTTTGCCTTGAAGGGGCCAGTATATTTGGATGCTAGTAAAATTGACATAAAGACAGAGGGTCCCTTCTATGATATTTTTTATTTTATGGAAGAGATTTTAAAAATAAGAGATGAAAATAATTCGCTTAGACAAGGAGATTTCCTTGAGATTTTCAAGAAAGATAAGGACATCCTTGCCTATATTAGAAGTTATAAAAATGAAAAAGCTCTTGTAATTAATAATCTAAGCCAAAAGGAATTCCTCCTTCCGATATCAATGTATCTAGCAGATTATTCTTCCTATAAGCTAGCCTTGGGTAACTATGGGCAAAGAACTATGGTCGACAATCTGTTAGTAAGGCCATTTGAGACATTAATTTTCATAAAAAAATAAATTGACCTTTAAATTTCCTAGTAAAATGATATGATATATGTTAAATAAAAAATAGGAGGAAACATGAAATTTATTTCATTAATAATTACGATAGCCCTGTTCTTTCTCTTAGGAAAAATGAAAGAAAAAAATATTTCTTTTGGTAAGAGAGTAATTTTGGCGGCTATCTTGGGTCTAGCTTTGGGATATTTCTTTGCTGGATCTACTGAATATGTGGCGATTTTTGGAAAAGTTTATATAAGATTATTATCAGCCATGGTAATACCACTTTTATTTGCTACAATTATAAGAACGACCCTAAACACAGGATCTTTGGGTAAACTTAGAAGCGTGGGACTAAAGTCTGTGGGCATACTAAGTCTGCATAATATCTTGGGGTCAACAATTGGTCTAATCCTTGCCGTTTCATTTTCTATAGGTAAGGGAGCGAGCATCCCACTTCCAGAAGCAAGCGAAGTTAAGGAAGTGCCTACTGTAGCAGAGACTATTACAAACTTCTTCCCATCAAACATCATATCAAACGCAGGCGATGGGATGGTAATTCCTGTAATAATTTTCTCTATCCTAGTTGCAATTGCAGCACTTAAGCTAGTTGATAAGGGAGAAGGAGAAAAAGTTACGGCCTTTAAGGACTTTATAAATTCCTTTGCAGAAATAATTTATCAGCTAACAAGTATGATTACAAGCCTTACTCCTTTTGCTGTCCTATCTCTAATGGCAGAAGCTGTATCAAAGATTGACTATGAAGCGGTTAAGCCTCTTCTACTAATCTTAGTCTTAAACTATGTAGCAAGTGCTATCCATTCATTTATCACAACAGGAGCTCTTGTTTCTATATTTGCTAAGGTTAATCCAGTTAAGTTCTTCAAAAATGCATGGCCAGTTCAAGTAGTCGGATTCACAACCCAATCATCAATGGGATCACTTCCGGTAAATATGGATAATCTCGAGAAGACTCAAGGAGTATCAGAAGATATAGCATCCTTCGTAGCACCACTTGGTGCAACTATGGGTATGCCTGGTTGTGCAGGATTTTGGCCAGTGATGAATGCTGTCCTTACAATAAATGTTATGGGACTTGACTTTGGCGGCTTCGATTATGTTAAGCTTGTCCTAATCGCCCTTCTAGTTTCCCTAGGAACTGTTGGTGTACCAGGTACAGCGACTATAGCAACTACTGCAGTCTTTGCTGCTATGGGACTTCCTTTAGAGATGGTAGTTCTTCTTGCACCAATTTCATCTCTTGCAGATATGGGAAGAACATCAACAAATGTTGTTGCAGCCAACTCTTCTGCTCTAATAGTTGCAGCAAGTGAAGGAAAACTAAATAGAGAAGTATTTAATAGTTAAAGAGATTTACTAGATTTATTTAGCTAATAAGCTCATTTTCTTAAGGCTCGGCTTCTGCTGGGTCTTTTATTGTAAAAAAATATAATGCTTGTAGAATATATTTGAAAGACAAAGAAAAATAGAAATAGAGGAAATAATGACAGAAAAAAAGGAAAAATACATACCCCAAGTACATTCGAAACTAAGAAAATCATTTATCACTGTCCCAAAGGAAATCTATAGGGCTAGTGGTATTATGATTTTTGAAAAAAGAATTAAGTCACTCTTGTTTACGACAGACCTTGCCATAATTAGAAATTCAAATGCGGACTCTATAATGGCAGTCTACCCTTACACTCCACAAAACTCCATCTCCCAGGCAATCCTTGACGTATCAAACGTCCCTTGCTTTATCGGAGTTGGAGGAGGAACTACTCAAGGACTAAGATCTAAATACATAGCCATTGAGGCAGAACTTGCTGGAGCTTACGGTGTTGTAGTAAACTCACCCATACCAAACGAGGATATCAAAGCTATATCTGATTTTGTAGATATACCTGTAATTGCCTCAGTTGTAAGCTTTGAAAATGACTATATGGGAAAAATTGCAGCAGGTGCGGAAATCCTAAATGTATCAGGAGGCAAATACACAGCAGCCCTAGTTCGTGAGATTAGAAAAAATATTGGAGATAAGTTTCCAATAATTGCCACTGGAGGAAAAACCAGCGAGCAAATCCTAGAGACAATAGAAGCAGGAGCCAATGCAATATCCTACACACCACCTTCAAGCTCTGAAGTTTTTGGATCTATGATGGATACTTATAGAAATGAGGACCTACATTGATTTATGAAGGATTTCTTACAGATGTCGGTGGGATTAAGCTAGGTCATGCCAGTGACTTACATGGAGGAACAGGCCTTAGTGTTATAATTCCAGATCCTGGAAACACAGCAGCTGTTGAAGTTAGAGGATCTGCTCCTGGAACTAGAGAAACAGACCTACTTAATCCAATCAATCAAGTAAGCGAAGTAAATGGAATAATTCTTTCCGGTGGCTCTGCCTACGGGCTCGATGCGGCAAGTGGATTAATGGAGGTTCTGGAAGAAGACGGAAGGGGCTTTGATGTAGGATGTGGTATTGTGCCTATTGTAAGCCAAGCGGTCTTATTCGACATGGCCTACAAAGACCCTAAGGCAAGGCCAAACGCACAGATGGCAAAGCTTGCCTACAAGAATGCCACTTACGATAATAGGGAAGAAGGAATAATAGGAGCAGGAACAGGAGCTACTGTAGGAAAGGGTCTTGGAATGGATAAGGCCATGAAGTCAGGACTTGGTCAAGCTTCTCTTAGACTGGGAGATCTCGTGGTTTCTGCTATAGTTTGTGTAAATGCCTTTGGCGATATATTCGATTATGAAAAAGGAATCCAAATTGCAGGCCCAAAAATAGATGGCAAAACTATAAACACCATGGATAATATAGGAAAAATTGCCCAAAGCTTCTCTGAAGTCGAAGGAAAAAATACTACAATAGGTCTTGTTGCAACAAATGCTACTTTTGATAAGACAAAGCTTACTAAAATTTGTCAAATGAGCCACGACGCTTATGCTAGATCAATTAACCCAGTCCATACCATGTTTGATGGTGATACTATATTTGCCCTAGCTACCAACAAAATAGAGGCTGATGTAAATATAGTCGGAGCATTGGCGGCCAAGGTAATGTCAAGAGCTATAGCCAATGCGATTTACAGGTCAAATGATAAAAGATCTAATAGCTATATTTTATAAGAAAATTCTTGACAATAAAGATTCTCTGTAGTATTATACATAGGTAATAATTCTCTACTCCGTAAGGAATTAACGGGGTCAAGACCACAGGGAGGTGAAAATACATGAATAAATACGAAGCAGTATTGATTTTCAAAGCTGATATGGCGGATAGTGAAAGAGTAAGCCTACTTGACAGATTTAAAGATATCATAGCTCAAGATGGTGAAGTAACTAACGTTGATGATTGGGGAAAAAGAAAACTAGCTTACGAAATTAACGACCTAAAAGAAGGTTATTACTATATCGTAGACTTCGATTCTAACCCAGACCATATCAAAGAATTTGAAAGAAGACTAAGACTTTCAGACTTTGTAATCAGATACATGGTTATCAGAAAAGAGGACTAATAAATGAATAAAGTTATCCTTATCGGAAGACTCGTAAGAGATCCTGAATTGAGATATACTCAATCTCAAAGAGCCGTATGTACATTTACATTGGCAGTAGATAAGAGACTTAGCAGAGAGAGAAAGAACGAACTGGAAGCTCAAAATCGTCCGACAGCAGATTTTCTAAGAATCACCGTTTGGGGAGTTCAAGGAGAAAACGCCAGCAAATACCTCAGAAAAGGAAGTCAATGCGCAGTAGATGGTAGAATCGAAACAGGTTCCTACCAGGATAGAGAAACAGGTAAAACTGTTTATACAACTGATGTTGTAGCGGATAATGTTGAATTTATTGGATCAAGATCTGATAATCAATCTAATAGCTTTAACAACAGCTACGACAATCAAGATACCTATAGAAATGACTATTCACAAACAAACAACTACCAACAAAACAGAGGAAATAATAACAATAGCCAAGCTTTTGATGGTGGAGATGATTTCTTTGATGATGACTTTACTGAGATTGAGGATGATGGAAGGATTCCATTCTAATATAAGAAAGGATTTATGATGGCAGGAAGAAGATTCAGACCAAGAAAAAAGGTAGATCCATTTGTAAAAGATCCATCAAAAGTTATCGATTATAAAGATATTGAAACTTTAAAAAGATTCATTACAGATAGAGGTAAGATTCTACCTAGAAGAGTAACAGGTCTTAATGCAAAACATCAAAGAGAAATAACACGTGCTATTAAAAGAGCTCGTCAAGTTGCATTATTACCATACGAAGAAAACTAAGTAAATAGATAATATATAGATAAATTTCAATAAGCAATATTAAGGGGACTGTTGCGGAGTGAATTTATAGTTTCACTGTTAGCCCCATCCATGAGAAAATCGACCAAGCGGGGCAGCCTCGCTCAACTAACTTGATGGTTTGTCAGGGATGGAGTTAGCGAAGGCTATATCTTCTTTCTTCGCTCTGTCCTCTTTTTATTTTATTGGTGATTTTTATAATAAAACTTGAAAATTTACCAATATATATTAAAATTATTATGAATAGGAGGAAATTATGTTCGTAGAAATTTTGGCCTTGATTGTGGCAATCCTAGCAGTATTATTTATGGGATTTACAATCAAATCAAAAATTATGCCTGTATCTGCAGGTAATAAGAGAATGACAGAAATTGCTGGACATATCAAAGACGGCGCTATGACTTTCATAAGCCGTGAGTATAAATATATAGCAATATTTGTCGTAGTCGTATCAGTACTAATAGCAATCTTCTTAAATATTAAGATTATGATTTGCTATATTTTAGGATCAGTATTTTCAATGCTAGCAGGCTACATCGGTATGAGGGTTTCAACAGAAGCCAATGCTAGATGTGCTAATATGGCTCTTGAAGATGGAACAAACGGTGCTTTAAAGGTAGCATTTTCTGGTGGATCAGTAATGGGCTTTGCTGTTACAGGTCTTGGATTTTTAGGTATTATGATAACTTACCTTGTGTATAGAGACCCAGCTATCCTAATGGGCTATTCCCTAGGTGCTTCATCTGTTGCTCTTTTTGCAAGAGTTGGTGGTGGTATCTATACTAAGGCAGCCGACCTTGGAGCTGACCTTGTAGGTAAGGTAGAAGCAGGAATTCCAGAAGATGACCCAAGAAACCCAGCAGTTATCGCAGATAACGTAGGAGATAACGTAGGAGATGTTGCTGGTATGGGTGCTGACCTTTTCGAGTCTTACTCAGGAGCAATCATCTCTGCAGTAACCCTAGGTATTATCGCAAGTGGTGATGCCGGAATGAAGTTTACCTTCTTCCTAGTTGCTATAGGAATTTTAGCTAGTATCTTCTCAAGTGTTATGTTTATGACAGCAAAACACAGCAATCCACAAAAATCCCTTATGAATACAATCTATGTTTCAGGAGCAATTGTTCTTGTTGCAAGCTTGATTCTTTCATTCGTTTATTTCCAAAGTCTAAATGCAGCTTTGGCAATCATAGTAGGTATTGTGGTAGGAATACTCATCGGGCTTCTTACAGAATACTACACATCTGATAAATATAAATATGTTAAAAACATAGCAGCAGAATCTAAAACTGGTGTTGCTACAAACATTATCGCAGGACTTTCAGCAGGTATGCTATCAACAGTATTCCCAATTATCCTAATTGCTCTAGGAATTCTTGTAGCTTATTGGGCTAATGGGGTATTTGGTATAGCACTTTCCGCTGTAGGTATGCTTTCAACAACAGCAACAACTGTAACAGTTGACGCTTATGGACCAATCACAGATAACGCTGGTGGAATCGCTGAGATGAGCTACCTTCCAGAAGGAGTAAGAGATATAACAGATGAGCTAGACTCAATCGGAAATACTACTGCTGCAATCGGTAAGGGATTTGCAATTGGATCAGCTGCCCTAACAGCACTATCACTATTTGTAACTTATTCAGAAACCCTAAATCTTGGTGCAATATCAATTCTTGATGCCAAGGTTGTAGCTGGAATGTTTATTGGTGCTATGCTTCCATTCTTATTTACAGCTCTTACAATGAACTCAGTTGGTAAGGCTGCTACAGAAATGATCGAAGAAGTAAGAAACCAATTTAGATCAGATGATAGAATCCTAAAAGGTGAAGTTGAACCAAACTATGCAAAATGTATTGATATTTCAACTACAGCTTCTCTTAAGGAGATGATCCTTCCAGGAGTTCTTGCAATAATCGTTCCAATCTTTGTAGGAAAAGTATTAGGACCATATGCCCTAGGAGGACTATTAGCAGGAGCCCTAGTTACAGGAGTACTAATGGCAATCTTTATGTCAAACTCTGGTGGAGCTTGGGATAATGCTAAAAAATACATCGAAACTCTTCCAGGAGAAGAAGGAAAAGGATCAGATGCTCACAAGGCATCAGTTGTTGGAGATACTGTAGGTGACCCATTCAAGGATACTTCAGGTCCATCTCTAAACATCCTTATCAAACTTATGACTGTAGTATCAGTTGTATGTGCAAACTTATTTATGTAATAAAAATATTTGACAAATCATCCATGGCCTTGTAAAATGTAATCAATCAATAGATTTAGTTGGAAAATGTGTTGAAGAGAAGAGTAATTAATTTGAAGCTTCAAGCGAATCCCGATTGGTGTGAGGGGATAAGCAGACGGTTAATGAAAAGAACCTCAGAGCATATAGGTCGATACAAGGAGACCTATACGGGAACTCCCGTTACAGAGTTAGAGTATGTTAGTACTTGATGAGGTCTATCCTGTGAAGGATAGATAAATATGGGTGGTATCACGAGCTTTCGTCCCTTTTGGGATGGAGGCTCTTTTTTGTTAGCAGAAGAGTCTTAGGCACGTATAGCTAATATTGATTAATAAAAATAAGGAGATTAAAAATGAAACAAAACGAATATCAAATGTTAAAAGAAGCGAAAAAAGTTATACTTGCCTACTCAGGTGGGCTTGATACATCAGTCCTTACGACTTGGTTACTCGAAAAGGGTGTAGGCGAAGTAGTTTGTGTCTCAGTCGACTTAGGTCAGGTCAAAGATCCAGATAAGCTAAAAGAAAAGGCCCTAGGCCAAGGAGCTAGCAAGTTTTACAATATTAATGTTGAAGATGAATTTATAGAAGAATACGCCTACAAGTCACTTCTTGCTGGAGCCAAATACGAAAACTTGTACCTACTTGGAACTGCCATAGCAAGGCCACTAATAGCAAAAGTCTTGGTAGATATATACGAAAAAGAAGGGGCAGATTTAATAGTGCATGGCTGTACAGGTAAGGGAAATGATCAAATAAGGTTTGAACTTTCAATAGCAGCTCTAGATCCTAAGATCAAGGTCCTTGCTCCTTGGAGGTTCTGGGATATCAAGGGTCGTAGTGAAGAAGAAGCCTATGCAGCAAGCCACGGCATCAAGTTAGACTTCACTAAGGAAGAAGACTATTCTATGGATGAGAATATCTGGCACCTATCCCATGAAGGACTCGACCTAGAAAATCCAGAAAATGAAGCAGACCTTGAAAAAATTCTCCATTGGATCACTCCTCCAGAAAAGGCTCCTGACGAAGTTGAAATAGTAGAGATAGGCTTTGAGAAAGGAAAACCAATTTCATTAAATGGCAAGAAACTTAAGGGAAGCGACATGGTTAAGGACTTAAATGAAATTGCAGGAAATCACGGAATAGGAATCGATGATATGGTAGAAAGCAGGGTAGTTGGAATGAAGAGCAGGGGAGTATACGAAAACCCAGCAGCTAGCCTCCTATACTTCGCCTTGGAGAAACTTCAATCAGTGACAATCCATCCAGAAGCCCTAGCCTATAAACAAAAGATGAGCCTTGATTATGCAAATCTAGTCTATGAAGGAAAGTGGATGACACCACTTAAGGAAGCTATGGACCTATTTATGGAAAAGGTAAATGAAAATACAAGCGGAAGTGTTAAGGTAAAACTATACAAGGGAAATATGTATCCTGCAGGAATTTTTGCAGATAAGGCCCTTTTTGATGAAGAACTTGCAACCTTCGAAGAAGATGATGTTTATAGCCAAGAAGATGCAACTGGCTTTATCAACCTCTTTGGTCTATCCACAAAGACCTATGCGTCAGTAATGAAAGAAGATTAGGAGAAATAAATGAAGTTATGGAGCGGAATGCTTTCAGGTGAGTTGGATAAGCTTGCAGAAGAATTTAACGATTCAATTAAAATCGACAAGAGACTAGTATATTGTGATATTCAAGCTTCTATTGCTCATGTAGAAATGCTCGGCAAAAACAATATAATCTCTGATGAAGAAAAGGAACAAATCATCACAGGTCTTTATTTAATCTATGACAATCTCAAAGAAGGCAAGGAAGAAGTCGACGAATCCTATGAGGACATCCACACCTTTGTCGAAGCGAGACTTATCGAAGAGATAGGTCCTGTCGGTAAGAAAATGCACACAGCAAGGTCAAGGAACGATCAGGTTACTACAGACTTTAAGCTTTATCTAGGAAATGAATGCGAAAATATCCTAGAAGATACAAAAGCTTATGTAAAAGCTCTTATAAAGCTTGCTCGTAAAAATACCAAGACCATCATGCCAGGATATACTCATCTTCAAGCAGCCCAAGCCGTAACTTTTGCCCACCATCTCATGGCCTACGCTATGATGGGTCTAAGGGATATAGAAAGAATAAACTCCTTCAAGGAAAGGATGAACGAGCTTCCTCTGGGAGCTTGTGCCCTAGCGGGTACGACCTATGATATAGATAGGGATTTTGTCAAAGAAAAGCTTGGCTTTACATCTCTTATGCAAAACTCCATGGATGCCGTAAGCGATAGGGATTATGTAATAGAATTATCTTCAATCATATCTCTTATTTCTATCCACCTATCGAGACTTTCAGAGGAGCTTATAATATTTTCCTCTCAACCCTATTCATTTGTAAGGATTGACGATAAATATTCGACAGGCTCTTCCATTATGCCCCAGAAGAAAAATCCGGATATGGCTGAGCTTATTAGGGCAAAGGCAGCAAGGCTTATTGCAAATACAAACCAGTCAATGGTTATGATGAAGGGCCTTCCTCTTGCTTACTCCAAGGATATGCAGGAAGATAAGGAGGGGATATTTGAAAGTATAGATACCATAAGGGTTATGCTTAAAATAATGGCAGGGCAGATTGAAAGCCTTAAGGTCAACAAGGAAAAAATGCTGGCCGCCTCGAAGGAGGGCTATCTCAACGCTACTGACGTAGCTGACTATCTGGTAGGGAAAAATCTTCCTTTTAGGGACGCCCACCACATATCAGCTAGACTTGTAAAATACGCCATGGAGAAAGATTTATGCTTGGAAGAACTTCCCCTAGAAATTTATAAAAATGAATCGGACTTATTTGAAGAAGATATCTACCAAGCAATAGATTTATATACATCAGTAAACAAGAGAGATTCCCTAGGTGGACCTAGTGAGAAAGAAGTTCTAAGGCAGATCGCCTATGTAGAGGAAAAATTAGAAAGGTAAGTTATGAAAAAGAAAAAATATGGACTATTAGCTATGCTTTTGGCTCTACTTGTACTTATACCAACAAAAGCATTTGCAGAAGAAAAAATCGTGGATGACGGAGTGATAGACTTAGGTACAAGTGCAGACTTTCCTCCTTATGAATACTACGAAGGAGACGAAATTGTAGGAATTGACCCTGATATAGTTAAGGCTATTGGTGAAGAGTTAGGCCTTGAAGTCAAACTTCACGACATGGACTTTAACAATATCATAGCAAGTATCCAATCAGGTAAGGTTGACGGAGGTGCAGCAGGCTTTACAGTAACTGAAGAAAGAAAGAAATCAGTAAACTTTACCGAACCCTTTGCCAAGACCAGCCAAATCATAGTTAAGAGAAAAGATTCAGATATCAAAGAAATCGAAGATTTGGAAGGAAAAAAACTAGGGACCCAACTGGGTTCTATCGGTGATACCATAGCAAAAGACGACTTCGGAGAAGAAAATGTATCTTCCTTTAATAAGGTCCCAGATGCTATCCTCTCCCTCCAAAGCAAGAAAATAGATGCTGTAATCTTAGATAAGCAAAGTGCAGAAAACTTCGTAAATGCTAACAAGGATCTAGAAATAGCAGATACACCATATCTTGAAGAAGAATACGCCATAGCAGTTAATAAAGATAATACTGTCCTTCTAGAAAAAATGAACGAAGCTATCACAAAACTTAAGGAAGAGGGAAAAATCGATGAAATAATGTCCAAATACCAAGGTCCTTCTGAAGTAGAAGAAAGTAATGGGCTTATTGGAAGATTTAAATCCACAATAATCGATAATGGATCATATAAATATCTAATCGATGGTCTAAAAATTACTGCGAAGGTAACGGTGTGTGCCCTAATCCTTTCCTTTATCCTAGGACTTATTATTGCCCTCGTTAGGTCTGCGAAGATTGATATTGGAGATGAACTATCAGGACTTCCAAAATTCTTGCTTATTATATTAGATAAAATATTTGCCTTATTTGTATCTATAATCCGTGGAACACCTTCAACAATCCAACTTTTGATAATGTTTAATGTAATCTTGGTAAACCTAGACAATCTAGTTCTAGTAGCAATAATTTCCTTCGCCTTAAACTCTTCAGCCTACATGGCAGAGCTATTTAGGGGAGGAATCAACTCTGTCAGCAAGGGGGAAAAAGAAGCGGCAAGAAGTCTCGGCCTATCCAACCTACAAATGATGAAAAAGGTCGTAATGCCACAAGCTGTGAAAAATTCCTTGCCAGCTCTAGGTAACGAAGTTATAACCCTCTTTAAGGAAACATCAATAGCAGGCTTCATTGGATTAGCCGATCTTACAAGGGGAGCATCAATTGTAATAAGTCAAACCTTTGATGCAGCAACAGCCTACTTCTCCGCAGCTATAATCTATCTTGTCATAGTCCTAGTGATGGAGAAAATATTCAAAGAACTAGAGAAAGGATTCCTATATGCTTAAAGTAAAAAATGTTGAAAAATCATTCGATGACTTAAAAGTCCTAAACGGCATCGACCTAGATGTAAAGAAAAAGGACGTAATATCAATAATAGGCCCATCTGGTTCAGGAAAATCAACCTTCCTCCGCTGCCTCAATCTCCTAGAAAAACCAGATTCAGGAGAAATTTATTTCGAAGAGAAGAAAATCAATGATAATAATGTAGACATAAACAAACTCAGAGAAGAGATAGGAATGGTATTTCAAAACTTCAACCTCTTTTCCAATATGTCTATCATAGATAACCTAACCCTCGCCCCAGTTATGAGAGGGAAAATGAAGAAGAAAGAAGCAGAAGATGAGGCAATGAAGCTTTTGGAAAGAATAGGCCTTGCTAGCAAAAAGGATGTTTACCCAGCGAGCCTATCAGGTGGACAAAAACAAAGGGTAGCCATAGCAAGGGCCCTTATGATGAAGCCAAAACTCATGCTCTTTGACGAACCAACAAGTGCTCTTGATCCAGAGATGGTAGGAGAAGTTCTAGAACTTATGAAAGAGCTCGCTCACGATGGGATGACCATGGTTGTAGTAACTCACGAGATGGGCTTTGCAAGAGAAGTCTCAAACAAAGTGATTTTCATGGACAAGGGAGAGGTTGTAGAGACTTCAGAAAATCCAGAAGACTTCTTCCAAAATCCAAAAGAAGAACGTAGCAAACAATTTTTATCTATGGTTTTATAAAAAAACTTGACAAGAATAAAAAATAAGTGTATTATGTAAAAGTAATACACGAGCGGGATTGGCGGAATTGGCAGACGCGCAAGACTAAGGATCTTGTGACCGGTTTTAAGGTCGTGGAAGTTCAAGTCTTCTATCCCGCACCAGATTAGCACCTTATAAGTGAGGTGCTTTTTGTTTAACCTTTAATTCTTGATTTTAAAGATTATTAAAATATAATAATCTTAAGAGAAGCTACCTCTTAATAAAGCCACAAAGCTTTAGACTTTGTGATATTAGTGAATAACAACATATCCCAAATGGGCATACAAAAAGCAGGAGGTCAGTCCTGCTTTTTGTTTTTATCTTTGTTCCGGCTGTCTTTCCAAATTTCTATAAGGAAATCTTTCAACAAAGGTAATATTAGTGATGATAAAAATATCAACAACACATCCCTCATGGGCATCACCCCCTTTCATTGAGGGCTGTTTTTATTATAACATATATTTTAAGCTGATATTAATATTGAGATATGTTATTATCTAATCTTTACAATTTCCCGATACGAAATCTTCCTACTTATGATATAATAAATTAGAGGTAATTATGGAAAGAAAATGTTATGCTAAGGTTAATCTTACCCTCGATAGCCTATCGAAAAGAGATGACGGTTATCATGAGATCGATAGTATTATGGTTAGGATTAATCTGTTTGATAAATTGATTATAAAGAAAAATAAAGAAAACAAATTTAATTACGAAACAAATTTACCTGATATCTGCGCCCTTGAGGACAATCTTATATACAAGGCTTGGGACTTGCTTAAAGATAGGGTGGATGAAAATGGAGTCGATGTGACTTTGATCAAGAATATTCCCCTTGCGGCAGGTCTTGCTGGAGGCTCTACTGATGCAGCGGAGATGATCAAGGGACTTGATAAGCTTTGGGATTTAGGTCTAACTCTTGATGAGAATATGAGTCTTGGCAAAAAGCTCGGAGCGGATATTCCATTCTTTTTCCTAGAATCAAATGCCAGAGCCCAAGGTATTGGAGAAATACTCACTCCTTTTACCAACAAGCTGAAGATGAAGCTACTTCTTATAAATGACGGGACTGAGATTTCTTCTGCCTTTGTTTACAAGAGACTAGGCGATTATGGAGTTATCGATACTACTGGAATTATTGAAAAGCTCCGCAAGGGAGAAAAGTCTGCTATTTCTGGCTTTAGAAATGTTATGGAGGATGTAATCTTTGAAAACTTCCCTCATATTAGGGAAATTTGCTCAAGGCTTGAAGATATCGGAGCAGAAAAGGCCCTGGTAAGTGGATCTGGGGCTAGTGTCTTTGGAGTTTTCACTGATGATTCTAGTCTCGATCTTGCCTATGAGAAACTTACCGGTAAGTATAAGTTCGTAGAGAAAGTGGAGTTAGTAGATGACTAGGATTGGAGTTTTTGATTCAGGCCTTGGAGGTCTTACTGTCCTTAGGGAGCTTGCCAAAACTAACAAGAGCCAGTATTTTTATTTTGGGGATAGCTTAAGGGTTCCCTATGGGGGAAGGAGTGAGGAAGAGCTTAGAAGCTTTTCTTCCGATATTGTAGATTTTCTAGAGAAATTTGATATAGATTATTATGTCATAGCCTGCAATACTCTTTCTGTTACTGTGACTGACTTTCTTAGTGACAAATATAAGAAGAAATTCATTCCTATAACAGAACTTGCCCTTAAAGCTAGCGAGAAATACCAAGGCAAATTCCTGGTTTTAGGGACTGAGACTACCATAAACAGCCATTTTTATAAGAACAATCTAGAAAAAAATCCCGAAAATATTGTCTATGAAGTTGCTGCAAAGAAGCTTGTCGATTTGATAGAAGCTGATAATAAAGATGATAAGAAGTTAAATGAATACATAGATTCCTATATTAAGATTGCTAATGAGAGAAAAATCGAAAATATCCTTCTAGCCTGCACTCATTATCCTATAATAAGGGAGAACATCGAGAGAAGGCTAGATTATAAGGCTAATATTATTGATCCTGCAATCTTTTTAAGCGAGAGTCTAGAAAGTGCGAGCGATGATTTGGATATTAATATATTTATGTCCAAGAAAACTCCTGCCACAGAGAATTTGATACCAAAACTTATAGATTTTCCCTATAAGCTAAATTATTTGAAGGAGGGATTATGATTTATGCAATAATGGATATTGGAAGTAACACAGTTAGGTTGTCAGTCTACAAACAAGTCGAGGATAAGGCAGTCCATCTTTTTAGCGAGAAAGAGCAAGCCTCCCTTAGAAATTATGTCAAGAAGGGAAATCTTACCGAAAAGGGTATCGATAGGCTAATTGCGACTTTGAGGAGATTTAATGCTATCATTTCAAACTTTGATGATATCGATAGCGTCCATCCTTTCGCAACAGCGACTATTAGAGACGTTGCTAACAGGTCTGAGATCCTTAAGAGGGTTAAGGATGAGCTAGGACTTGAAATCGAGATTCTTTCTGGTGAAGATGAGGCGAGACTTTCATTTGTAGGAGCGAGTAAGTCGGTTGATGTCAGTGAGGGTGTTTTGACAGATATCGGCGGCGGTTCTTCCGAAGTTGTAATAATCGATCAAGGAAAGGTAATTAAATCAACTTCCCTATCTATAGGATCCCTATCAGCCTTTAACGATTATGTAACGGGCTTGTTTACTAACAAGAAGGAGAAGAAAGCAATAGATAATACTGTAAAGCTTCTCCTAGCAGAAAATAAGATGTATAGGGAAAAGCAAAGTAATCTCGCTGCTGTTGGTGGATCTGCTAGGGCATCCCTTAAGTTTTATAATGAATATTATAATCTTTCAAATTATAATTCGACTATGGATGCCGAGAAGTTTAACAAGATGGTCAAAGAGATTTTGGAAATGGATGATAGAGAAGTCCTTGATAGGATTCTTGAGATAAAACCAGATAGGGTACACACTTTGATTCCTGGAATGGTTATACTAAATAGATTAGCAAAATATTTTTATGTAAATGAAATAAATATCAGCCAAACAGGCGTTAGGGAAGGGTACGTATATAGCAAGTTATTAGAAAGGAAATAATATGAACGACGTATCTTTTACACAAAACAGGGAGCTTTCCTGGCTAAAATTTAACGACAGAGTCTTGGAGGAAGCAGCAGATAAGTCTGTGCCCCTGCTTGAGAGACTCAAATTTTTATCGATCTTTGATACCAATCTAGAAGAGTTTTTTATGGTGAGAATTGGTTCTCTTACTGACCTATCTGGCCTATCGAAACAAGCCATAGATTCAAAATCAGGCCTAAGTCCCAAGGAGCAAATCGATAAGGTCCTAGAGATTTTACCCAAATCCTATGCTAAAAAAGATGAGGTCTATTTCGATATCCTAAAGGATTTGGAAGAAGAGGGAGTAAGGATATCACAAATATCAGACCTTGATGATAAAGACCTTATATCTTGTAAGAATTACTTCGACAGCAAGATTGAGCCTATACTAAATTTTCAATTGATAGATAGGACCCATCCTTTTCCGAGACTTCCTAACCTATCCATAGTTATAATATTTGATCTTATAGCTTCAGATAAGAAGAAAAAGGATAAAATTGGGATTATCTATCTTCCTGATAGACTTCCTAGATACTTAAAATTATCCGATAACCACTTTGTCTTAATCGAAGATATTATAGAGGCCTTTGCGGGAGAACTTTTCTACAAATATAAAATCGAAAAGTCCTATGCCCTTTCTTTGACTAGGAATGCAGATATCAACTTCAACGATGATGACTATGAGGTCGACCAAGACTTTAGAGATTACATGATGGGCAAGCTTAAGAAAAGAAAGAGACTCCAGCCTGTGAGGGTAGAAGTTGATAGAGACTTAGACGATGACTCTATCAAGTTTTTGACTAAACAATTTAATCTAGGTAAGGAATCAATTTTTGTGACGAAATCTTTCATTCAGTCAGATTTTATCTTTGATTTGATAAGTGACCTACCAGAAGACTTTAGGAAAAATCATAGTTATGATGAATTTAGCCCACAAAGCTCATACTTTATAGATGATAAGAAATCTGTCATAAGTCAGATAGAAGAGAGCGATAAGCTCCTTTCCTATCCTTATGAGTCAATGGATCCTGTAATAAGGCTCCTTGATGAAGCAAGCACAGATCCTGATGTAATATCCATTAAAATTACTCTTTATAGGATAGCCAAGGAAAGTGAGATTGCCAAAGCCTTGATTAAGGCAAGTGAAAATGGGAAAGACGTCATAGTCTTGATGGAACTTAGGGCAAGATTCGATGAAGATAACAACATCCTTTGGTCATCAAGACTTGAGAAGGCAGGATGTAATGTAGTCTATGGATTCGAAAACTACAAGACCCACTCTAAGGTTTGCCTAATCACAAAGGTCGATGCGAATGATAAGATTAGTTATATTACTCAAGTAGCAACAGGAAACTACAACGAAAAGACCGCCAAGCTCTATACAGATTTCTCCTTTATGACAGCAAATCCCGAAATAGGAAAAGACGCCAAGGAAATCTTTGACAATATCCTTATAGGAAATCTCGAAGGAGACTATGAGCATTTGATGGTTAGCCCTAAATCTATGCAAGAAGGCTTGGATAAATTAATAGATGAAGAAATTAAAATCCAGGAAGATACAGGAGAAGGCTACATTAGGCTAAAGATGAATTCAATCTCTGATAGGAAACTTATAGACAAGCTATCTGAAGCAAGTAACAAGGGTGTCAAAATCGATATGATGGTTAGAGGAATTACCTGTATTCTTCCGGGAATTAAGGGTAGGACTGAAAATATCAATATCTATCAAGTTGTGGGAAGATTTCTAGAACATCATAGGATCTATCAGTTTGGTAAGGGAGGAAGGACAAAGTTATATATCTCATCAGCGGACTTCATGACAAGAAATATCAGAAACAGAATGGAAGTAGCAGTTCCTATATATGATGTTAGAATCAAAGAAAGAATCCTGGAATTTCTTGATATAATGTTTGCAGATGATGTGAAAATCAGACGATTATCTTCTGATGGATCTTACTACAAGCTAGAAAACAAAGAAAATCTCATAGCGCAAGAAAAACTAATAGAAATTGCAAGAAAAAGAAGCGAAGAAAAAAATATTGAAGAGACGACTAGCAAGAAGGAAGATGCCATAGGACAAAAAAGAGCGCATAAGACTTCTAAGGAAAAAGAGAAAACTTTTAAGTGGAAGCTAGGTTATTTCTTGGGAAAATTATTTTCATAAATTAAACTGTTATAAAAATTAATCATCTTGTAGAATAATTTTAATATTTTCTTAGAGATTTGATTTCTTTTTATAGCAGTTTTTCTTTTAGATTTTAAGTAAAAGCTTTCATAAATGGGTGGAATTTATAAAATTAAAAGGAAATAATATTTTTTTCACGAAATATCTGAAAAATCTTCCAGAAAGTCTAAAAATACTTGAAATAGGGCTGTATTTTTTTCCCTTTACATGTTATAATAAATATAAGAATTTAGCAATCTAAAGCAAGATTTGTAAGTTGAAATATATTTATGAATCTAGGCAAATGATTGCTTATCCCTTAGACTTTACAGAAGACAAAATATTGAAATAAATAGAGGATGGTTATGTCTAACAGAGGTATCAGAGAATTAAAGAGAAAAAAGAGAAGACAAGCGAAAAAAAGAAGAAAAAAGTTCCTACTAACAAGTCTTGCGGCTATCGCCCTGGTTCTAGGAACGAAGTTTCTTAAAAACAATGAAGAAGAATTTATAATCCAGAGACCAGCCGAGTATAGGCAGGCTGAGGCAAGCGATGATATGGAAGAAGAAAAAGAAGTAAAGATCAATGGAGATAAGATCCATATCGCAACACAAGCTGGATTTAATGATATAGTTATAGAAGAAAATAGGAAAATCGTCGATGACAAGTACCAAGATGATCTAGTGGAGTTTGTTAAATGCGCCAAGACCCAGTACGCCTACCAATATCCAAATGATTATTCCAAGACAGAAAAATTCATCGAAAAAGGCGACTATCTAGCCTATTATGGAACCGAAAATGGTTTTTCAAAAATCAAAATTGACGACAGCTTTTACTATGTCAACAAGTTTGGACTAGAAAAGCTCGACACAGAAGAAAACATAAAAGTCGTAAATGGAATTAGCTATGTAAGCGAGTCTTATCCTTTGCCAAGCGATTTTAATCCTGGTGTAGATAAGACTGCCAAGCGTGCCTTCGAAACCATGCGCCAAGATATGGAAAGAGAAGGGCTTACAATAAAGATAGCCTCTGACTATAGGGATTATGACCTTGAGGGAAAAATGAAAGAAGCAGAAGAAGTGGATAGCGAAAACCCAGGTACGAGCGAGCACCAATTAGGCCAAGCCTTCGATTTTTTCACAGAAGGAAGCAAATATAGCGATAAATTTGCTACGACTAATGAATACAAGTGGCTTTGTGAAAATGCTTACAAATATGGCTTTATTGAAAGATATCCAGAAGATAAACAAGACAGCACGAATCACAGATCTATGCCATGGCACTTCAGATTCGTTGGTGTAGAAAATGCCAAGGAAATCTATGAAAATGATTTAAGTCTTGAAGAGTATTTGAAGATTAATTGATTGTAATTTATTAGAATTTCGATATAATATAAGTGTAAACACAATTAAATTAAGGAGTTTTTATGAAAGCAATTAACACAAATGACGCTCCAAAAGCAGTAGGAGCCTATGTACAAGGTATAGCAACTGATAGTTTAGTATTTACTTCAGGACAACTTCCACTTGACCCAAAAACAGGAGAGCTAGTTACAGAGATCAAAGCGGCTACTAAGCAAGCTCTAGAAAATGTAGAAAACATCCTAAAAGAAGCAGGATCAAGCAGGGATAAGGTTATCAAATGTGTTGTTTACCTAAACGATATCAATAACTTCAAGGCATTTGATGAAGTATATGCAGAATTCTTCAAAGACCACAAACCAGCTAGATCAGCATTCGAAGTAGCAAATCTTCCAAAAGACGGTCTACTAGAAATCGAAGCTATTGCAAGCTTATAAGAACCATAAAAGCGGCAGTTTGACCTGTCGCTTTTTTATATAGAAAAGGAGCCCTCATGGAGGATTTTTTAATAAAAGATCTGATAGAAAAAGATAAGAAGAGAATAATTGATACTAGGAGGAAACTCCATAGAATGGCTGAAGTCTCAGGCAAGGAATTTAATACAAGTAGATTCTTAAAAGAAGAAGTAGAAAAGCTGGGACTATCTATAGTAGAAGTTTCGACAACAGGATTTTATGCTGTATTAGATAGCGGAAGACCTGGAAGGACCTTGGCTCTTAGAACAGATATAGATGCCCTACCAATTTGCGAAAACTCTTTTAATTTAACTCGACAAAAGTATTCTGTGTCTGATAATAAAGAAGCATCCCATTCTTGTGGACACGATGGCCATATGACAATCCTTCTAGAGAGTATGAAGCTTCTAGTAGAAAATAAAGATAAAATCAAGGGAAGAATAATATTTATCTTCGAAGAAGGCGAGGAGGCAGGCTGTGGAATCAACCCTATGATCAAGGCTTTAGAAAAAGAAAGTATTGATGCCTTCTATGGTAACCATCTGGCAAGTTTTCTAAAAACAGGAGAGATAGCAATCGATAAGGGCCCAATTATGGCAGGCTTTATAAGAACTAGATTCACCATTAAAGGCGTAGGAGGCCACTCCTCAAGGCCAGACCTTGCGGTAAGTCCAATCTTTGCTCAAGCTGCTATTATCCAATCCCTTGCATCAAGCTGGGTTAATCGACTCGATCCAACCAAGACTGTAACCCTAGGTCTTTCTACAATCCATGGGGGAAGTGCCCACAATGTTATTGCAGATAAGGTAACAATCGATGGAACTCTAAGATTTTTTGATAGAGAGGAAGTCGATAAGGCGATAGAGCAAATAGACATAGTAGGTAAGAATATTGCGAGGGCCCATGGTTGCGAGTTTATCAATGAAACTGGAAAAGAACAATATGACCCTGTTATAAATGACCCTAAACTTTCAGAATTAATGGAAGAAAATATCAAGGATTATTTTAAGGATAATATTAAAAGAGATGTAAAGTGGTTTGCCTCAGAATCCTTCGAGCTCTACGGTAAGCTTGCCCCAAGTCTTTTCGCCCTAGTGGGAATTGCCAATGATACAAAGGGAAGTGGAGCCGAACACCACACACCTGAATTTGACCTAGATGAAGACAGCCTAGATTATGGAATTTTTGCTATGGTTAAGTTTGCGACAAGCTTTTTAGCTAGTAATTAAATATTAATTTCTTTCTATCTTGGGTATAAATATTATTAGAGAGAATTAGGAGGATAAAATGACAATTCAAGTTAATCAAGAAGCAATAGACTTTACACTAAAAGATCAATTCAAAGAAGATGTTAAATTAAGCGACTTGAAAGGAAAGAAGGTCATTCTTTCTTGGCACCCACTAGCATATACATCAGTTTGTACAGACCAAATGAGATCACTTGAGAGAAACTACGAAAGAATCCAAGAAAAGGGAGAAACTGTAGTCATAGGACTTTCTATAGATCCATTCCCAGCTAAGGCAAAATGGGCAGATATCCTAGACTTAAAAGATCTTAAGATAGTATCAGACTTCTTCCCATACGGTGAAGTAACTAAGGCTTACGGACTCTTTAACGAAGAAAACGGTGCAAGCAAACGTGCCAACGTTATAATCGATGAAGAAGGAAAAGTTAAATGGGTTAAGGTCTATGGAGGAAGCGAACTTCCTGATATCGAAGAAGTTATAGACAATTTATAGACAATTTATAAACATTTAAATCTCGCCATTATTGGCGGGATTTTTTATTTGCCAACCTTTGTTAAAAAAATAATAATTAAAGATAATGCGAATCATTCTTGACAAATGATAAAATTGGTGATATCATAAGCATGTCAGGATAAGTCTACAGCTTAACAGAATGATTTACCTACATAAAATATAATTAAGGAGATAAATATGAAAAAGAAAAATACTATGGCACTAACAGCGATTCTTTCGCTTGGTTTAATCTTATCAGCTTGTGGAAATGACAATGCTAAAGATAAGGAGGCTAATAACAAGGCACAAGTAGAAGAGAAAGCTGATACTGAAACTAAAGATAAGACAAGCAAAGAAAATGATGCAGAAAAGAAGGAAGAAAGTACTTCTGATCAAAAGATGGATGAAGTTTCTTTAGCCGATTGGGAAGGAAAATGGAATTCAATGTCTGCTTATCTAGATAAAAACGAGGTCCAAGGAGCCTTTACAGACCTAGCTAAGAAGGAAAACACTGATGAAGAAAGCGCCAAGAAGGCCTATGTAGAAAAAAGACAATGCGATTTTAATGGTCTAGAGATTGAAGGAAATAAGGTTAAGTTCTACAATGAATTTCCTGATGAAGGCAAAGAGGCCACAGCAGAAGTTGAATATAAATATGTTGATAAACAAGAAGTAAAACACGGAAATCACATGCTAGAATGGGATATATTTGAAGCAGTAAGCCCAGATGCTGAGTATAAGTACCTACTTATGATGCCAATCCACGGAGAGGAAAGTTTGACACATTTCCATATGAGATATGGTAATGATAAGGATGAACTATTAGGAGAAGAAAAATGGTTCCCAACATTTGTTAAGCCAAATACAACAGACCAACAAATCATGGATGAAATTACAGAATAGATTTTGTAAGAGGGATGGGCTTAGCTCGTCCCTTTTCTTGTGAGGAGAATAATGAAGAAAATAAATAAATTAATATATCTACTGATTCTTGTTTTCACTCTGACCTCTTGTAATAAAGCAGAAGAAGATAAGGATAAGCCATTAATCTATACATCCTTCTATCCGATTAATGACTTGACTAGTAAAATTGCTGGAGATACGGCGAATGTTAAATCCTTTATGCCAGAGGGCAAGGAAGCCCACTTATGGGAGCCTTCACCAAAGGATATGAAAAAGCTCGCAAAAGCAGACCTTCTAGTTGTTAATGGAGCGAATATGGAGCCATGGCTTGAAAGTGTAAGGGAAAACCTACCGAATCTAGAAATATTGAAATTATCAGATTCGGTTGATCTAATCACCTACAAGGGCCAAGCTGCAGTCGGAGATTTCCAATATATGGCAAGACTCGACTTGACCGACAAAACTCAGAAGTTCGACTTTGCCCATACCCACGAGGACATGATGAGAGTAGCCTTCATAAAAGATACCGGACTAAGAGGAGAAGATCTTGTCAAAAAGGCCAAGGAAGTGATGAATCAGAAGGGAGAACTAGTAGCCCAAAAATCTACCATTGAGGTAGAAGAGGGCAAGGTCTATGGTCTAGAGATGGGCCATGAGTCAGGAGAAATCTTCTACAAGATGCCTGAAGCAGGATCATGGATTTTCATATCAGATAGGATAAGCGAGGACCTTCTTCCATACTATCTGATGGATGAAAATGGAAATTTACTAAAGGATGATGGCAGGGAAGAGTCTCTTATGGAAGGATCATCATCTGGTTTCGATAAGATAAGCTACGATCCTCATTCCTGGCTTTCTATTGTAAATGCCAAAAAATATTTAAACGCTATCCAGGATAAATTGATAGAAAAATATCCTGAAAATGAAAAGATTTATAAGAAGAACAAACTAAAATATGTCGATCAACTTACAGATATCGACGCAGAATATAAGGAGAAATTTAAAGACCTTGATCAGAGAGAATTTCTCGTAATCCATTATGCCTACCAATATCTGGCTAGGGATTTCGATTTAATCCAATATCCTCTCCAAGGACTAACGAGCCTTGAAAGTCCAAGTCTAAAGACTATAAAAAAGGCGGTAGAGTTTGCTAATAGTAAGGGAATAGACACAATATTTTATGAATACGGTAAAAACCCTAAGGAAGCCAAGGCCTTGGCCGAAGAACTACATGGCAAGACAATGCCTTTAGCATCGATGGAATTTGTGACTAAGGAGCAAGAAGAAGAGGGAATGGATTATATTGATCTGATGAGGATGAATCTAGAAAACTTATATAATTCTATGAAAGGAGGCACTGATGAAAGCAATAGCAATTAAGGATTTAAGCTTTGCTTATAGGAAGGAAAATGTAATTAAATCTTGCAATCTAGAAGTTGAATCTGGAGAGCTTGTATTAATAATAGGGGGAAACGGATCAGGAAAGTCAACCCTTGTTAAACTTATGCTAGGAGAGCTAGAGCCTGATAAGGGAAGTATAAAGATTTTGGGTAAGGATATTGCAAAATACAAGTCCTATAAGAAAATTGGCTACGTTCCCCAAGTCAATGTTGTAAACAAAATCGCATTTCCTATAACTTGCTTAGAGCTTGTGGCCCTTAACCTATATGAAGACTTTGGCTTTATCAAAATACCTAAGAAAGTCCACTATGATAAGGCAAGGGATATACTTATCAAAATGGGCATGGAGGACTTTATCAATACTCCGGTAAACGAACTATCTGGAGGACTTGCCCAAAGAGCTATGATTGCCAAGGCTATGATAAATATGCCAGAACTTTTAATCTTAGACGAGCCAACTGCTGGTGTCGATAAAGAAAATAAGGAAATGTTCTTTAAGACACTAAAAAAACTACAGGAAGATTTGGGTATAACTATAGTCATGATTACCCACGAGCTTAAGGAAATGGAGGATATACAAATGACCAAGACCCAGTATAGGATGAATGAAGGGAGGTTGACTTTATGTTAGAATTTGCCTTTATGAGAAAGGCCCTACTTTCGGGATTTCTCTTATCTATAATGATACCTCTCATAGGGATTGTAATGGTCAATAGGAAAACTTCCATGATAGGTGATGCCTTATCCCATACGGCCCTTACAGGAGTGGCTATGGGACTAATATTAGGTTTTGATCCGCTCTTAGGATCAGCTATGGTATGTGTAATAGCTGCCTTCCTTATAGAATTTATTAGGAAAAAGCTCCCTCAATATGGGGATATGGCAACAGCCGTTATCATGAGTACAGGACTAGGAATTGCAGCGATCCTTTCTGATTTCGCTCCGGGAGGTAATTCTTTTGAATCTTATCTATTCGGTTCAATTTCATCAGTTACAAGTGCAGATGTATTAAACACTAGCCTTATTTTTATCTTGGTTCTTGCCCTTTGCATAAGTAGATACTCAGCACTTTTGGCAATTTCTATAGATAATAATACAGCTAGGCTTGCAGGAGTAAAGGTAAAGATAATAGATATGATATTTACTTTCCTATCTGCTGTAACAATTGCCCTTGCGGTTAAAATTATAGGAGCCTTGATGGTTACAAGCCTAATAGTTCTTCCAGTAGCAACTAGTTTGATTATATCTAGGTCTTATAAGCAAACTTTCTTTGTAACTATAATTCTTGGAATAATATATATGATGGCAGGAATAATTCTTTCCTTTCATTTTGATATCAAACCAGGAGGAGCTATCGTGGTAAATGCTGTTATCGGAATGTTAATTTTTGCCCTATATAAGAAAATTAGAAAAAGTAAAGCATAAGAATATGACTAGCGGATTTATTTCTGCTAGTTTTTATTTGATGAATTGCAAATAATATCGCGACACCTAAAGCAAACTAAGTT
>JAQEDR010000022.1 GCA_027669155.1 Peptoniphilaceae bacterium AM52-5BH | reverse complement strand
TCCACTACAACTAATTAATTAAATATTGTGTCCAGTTTTATGGGTACACATCAGCTAGGTGTTTTCGTTTTTTTATTCTTAATTTTTATCAAATAAATTCTTAAGCTCCATCCTTTGGGAATACGGGCTTAGTCTAACATAGACGTCGGACCCATTTTCTATAAATTCCCTAAATATCCTGAGGTCATCTTCATCTACTGCTACTTCTTCGGTTAGGGATTTCTTGCCTATAGTCATATGGATTATTCCGATATTTACTTCAGGAATCTCTATATCTTGCTTGCTAATAGTCTCTAAATCCTGGGCACTCGCCACTATCAATAATACATCTTTATCATAGTCTTTAAGAAAGTCCCCTACTTCAGATGGCTTTAAGTAGTAGGCTGCTATATCATCAGGAATAGTAAGGTCCATGACCTTTTTTCTAAAATCGTCCCCACTTACTTCGTCATTGGCAATTATAACTGTCTCAGTTTTTAATTCTTTGGACCAAATCTCGACTACCTTGCCGTGAGATAATCTCGAGTCAATCCTACAAAGTTTAACTTCTCCCATCATATCCTCCTTATGTCTTTAATCTCTTTTGGATCATCTATTATAAGATTTGGACTTTCTTTCTCTAAAACCTCCCTTGACCTAAAGCCCCAGGAGCATCCTACTGTGAAAATACCAGAATTTTTACCACATTTCATGTCTACTTCGCTATCTCCAAAGTATAAAATATCAGAAAAATCCACCCCGAATCTCTCCTTGATTATCATTATGCCTTCAGGAGATGGCTTTCTCTCGTAGCTTTCCTTATAGCCTAGGATAAAGTCAAAATAATCTTTACCGAAAACATGGCCTATAACCTTCTTGCATGTAGAATCTGGCTTGTTAGAAAAGCAAGCTATTATCTCTCCTCTTTTCTTTAAGATATCTATGCTTTCCTTTATTCCTCCATAGGCCTTTAGTAGATAAGTTGGATCGTCATCGTAGGATTTGTTGTAAGTATCTAGGAATTTTTTCCTAAAGCTTTCCTCACGACTTGCTCCCACAAAGTCCAAGGTCTTATTTACCAAAACTACAGGACCATTTCCCACAAAGGCCCTCACCCTTTCCTTATCGATTTGACCTAGGCCAAATTCCTCCAAGGTTTTATTTATATGAAAACTAATTGAGTCTATAGTGTTTAACAAGGTACCATCTATATCAAATATATACATACATTCTCCTTATTCTTATCTAAGTCTTTACTAGTCTTTTACCCTTTTTGTTAAAAAATATCTAATCTTCACACTAATAGGGTATAATATTAAGAAGCGAAAAGAAAACGAGGAGATTATGAAAGAAGATAGAAATTTAACCATGCTTAGTGATTTTTATGAATTTACTATGGCAAATGCTTACTTTAACAATGGTATGAAAGACACAGTTGCAGTCTTTGATGCCTACTATAGAAGAAATCCAGATGAGGCAGGATTTTCAATCTTCGCTGGCCTTAATGACATAATAGAATACGTTAAGAATTTAAGTTTTAGCGAAGAAGATATAGAATATTTTAGGGAAAACGCCGACTTTTCTGAAGGCTTTCTCGATTACTTGAGAGATTTCAAATTCACTGGAGATATTTGGGCCTTTCCTGAAGGTTCTGTAATGTTTCCTAACGAACCAATCGTTACAGTCAAGGCCCCTATTATAGAGTGCTCTATTATAGAAACCTACCTACTCTTATCCATGAACTTTAACTCTCTTGTTGCGACTAAGACTAACAGGATTGTAAGAGCTGCTGGAGATAGGCTCGTTATGGAGTTTGGAGCAAGACGTGCCCAAGGAGCAGACGCTTCCATTAACGGGGCGAGGGCTGCCTATATAGGGGGAGCTCCTATTACAAGTAACACCTACTCTGCCCAAAAATATAAGTTTAAGGCAAGTGGTACCATGGCTCACTCTTGGATTCAAGCTTTTCCTAGCGAGTACGAGGCTTTTAAGACTTACGCTAAGTCCTATCCTGACAATTGTATCCTCTTAATAGATACCTACGATACCCTAAGATCAGGACTTCCTAATGCCATGAGAGTCTTCGAGGAAGAATTAGTACCTAAGGGACTTAGTGGAGGAGTTAGAATCGACTCAGGAGACTTAGCCTACCTATCCAAGGAAGTAAGAAAAATCCTAGATGAAAATGGCTTCACCGATGCCAAAATCGTGGCTAGTAACTCCCTAGACGAATTCAAAATCGAATCCCTCCTCTCCCAAGGAGCAAAAATCGACTCATTCGGTATAGGAGAAAGATTAATCACAGCCAAGTCAGACCCAGTCTTTGGAGGCGTCTATAAGCTTGTTGCAATAGAGACAGATGGAAAAATCGAAGCAAAGATAAAGGTCTCAGAAAATGTAGAAAAAATCACAACTCCTGGCGAGAAGAAAGTCTACAGACTCTATGATAAGGAAACCGGCAAGGCAGAGGCTGACTACATCGCCCTAGCTGGTGAGAAAATCGACGATTCCAAGCCAATGGTAATATTTGATCCACTCTTTACATGGAAGATGAAAAGAATGGAAAACTATAAAGCTCGCAAGATGCAAGTTCAAATCTTCGATAAGGGTAATTTAGTATACGAAAGCCCAAGCCTTGAAGAGATTGCTTCTTATTCTAAAGGAGAAGTGGAAAGCATCTGGGAAGAAGTTAAGAGATTCGACCAACCTCATAACTATTATGTCGACCTATCCCAAAACTTGTGGAACCTAAAACAAAACCTAATACTAGAAGCTAAAAGAAAGTAAGTTAAAAGCTCTCACTTGAGATATCTTCAAGCGAGAGCTTGTTTTTATTCTTCCTTCAAGGCTTCCTTAGCAAGTACATATCCTCCGATAAGTCCTGCTTCGTTGCCTAGCTCAGGAAAGACTATATATTCATCCACATTAGGATTGTCTATATAATGATTATCTAATTTTTCAAATTCTCTTCTGATTTTTTCAATCATTCCTTCCTTATTGGCTACTCCACCTCCGATTATTATGATGTGAGGTCTTAGGATCATGGTATAGGTCATAAGTCCCTTAGCTATATATTTGGCAAGGATATCAAAGGCTGGATCGTCTTTGTCTAGGTTTTCTCCCCTTTGGCCAGTCCTAAGTTCTAGGGCAGGTCCTGCACAAAGACCTTCGAAGCAAGAATCATGGAAGTCGCAGAAGCTTTCTACCTCATCTCCTTCTTCCCTAGTAATCTCAATGTGTCCCATCTCAGGATGAGAGAATCCTTGAAGCAAGGTCCCATCTTGGATATAAGATCCGCCGACTCCAGTTCCTATAGTTAGATAGAGGGAAGATCTCTTGTCTTTGGCAGCCCCATACCTATATTCACCAATTCCACTAGCTCCAACATCTGTAGTAAAGCCCATAGGTAGGTCGAGTTCTTTCTTGATAGAACCTAGAAGGTCGAAGTTTCTCCAAAGCTTCTTTGGAGTCTCTAGAACAAAGCCATAAGTCTTTGACTCCTTGTCCACATCGATTGGACCGAAAGCTCCGATTCCAATGCTTTCTACAGGATTTTTCTTAAGAAAATCCACCACATCCTTCATATTTTCCTCAGGGTCCTTGGTCTCTACCCTAATTTCTTTGACAATATTTCCAATTTCATCTAAAACAGCGCACCTAATCTTAGTTCCGCCCAATTCAATTGATCCGTACATACTTACTCCTTTATAGTTCTTAATTATATTATAAGGGATTTTAGTCGATTTGGGAAATTGATTTATTTTCAGAAAATAAACTATCTAGAATCCCTTCTCCTCACTAAGCTTCTTAAACCAGATGCCAGATTTTTTAATCACTCTTTCTCCTGTATTAAGATTATATTCTACAAGCCCATATCTGTTTTTGTAAGCATTAAGCCAGGACCAGTTATCTATAAAGGTCCACAAGTGATAGCCCTTGCAGTTTGCCCCCTCGTCAATAGCTTGGCTTAGGAAGGTCAGATGTTCCTTGATAAAGTCGATCCTGTAATCGTCCTCGATCCTTCCATCTTTCCTAAATCTTTCCTCATTTTCTACTCCCATGCCATTTTCAGTAATCATCCAGTCGATGTTATTGTAGTTTTCTTTAATATTTATGGCTATATCATAGATGGCTCTTGGATAAATCTCCCAGCCCCTATAGGGATTCATCCTCTTACCCGGCATATCATAGGAAAGATAATATTTACTCGGCATAAAGATAGCACTTTCCTTATATTTATAAGGATTTTCCTTAACTCTTAGGGGTTGATAGTAATTTACTCCAAGGAAATCGACAGTATTTTCTTTTATTATTTCAAGCTCTTTTTTGCTGTATTCTGGCATGAGCCCTTCTTTTTTTATTATTTCTACAAGCTTTTTAGGATAAACTCCTAGAACTGATGGATCGAGGAAGGACTTTTGGGCAAATAAGTCTGCAATCTCAGCAGCCTTTAGGTCGTTTTCATTATCGCTTCTAGGATAGGCTGGGGTTAGATTTAAAATTATTCCAATTTTCTTATCCCTATCTATTTCCCTTAGGGCTTTGATAGCCAAAGATGAGGCAAGCTGGGTATTGTAGGCAACTTGAACAGCCTTTTTGGGATTTACTTCGCAAGGATAGTGATATTGGTATAGATAACCACATTCTACATGAACTATTGGCTCATTGAAGGTAAAAAAACAATCAGTATATTTACCAAAAAGCTTAAAGCAAGTCTTAGCATATGATACATATCTTTCGACAACTTCCTTGTTTACCCATCCCCCTATTTCTTGAAGATACATAGGCATATCGAAATGGAAGAGATTTACGAAAAGCTTGATTCCTTTAGCCTTAATTGCCTTAAAATAATTCTCGTAAAACTCTACCGCCTTGGGATTGACCTTACCGTCCATTTTGGGGATGAGTCTTGCCCAGGAAATGGAAGTCCTAAAGGAATTGTGGCCTGTTTTTTCTAAAAGCTCTACATTTTCCTTATAGTCAAAGTAGAAGTTTGAAGTGTTTTCCGGTCCAATCCTATCGTGGAACTTATAGGGCTCCTTCTTATACCAATAGTCCCAAATGCTTTCACTCTTACCATCAACTTGCCCACCTTCAGATTGGCAGGCGGATGTTGCAGATCCAAATAGGAAATCCTTAGGAAATTTAATCATTTTTTATCCTTTCTTCTTTTAATTTAATATTTGCATAAGCTCCATAGAGATTATTATCATTAAAAAACGACACCGGTCTTATGTTAAGGCTAACTCCAGAGAATACATCATCCTTTAGCTTTTCTTTAAGAGAATTTATAAATCTCTCATCTTCAGAAATTGCCCCTCCTATGTAGATTACTTCTGGATTAATAGCATAGGCTATGTTATATAGACCCATGGCAAGATAGGTAAACATCTTATCTACCTCTTCATAGAAAGGATTTTCTTTCTTAAGATACTTATCAAATATTTCGTATGTGTCTGAATCTATACCGTATTTTTCTTTTATAGTGCGCCTTACATTTGGCAAAGTCCCTAAGCTAGATAGATTTTTGATTTTGCCAAAATCATTAAAGAGCATATAGCCAAACTCCCCGCTTTCAAGACTTAAGCCCCTAAGGATTTTGGAATCTTTTACGAGGGCCCCTCCTATTCCTGAGCCAATTATGACAAAGGCCAGGAGATTTTCTTTAGGTTTCCTGTAATAGATTTCTCCAAGGGCTGCGCAGTTTGCATCATTTTCAATAGCAACCGGAATAGAATATTTATCTTCTATGAGACTTGCAAAATTTTCCTCAGCCAAGTAATTGAGAGCACTTAATCCTCCTACCTTAAGGCTTTTGCTATCCACCGTTCCAGGAGATGAAAATCCTATAGCTTCTATATCATAATCCTTAAGGAAAGATTCTGTCGTCTCTTCTAAAAACTTTAGAAATTCTTTCATAGTCGGAAGGCTTTTTTTTGAGTCTTTCATAATTATTTTTTCATTTTCTATAAGTGCATACTTGGTGGATGAGCCACCAATATCAAATACTAAATACATTGTTTTCCTCTTGTGTTATAATTATCTCTAGGAGTGATCAAATGACAAACGCTAATTACAATTTTATTATGGATATAATAAGCTCAAAAAATATAAATTTATCTAAGTCTGAAAATATAATCGTCGATAAAATCAAAGATATAGATGTCGATTTTACTCATATAAATATCAATGATTTATCCGAGATTCTAGACGTTTCAAACTCTACCATAACCAGATTTGCCCAAAAGCTTGGCTTTGATGGTTTCTCTGAGCTAAAGTTTGATATTTCTAAAAAACCTAGGATGACTAAGTCGCTTAGCCAAGATATTTATATGAATTTTATCAATTCTATCGAGCCATTCGATATGGATACGGTTAAATTCATCAAATCCTTTGATACTTTTGGAAGAATTGCCGTCATAGGAATTGGTTCGTCTGGTCTATGCGCTAATGAATTCGTCTACAAATTCGGAGAAATCGGCCTAAATAATACCGACTACGCCAAGGAGCCTTACAGTATAAATCTACTTACTAAAAGCCTTGATGCCCATGACCTATTGATAGCCATATCACTTTCTGGAGAAAATCACAATCTCCTTGAAGGAGTTCGCTTTGCAAAGGATAAAAGCGCAAATATCCTCGCCATAACTGGCAACAATGAGTCTACCTTAAAAAACATAGCGACAAACACAATCTTACTGCCTCCCTATCCTAGCTATTCATACAAGATTTCAAAGATTTTTCCTGTTACCTTGACCCTCGATATGATTTGTGAGGCCTATCTTAGTTAGCCTTTACGAACTCTTTCCCTATATATCTTAGGATTGCTTCTACGAATATAGAGTTAGCCCAAGAGAACCAATCTCTGGTATATTTACTAGGATCATCCTTGTCGAAGCCCTCATGCATCAAATATTTCCCTGAGTGAGTTTTTTCAAAATAAGACAATATACGGTCCATATCCTCCCTAGAATCTGCTGTCATAAGCTCCATTGCTAGAGCCAAATGCCAAATGTAGTCTTTTGGAGTATGGTCTGATCCAATTCCCTTGGCCGCCTTTCCTTCAAAATAATTCTTGTTCTTATCTGAAAGGATAAAGGCCCTAGTGTTTTTATAAATTAGATCTTTCTTATCTACATAGCCCAAATAAGGAAGGGAAAGTAGGCTTGGGATGTTGGCATCGTCCATCAAATTATAAGATCCAAGCCCATCAGTTTCGTAGGCGTAGATTTTTCCAAAATCTTCATCTTCTACAATTCCATATTCTCTAATTGCCTGATCTATCTCGCAAGCCAAGTCGTACATCTTCTCACATAGGTCGGGCCTAATTTCTGCATGTCTTAGGGCTTTGGCAAGTCTTTTCAAAACTACAGTAGCAAAGGCATTTGAAGGAATAAGGTATTGGTATAGGCAGGAATCATCGCTAGGCCTAAAGCCTGTCCAGCTCATTCCTGTAAAACCTACCTCAGTTCCTCTTTTGCCATTTCTTAAGGAATCTGAAGGAGCCCAAGGGTCAGGTCTTTCGAATTCATAGGTCGAATTCTCGTGATTTTGCTCAAGCTCAATAAGATCAAGGATTTTTTCTAAAACTTCTAAAAATTTTTCGTCGAAAATCGTCTTATCACGAGTTTTCTCATAGTACATATAAGCTACTTCCATGACATAACAAAGCGAATCTAGCTCGTACTTTCTCTCCCAAACCCAAGGAGAATCAAAGTCTGTTATGTCCTTATCGCTCCAACTCCTTCCGCTAGCACTTTGGTTAAATGCATTGGCGTAGAGATCCTTGTCTAGACAAAATATTTGTCTCTTTAGAACTTTCCTAATAAGTTCATCCGCCTCTTTGCTATCTACATAAAAGAGGGGTCTGATTTGTCCACTAGAATCTCTTAGCCACATGGCCTCTATGTCTCCAGTTATTACGAAGACATCTCCCCTTTCGCTTTCTTTCATAGTCGTTGTGAAAGTGTTGTTGATTGCCTTTTCGAAAATTTTCTTTATATCTGGGCTAAGATCATCACTTTCCTTAACCTTACTGGTCAACTCTTTTACAATTTCTTTCATTAAAGCTCCAATCTAAATGTTTTAATTTCAAAAGGAGGAATTTCTCCAAAAGGTCTGTCTTTTATCTTCTTTCTCGCCAAAATGTCATATTCATCCGCGGAAATATCAATATCTTTAGTATAAGGACTAGGATTAAATATTCTAAGGAAGGCTTCTCCCTCTTCATTTCTAAAAATCGTAGAAAATAGATTATCTCCCAAATCTATTTTAGGGATTGTCAAAGATATATCTTTATCATTCTTATCCGAAAGATTTAGGCTAAAGAAGTCTACTCTAGCCTTAAGGATATCTCTCCTATTTCTATCAATATCTTCCTTAAAACTATCAAAATAAAAGTCAAACTCCATATCCCTTAGCTCGTCTTTTATAAGCTGGGCATCTGGAGTAGAAAAATATCCCCAATCTCCAAGCTCTCCGACTGACCTAAAAAGTGTTATGAAAAGACCCTCATCTTCTACCATTTCATATTCCGCAGGACCAAGGGCTGATACTCCAAAACCTCTCTTATCATTATCCATAACTTGAACATATCTGTTGAAATTTTGTGAATAATCTGGGTTCTTCCATGTTTCTGGAGCATAGGCATCTCTTTTGACACATTCAAAGATAGACTCAGCAAACACCTTATCAGTTCTTAAATTATGACCGAAAAGCACTCTCATCCTGTGATCTTTGCTTACATTTTTAAGCCTTATCTTAATTTCTATAGGAGCTTTCTTATCGAAGATTTTTATCTCCTTTTCGATTATCATATCGACATAGGTCTTACTCCTATTAGCCTTTCTTCTTGTGATATCATTAAGGCGAATTTGCTCATCCTTTAGCTTATCCTCCGCTCCTTCTGGCAAGGAGAATTTTTCCTTAAGCCTAATGATAGTCTTATCATTTTCCCTGATGATTTTTTTATCTATCAATTTTCCTCCAACAATCCTTAGCTTGTCAGAAGACTGTCTATAAATATATTCATTTCCTATATCGCCTGTATCTTCTATGGTGAGGACGTCTTTGTAAGTTATTTGATTTGTCTTATCGTAAATATCAAGGCTTGCCTTATCTTTAATTTCTATCCTATAATAAGCATTTTCGACTATGTTTTCTTCTATTTCTTTAGATTCAAAGGAAGATTGTCCCTCTACTAAACTTAGAATTTTCTTCTCAAAAGAGTCAAGTTCTAGGCTGAAACGGATTTTGATTTTATTGGCAAAGTAAGGTTTTCTAAACTTATCATTAGGAAGTTCATAGGAAAATCCAGTCCCCAAATATGTGATTTCAGCGGGAATTTCCTCGCCTTTTTCGTCAACTAGCTTGTAGCTTTTTATCTCTTTTTCAGATAAGCTATCGTAAACTTCTGGAAAATCTATGCCGAAAAACTTCCTATCAACTTCTATTTCTCTTTCAACTTCCTTGAGTTTCCCGTAAGGAAGGGTGTTTATGACACAGATACTATTTTTCTTGGTATTTTTGGTGTTTTCTCTGATTTTTTCCCTAGCTAAATCTTCGAGATAGTCGACTCCTTCACTTACACTCTTAAAGCGTCTGAGATTGCCATCGTGAACCGAATCTACAGAGCAAGCGCATATGCTGTCGTGGGGATGATTTTTGATTAAGTTTTTATAAAAATAATCGATTTTTTCCCTAGGATAGTCTTCTTTGTCGACAAAGAGAGTAAAAAGTGGTTGGATGATCTCTTCAAGTCTCATCTCCAAAGTCTTGTTGTATTTCTTTAGATAATATCTAGAAGATGAAGTAGAATTCAAAGTCCACCAACCATCAGTCGTTTGACTTCTAAGCTCGCCTTTTATGGTGTCGATATCTTTTACTTCTCTTTTTACACTTTCAAAATAAAGGTCTAAGTTTGAGTGAACAAATTCATAATCTTCATAAAGCTCGTTTGCCTTTTTTATAATTTTCCCAATGTTTTTTTGAACTGGAGAGTGATCACAACCGTTCATCAAGAGCAATTGATTAGTTGAGGCGTACTTTTCCATATCTTCAATCTTCTGATCCATATAAGCTTTAAGCTCAAGCTCATCTTCAGGAATATCTAGTCCATTGCTATACCAGTTAGCAAAAAGAATGCCCAAGACCTCGTCACCATTAGGAGCCCTCCAATAAATCTCTGAGTTTTTGGAAGTAAAATCATCTATAACCACATTATCAAAGCCTGTAGCCTTGACCCCTCTTCCAAAGTAGGCGACTTTAATTCCAGCTTTTTGAAGAATTTGGCTAGCTTGACCAATATTGCCAAATGTATCTGGGAAATAGCCAATCATCGAAGGCTTTCCCCACTTTTCTATGCTTTCTATTCCAAGACTTAAGTTTTTGATATTAGATTCGCCGCTTGTGAGAAATGCATCTTGCAAGATATACCAAGGACCTAGCTTAAGCTTACCGGCCTCGATTAATTCCTCGATTATCTTTCTATTTTCTGGCTTAACTTCAAGATAGTCTTCTAGAGGAAGATAATGGCCATCAAGCCAATAATACTTAAAATCAGGATCCTCGAAGGCTTCTATCACCCCATCCATTAGATCAATTAGGCGCATATGGTGCTTTTCATAAGGCATATACCATTCTCTATCCCAGTGGGTATGGCTTACTACGTGGATGGTCTTTTTCATTTTTCTACATCCTCCATGAGTTCTTCGTAGATTTTCTCCAAGACTCTAGAAGTTTTGACCTTCCTATCTTCTATAGTATCTAGGCTAAATTCTTTATAGATTTTTACCTTACAATCGCTACATTTATCATAGAAGCTTGAAGCTTTCTTAAAATCTTTGTCTATTGCTGCCTTAACAGCTTCTGATAGATATGATAGGCAGGTGAAAAATGGCTTTACCTCATCGTACAATTTATCATTGCTGTAGTTTTTAAAGTATGAATCTATAGCTCCTATCTTCTTATCAAGCAAGCTTTTTACTTCTTCGAAGTCCTTATCCCTATAAGCTAGGGCAATTTCCCCATCTTCCTTATATTTCTTATCATCAAATCTATCATAAACTCCTGAGGCAAAGAAGGAATCAGCTATTACGAAAAGATCTGAAGCTACTTTTTCGTCAATGTAGGCTAGGGCTCTTTTGAAAGATTCAACAGGGACAAATCCAGCTGGATCTTTGGCAAATTCTCCTATTTGATAGATAGATATCTTGCTTAACTCTGCCTGATTCATTGGATTTGATAGGATTGACTTATAGTTTATCTCGCTTGAATCATAAAACTCGAATACTTCCATAAATATTCTATCTCTTAAATAATCATTGACCGGCCAGTTAAGCCATATATTAGCTTCCTTTTGGGAAAGCTCTGTAAATTTTTCTTGAGAAGCCTTTGTAATAGGTACAACTACGTCATAGCCTGTCCACAAGATTTCTAATCTATCAAGACCGGAAAAGAGCTTAAAGTATTCTTCCCCCTTATCATCAATCCAGGCACTGTTATACCAAGGATGGACAAATAAAAGTTTGCCATTTTCATAAGTTTCCAATTTCTTTAGAATATCCTTCACCAATCTTAAATGAAATTCTCTTTGCTCGTAGGCTAAGTCTCTGTCTATATCGTCCATACAAAGAGCAAAGGAAGTCACACCAGCTTCATGAAGGCTATCGTACTTTTTAAATAACTTATCAATTTCTTCTTCATATAGGTTAAAATCTATCAAATTTTGTCCTGGATGAATGGCCCAAACAAAATCGACTCCTTTATTTCTTGAAAGCTCAGCAAGCTTACTTATCTCTGCTAATTTCTCATCTGGATAAGGCTCTCTCCATTTTACATTGTGGTAAGGGTCATCCTTTGGTGCGTAGACATATTGGTTCATCTCTATATCAGATAGAAATTTAATCATAGACATTCTTTCTTCAAAGCTCCAAGGAATCCCGTAGAATCCTTCTATAACACCTCTTTTTTCTAGCATATTAACTCCTAAATCTTTTCATATTCTCTAAAAAAACTTCAAATAAATGAAATAATTTTCACTATAATTTGCAAAAGTAAAGACCTATGCCTAAACATAAGTCTTTATTATTTCTACTTCCTATCCCAATTGTCTAATTGAGCTTGGACTTCTTCTATCAACTTATCAATTCCAGCAGTATTAAGCTTTTCTAAGAATTCTTGATAATAGTCTTCGTCAAAGGCACCTGTTTTAAGATTTTTCTCGTATTCGAAAATTGTTTGCTCAACATTTCCTGCCTCGCTTTCAACGCTTTTCCTATCAAAGTTGAAACCTAGTATAGGAGAAGGCTCAAGATTTTCTAAAAACTTATCTAGTTTTTCCTTAGCTTCTGGCGTATCTTGATCACGAGATGTAGTAAGCGGTGTAATATTTTCGGAGGCAAGGAAGGTAAAGGCTGGTACGTCATATTTCGTGTCTTCGTACTTTTCAACCTTTCCATCTACCAAATCATAGTGCTTACCTTCTATTCCATAAGTTAGATATCTCATAAGCTTTTTATCGCTATACATTCTATTTAGAAAATCCATAGCCAATTCTTTGTGCTCAGATTGGGAGTTGATAGCGGCAAGAGAACCAGTAGCTTTTTGATTTGTTACTATTGTTTTATTACCTGCTGGGGAGGATATGACTTCGCTTTTGAAGGAGTTAGACCAAATCCCATCTGAATCTGGTCCTCCTTCTGCCTTAGTTACTAGCCACCTATCACCTTCTTCTCCATCTCCCGCATTCATCTGAGGAGCTGATGGGTTAATATAACCCTTGTCCATATAGTCTTTAAGAACATCTAACTGTTTCTTAAGCTCTGGATCAGCCCAGCTATTGTAAGCGATGAGCTTTCCATTTTCTTCTTTTACGGCAACTCCCGGTGTCGCTTCAGACTGTGGAGTTGGAGTTTGGAGTAGGAAGTCACTTACTATGTTGAAAGGATAATCTACTGTTTCCTCATTTTCCTTGACCTCTTTAAGATAAGGTTCAAGATCTTTTATAGTCTTTACACTTTCTATATCGATCTTATATTTATCTACATAGGCCTTATTCCAAACAAAATAGTTGCCTGGAACAACATTTTTAGCAGCTGCTGGCGCGCCATATAATCTTCCTTCTATAGAAGCTCCCTTTAATACGTCTTCTGAAAGAGAATCTTTTATGGCCTTACCTTTCTCATCTATAAGCTCTGTTATGTCAGCAAAGGCTCCCTTTTCTACTAAGTTTTTGTAAGGACCAGACCAGTTAGCTGTAAAGGCTATATCCCAGTCATCTCCCGCATTTGACGCAAGCTGAAGTCTTTGTTCGTATTCGCCCCAATCGAAAAATTGTAGGTCTAGGTGATAGCCTGCATCACAGCTATCTAGATACTCATTTATTGCTTCTACTACCTCTCCTGTATCTTCTTGGGGAGTTCCTACATCATAGTATGTTATGGTAGGAATCTCCTCAGAAGCTTTTTTGGACTCGTCTTTGTTATCAGAAGCCGTGCAGCTTGAAAGACTTAGGCTAAGTCCAAGAAGGAGTGTACTTATACTAAGTTTTTTTAGTAAATTCATCTCTCCTGCTTTCTTCTTATTACTTATCAGCGCCTTCCCAATTATCTAATTGTGCTTGTACTTCTTCTATTACCTTTTCGATTCCTGCTGTATTTAGTTTATCTAGGAATTCTTGATAGTAACTTTCATCAAAGGCACCTGTCTTAAGGTTGATGGTGTATTCGCTTTGTGTTTGTTGAATATTTGCTATTTCTGTTGCGATTTTTGCTTCGTCTAAGGTAAATCCTAATACTGGAGATGCCACTAGCTTGTCTTCAAATTCTTTTGCTTCCTTGTCGAATTCTTCATCGCCAATTCCAGGAGCTCCATCTAGTGGAGTTCTGTTGAAGGCACATAAGAAGGTAAATGATGGTACATCGTAATCGTTATCTATGCCATCAGAATCTTTGTTGTGTTTTACAACTTTTCCGTCTTTATATTCGAAGTTTTTGCCTTCAACACCATAAGATAACATATCTTGTAGGTTTTTGTCTGTGAACATTCTGTTGATGAAGTCCATGGCAAGCTCTGCCTTATCAGTTTGTGAGTTAATAGAAATCATCTTTCCTGTAGCCTTATCGTTAGATATAAGAACCTTATCTCCAATGATGTTTGATACTACTTCGTTACGTGGTGCAACTGACCATATAGCTGCTGATCCTGGTTCTCCTTCACCTTCTGTTAGTAGAACTTCGTTTTCTGGCATTACTGTTCCTGGCTCAACTTGTGGAGCTGATGGTGAGATATATCCCTTGTCCATATAGTCTTTCATCTTCATAATTTGTTCTTTATAAAGATCATCCGCATATAAGTTATAAGCCTTAAGCTTGCCATCTTCTTCTCTTACAGCAACCCCATCAGTAACTTGATATACAGGCTCTGGCATAGCGAACAAGAAGTCCTTAGATACGCCAAATGGATATTGGACGCCTTCTTTTTCTTTTACTTCTTCAAAGATAGGTTCTAATTGGTCTATGTTTTGGATATTTTTATAGTCGATATTGTATTTATCAACCATGCTCTTAGTCCATACGAATTGGTTAGCTGCAACAACTCCAGGATATGCTGCAGGGATTCCGTAAACCTTGCCGTCTACACTAACACCTTTTAGCATGTCAGGATTGATTAAATCAACAAATTCCTTGCCTTCCATTAAGTCTGTTAGATCCATCAAGGCATTTTGTGATACTAGAGTCTTGTAAGGTCCTGCCCAGCTTGCAGTAAAGGCTAGATCCCAATCTTCTCCTGTTGATGAAGCAAGTTGAAGTCTTTGTTCATAATCTCCCCAATCATAGAAGACTAGATTTAAGTGATAGCCAGCTTCTTTTTCATCAAGGTATTCGTTAATCTTACTTACTGTCTCTTCCGTTCCTGCTTGTGGAGTTCCTATGTTAAGATAAGTTAGGGTAGGAACTTCATCATCTTTAGCATTTTTATCCTTTTTATCGTCTTTGTTTTCTTTGTTATCTACGCTTTCTCTAGTTTCGGTTTTGTTTTCATCTTCTACATTTCCGTCATTGTTTCCGCAAGCTGAAATGCCTAGAGCAAGCATTAGAGCCATTGATGTGTAAGCAAATTTTTTAACTAAATTCATTTTTCCCTCCTTATTAATGAATTATTCCTTAACTGCTCCCAGTGTTAGGCCACTTATGAAGTATCTTTGGAAGAATGGATATGTTATTGCAATTGGCGCAGTTGTTATAACTACTATAGCCATTCTCAAAGTCTCCTGTGGCAAAGTTTTCATCGCCTGATTCGCTACACCTCCTATTTGGCTACCTCTTGATGCGAGGAAGGCCGTTGAATTTTGTATTCTAATTAAGAGATATTGGACAGGTATTTTATCTAAGTCGTCTATATATAACATAGCATTATACCAATCATTCCAATAACCTAATGTTAAGAATAGTCCAATTGTTGCAAGTACTGGCAAGGATAGGGGAAGCACTACTTTGAAAAATATTTGAAATTCATTTGCTCCGTCAATCGTTGCCGCCTCAATCAAGGCTTTTGGTATACTTGTTTGAAAAAATGTCCTCATTATTATTATATTAAAGGTTCCTAGAAGTAGGGGGAGGATAAGTGCCCACACCGAATTTCTAAGACCTAAAAATTGCGTCATTACTAGATAACTTGCTACAAGTCCTCCGGAAAATAACATTGGAATAGTTGAGACTTTTGTAAAAAATCCCTTAAATTCGAAGTCATCTCTCGATAAGGCGTAGGCATATAGGGTCGTAAGGATTAAGGCCAATAATACACCGACCACTGTTATAAATATCGATACCTTGTAGGCTTGGACTATAGATGAACCAGAGGCAAAAATTAGCTTGTAGGCATCGAAGCTGATTTTTTCTGGAAACAAACTATAACCATTCGTAGCAAGCGTTGACTCATCCGTAATTGATATTATGAATACAAATAGGAAGGGCAATATAGCTGATATAGTTAGTAGGATCAGATATATATTTAATCCTATGTTAGCTCCCTTACTTACTTCTAAGGGATCAAAATGCTTTTTCTTATTTACTTTTTGCATATATCCTCCTAGAAAAGTGATCTTTGTGGATCATATTTTTTGACAATCTTATTGGCACCAATAATTAGGACTGCTCCGACTGCTGATTGAAGAAGGGATACGGCTGATGATAGGCCTATATCTCCGTTTTTCATAAGAGCCCTAAATACATAAGTATCGATTACGTTTGTCACTGAATACAAAGGTCCTGAATCTCTTGGTACTTGGTAGAACAAACCAAAGTCTGCCCTAAATATATTAGCAAGACTCATTATAAATAAAACAGTTACAACAGGTTTTAGCATTGGTATTGTGATGTATTTTATCTGCTCCCACTTGCTTGCCCCATCCATTACAGCTGCCTCGTAATAGGTCTTATCTATTCCTGATAGGGCCGATAGATAAACTACAGTGTTATAACCTAGGCCCTTCCAAGCATTAATGATTACCAAAAATACAGGCCACCAAGTCTTGGTTGTGTACCAATTCTTACTTCTTCCACCGAATTTCATAATAAGTGCATTTATCAAGCCCTTATCTGGTGATAGAAAGGCAAATACCGCATAAGAAATTACAACCCAAGACAAGAAATATGGCAGAAAGAGCGAAGTTTGATAGAACTTCGCAGCCTTCCTGTTTAAAAGTTCATGTAGGGCTATGGCAGTAAACATAGCAAGAACTATATTCACAACTATAAAGCAGGCATTGTACAAGATCGTATTTCTTATGATAGTCCAAGCGTCATTACTTTGAAAGAAGAATTTGAAGTTATCAAATCCAATCCATTCGCTATTAAAGAGATTATAGAAGAAATTCTTAGAAAAGACCTTGTAGTCCTTAAAGGGAATGATCACCCCAAACATAGGCAAATAGCTCATTATAGCAAACCAGATAAAGCCTGGCAGGCAAAAGGCCATAAGAGGTAGATTCTTCTTAAATCTTTGGCTAAATGGTTTTTTGGCTTTTTTCTTTCTTCTTTTTAATTCCTTTTGGTCAATTACTTTTACTTGACCCTGATTTTTATTTTCCATTTTAACCTTCCTTATAAGTTCTTGACTTTAGTCTCATTTATGAAAGTTCCCAAAAATCCCATTATAATTACGAAGACATAAGTCCAAAGGATATTTGTAATAAGTAAACTTTCTATAACTTCCCAGACAAAGCCGATAATAATTGCATATATTGGGAATCTAAATGTTAATAAGCTTGAATTCTTGATAGTCTTTATAAATCCAATTTCTTCTCTAAAAGTCCTTTGTAATATTGTATAGAAAATTATATTTCTAAATATTAAGCTTAAAAATATCCTAAATACAAAGAGAATTAACGCATCACTTTCTAAAATTCTTAAGGCATCAGAGAAATAAAAGTAGAGACTAAATATCAAAGCATAAGTCAAATACTTTTTGATGAAACTTTCTCCGAAAACATCTTTAAAATAAGGCCTATAATAGGACTTGTAATCAACAAAAACTGACTTTACTGCTACAAACTCCCTTTCCAAAGCAAGGGCCAAAAGACCAATTAAGGGAATAAACAATAAAATATATCTTATTAGACTTCCCTCGATTAGGAGATTTACCAAAATTAAGGGTAAAATTATCAAGCTTGTATATACAATAGACAAAAGAACGAAGAGTATAAGCTCCCCGACCTTGCCCAAAGATTTTGATAGAGCTTGCATTATACAATTCTCATTGATGTATCTTTATCGAATAAATGGATTTCATCTAAGTTGATATCTAGATTTATATCGTCGTCTTTATCGATTCCTTTAAATTTACCTTGGACCTTTACTGCTATCTGACTTGCAGCTTCTTCCGCTCTAGCATAAAGAATCGATTCATCACCAAGCATTTCTATATTTTCTATCCTTGCCTTGATTGATCTTGCGCTTTCTCCTTCAGTATTTACAGAAAAAGACTCTGGTCTTATACCAACTATTATTTCCTTACCTTCGTATGCTTTTAAAGCTTCTTTTTGTTCATCAGTTACTGGAATATCGTCATTACCAACTTGAATCTTGGAATTTATTACCTTGCCATTGAAGAAGTTCATTGGAGGAGATCCAATAAAGTTTGCTACGAAAATATTAGCTGGAGTATCGTAGATTTCTTCAGGAGTTCCAACTTGTTGCATGTAGCCATCTTTCATTACTACAATCCTTGAAGCCATTGACATAGCCTCAGTCTGGTCATGGGTTACGTAGATAGTTGTAGTGTCAAGCTGGTCGTGAATTTTGGATATTTCTGTTCTCATCTGAACCCTAAGCTTAGCATCTAAGTTAGATAGAGGCTCATCCATAAGGAAGATATCAGCTTCCCTTACTATAGCACGTCCTAGGGCAACTCTTTGTCTTTGACCTCCGGATAAGGCTGCTGGTTTTCTATCCAAAAGATTAGTCAACTCGAGCATTTCTGCTGCTCTTTCTACTTTTTTCTTAATCTCATTCTTATCTACCTTTTGAAGCTTAAGACCAAAGGCCATGTTGTCAAACACTGTCATGTGTGGATAGAGGGCGTAGTTTTGAAATACCATGGCGATATTTCTATTCTTAGGGCTAACCTCATTCATAAGCTCGCCGTCGATGTATAAATTCCCCTCAGATATTTCCTCAAGACCTGCTATCATTCTAAGTGTTGTAGACTTTCCACAACCAGATGGTCCGACAAAAACAATAAATTCTTTATCTTCAATTTCTAAATTGAAATCAAATACTGCTTGAACTCCATTAGGATAAATTTTATCTATGTGCTCTAATTTTAAATTTGCCATTATTACTCCTAACATATGATTTATGAAAAGGATTTACTATTATGTAAATTCGCTTATCGCTAATATTATTTTATTATATTTGCATAAAAAAAGCAAGGAAATGGAGTAATAAACACATTTTCAGTATATTTATCCATTCCTTGTATTTTTGAAAATATTTTCATTTTGTCTTGTGAAAATGTTTTATTCGCTTACTGTTGAGGCTTCTACAAGACTTAAATCTCCCTTAAAGTCAAATTTCTTCACATCATTTGTTAGGATAAAAAAGTCTCCCTTCTCGATCTCATATGACTTATCCTCTATAATAATCTCGCCACTTCCATCAACTACACTATAAAGAAGATAAGGTTTTTCCCTTTCAAATTCACTTATTCCTTCTATCTTATATTCATAAACTTCAAAGTATTTATTACGGGTCAGGATTCTCCCCTTAAGTCCTTCTCTTTCGAATTCTTCGATTTTTTCCTTGTTTTTGTTTATTTTAATAGCCTTCTTGGACTCTTCTAAGTGGAGGTCTCTAAGTTTCCCGTCATCATCTTTTCTATCATAATCATAGAGCCTGTAAGTTATATCGCTTGCTTGTTGGATTTCTAGGATTAGTGAGCCCTTCTTTATGGCATGGACTGTGCCAGCTTCTACGAAAAAGAAATCTCCCTTCCTCGCTGGAACTTCCCTTAAAAGCTCATCCCACTTTCTCTCATCAATGAGTCTTATAGCTTCCTTTTTATCAGCTACCTTAAGGCCGTAGATAATTGAGGCAGGATCTTCATTTAGGATGTACCAACATTCTGTCTTTCCCCTAGAGTCTTCAAGCTCTTTTGCCATAACGTCGTCTGGGTGAACTTGGATTGATAGGTCAGTATTAGCATCTATAATCTTAACAAGAAGGGGAAAGGTCGCCTCTTTTGGATTTCCGAAAAGGTCTTTGTGCTTTTGGTAGACTTCTTCTAGGCTTTTTCCCTTAAACTCTCCATTAGTGATAACAGAGCTCATATCTCCCATATCAGAGATAGCCCAATATTCTCCTGTCTTATCTGATGGAATATCGTAAGAATAGATTTCTCTAAGTCTCTTTCCTCCCCAGATTTTCTCTCTGAATTTTCCTTCTAGAAATAAAATTTTCTCCATAAAATCTCCTCTTTCGTTTTCTTACTCTTATCTTATAATAAATTTTAGAAAAGTGAAATCTAAGCTCAAAAAAGGACCAAATGCCCACTCAAACAGTTGAATAAGGGACAAAATCCAAAAGGAAGCGTTCCATTCGGAAGAAATTTCAAGAAATTCAAATCGAAATAAATACCCGTAAATCGCATTGTTCGAGCCTTAGCAAGTTTGCGATTTACAGTATTATGAGATTTAGAATTTCTAAATTTCTGTAGTTGGATAAGCGTTTTTGGATTTTGTCTACGCTCTGAAAGGAGCGAAAGGCCCTCTTATTTATCTTGCAAGAGATCCCATTGGATCCCAAGGTTTTAGGTGGATTGGGTCTTTGTCCCAGGCTTTTCTCTTTTCTTCTGTTAGATATTTCTTATCTACTGCGATTTGATACATATATTCATCAAACCAAGCATCGCTCATTACTAGATAGCCCTTATTTCCTGCCCTATCTCCCCAAGAGTTTTCTATCTTCCATCTTACTGGTTTTCCGTCTTCGTCTAGGTCGACTCCTGTAAATACCATGGCGTGAGTCATCAAGCTTTCTGAGTAGTCAAGTCTTTCTTCCTTAGTCATCTCAAAATCTAAGTCGAAGATTTCTTTGATATTAAAGGCCTTGGTATCGAGGATTCCTTCTTGTCTGATAAAGCTTTGGCCTACATCACAGCCCATCCATACAGGATATCCATCCTTAAGTTGCTTGATAGCCGCTTTCTTTAATTCATCTATAGGAAGGTTTAGGTATTTAACTTCCTTACCTTCTACGACATTTCCCAGATAATCTACCGTAAAAGTTTCATTAAATGGCTTATCTTCGGTAGGTGCATTGATTAAAGAAATATAGTCATCTATATCCATCTTCACATATTTATCGAAAAACTCCTTAGGAGTAAGGTCTTTCTCCTTTATATAATTATCGTCCTTATCTCTCGCCTCAAAGTCGATTTTCTTTGGAGGAGTTCCCAAAACTACACTTAAAGCCCTGTAGATATCTTCGTTGAAGCCATCCTTCATAGCCTCTAAGTCTTCTAGGCTCTTTCCTTCTCTGTGAGCATTTCTTAAATCTTTGGCAAAAGATCTTAGCATTTTGGTAAGATAGGCGTCCATCTCTCTAGTGGCAGATGAGGATTTAACTTCAGGCATGGCATATTTTGGCACAACTCCGTATTTGTTAACCAAATTTACAAACATATCCCATTGTCCCCCATCTCCCAAAGGATCAGCAAGGATGTGTTTAACAAGTCTTCCTTGGAGATCTTCGTCTACAGTTTTGATAATAGATTCTAGGAAATAATTGCTCTTTTCTAGCTTATCAAAAAATAGAGGATAGGATTGGGAAAGCTCGAAAGTTTCGAGATTGTAATCCTTGATAATCCTATATCTCATGGTGTTTAGGGCAGAGAACATCCAACAACGACCGGATTGCTTTTGGTCTGTTATCTCTCCTTGCTTAAGTTCAATTGAAAAAGAGTGGCGCATGTCCTTGATCACATCAGGATCAATTGCAGATTCTGTAATTCCATTTCTTGTAACTGCACTTTGGGCAATCACATTTGCCCTGTCAGCATAAAATTTCTCGTCTAAGTCTTTAAATTTATCTTTGTTAATCATTTTTTCACCTCAATATTATTTTACCGAAAAAGATATGAATTGATAGATATTATTTATTACATCCTGTCTAGATATTCTAAGGTTTCTCTGATATGGGCATCTGGAAGGTCATCAATATCGGAAAAAGAAACTCCCATTACTAATATTATATATTCCTTACCATTTTTTTCGGCAAGAGTCGCCCAGCAAAGGCCTGCATCGTCCGTAGTTCCACTCTTTCCTCCGATAATTTCAAAGCCATTTTCTTCATAATCCTTAAGGTGAGAAAAAATAGTGCTTTCTATGTAGACTCCGTCTGGATGTTCATTTGTCGCTTGCGATAAGTAAGCTCTCTTTGTGAAAATCGCTCTGAAATTACCATCTTCTAGGCCGTACTTGATTAACATAGCGCAATCTTTAGCAGACTGGAAGTTTCTCTTATCATCCATACCATCAGCATTGGCGTAGGAGGTGTTTTCAGATTAAGCTCTCCTGCCTTCTCGTTCATAAGGTCTACAAAAGAATCTATGCTTCCTGCTACATTGATTGCAAGGGAATCTGCTGCTTCTGCGCCTGATGCTAGTATTGTCCCATACATAAGGTCCCTGTAAGTCGTAGTCTCATTTGCAAGAAAACCTGCCATAGAAGCATTTTCACTGACAGCTCTCATATAGGAATCATAATCGATTGGAGCAAGCTCTCCCAGGTCAGAAACATGGTCGAGGCTTACAAGAAGGGTCATGATTTTGGTAAGAGAAGCCATAGGAAGAGGCTTATTTTCATTTTTTCCGTAGACTTTTTTATTATCTGTTAGATTATATATGTAAACAGCCTTGCTTTTAGAATCTTCTATATCAAATTTCGAATCTCTTTTAACAAAATACAAGCCTCCCATAAGAAAAACTAGACCAAGACCTATCAAAACCCCATATTTTTTCTTCACTTATCTCTCCTTATTCGATTTAATCAGCTTTTAAATATTAGAAAAGCCCCAAAGGCTAATCTTATTATTAAAGACTAGACTTTAGGACTTGATTTTCTTTGTGCTTATATTATTTTGCAGCTTTGATTGCTTCGTCTACTGCTGTTTTTAGAGCTTCGCTTGATACTGTTGCGCCAGATACGTTATCTACACCTTCAGTTCCGTTGTTCTTTTTGATTTCTTCAACTAATTGTGGAATTGCGTCTGCTCCAATTCCTTCTGTTTCTGTGTGGTCAACTTGGATGTCTTTGATTGTGTCTCCATCCATAGTTACTTTAACTTTGATGTCTCCACCGTAACCTGCTGCTGTAGCTTCACCAACTTTTTCACCTGTTTCAGTTGTTGCAGCTTCTTCTGTAGTTGCTTCCTTAGAAGCATCCTCTGGTTTAGCATCGTTAGCATTGTTTCCACAAGCTGTAAGAGCAAGGGCTAGTGCTGCGATTGCTGCGTATGATTTTATGTTTTTCATATAATTCTCCTTTTATTTTTCCTTTGTGCTCTGATTATACTACACACGTTTTCAATTTGCAAATTCCTAAACTTTCCTAGAATTTTCTTTAAATTTTTAGGATAAATTTATAACATTTTAAAGTTCTATCTTAATTCGATAAAGGATTAAGCTTTTACTAGAACTTGATCTATGACTTGCTTGATATTTGCTAATTGATAAATCTTTAAGTCCTTGAAGTCTTTGCTATCGATTGAGTTTTTTGCTACGAAGGCTTTCTTATAGCCCAGTCTTTCAATTTCCTTTAGCCTTTGCTTAATTTGAGGAACCTTCTTAAGCTCTCCAGTAAGTCCTACTTCTGCTATAAAGACACTCTTATCAGATATAGGGACCTTCATCAAGGATGAAGCAATAGAGACCATTATAGCGAGATTTACCGAAGGCTCGCTTAGCTTGATACCTCCTGTTGTCTTTATGATTACATTGTAGTCATAAAGATTAAGGCCTGCTCTTTCTTGAAGAATTGAGATCAGAGTATTTAGGTCATCTCTTCTTAGAGAATCCCCTATCCTTTGTGGATAGGGCATAAAGGATTTGGATACCAAAGACTCTATCTCTACTTCAAGGAGTCTCGATCCTTCCTTGGTTACAGAAATAGCAGATCCTTCTATGTCTTCGCTTCTTTCTGTGATGAAATACTCGCTAGGATTTGTGATTTCATTTAGCCCGTCTTCATCCATAGAAAATAGGCCGATTTCTCCAGTTCTACCGAATCTATTTTTAGTAGAAGTTAGGATTCTAAGGTCCTCTTCGCTTTCTCCATCAAGGACTAAGACCGTATCTACCAAGTGCTCCAAGGTCCTAAGACCTGCCATCTCTCCCTTTTTGGTCATGTGTCCTATCATTATTACAGCTCTTTTTCTTTCGCTATCTTTTGCAATGTCAACTGCCTTATTGGCAACCTCTATGGTCTGGGTTGGACTTCCTTGTTTGTTGTCAAGTTCTGCCAGGCTAAAGGTTTGGATAGAATCTAGAAAAACTATATCGGCATCTACGCTTTTTATTTCCTTGATGGCAAGGTCCATGGAATTTGTCGAAAGAATCCAGATATTTTCAGAAAGATCAGACATAATCCTGTCTGCACGTGACTTGATTTGACTTTCGCTCTCTTCTCCTGAAATATAGATTACCTTAAGACCCTTATCGGCATAAGACTTTGATAATTGAAGGAGGAGGGTGGACTTTCCTGCACCAGGTCTTGCTGTAAGAATTGTAACAGAATCTCTCACAAGTCCTCCGCCCACAGCCCTATCAAACTCGCTATAGGTTGACTTTATTCTTTCAGACTCATCTAAGGCAATAGATTTTAGCTTTTTGGCATTTTTATCTTCTACTACTAGGCTTTGCCTAGGAGACTTTTTCTCAACGACAACCTCATGCATGCTCCCCCACTTGCCACATTCTGGGCATTGACCAGCCCAAACTCCTTGGGTGTGGCCGCAGGAAGCACATTCATAGGATTTTTTGACTTTAGCCATTACATCTTCCTTAAAGATTCATTGGCAGAAAAGACTTTTATGGCTTCTTTTGGATCTTTCTTGTATAGACTTTCATAAATATCTCTAGGACTTTTTCCTTCTTCAAGGATTTCTCTTAGAGGCTTTAAATAGTGAGCCTCGTCCCCTAGAGATCTTTTTGCCATATCCACAAAGTCAATGGCCCACTTATAGATTTCCTTATCCTTGTAGGTCGCATAAAGGCCGTATCTTTCGGTCCTACTTCTAAGATTTGTGAGCGACCTGTAATCCATATCTTCAAAGATCTCATAAAGCTTATCAAGATTTTCTTCATCATAGAAGAGTCCCTTGATTAGGGCAAGACCTGCGAAATTATATGGGTAAGGCACTTCATCTGGCATCCTAATTTCTATATATTTTTTAGCTCTTACATCTGGAAATACGATAGATAGGGCATGGAAAATCATCTCATCGCTTGAGTCTTTATCCATCACTTCCGAAAACTTGAGCCTTCCCTTGTAATGGTCTTCACCGTCTTCATGGACGAATATTATATCTGTATTTAGGATTTCTTTTGCATATTTTTCATAAGAGAAGTCCTCATCGAAGGCAAATGGATAGACTCCTGTTCTTTGTCTATCGCAATTATCCCAAATCATCTGGCGGAGATTTCTCTTATTATAAACTTCTCCTTCAAAGATATAGGAATTGTCGAAGATTGAATAAAGGAAGGGAGAAAGGGCGCTTGCCACGAAGTATTTTTTCTTAAAGTCTTCCTCGCTGGCATAATCTATAGCGCATTGAAGGCTTGCCGTTCCCTTCATCATATTGTGGGCGTAGGCTCCCCCATTAACCCTAAAATATTCGTACATATAGTCATATCTCTTCTTTGGGATGATCTTTATATCTTCAATCTTACTTTTTGGATGATAGCCTACATTAGCTAGGACTTGGCCCTTCTTTTCAAAAACTGGGACAAGCTCTCCCATAGCTTCTTTATAATCCTCATATAAGTCATCAATACTCTTTTGAGACTTTATAGCGATTTCAAATTGGCTAGCAGGTTCTACAGATATATCAAATCCCTCCTTGCTCAAGCCCAAAATTTTCCCATCTTCTTTGTGGATTTCGTAGGAATTTTTAGATATTTCTTCCATTGAACGGGCAATGCCGTCTTCTCCATAATAAGAGACAGTTTCAAGACTGGATCCATCAACTACAAAATGCTCTGACTCAAAACCTAGAGCGAAGTCCGTGGGATCTTTCTCCCCGCTTTTTATATAATTAACGATTTTTTGTATTTTTTCTTTATAATTCATATCAATCCTTCTCTAATTTAACTTTCTATCATTATACGCCTCTGGCTACTTTATCCCAAAGACATATAGTTATCTTATGAAATACGCATTTTACGAAAGTAGGATTGGGATTATTAAATTCGCCTACGATAAAAAAATCGAATCTATAAGCTTGCTAGAAAAAGCAGATGACTTGTCCGAAAAAACTTCTGCTACTGATAAGGTCTTTGGACAAATCGATGAATACCTCAAAGGAGAAAGGAAGAAATTTACAATTTATGATCTCCTCGAGCTTAAAGGGACTGACTTTCAAAAAGAAGTAATAAAAGAGCTTAGAAACATTCCCTATGGAGAAAAGTCGACCTATAAGGAGGTTGCTGAAAATATTAATAGAAAGAAAGCTACAAGAGCTGTGGCTAATGCTATAGGCAGAAATCCCTTCTTCGTTGTTTACCCCTGCCACAGGGTCATAAGGTCTGACGGAAATATTGGAGGTTTTGCCTATGGAGTGGAGGTAAAAAGATTTCTCCTAAAGCTTGAAAGTTAGGCAAGGAAAAAGCCCTCAATCCGAGAGCTTCATTTATTTTAGTTAATTCTTTCTGTTGTATCTCCATCAAAGAAGTGTAGGGCTTCTGGGTCTAGGGTAAAGTCGTGGTCTTCTCCTATAGCATAGTCAAAGTATCCTGGTTGACTTATAGTTAGACCAGTACCATCCTTAAGTTTTGTATAAAGGAGTTGCTCCTTACCTAAGGACTCTATTACTTCAATGTTAGCACTTACAGAGTTGTAGTCTCTTTTTTCTGCTATAAATCTTTCAGATCTTATTCCAAGATGAACTACTTTTCCTTCGTAGGCCTTAATCTTTTCAAGGTCCTTATCACTTGGTCTTACCTTGATTTCTCCTGAATCATTTACGAAAAGACCGTCCTTGATTTTTCCCTTGACGATATTCATGGTAGGGGAACCTATAAAGCCTGCTACGAAGAGGTTGTTTGGTTTTTGATAGAACTCATTTGGAGCTCCTACTTGTTGGATAACTCCCTTATCTAGGAGAACTATCTTTGTAGCCATGGTCATAGCCTCAGTTTGGTCGTGAGTTACGTAGATGCTTGTTGTGTCTAGTTGATTATGGATTCTTACAATCTCTACTCTCATGTGCTCACGAAGCTTAGCATCGAGGTTACTCAAAGGCTCATCCATTAGGAAGACTTCTGGGTTTCTTGCAATAGCTCTTCCTAGAGCTACCCTTTGTCTTTGTCCGCCGGATATGTCAGATGGTCTTGAGTAAAGATAGTCTTCCAGTTGGAGAATCTTTGCCACATCTTGTATTCTTTGATCGATTACTTCTTTTCTTTCCTTTTTCATATTTAGTGAAAAGGCCATATTATCATAAACTGTCATATGTGGATAGAGGGCGTATGATTGGAAAACCATAGCAATGTCCCTATCTTTTGGCTCAACTGTATTCATGATCTTGTCATTGAAACGTAGGGTTCCTTCTGTAATTGAGTTAAGTCCTGCAATCATCCTAAGAAGGGTTGACTTACCACAACCAGATGGTCCTAGTATTACACAAAAATCATTGTCATCTATTTCTAGATTTATATTTCTAATCGTGAAGTTCTCACGACCTTCGTATTTCTTTCCTATATTATCTAAAATTACTTTCATTTTTAACTCCTATCCCTTAACTGCACCTGATGAAAGTCCGCTTACTAATTCATCTTGTAATACTAAGAACAATAGCATTACAGGAACAGCTGACAAGAATCCTCCAGCAGCAAAGGCTGGCTGATTCATATTTCTAACATCTGATATTAGTGTAAACAGTCCTGTCGCAAGTGTGTAGTCTCCTGGATTTGTCAGTAAGATTTTTGGCATCATATAATCTAAGAATGGTCCAATAAAACATTGGAGAGCAATTATTGCAAGCATTGGACGGGCAAGTGGCATGATTATTAATCTATAAACTTGCATGTTTGAACAACCGTCGATCTTTGCAGCCTCGTCAAGCTCTGGAGAGATTGTATCAAGATAACCCTTTAGGATAAAGGTATTTGATGCGATTGCCCCACCTGAATATATGAGTATTAGCATGGCCGGTCTTGAAAATACTGGAATGATTCCACTTACTATGGAATGGATCGCATAGTAGGCAGTAATACCTGCGAAGGCCGGGATTATTTGAACTAACATTATCGTTATAAGACTTGCTTTTTTCCCCTTAAATCTAAATCTTGAGTAGGCATAACCTGTAAAAGATACGAAGATTAGGGTAAGCAAGGTTGTCGCAACTGCTATCTTTAGGGTGTTTAGTACCCATTTTAAAAACTGGGTTTCCTTAAACAAATATCTGAAGTTATCAAGGGAGAAGACGAAGTCTCCTGACATTGATATATATTGACCTTGGTTTCCATTAAAGGATGATATAACCATTATTGCCAATGGAACTAAGATGAAAGCTGCCCAGATTAACAAAATAATATAGGTAATTGTTAGTAGGGTCTTTCCGCCAGCAGATAAGGGTTGAAGATCTGATAGGTATAAATCACTATTTTTCTTTTTCTTAAACATATTAATACTCCTTAAAAGCTGAAGAGTTCTTATATCCAAAGTATGAAATAACTATTAGGATTATGGATATAAATACTGTTATCGCAGCACCTATAGCTTGGTATTGACTCTCCATCGTTAACTTGTAGATGTAGGAGATCAAAATGTCTGAAGATCCCGCAAGGTTACCATAAACTTCTGGATTAAATGGTCCACCCTGATTGTACAAGTAGATGATTGAGAAGTTGTTAAAGTTAAAGGTGTATTGGTTAATAAGCATTGGAGCGATTTGGAAAAGAACTAAAGGAATTGTAATCTTAAAGGTTCTTTGAATTCCTGTTGCCCCGTCAATACTTGCCGCTTCGTATAAATCTTTTGGTATAGCTTGGAGCACTCCTGTCGTTAGTAAGAAGATATAAGAATGTCCTAGCCATCCTTGAAGCAAGATTAGGGTAGCCCTGGTCTGGAAAGTATTGTTTTTTATATCCAAACTTATATTAAATAAGGAGTTTAGTGCTTCTGCTATTACCCCGCCACGACTTGTCATGATTGAAAAGAACATGATTGTTATAAAGGCAGGTATAGCCCAAGGTAAGAGATAAACTGTTCTAAAAAACTTCTTTCCCTTAATTCTCTCATTGTTTACTAGAAGAGCAAATATAAAGCCTAGCACTATTGCAAGCGTTGATGCAAGCAAGGTCCAAACTACAGTCCATCCGAAGATGTGCCAGAAGGCTTGTCCTGCTATACCTTGGCCCTTAGCTATGGTCAAGTAGTTGTTTAATCCAACCCAGGTGAACTTGTTTTGATTTTGTGGATCCATGTTAGTAAAGGAAATCATTATAGCTGTAAGTATTGGAACTATTACTATAAATACAATTACTATTAGGGCTGGTGATGTGATTAAGAATGGGAATCCGTCAGTCCTTAGCATCTTCTTAGTCTCGAAGAAATTGTTAGGTCTGATTCCTTTCATTTCATTTTTCTCAGTTGTCCTAACATCCTTAAAGGATAGGATGTAGATTAGGGCAGCAATTGCTACAAAAACTATAGATAAGATACCTTCAATCATAAATAGTATTGATCTATCAAGTCTCTTTCCTCCTTGGGCAAGAGAGATAAGTCCTGCTATACCCTCACCTTGATAATTACCAAAACCTAGGGCGTAAGGGATTGCTATTAGGTAGATGAATAAAGTACCTAGCAAAAATAATAAGCCCTTTTGCCATTGACCGTTTAGAATTTGGCCAAGACCTGGGATTGGGAAGGTAAGGATTGACCTATAGGCAGAAGTTTTCTCTACTTCTACTGGAGTTCTCCTCCTAGCTTCAGCCTCATCTGCCTCGAGGATTTTCATCTCCTTCTTGTAGTCTTTGTCTATCTTGTATTTGATTGATTCAATTTCTTCCTTAAGAGAAACTTCTTGATTTCTATAGTCAAGCCTCTTATTTTGGTCTTTGAACTTTTGTTTAAGCTGTTCTTTCTCGCTCTTGAAGGCCTTTTTTGAAATCCTTCCCTTGCTAAAAGAATCCTCTAAGTTCTTATTATCCGATTCGAATTTTTCTTTAAGAACAATTCCATCTTCTTCTATTAGCTTTTTGGCGCTTTCTACTTCTTCGCTAGTCAATTTCTCTAGCCTATTGCTAGCTCTTTCTAGCTGACTTTTTAGTAGCAAATCATGTTCTATAATCTTTGGTATTTGCTCATATTCTAACTTACATAACTTATAATCAAGCTCGCTATCGTAAGATAGGCCCTTGTTTTCTTCATAAAAGTCTAGGCAGTAGTTTGCCATAAACTTTCTATAATACAAGTCCCTTAAGTATTTCTGGTCGAGTTTGTAATTTGGATCTTTTTTGGCGGCTTCATCAGCCTTAGCCAAAAGTTCTTTCTTTTCTTCTTCGTATTTTTTTAGCTTTTGATTATAAGGATGGTTTTTGGCGTCTACTTTATTTCCGCCATTTTCTTCTGCCTTAATAGAATCTATTATATACTGGTTCTTTCTAGGACGAATCTCACCAATATCATCTATAAGGTTTCTTTCGTATGTCATCGCCTACACCCTTTCTTCCCTTCCTATAATAAATAATAAAGTAAAATTCAAAATAATGACTATATAATAAAATATAGATCCGATTCTAAATTGTAAAATCAACTGAACGATTTCTATTAGGGTCATCCCTCCAAAAAACAATTTATAGGAGAAATTGACTCCGTATTTTTTTACTGTAAAAAATGTATAAAGGGAAATTACTACAGGACTTAGGACTCTGATAAATAAATTAAAAACAACAGAATTGATATATTCATCAAAACCAAGACCTGGATTATTTTTTAGAACTTCTCTATAAACTTCGACATCCTTTGCCATCATCAAGGCTTCTATGGAAGAAGCTAGGATAATTAAGGCTGATACTATCAAAATTTTAAGGATAAAGCTCTCTCTTTTTTTCTCTAATTCTAATTTCTTCATAATAGTGAAAGAAAGGCCCTAGGCCAAGATAACTATAATAATCATTAAAATCGCATCTAGTTCTCTTGGCTAATTTTGGCCTTTCTCTTATCCTATTAACTACTTGCTAAAGTTTGCCATCATTGAGTCGAATGAAGCCTTTAATTGGTTATAAGCTTCTTCTTCGTTAGCTGGTTTAACTGAGTTCCAAGAAAGAATTGCATTCTTGTAAGTATCCCAAACGTCTCCCCATTCCTTAAATAATGGTCTTGCTGGAGCAGTTTCGTAAGATTTGATTGTAGCTTCGATGATTGCCTTATCAGAATCTGCTAAGTCTGATGCTTGGTAAGTATCATTGTTTACATTTTCAAGAATCTTACCTGTAGATTTATATAAATCTACTGCAAATTCAGGATTTACAATTTGTTTAATCATTTCGTTAGCTATTGCTTTCTTGTTAGCATCTTCTTCGATTCTAGCATTTATAGCAAGTCCCCAACCACCTTGCCAGTGATTTAGAGCCTTTCCATCTATAGTAATGTTGTCAATTGGATAAACTTCAAGGTTTCCTTCACCTGCTTGTTCAGAAATTGGAGCAGCATCCCAAGCGCCACCAATTCTAGCAACTCCGCCTTTGCCTTCTTTGAAGGTATCGTCTATATATCCCCAACCTGCATCTGGGTCAAATAGTTGTGTGCCAGCGTCGTTGTGTTTCTTCCAATATTCAAACAAAGCTTTAATTGTAGCTTGTTTTTCTGGCTCAAGGTCTTTCCAATCTTTAGTTAAATCTGAGTATAAGTTTCCTTCGTCATCTTTACCTAGAAGCTCGATATTTGATGAGTTTGTTGCAGCAACTCCGTACCAAGCATCGAATATTGGAAGAAGAACTGTTGACTCATCAGCTACGTCATTAAGCTCGATTGGTTTAGAGAGGTCAACTCCCTTTTCTTCAGCATTTTTCTTATTTACATAAGTAATTAGAGTTTCGATATTGTATGGGAAAGCAAAGTATTCGCCATCGATATTGAAATTGCCGCCAATTCCAGCATCAAAATCATCCCAGCCACCTATTTCATCAGCAAGAGTTTTAGAGTCGATTGCACCAAGAATGTCATTGTTTACAAGTCCAACAAGTCTGTCTGCTGGAATTGCAAAAAGGTCAGCAACATCTTCGTTGTTGGCATCTGTTTGATCAAGGATATCCAAGTGGTCGAAAGCTCCAACTTCTTTAAGTTCGATTTCTGCATTAGGATATTTTTCCTTAACTCTCTCAGCAGCTTTCTCGTAATGATCCATCCATTCTTTTTCAACTTGAACGGAAATCTTTCCTGAAACATCTCCTGGATCAGCGGCAGCTTCTTCACCCTTGTCCGCTCCCTTACCGCCACATGCAGCAAGTACTACTGATAGCGATAAAGCCATCAACATCTTTAATTTGTTTTTCATAAAATCCTCCCTTGTTTTCACTTCTTGTGAAAACGTTATTTGATTCTGTATATATATTATACATTAGTTTGAAAATAAATGGAAGTAGTTGGACATTTTCTTTCTAAGGTCTTGTTAATTTTTATACAATTTTTGAATGTTGAAAATATAGCATTTATTATAAATTAATTTATCTATTTTTAGTAAGTTTAGACACCAAATTTTCGTAAATCTAGAGCATAAATATAGAAATTTCAAGTATAAAGCTTGATTTTATCCTGTTATTTAGGACAGAATAAACATAAAACAAATTATAAAAAATTAAATCATAAATGCTATAAATAGACTTTGAGAGAAAAAAATAATTTTAAAATAATACAATTATACAAATTTTATAAATCTTAAAACCCAAAAAAGGAAAAGGACTTCCAAAGAAAGCTTCGATTGTTTTTTGTGTGAAATTTCACAGAAAATTCGTGAATGCATTTAAATTAAAAAGCTCCCAAGGCTATAGGTAAAACAGCCTTCGGGAGCAAATCTTAATATTAGATTCTTTTCTTATTTAAAGTTTGCCATCATAGACTCAAATGAAGCTTTGAGTGCCTTATAAGCCTCTTCCTCATTTTGAGGATTTACAGAGTTCCAAGAAAGAACTGCATTTGAGTAGGTATCCCAAACATCTCCCCATTCCTTAAACAATGGTCTTGATGGAGCCTTCTTGTATGAGTCAATAGTAGCTTCGATTATATCCTTATCTATTTGATCAAGGTTTGAATTTTGATATTCCTCTGCTGATACATTTTCAAGAATTTTTCCTGAATACTTGTATAAGTCTTCGGCATATTCTGGATTAACTAACTCTTTAATCATAGCTTCAGCTAGGGCTTTCTTCTCCGCATCTTCTTCTAGTCTTGCATTTATAGCAAGTCCCCAACCACTTTGCCAGTGAGCTAGGGCTTTTCCAGCTAGGGTGAGTTTTTCCATAGGATAAATCGCGAGATTTCCCTCTCCTGCTTGTTTTGATATGGCTTGTGCATCCCAAGCTCCACCAAGTCTTGCGACTCCGCCATTTCCTGGCTTGAATGTTTCATCTACATAGCCCCAACCTGCATCTGGATCGAAGAGTTGAGTTCCGGCTTCGTTGTGTTTTTTCCAATATTCATAAAGGCCCTTTATAGTTGCTTGTTGTGATTCATCAAGCTCATCCCATTCTTTAGTCATATCAGAAAAGAAGGTACCGTCCTCATTTTTCCCTAAAAGTTCGATGTTTGATGAGTTTGTCGCAGCTACTCCATACCAAGCATCAAAGGCAGGAAATAGGACTGTTGATTCATCCTTCACGTCACCTATTTCTATATCTTTTTCTAAATCAATTCCTTTTTCCTTTGCATTTGCAGTATTTACATAGGTAATTAGAGTTTCGATATTGTAAGGAAAGGCAAAGTATTCTCCATCTACTTTGAACTCTCCACCTAGTCCACTATCGAAATCATCCCATCCGCCAATCTCTCCGGCAAGTTTTTGAGAATCTATGGCTCCTAAAACTTCATTTCCTACAAGACCTGCTAGTCTATCAGCTGGTATACAAAATAGGTCTGCTACGTCTTCATTATTCGCATCTGTGGAGTCGATTATTTCTATATGCTCCAAACCGCCTATTGTTCTAAGCTCGATTTCAGCATTAGGAAATTCTTTCTTAACTCTTTCTGCAGCAGCCTCATAATGCTCCATCCAGTCTTCTTCCAATTGAACAGAAATCTTTATATTAGCTTCCTTATCCACACTTTCATTTTCTCCTGAGCTAGCCTTCTTATCCTTACCGCCACAAGATGTAAGAACTAGGGCAGCAGATAAGGCTAATAGCTTACCAATAATCTTTTTCATTTTTCCTCCCTTTTCTAGATTTTAAGCAGCACAATACTTTTCCTAGAAAAGACAGATAAAAAGAAATTTCTAGAAAATAGAAAATGTATTAGCTAAAATCTCTATGATATATTTCTATTATATAATATATTAAAGAAAAATGAAAATACTATTATTTCCTCAAAAAAAACCACTCCCCTAAGGGAATGGCTTTATCTTAGTTTGTTACTTTTTCAAGTTCTTTTTTCTTTTCTCTTCTACTTTTCTCTTTGCTTATGTTTCTAAAGACTAGGCTATCTTTTCTAACTGAAATCCTAATTGTTTCGTCTCTTTTTAGTTTTCCGTCTAAGATATCTTCCGCTAGTCTATCGTCGATCATTTTTGTTATGTGACGTTCTAGCGGTCTTGCCCCGTATTCTGGGTCGAAGCCTTCTTTGGCTAGAAGTTTTACGACCTTTTGGTCATAGATTATGTCTAGGTCGATTTCGTTTAGTCTTTCTCTTGTTTTTTCAAGCATTAGACCTGAAATTTCTTCTATTTCAGCTTCTCCTAGTGGCTTAAACATTATGACTTGGTCAAGCCTATTTAGAAATTCTGGCGCAAAGGAGTCTTTGATGGCTTTTTCTATTATTTCAGATGTTCTTTCTTCTTCTGCTTCTTTTTGATCGCCAAGATCAAATCCTATGCTCTTACTTGTAGAAAGACTTCTGACACCGACATTGCTCGTCATGATTATGATAGTGTTTTTGAAATCTACCGTTCTTCCTTGGCCGTCTGTTAGTCTTCCGTCATCTAGGATTTGTAAGAGGAGGTTGAAGACATCTGGGTGAGCCTTTTCTATCTCGTCGAAAAGTATTACTGAGTAAGGATTTGTCCTTACAGCTTCTGTTAGTTGTCCACCTTCTTCATAGCCCACATATCCTGGAGGAGAACCTACAAGTCTTGATACGGCGAATTTTTCCATATATTCACTCATATCCATCCTTATTAGCTTATCTTCTGATCCAAATAGATTTTGGGCGAGTGTTTTGGCAAGATATGTCTTTCCGACACCAGTTGGTCCTACAAAGATAAAGGATCCGATTGGTTTTTTAGGATCTTTTAGTCCTACTCTTGCTCTTTTGATTGATCTTGCTACTGAATCTATAGCTTCCTTTTGACCGATTACTGATAGTTTTAGGTCTTCGTCTAAGTTAGCGTATTTTTTCATCTCATCTTCTGTGAGTTTTTCTACTGGGACCTTGGACCAGTTTGCCACAATACTTGCTATATCGTCATAGGATATGAATAGTTTATCCTTCTCTTCCTTTTCTTTTTCCTTTTCAATTTCAAGGTCAAACTTCGCTTGGTTTATCTTATCCCTAAGCTCTGCTGCCCTTTCAAAATCTTGATCTCTTACGGCTTTTTCTTTTTCTTTGTTAAGCTTTTCTAGCTTATCCTCGTTAGAAGCTGAGTCGTCTTCTTTTTGAAAGGCAGCTATCCTAATCTTAGAACCTGCCTCATCTATTAAATCTATGGCCTTATCTGGTAGGAAGCGGTCAGAGATATATCTATCAGATAGTTCTACCGCAGCTTCTACGGCCTCATCTGTAATCTCTACCCCATGGTGGTCTTCGTATTTATCCTTTAGCCCTTGGATAATTTTTCTAGCATCTTCAAGGCTTGGCTCGTCGACTTGGATTGGTTGCATACGACGGCTGAGGGCTGAGTCTTTTTCGACATTCTTTCTGTATTCTTCGATTGTAGTTGCTCCCATGATTTGGATTTCTCCCTTGGCAAGGATTGGTTTTAGGATGTTTGCCGCATCCATTGAGCCTTCAGAGGCTCCTGCTCCTAGAACCATGTGGAATTCGTCTATAAATAGAATTACATCATCCCTTTTGCCAATTTCCTCAAAGAGTTTCTTGAGTCTATCTTCAAAGTCTCCCCTGTATTTACTTCCTGCAATCATGCTAGCAAGGTCAAGGCTTAGGATCCTCTTATCCTTAATTATCTTTGGCACATCTCCTGCCACAATCCTTTGGGCAAGCCCTTCTGCTATGGCAGTCTTACCCACTCCTGGAGCTCCGATTAGGATAGGATTATTCTTTCTCCTTCTCATTAGGATTTGTACAAGTCTTTCGATTTCTGTATCTCTTCCTATGACAGGATCGATTTTTTCATTTTCTGCTAGTTCATTTAAGTCATTTGTGTATTTAGTCACATTTTCAGAAAAATTTGAAGATGATCCCTTCATCTTGTAGACTTCCTTTAGCATATCGTCTAAGTTTTTCGCTATGACCTTTTTATCAAGTCCTGATAGGAGAAACATGAGATTGGTAAAGGAATCGTCATCATTTATTATAGCAAGGAGGATATCTTCTTCACTAACTACAGAGCTTTTTCTCGCCATAGCGATTTCTCTAGCCTTTTCGAAAATCGTCCTTACTTTCTTAGAAAATTCTGTAGCAGGTCTTTGGGAATTTCCCCTGCCTATATTATTTATTACTATGGACCTAAAAAGATCGTAGTTGGCCCCGCTTTTTTCCAAGGCCTTGTTCGCAAGAGAGCCTGTCTTCATCAGAGCAAGAAGCAAGTGCTCGCTTCCTATATAGTCGTGGTTTAAGGAATAAGACTCTCTTCTTGCCTGGGAGGTAAGTCTGTTTAGTCTATTATTTTCCATTATCGCTCCTTAATATATTCCTTAAGAAATAGGTATCTATCTTCGTCCCTATTTCCCTTATACTTATTCTTAGTAAGATTAAATATTAGATAGTCGAGCTCCTCATTTGTAAAGTCTGTGTCAAAGCCTAGGATCTTGTATTTCTTAAGGCCATATATATCCTTACTCATAAGCTCTAGGCTCTTATCCATGCCCAACTTGAGGTTATTTTCCATTATCTCTATATAATCTTCTATTTCTTCATCTTTTATACTATTTAAAACTTGATAGTCTCTTCTAAATCTTCTCTCATTTCTGACAAGAGTGTCCAAAGCCTTCTCGAACTTATCCATAGATTCGTCCATATCCTTCCAGTAATTTCCTATGTTTTTTAGAATATAGATATCGTCTGCATATCTCTTGTAGTATTTTGGAAGGAACTTATCAATATAGATTCTTTCGTGGAGGAGGCTTTGTTTTAGGCCAAAATAGACCTTGTCGTCATCAACCATAGCAAAGAGAAAGGCCTTGACGAAAACCTCTACTCCAGATCCCGCGTTTCTTGCGTCTTGGGTTAGGTAGCCAAACTCTTGGGAGAATGCAAAATCTAGGATTTCATCAAGCTTTTCTTCTATTATATAAGCCTTCTTATAGGCAGATTTTAAATCGAGATTGAAATCTCTTATGTTAATTGCCAAATGGTCCCTGTCGTTAATCGTCAATATATAATCATCTTCTATGACGAGGCCGATTTCAGAAAGCTTGTTTGGACAATCTTCTGATAGGACAAATGAGTTTATCAACTGATTTAGCTCATCTTCTCCTAAATCTTCTAGAAGAATTAGTTTATCTCCATAAATTTTCCTAAAGATCTCTATTACTTCCTTGCTCGCCTCAAGTGTCATGCTAGCTGGAAAGTCAAAGCCTTCAAGGTTTCTTCTTAGAGAGAAATTTGAAGAAAGTATTATGTCCTTGCTGTATTCTATCAATTTCTCACCTGCATATTTAGTTCATCAATTTGCTCTTTTATGCTTTGAGCTTGTTCATAATCTTCTATTTCTACTGAAACTTGGAGTTTTTCTTGAAGATTTTTAATCTTACTTGCTATATCCTTAAAGTTTCTCTCTTTTCTAGGAAATTTCCCCTCATAGGCCCTTAGATTGTTGTAGGTCCTTAGGGTCTTTGTTGTAAGCTTATCATCAAGTTTGTAACAATCTGGGCAAGCAAATACTCCATGTTTTATATTTGATGAAAGATTACCGCAAGTTGGGCAAGTCTCATCTCCTAGGTTATTTAAAAGCCCATAGGAATAATTGTTCTCCTTAAATCTATAATCGTAGTAGGAATCTATGACCTCCTCAAGGCTAGGCATAAACTCCTCTATCAAATCTTCTATATTTTTTCTGTTGAGATTTCCTTCTCCATCTTTGATCTTGCCATTTTCATCAACTGATACATCGGTGAATTTTACAAGGCAATCATTGCAAAGGTGGAAGTTCTTCTCTTGTCCATTTATTATAGTTTTGACTGTAACAGTCGCTTCATTATCGCATTTATCACATTTCATCTTAGTTACTCCTTGCCATAAGACTTAAGAGAATATTTCTAATAACATCACTTCTTACGGCATTTCTATCCTTAACTTCACTTATTTTTGAAAGAGCCTTATCGCTTGTGGCATATCTTGCCATCAAATACTCGTTTTCTGTAAAGTATTCTCTCCTCAACAAGTCTTTAAAGAGACTTTCGGCATTGTTCTGGCTCATACTTTTCTTAAGATTTTTGATCAAATAAGAAATATAAGAATCCTCATCCACAACAGTTATGATCTTTATAAATCCATTGCCTCCACGCTTGCTTTCTATAAGATACCCATTATATGGGGTAAATCTCGTAGAAAGAACGTAGTTTATCTGACTAGGTGCACAATCAAAACGTGTCGCCAAGTCATTCCTGCCGATTTCAAGCATCCCATCAACAGAATCTTCTAACATCATTTTTAGAAATCTTTCGATTTCTGAAGTAAGACCTGCCATAATTCACCACTCTTTCTATATATTAATCAAGTCAAATAGTTGACTATCTCTGACCTTCTTCTTTAAAAATAAAGAATCTAAATGATTCCTAGTAAAATTGTACTATTTAGCAAGATGATTGCAAGTAGCTTATCTTTGCTTAAAGCTAATAAAAATTTAAGAAAACTCCCACAGAGGAATTAAATCCTAGCAGGAGTTATTTTATCTACTAATCTCTCCTATTATTCCTATTCCCATAAAGGAGAAATAGTCTCAACAATTGTAGGGCTGTGGATAGGGTCGCTGCTACATAGGTAAAGGCTGCTGCTTTTAGCATAGCTTTTGCTCCATCAAGCTCTTCGCCATGAAGCATGCCACTTTCGTCTATTACTCTTATAGCCCTTCTTGAAGCATCAAACTCCACAGGAAGAGTTACCAACTGAAATATTAGAGCAAGGGAGAAAAGTATTAGTCCTAGGTCTAAGAGCTTCTGTTGGGATAGGAAAATTCCTAAAAGTATAACTGGAAAGGCAAGCTTTGATCCAAAGTTTACCGCAGGTACCAGCCAAGACTTAACCCTCAAAGGAGTGTAGCCTTCCTTGTATTGGATGACGTGGCCGCACTCGTGGGCTGCTACAGCGATAGATGCTATAGAAGTATCAGTAAAGGAGTCCCCAGATAGGGCGACTTCCTTGGTAGCAGGATTGAAGTAATCTGACAAACTTCCTCCAATCTTTTTTATAGAAATATCATTGTATGAGTTTGTATCGAGTATATATTTCGCTGCTTGGTAGCCTGTTATACCCTTTTTGGATTTAATTTTACTATATTTGTTAAAGGCTTTTTGGATATTAGCCTGGGCAATCATTGATATAATGACACCTATTATGACTAGAAAATAGGTCTTGTCAAAATACATTGACCCAAAATAATATGGATTATACATATTTTATCTCCTTCTTTTTTCTTATTATACCCAAATTATAATTTCGGACACAGAAAAAGGGCTCCTAGAGCCCTCCTTCATTATAGAAAAGAATAAGTTAGTCCTAGTTTTCTAAGGGAAAACTATAAGGAATTAATAATGAAAAACCTAGCTATTTAATAGCTGATTTTATTATATCATCATTTTTCTATTTATGCAAACTTTTTATGCAAACTTTTTCTCATCAATATCTTTGTTTATTATTTATCAATATTTCAAGCTTTACCACGTTTTCCTAATTACGATTTTTCCTCAAGAGCTTTAGCGTTTTCATTATCTCCTATTAGAACTAGGATATCGTCTTTTTTAATATATGTGCTGGGATCTATATCCATTAGCATCTGGCCATCTCTTTCAAAGGCAACCACATTCATCTTGTAAGCCTTTCTAAAGTCAAGCTCTATAAGAGACTTCCCTATCCAATCCTCATGGGCCTTTATCTCTATCAATGAGAAATCATTTGAGAATTGAATAAGCTCTAAAAGATTAGATCCTGCAAGAGATCTTGCAAGTCTTTCTCCTGTATCAAGCTCAGGATATACTATCTGATCGGCACCAATTTTTATAAGGATCCTAGCGTGTGATTGGCTTGTAGCCTTGGCTATAACCTTATCTACTCCGCTATCCTTGCATATCAAAGTAGATTCTATTGATGCCTCGATATCTGTTCCTGTTGCAATTATTGCCACATCATAGTTGTTTATTCCCAAAGACTTCATAGCGACTTCTTCTGTTATATCTGCTTGGGCAGCACTTGATACAAAGTTTGCGATTTTTTCTACTTTCTTGTAATTAGAATCTACTGCTGTTACATAGACTCCCTTCTCGAAAAGCTTGGTAGCTACAGCGTAACCAAATCTTCCGAGACCTAAAACAATAACATTTTTTTCCATAATTTCTCCTAACCTATACTAATAAAACACTCTGGATATCTGATTAACTTCTCATCTGGCTTTAGACCAAAGGCAAGGGCCATAGTCATTGGACCAATCCTACCTAAATACATACAAAGACCTATTAGGACCTTGGCGATTCTTGAAAGATTTGCCGTAATCCCCCTGCTAGCTCCTACTGTTGCAAGGGCAGAGACGACTTCATAAAGGGTATCTATCAAGTCAAAGTTATCTGTAATAGTAATGATGAAAGTCACCATCAATACTATGGCAAGAGAAATCATAAAGATAGATATTGCTTTTTTTATAGTCTCATCTCCTATGTGCTTGTTAAATACAACCGGTTCCTTCTGCCCTTTGATTACAGAATATGTCGCAAGAACTAAAACTCCAAAGGTCGTAGTCTTGATACCTCCTGCAGTCGATCCTGGAGATCCTCCTATAAACATAAGGCCTATCAGTAAAAGCGAGGTCGAATCTTTAATATTTGAAAGATTAACCGAATAAAATCCAGCAGTCCTAGCTGAGACTGATTGGAAGAAGGACTCTATTATAGATCCCTTAAGCCCTTCTCCGATAAGGACCCCCTTTTGGATTGACTCTAGAAGTAAGAATCCTAAAGCTCCAAATAAAATCAATACTGCATTAATAATCAAAACAAGCTTTGAGTGAGTTGAGACTTGCTTAAACTTCCTCCTATAGAAAAACTCGCTTGTAACCATAAAGCCAAGTCCACCTATAACAATCAAGGCCATGAGAGTTGTATTTACCAAAAGATCTTTCCTTAAAGGATAAATCGAATCTCCCAATATATCAAACCCTGCATTGCAAAATGCTGATATAGAGTGAAAGATTGAATACCAAATCCCCTTTCCCCATCCATAGGTCGGGATAAATCTTATAGAAAGAAATAGGGCTCCCAAAGCTTCAACTATCAGAGTAAAGGCAAGGACATATTTAAAAAGTCTTACCATGCCCTCCATACTTTCTACATTGAGCTGCTCTTTTAGTATTTGCCTAGACTTTATACCGATTTTCTTCCTTAAAATTAAAGGAATTAGTGATGCCAGGGTCATAATTCCAAGTCCACCAATTTGGATCAAAATAATAATTACAAGATGGCCCAGGCTGTTCCAGTATAGACCTGTATTTAACGGAGTTAGCCCCGTAACACAAGAAGCACTTGCCGCGACAAAAAACGAATCGATTAGACCAGTGCTCTTGCCACTTTGACTCACATAGGGAGTAGATAGGATAAGTCCCCCCAGACTTATCAAAATCAAAAATCCCATGGACAAAACAAAGGCAGGATTTTCTGTAGCCTTATCGAAAGTTCTTTTCAAAATATTTTTTTCCATGATAACCTTCCTTACACAATCAAAGGGGCTGGCATCTAAATTTGCCCTCCCCTAACTTAAGAGGATTTTACATCTTGGCCCATTTTTTGTCAACGATTTGATGATAAGTTCTCTGGGTATAAAATATCAAAGGAGGAAAATATGACCCTATTAATAATTTTGATTATTCTAATACTTGTAATTGTCATATATTCAATTACAACTTACAATACTTTTGTAAGGCTTAATGAGATGGTAGAAAACTCCATGGCTCAAATCGCAACTGGACTTCAAGCTAGACGGGACAGCCTAAATAACTTAATCGATATGACCAAGGACTACAGCGAATTTGAAATTGAAGCCCTAGAGAAAATCACAAAGAACAGGACAGGTGTTAATAGAACTTCAGGTGCAAAGGAAGTCGAAAGTGAGAATAGAGAATTTGGAAAAGCTATTTCTTCCTTCTATGCAGTCGCAGAAAACTATCCAAATCTTAAAACAAGCGACCTATACAAGGAGACTATGGAGTCTATGACAAAACACGAAGAAACTCTTAGACATTTGAGAATGGTCTATAATGACACCGTAACTAAACTTAACAGAAAGATAAAATCTTTTCCTGCAAATATCCTTGCTAATATTTTTTCTGTTCATACTAAAGATTATTTCGAAAATACAAGCGAATCATCTACTGTACCGAAATTTAAATAGGAGCCTTATGAAAATTAAAAAACTAAGCAAATATCTTCTAGCCCTTATCCTTTTTCTACTTCCTAGAATCTCACTTGCCGATAGTTTCGATTCACTAGATATGGATGTCACAATCGACAAAAATGGTGTAGGAAGTGTAGAAGAGCTTTGGCAAATAGATGAAGACGAAAGAGATTATACCGAAAGATACAAATTAATAGAAAATTTAAGAGGAATAAAAATAGAAGACTTCTCCCTAACTTCCCCTTCCCTAGGCAAGAACTTTAGTGAAATGAATCCTTGGGATTCGGACCTTTCTTTTGAAGAAAAAGCCTATAAATATGGAAGAAGTGATAGGGAGGATGAGACAGAACTCATTTGGGGGATCTCCAAATACGGAAAAAACACCTACGAGCTATCTTACAAGATAAATCCTGTAATAATTGGCCTTGAAGACAGTGATATGCTCTTTTTCCAATTTGTCGGAGAAAATTTTGACCCCAAGCCAGAAAGGGTAAATATCAATATCAAAGGCTTTGAGCCTTTCGATCGAAATGTAAAGATGTGGGGCTTTGGCCTAGTTGGAGATATCCATAATATCGACGGAAATATAGTACTTAAATCTAAGGGAGAAGTTGACTATACGACTATTATGCTCAAATTCCCTAAGGGCTATTTTAATACATCCTACAAGGAAGATAAGACATTCGATGATTATGCCAATATGGCAGTTAAGGGATCAAAATGGGAAGAGAGCGAAGGAGAAGCTAATACTGACCCAATTCCTTGGTATGTCAAAGTAATCGCCCCCTTTGTTATCCTTCTAGGATTAGGATCAATATTTCTTGGAGTTAGGGCTAGTAAGCTCCATTTTGATGAGAATAACATTAGAAATGCTCATGCTCTCAAAAAGGCCAAGACCTTCAAAGATCAATACTTTAGGGATATCCCTTACCCTTCCCATATAGAAGACACTTATCTACTGGCAGAAAAAGCCTATCATTTTGAGATAAGCCCAGGCAATTACATGAACGCCTTCATCCTAAAATGGATTTACGATAAAAATATCGAAATCGAAGCTAATAAGAAAAATGATAAAAATGCCAAGATAAGAATCCTCGACAAACCTACTGATATGGGCAAGATGGAGGAAGCCTTCTTTGATATAATCGAAAAGTCACAAGAATACTCCAAAGACGGTCTTATCTCAAACAAAAACATCCAAAAATACTTCAAGAAAAACAAGGAAATCACAGAAGACTTCTATGAAGACTTCTTACCTAGTTCAAGGGATGGCCTAAAGGCAGGAGAATACTTAAAAGATATAAGATTTGAGAAGAAATTCGCTAAGACTAGGAGAGAAGGATCCGAGCTTGAAGTTACTCCTAAGGGAGTTGACCTTTACGAAAATCTAATCAAGTTTAGAAATTATCTAGAAGATTATTCCTTGATAGAAGAAAGAGATGCTAATGAAGTTCATATTTGGGACTACTTCCTAATATATGCAGCAATTTACGGCATAAGTGATAAGGTCTTCAAAAACCTAGAAAAAACTTATCCAAACTATAGCAACAACTCAGTCTTTAACTACTATATGATTACAAATTCAAGAAACTACTCCACTATGGCCCAAGCTAATATAGCAAGCTTTACATCAGCTGGAGCTGGAGGAAGCACATCCTTTGGCGGCGGAGGCGGAAGTTTCGGTGGAGGTGGCGGCGGAGGTCGCTAGAATAATTATGACAAATCCTTAGGCAAATTAAATTTTTGCTTGAGGATTTGTTTTTTGTTAACAATAGCAAATTAATTTCCCAAACGCAGGAAGGTATATAAAAAATAGGCCTTGCCATATGAGTAAATAGATTCCACTAGTGTTGTTGACAATATATACGATAACAAAAAAGCAATTAAAATAATTTCTACTAAAAAATCCCTATAAATTAAGAAAGGGAGCTTATTTATAAGGCCAGCCTCTTAACTTTAATTATATTTACTTGTTAAATTAATAACTTGGCCTTATAATATAAATCTAGAGATAGTATTTCTTTTTGGAAACTATACTCTATAACACCATTATTTTTTATTTTGATGAATTGCAAATAATATCGCGACACCTAAAGCAAACTAAGTTCGTGCA
>JAQEDR010000021.1 GCA_027669155.1 Peptoniphilaceae bacterium AM52-5BH | reverse complement strand
TATGAGTTTTCTATTTTATTCTAGTGTCGCATTTAATTTTACAACTTATCATAAAATAAAACCCTCAATCATTTTGCTGATTAAGGGTTAAGTTAAATTAATATTAAAGTCCTAATAAGATTGATGCAACTTCAAAATAAATAAGAAGTACGAGTGTATCAACTATGGTCGTGATGAGTGGTCCAGCCATAACTGTTGGGTCTATGTCAAATTTCTCCGCTACTAGTGGCAATATTCCACCCATGACTTTGGAGAATATTATTGTAAGCAAAAGGGTTATAGAGACCGTAAGATTGACACCGATTTGTGCTTGATCCATAAGCATTAACCTTACAAAGTTTATAATTACAAGAATAATTCCAGTAATTATACCTATACTTGCTTCCTTGAGTATGACTCTAAAGAAATCTTTAAAGCCTATTTCTCCTCTATATAGAGATGTAATCACAGTTGTAGATGCCTGACTTCCAGCATTTCCACCTGAATCCATAAGCATAGGAATATAGGCGGTTAGGGCAACTGCACTTGCTAGTAGGTTTTCATATTTGTGGATTATGAATCCTGTCATAGTAGCTGTAAGTAGGCATATGATAAGCCATGTAGTCCTTGCCTTTGCGATTTTAAAGCTTGATTCAACTAAGTAAGACTCAGAATTATCAGAAATACCTGTAATATTTGACATATCCTCTTGGAACTCTTCATGAGCAACATCAATTACATCTTCTGCTGGCACGATACCGATTAGCCTATTTTCAGAATCGACTACAGGTACTTCCCCCAAATCATACTTATAGGAAAGTTTTGCTACAACTTCTTGGTCATCGTTAGGATTAACAGTTGCGTTTATGCTGTTAGCTAAATCCTTTAGAGACTTATCTTGGTATCTAATAAGATCTGCAATATAGACAAAGCCAATCAAGACAAGGGAGTTGTTGGTAAGCCATATCTGCTCAAGCTTTTCCGCATCGAGATCTGATGCCATTACCTTCTCTAGAGCTTGTTTTGGACTAATATTTTCCTTAACTGACAAGAAGTTTACTGTCATGATAGAGCCTACCGACTCTTTTGGATAGCCTAAAAGCTCATTTACGACCTTTCTCCTATCCTTATCTATGTGGAAAGTCATAAGCTTCTTGGTAATATTTGCAGGAAGTTCCTGTAAAGTATCTACAAGCTCATCTTCGTCCAAATCTCTTACCAAGTCCTTAATCTTCTCTTCTGATAGGATATTTACAACTCTCGCCTTATTTTCAGCTTTTAATTCTGTAAAAGCATCTGCCAAGAGATCCTTTTTAAGTAGCTTTATCCAAATTGCCACATCCTTTTCTGGCAGAATTTCAAGTTTGTCCGCTATATCAACAGGATCCATCTTGTTGATCATCTCTTGAGTCCTGTTGAGCCTTTCTACATCATAATTTTTATCTGTCATTTATACCTCCATTAGACTAGCTAATCGAGGCAGAAAAAGTAAACCTCAACTAGCCTTATTTAATTAAGCCTCAGATCGGGCCCACTTTTATCCATATTTCCTCCTTATAAAAATTATCAATTACTAATTTAATATACCATTTTTAGTCAATATCGCTATAATTTCACTAAGATCTCATAAGTTCTAAAGTTACCAAGAATGACTTGTAGAAAGAATCCATAGGCATGAATTCCTTGTTTGAGTGAAAATTATGAGCTCCTGTAAAATAATTTGGGGTTAGGATATTCCTTGTAGATAGATAAGAGCCATCGGTCCCTCCCCTCATAGGAATAATCTTAGGTGTGATTTCAAGTTTTGCGAAAGCTTTTTTTAGTTTTTCTATAGCAAGGTAATTATCTTCATTTACGCTATCTAAAATATTGGCATAGGTATCTTCTATCTTAATTTCGATGTCTGCCTTCTTATATCTTTCTTTGAGTAAATCCGTAATTTTCATTAGATAAGATTTTTTATCAAGAAATTTTACCTTATCGTGATCTCTTATGTTGAATTTTACCTCGCAATTAACAACATCAGAATTAATATCTGTTATCCAAATATATCCTTCCCTACCTTCTGTATGCTCGGGCATCTTACTTCTATCTAGCATAGATATAAAATCATGGGCTATCATTATAGGATTTACGAGCTTATTTTTAGAAGACATGGGATGGGCACTAATACCTTTAATTTTAAGGCGTCCACTTGCTGCATTAAAGGTTTCATAGACAAGCTCCCCAAGCTCACAGCAATCAATAGTGTAGGCAAAATCAACATCAAAATTATCGAAGTCAATCTTTCGCACTCCTCTTAGGCCAATTTCCTCATCAGGCACAAAGGTTAGATAAATCTTCCCGTGATCTATCGATGAGTTTTCTCTAAGATACCAGATAGCTGTCATAACATTGGCTATAGCAGCCTTGTTATCAGCCCCAAGAACAGACTTGCCATCTGTGACTATTAAGTCATCTCCCAAGTAATTAGCTAGGCTTTTTTCTTCATTTGGGCTAAGTAAAATATTTTCACTTGAATCTAGGATAATGTCTGCCCCATCGTAGGATTTTACAATTCTAGGATTTATATCAGGACTTAGACCAACATCAACCGTATCTAGATGGCAAACCCAGCCGATTTTTGGAGTATCTCTTTCATCAACTCCCCTAGCTTCAATTACCGCTTGCAATACTCCATATTCATTTATCCTAATGTTTTTTGCTCCAAGCTCTTCTAATTCTTTGGCAAGTTTCTTAGCTAGAACTAGCTGGCCCTCGCTAGAGGGGATTTCTTTACTTTCTTCATTCGATTGGCTAGGAATAGATACATATTTTAGGAAATTTTCCAATAGCTTATCTTTTATAATCTTTTCGTCCATAGTAACCTACAATATATCGAGCACTTCTTCTAAGCTATTTACTTCATAATCGAAATCAATATCTTTATCCTTTTCAAGCCTATCAGGATTAAACCATATAGTCTTGATACCTGCATTATTCCCACCTTTAATATCTGAAGTCAAGGAATCTCCTATTATCACATATTGAGACTTCTCCCTAGATCCAATAGTATCGAAGATATAATCGAAAAACTCCTTGCTTGGCTTTTCAAATCCGATTTTTTCAGATATAAAGACGTCTTCAAAGATAGTATCGAGACCTGCTCCTTTAAGCTTTCCCTCTTGGGCTATAGCAGAACCATTAGTTGCTGCGTATTGTTTGTATCTATCTCCTAGCTTATTTACAGTTTCATAGGCCTTATAATTAAAAACATAGGTCTTTCCTAAGTTTTCTTGGAAGGAGATATTAAAGTCACTTACTATATCTGTGTCGTATCCGAATTTTTGGAAAAACTCTCTAAATCTCCCTTCTAACACTTCAAGTCTCGTGATTTCTCCCCTTTCAAGAGCCTTCCAGTATTTATTATTAATCTTTCTATAAACTGCTAGCCTATCATCTGACAAGTCTCCCAAACCGTATTCATCAAAACAAGCCCTAATAGCATTTTCTTCGACCAAGTGGAAGTTTAATAAAGTTCCATCAACGTCCCACAAAACATATTTTATCAATTTTACTCTCCTAAAATTCTTCTACTTACTTCACTAACAGGAAGGCCAATTATAGTATTTATATCTCCATTAATAAAAGAAATTAGCCTTGGATCTAGGTCTTGGATCCCATAGGCCCCAGCCTTATCCATAACATTTTCTTCCCTTAAATACCCATCTATTATTTCATCCAATGCCTTATAGTAATCGGTAAATCTAACTTCGGCTATAGAATAAAAAACATCCAAATAATTTTTGCTCCTTAAGCAGACTCCAGTTATTACAAAGTGACTTTTGCCAAAATATGACATAAACATATCCCTCGCCTCGGCCATGTCTCTTGGCTTACCATATATTTTATCATCTAGGATAACCATAGTATCAGATGATATATGAAGGCAATCTTTGACTAAATCGACATCGGATTTAGCCTTGGCAATCTCGGCGCAGGTCTTGCCGGCTCTTTCTATAAAGCCACAGTCCTTGTACTTTTCCATATATTTTTCTTCGATAGCTCTTTCATCGATTCTTATAGAATCAATTTCTGGCATAAGAAAACTAAGCAAGTCCCTCCTTCTGAGAGACTTGCTCATTAAGATATATTTCTTATATTTTCCAATTTTGCCAATTTTTTCATAGTCATTTACATAGTTCATAGTTAATTCTTACCCGCATTCGAATGTTTTACAAAATCTTTTAGGATTTTTTTAGAGTATTTATCATTTTCATAAGAAAGCTCTGGGTGCCACTGCACTCCTAGCATGTAAGAGTAATAAGGATTTTCTATTACCTCTATTAGGCCATCATCGCTTGTAGCACTCACACTTAAGCCTTCTGCCAAATCTTTGATCCCCTCATGATGGTAAGAATTAACCTCAATCCTATCAGATTTAACAATTTTCGAAAGGCTAGTTCCTTCGCTTATATTTATCTCATGATAAGTAAGGGCCTTATCACTTCCTCTGTGGACTATTTGAGTAGAGAATTGTTTTCCTATATCATCATAGAGACTTCCACCATAATAGATATTAATAAGCTGCATACCCCTACAGATACCTAGAATTGGCTTTTTTAGTCCTATTGTATAATCTAGAATAGCAAGACTCTTATCATCGTCTTCTCTACTATACTCTTCTACCAAGGACCTATCTCCACCGTAAATTTCTGGATCAAAGTCGTTTCCTCCAGCAAAAATTACCCCATCAGCTCCTTCTATCTTTCTCTTACACATTTCTATATCCATCCTACTTGTATCGATATTGTTGATTGCCACATTGTTGTCAGTCAAAAGTATCTCAATACTCTTTACATTTTGATTATTGTGAACAATAGCTATGTTCTTGGAAGAAAAAAATCTATCGTATATTAAAATTAGACCCAAAACTAGCAAAAGACCAAATAATACTAGCTTTATGAATTTTGCAATTTTCCTAAACATAAGACCCTCCTTGTCAATATCTCTTTAATAAATTATATCATATATCGCTCAAATATTAAATATATTTATAAAGTATATTAGTAATATTAATACCACCATTCAATAAAATTAATATAGGATTTGTATTTGCTTTTATAAATAAAAGTCTATATAAAATAAAAATCGATTCTTTTAAATTACAACTTTAATATCTTCCTAAAATTAATTTTACTAAGGCCATATATTAGAAAAATCAATCCGCAACTTATGACTAGATACAAGACTGGACTGGGTAAACTTATGGAGAAGGAATCTGGCAAGTGGTTTAAGTAGCCGTAATTTGCTGATACAGTTTTATTTAAAAGATAAATCATAAGATTCATGCTAAGTGTGATTTTACAAATCAATTTAAAATCAAGCTCTCTTCTCTCATTTGTAAGTATCATAAGAGCAGATCCTATCGATAAGATATGACCAAGGACATAGGTTAAGTTTGTTATATGTGGCCAAAGATACTTTGAAGGATCTGGGAAACTATATGCTGTTAGCGTTCCTATTATTCCAAGCCAGGCAAAATAATTGCTTAATTTATAATCTTTGCGAAAATAGCTAATCGCCATCATAAAAGCTGCAATCCTACAATGATAAAGAGGGAGCCCTTCTCTAATAAATAAAACCTTGCCCTCATAGTACCGAAGAAATAAAGCTAATTCTATTAATGATAAACTCACTAATTGTATAGCAAGAATTTTTCTTTTATATCTTAGTTTATAAATCAATATCAAATAAATCAGCAAAAATCCCCATACCAGGGGCATTTTGATGTTGGTCCTAAGATCTTCGCTGTGTCTAAAAAAATATTCCATAACTTATTCTTTTCCTCAATTTTATTTAAACTTGTCCAAAAACTTCGATAGGATATTACTTTCCTCAATCCCTAACCATCTAAGGAGCTTCTCTTCATCAAATTGAATCTCTCTATCACTTTCTTCTATAAGTGTATCTTTTGTCATATAGATAAGGCTTTGTTTTATAATATCACTATCTTTCGAAGTTTTATCTAATGGAAATACTATTCTCCCGTTTTCTTTTCTAATCTTCTTATCCTTATTATAGTAGAAATCTCTTAAGAATTTCTTATAATCTTCTATGTAAGGATTTCTCACATCGATCCATTCGAAGAAGGCCTTGGCATCTAATTCTATATCTAGTCCCCCAATTGTTCCTACAAGTACACTTTGATCTAGGGCTTGTTTGTAGATTTCTGATGGTTTTTCGTAATTTCCCTTGTTTTCATCTATAGTCGCTGTATTAAAAAAGAGCGATCCCGTTTCTATATCGAAGACAAATTCCTTCTCTCCAGCTCTCTTATAAAGCTTTCTCCATTTTTCCTGATTGGATTCAAAATCATCCGTATATCTTCTAGTAGGAAAATACCTTGGTAGAGGCATGCCGCAAGACTTATAATAGTCTCTAAAAATCTCCCTTGTCTGATATAAAAAGTCTACCTTACCAGATCCATCTGCAAAGTGATTCCATTCATAGTCATCACTATTATCAAGTCTATCTGCCATTTGTAGAGAAAAATCAGTAAAGAGGATATTATTCATCTTTTCATAAATCTCCTTGTATACTAAGGGAGAATCCTTCTTGTATTTATCATCAAACTTCTTGTCAATTTTTAGATAATAGGACCTTCTCCTTGCTTCGGGAGGAAGGGTGTAACCGTCGGCATTGGTCGTACCTATAGTTACAGGAAAGGGACTTACGATTTCAACTTGGCTATTTGTTGTGTTTAATATTAGATCACGACCGTAGTTTGCCTTTGTGAAAAATTCTAGAGAAAACTCATCTATAATAATTGGATAGACATTATCTTCCCTAGCCCATCCTTCGATTAACTTGACCCTGTTAGCCTTGGCCTGGGCTCCGCTTGCAAGCTCTGAAAAATTGTAATAGGCCTTATCACTTAGACCAAGCATCTTATTTATCATCTTTATAAGAGAAGACTTCCCACTTCCAGCAGTTCCTCCAATAAATAGAAATTGGGGTATATCATTTCTTTCCTCGCTAGTTCTTGCTAGTTTCTTAATTTCATAGAGAAATGGTCCCGTGAAGGCATAAAATATCGCTTCCAGAATCCTCTGCCCGTACTTATCGTCGTATTTGTGGACAAAGGATTCGAAAGTATGTATAAACTCATCAAGGAGGCTAAGGGCCTTTCTTATTTCTTCAATATCTTTCTTTTCTCCAAAAGGAATAAATTCATCTGTTAGCTCACTTTTAACCAGAAGGCCACTCTTAGCTTTTCCTATATTTCTAGTCTCTGGCTTTGAGAACAAGAGTGTTCTGTCGCCTGATTCAATATCAGTATTTACTTTTATAGTCTTAACTGTGTCATTGACAAGCTTTTTGATAGCAGGGGCCTTCTTGATCGTAGGCTCTTTAGTTCTGTTATTTACCGATTCACGAACGAGCTTGTAGGCTTGATTATCCAAGTCACTATCTCTGATTTTCTCATCATCAAGAGCCTTTTTATCCTCATCCATGTCCTTAATCTGTCCTATGGCGTCAGCAGGAATTACAGAATTTGCCTTAAAGTCTTCTACTTTTAGGATTAACTCTATTGCTTGATTTTTCTTAATTTTTTCAACTTCTTCGTTAGTCAATACTATTACCGAGTCAGTATCCTTTATATTTTCAAGCTTTTTCTTGTTAGTTACCATAAGCTCTTTTGGGAAATAGTTGGTCAAGATATCAGCCAAAGACTCATAATAATCCTTATAAATAGCAAAAAGTTCACTATCATCATATATTATAATATTCTCGTATTGGCTTGTAGTTTTTTGAAAGGCCATCTCCGATAGATTACAGGATCCTAGGATTATCCTATTGTGACCACTTTCCCTATTTTCTAGAAGGTAAAACTTTGAATGAATACTTACTCCAAAAGGAACTTTTACTTCAAAAGATTTCTCTGCTAGCTTTCTTTTCATATCCATATCAAGGCCTTGGTAGGTCTTAATGCTTGTGTTTTTGAGGACTTCTTTAATCTGTGCTTTGAGCTTTTTGGCAAAAAGATTTACAGAATTTTGGACCTTATCTTCATTTATACCAACTACAATCTCTGCTTTTTTAAAATCCTTGATGTATTTATTGAGAAAGGTCGTAGATATTGAGTAGGTGACAGCTAGAATCGAATCGTATTTTTTATGGTCAAATATTTCTTCTATAGTCATACTGACCTTTTTGTTATCCTTACATATATGAAGACTCTCTTTTTTATCTTCTATAAGGTCAATTGCCATAGACATCTGCTTATCCATAGACTCCCCCTTTTCTTACTTTAATTTAATTATAATATAGATTAAATATTTTATAAAGTAAAAAACCTAAGAGGAAGCTCATCCCCTTAGGCAAATATCTTATTCACTTTCCTTATCTTTTTTCTTAATGTCCTTAACCCTATCTTTGTAATCCTTCTTGACCTTAGATAAATTGATACCTTCTATATAGTAGCTCTTGCTAGCCTCGCCAATGGCCTTGGTCCCCATAGCAGCCACTGTCGCACTTACTGCAGTTCCTGCAGTCGGAAGGATTAGATTTAAAAGCTTAGATAACTGTTGTGCTCCTAGTCTAAAGAGATTTCCAGCAAGACCTACTCCTCCAAGAGATAAGAGAAATTCCATGGCAGTTTCCTTGCTGATATTTCGTCCGGAAAGACTTGCTATTAGACTTACTAGGGCTATTTGAAGACCTATTAGAGGATAAATATCAGCTATTGGTATTGGGGTAATGGCAACCGTTGCAGCAAAACCTGAAAACACATTTATAAACTTATCGCAAAGATTTGATAAGACTCTATTCATCCTACAAGCAAGTCTTAGACCGACTATGGCATCATAATCGCTTATGGCCTTTTCCAAGGCATCAATCAGATTTTCAATACCAAATCTTCCATCAAATTGAATTTCAAGATCAGCTAATCTAGATTGGGAAAGGTCATTTATAGAATCAACATCTATAAACTCATCCTCAAGCATCCAATCGATCAAGGAAGAAACTGGAATTATTTCCTTAACTTCAAGCTCTCCTTCTTCTATGATTTTTCCATAATATTTAACAACTTCACTAATGTTTTTGTTCTTACTTATTGGATATTCCTTAGGATCTTTGATTCTTGATGGAGCGAGCTCATCTACCTTGTTTATAGCGACTATTACTGGCAAATCAACTCCGTTTGTATTTTTATAATCTTCACAGATACCTTTAACAAACTCAACATCAGTAATGACATCATCCCTGTGACTAGCGTTTAGCATAAAGATAGTCACATCAGGCATGAATTCTTTTACTTCCTTTTTTATCATCTCTTCTGCTGATATTTTTTCATCAAGGGCAAAGGACTCGGACGTTCCCCTAGTATCTAGTATCTGCATGAGGACTTCGCCATTTTCCATATAATCATACATATCGCAGGCTTTGGTATGAGAGTAGACGTCATTTACAGGGGCAAGGTATCTCCCATTAATAGCATTAATCAGTGAACTCTTCCCTACTCCAGTCCTACCCATAAGAAAAATCCTAGGCGGCCTATAGTTTTCCATATCATCCATGACTCTTTTAAGTTCATCATCGTTAAGGATCATCTTTCTAAGCTTATCTCTCATAGGATCTGGTACAGAGTCTATCGTTTTTTCTAAATTTTTGTAAATATGTTTAATTCTTTCAATTGCATAGGTCGAATTCTTCTTAGCCATAAAATCTCCTTTACTTATTAATATCATTATACATAAAATATGCAAATAAAAAAGAGGCCTATGCCCCTAGATAACCATGACAAGACTGCCAATACCTATGAGTATTGCTCCTATGATGGATTTTTTGCTAAATTCTTCCCCTAGAAAAATAAAGGCAAGAATAAAAGTTATAAGTACACTTGTCTTATCTATCGCAGTAACCTTTGATACCTCCCCGCTTTTAATGGCTGCATAGTAGCATAGCCAGGAGAATCCTGTTGCAAGTCCAGAAAGAATTAGAAAGATCCAAGATCTATGAGATATATCATGAATACCACTTTGGGCATTTGTAATAAAAACTATAAACCAGCTCATTCCAACAACGACTAGGGTCCTAATAGCAGTAGCAAGATTCGAATTGACATTTTCTATTCCAACTTTAGCTAGAATAGAAGTTACTGCAGCAAAAAAGGCCGAAAGAATCGATAAAATTAACCACATAATAAATCCTTTTAATATTTTTACAAAATCTTCATATACATTCTACTTTAAAAATTAAATTCCTCTAAGTTTTTATTTCTGGTACAATAATTAAAAATGGAGGATATATGTTACTTCTAAGAAATATAAAAGTTCCCTTTGACAAGGGCTATGAAGATATAAAAAAAGAAATAGAAAAAACTGTAAACCAAAAAATAGATTCATTTGAGATTTACAAGAAATCAATCGATGCAAGACGTGGTGTTTATTATGTCTACCAAGTACTAATTGACACCGAAGTAAGTCCTAAAATCTACAAAAAGCTTAAGCATAATATCAGTGAATACAAGGAAGAAAAGCTAGAAATAGAGAATAAGAACAAGGTTAAATCTGCTATCATAGTTGGAGCTGGTCCTGCTGGTCTTTTCGCTGCCTACACTCTAGCTAAAAGAGGAGTCAAAGTTACCATAATCGAACAAGGTGAAAGAATAGAAGAAAGAGTAAAGACCATTGATAACTTTAATAATGGAGGAAGACTAAATCCAAAATCTAATATCCAATTTGGTGAAGGTGGTGCTGGAACATTTTCTGACGGCAAACTTACATCAAGGTCTAAGGATAAGAGAAGTAGGGAAATATTTAAAATCTTTGTAGAAAATGGAGCACCCGAAGATATCCTCTACGACCACCTCCCTCACGTAGGCACTGATATTCTAAGAAAAGTAATAATCAACATTCGAAAGAAAATCGAAGCTATGGGAGGAAGCTTTCATTTTGGAGAGAAATTTATAGATCTTGAAATAAAAGATTCGAAAATCTCGAAGTTAATTACTGACAAAGATTCTTATAAGGCGGATGAATACATCCTAGCCCTAGGTAACTCTGCCAGAGATAGCTTTATAATGCTCGATAAGTATATAGAAATTACTCAAAAACCTTTTGCAGTAGGCTTTAGGATTGAACATCTCCAAGCTGATATAAATCTTAGCCAATACAAGATTAAGGATGAAAGACTCCCACAGGCAAGCTATCAACTAAACTACACCAACAAGGAAAAAAATACTTCTGTATATAGCTTTTGCATGTGCCCAGGAGGCTTTGTTGTCAATGGTTCAAGTGAGGAAAATGAGCTTTGCATAAATGGGATGAGCTATCACGATAGGTCTAACACTAATGCCAATGCAGCTATAGTATGTACTGTGAATGAAGAAATCCTAGGCCATCATAATCTTGCTGGAATAGATTTTCAAAGAGAAATTGAGAAAAAAGCCTTTGACCTCGGAGGGGCAAACAACAAGGCACCAGTTCAAAGGTTAGAAGACTTCTATAAAGATAGACCAACTACTGAGATTGGATCAATTAATCCTAGTATAATGACAGGATATAAGCTAGCTAAACTAAATGAAATCTATCCAGATAAGATTAATTCTGCTATCAAAGAAGCCCTTGAAGTTTTTGATAAGAGGCTTAGTGGATTCAAAAACCCTGATGCAATCCTAACAGGAGTTGAAACTAGGACTTCGTCTCCAGTAAGGATCGTAAGAGATAATTACTCTACAAAATATAAAAATCTAAGACCAATCGGCGAGGGAGCAGGATATGCGGGAGGGATCGTCTCCTCTGCCCTCGATGGACTTAAATGTGCAATTGAAATCTTAGAAAACTAATTTTATTATTCTCTAATTTGCAAAGAAAATGGGTATATATTTTGTAAATAGACCTTAACTTAAAGGAAAAAAGGAGAATATTATGAAGAAAATCATCAACGACGTAGATTTGATAATTGATCAAATGATTGATGGCCTAGTGAAGGCTAACGGAGGGATTATAGAAAGACTCGAAGATAGTACAGTTGTCGCAAGAAAGGGACCTGCAAGAGAAGGCAAGGTCGGAATAATCTCTGGTGGAGGAAGTGGCCATGAGCCAGCCCACGCAGGCTACGTTGGAGAGGGCATGCTTGATTGTGCTATATGCGGCAGCATCTTCACCTCCCCTACTCCAGATCAAATCTTAAAAGCAATAGAGAAAGCTGATAGCGGTAGTGGTGTATTTATGGTCATCAAAAACTACCAAGGCGACGTAATGAACTTTGAAATCGCCCAAGAAATGGCTGAAATGGAAGATATTAAGGTCGACTCTATTATCGTAAGAGATGATATAGCTATAGAAAACTATGAGGACAGACGTGGAGTTGCTGGAACTATCTTCGTCCACAAGGTTTTAGGTGCTATGGCTGAGGAAGGAAAGAGCCTTGAAGAGATAAAAGCAAAGGCAGAAGAAATTGTTCAAAATATCAAAACCATAGGACTTGCTACAAAACCTTGCACCAATCCAAATGACGGCAAGGAAAGCTTTAGCCTAGAAGAAGACGAAATCGAAATGGGTATTGGAATCCACGGCGAAGAGGGAATCAAGAAAGAAAAAATCCAAAGTGCTGATACAATGGCCAAGGAAATGGTCGACAGACTACTAGAGGAAATACCTAAAGACAAAAAAGACTACGCCCTAATGGTAAATGGTATGGGCCAAACTACAGAAATGGAACTATATCTAGTAAATAATTTCGTTAGCGATTATCTTAAGGAAAATTCCCTAGATATCAAGAGAACATATGTTGGAAACTACATGACAAGTATGGATATGGCCGGATTTTCCCTTACATTATTCGCTGTAGATGATCAAATATTAAAATATCTCGATAGAGAGGTTAAGGTAGGAAGAAGATAATGAATATAGATAAGTTAAAAGTTTTATTTGCAGAAATTTCAGATGAAATAATTGAAAATGAAGAATACCTTACAGATTTGGATAGGAGCATAGGAGATGCGGACCACGGCTACAATATGGCCAAGGGCTTTAAGGCTATAAAAGCTGACCTAGACAAAGACTATTCAAGCCTCAAAGACTTTTTCAATAAGATTGCTATGAATCTCCTATCTAAGGTAGGTGGAGCGAGCGGTCCCCTCTACGGTTCGTTTTTCATGAGCTTTGCCAAAGCACTTGATGGCAAGGAAGATTTATCGAGAGATGAACTAAATAAGGCCTTCGACGAAGGAATTGCTGCTGTTAAGAAAAGAGGTAAGGCTCAAGTTGGTGATAAGACTATGGTTGATGTACTGGAGCCAGTTGCTAATGCATTAAAGGAAGATAAAAATCTTGATGATGTAATAAAAATCGCTGAAGAGAAAATGACCTACACAAAAGAAATCAAGGCCCTAAAAGGTAGAGCATCTTATGTTGGCGAAAGATCTATTGGCCACATAGATCCAGGTGCCTATAGCTCTTATCTAATAATCAAAAAAGCCTTTGGAGAAAATAATGATTAATGTATTGATAGCAAGCCACAGCAAGGACTTGGCCAAGGGTCTAACTGATATAATTGAGCAAATGGCCCAAGGAGTTAGGATTGAATATTCCGGTGGAGATGATGAAGGAAATCTAGGTTCAAATTTCGAAGAGATCTTTGCCAAGATGAATGAACTTGCCTCAGATGGTCTTGTAGTTTTCTTCGATATGGGCTCATCCATGATGAATGTAGAAACAGCTTACTCAATGCTTGACGAAGGCCTACAAGAAAAAACTATCATTGCAGGAAGTCCACTAGTTGAATCAGCCCTAGAGATGAGTCTAGCTATTGATGAAGAAACTAGCCTAGATGATATAAAAGAGATGATTAGTTCCTATAAATTTAGCAAATTGGATTGATTATAAAAAATAAAGAGGGATAATATATCTAGTATTTGGCAGTTGTCTGATGACGACTGCTTTTTTGTTTGTAATATATATAAAAGGAAAATAAATGAAATTTAATGAATTAAATATTGGAAATGAAATCTTAAGGGCACTTGATGATTTAGGCTACGAAAAGGCGAGTCCCATCCAAGAAGAATCTATCCCCCATCTTTTGGAAGGGAGCGATTTGATAGGAAAATCTCAAACAGGAAGTGGGAAAACTGCGGCCTTTGCCATACCTATTATAGAAAATATAGAGGCGAACGGAGTAACTCAAGCCCTCATCCTCTGTCCAACAAGAGAGCTTTGTATCCAAGTATCAAAAGAAATCGAAAAGCTTTGTAAATACAAGAAAGAAATCAGAATCCTTCCCGTCTATGGCGGAAGTCACATTGTAAAGCAAATCAAGAGCCTAAAAAAGGGAGTAGAAATTGTAGTTGGAACTCCAGGAAGACTAATGGATCTTATGAGAAGAAAGGTCCTAAAACTTGATCAGGTCAAAGTAGTAGTCTTAGATGAGGCTGACGAGATGTTCGATATGGGCTTTAGGGATGATATGAAATTCATCCTTGATAGGACAAATCCTGATAGACAGACTTGCTTCTTTTCAGCAACTATGGGATCTGAAATCCAAGAATTTTCTAGGATTTATCAAAATAATCCTGTAAGGGTCGAAATAAAAGGTGAAGAAGTAACAGTAGAAAGAATCGACCAATATTATATTAAGCTTAAAGAATCTATGAAGGAAGAATCCTTGACCAGACTTCTAGAGATTCATAAGCCAAACCTTGCTATCATATTTTGTAATACCAAAAGAAAAGTCGATAGACTAGTAGAAAGCCTCACCAAGAAAAACTACCTAGTAGATGGTCTCCATGGAGATCTCAAACAAAGTAGTCGTGACCAAGTTATGAAGAAATTTAGAAATAAAACCATCCAAATTCTTGTAGCAACTGATATAGCCGCTCGTGGTCTTGACGTGGATGATGTAGATATTGTCTTTAACTATGATATGCCACAACTTGATGAATACTATGTCCACAGGATTGGAAGAACAGCTAGAGCTGGAAAAAGCGGCCTTAGTTTTTCTCTAATTTCGGGTCGTGATAATAATAGACTAAGGCAAATAGAAAACTATACAAAGGCCAATATTAAACAGATGTATGTCCCAACCCTTGTCCAAATGGATAGGCAAAGTGACCTCCGTCTTATAGAGGAGATATCATCAAAGCTCGATAATAAGGAAAAGCTTGATAGGGAAAAAGATATACTCATAAGACTTATGGAAAAAGGCTATGATCCTTTTATGATCTGCCAGGTCCTACTTAAAGATAAATTAGCTGCTAATAACAATCACGAAAAACTTGAAGGAATTGATAGTAAAGCAAAGAAAAAGACAAAGGATGGATCAAAAAATAAAAATAAGAATAAATACGATAAGGAAATGGCAACCCTCTTTATGAACAGGGGTAAGATCGATAACTTTACCAAGGATAAGATAATAAAGGCCTTAGCTAGGATGGCCAAAATTCCAAAAGATAAGATCGGCCAAATTAGAATCCAAAAATCCTATAGCTTTATAGATATAGAAAAATCTGAAGCCTTTAAGGCAATTAGGGCACTTGATAATAAGAAAATTTCTGGCAAAAAGGTCAAGATAGAAGAATCAAATAAATAGTTAATTTAAAAATCGTTCCATATCTTAGATGAAGTCTCCAACAGGTAAAGGGCTCAGAAGCCCAGCTACCCTAAGAGTTAAATTCTAAGAATGGAACGATTTATTTATAAGATTAAAATCTTTTACTTATTTTCTTCCCTCTTAGCCTTATTTTCTTTGGCTTTTTCTAGGAAATTTTCCTTGGCATAGGCTATTATATCGTCTGATTCATACATGGCCTTGCCATCTATTACCATACAAGGAACTTGAACCTTGCCGCCTACTTCATATAATTTATCTTGGTTTTCATATCCTGAAACAACATCTTCTATGTTATATGAAGGGAATTTTATTATGTCATTTTCCTTAAAATAATTAAGAACCTTGAGGCAAAATGGACAATCTGGCTTAAAATATAGTTCAAAATCCCATTCTCTTTTAATTTCTTTTCTCATAATAATCCTTTCTTCTACTATTCATCTTCCTTACATATCTACCCCAATAATCCTTATATAATCTTATAGTTTTGGAGAAGCTTTGTATGATGTGTGAAGAAGCTCATGGGCTTTTTGAGATCCAGGCTCAGTTAAGTATTCTTCATACAAGCTCTTAATATATGGATTTTCATAGGATTTTCTAAGCTTTTTGGATTCATCCAGTTTGTAGAGCCCTTCTGATCTTTTCTTTAGAATAGAAATATCTCCACGATGATAAGGCTGGCCTCCTCCACCTATGCAGCCTCCAGGACAGGCCATTACTTCTATGGCATCCAGGGAGATTTCTTTATTCTTTAATTTCTCTAAGAGTCTTCTTGTATTACCCAAGCCATTGGCAACAGCTATATTAATCTCTCTTCCCTCTATATCAACTGTCGCATATTTTATTCCATCAAGCCCTCTTAGATCATAAAACTCGACTTCCTCTAGGTCCTTTTCTGTAATCATCTTATAGGCAGTGCGGACAGTTGCTTCTATAACTCCGCCACTTGTACCGAATATATCTCCAGCTCCTGTAGACTCTCCCATAGGATTATCAAAATCACTATCTTCTAAAGAAATAAAGTCAATTCCAACTTCCTTAATCATTTCTGCTAACTCTCTTGTCGTAATTACTGTATCTACATCTGAATAGCCTTCATTTTCTAGCTCATCTCTTTTAGCTTCGTATTTTTTGGAAATACAAGGCATTACAGATACGACAACTATATCTTCTGGATCTATTCCTTCTTTATCAGCGTAGAAAGACTTAGCAATTGCTCCAAACATCTCGTGAGGTGACTTGCAAGTAGATGGGATATCGATCATGTCAGAGAACTGTTGTTCCATAAAGTTGACCCAACCTGGACAACAAGATGTAAGGATTGGTAGCTCTCCTTCCCCTCTTAGTCTATTTACAAATTCGTTAGCTTCTTCCATTATGGTAAGGTCTGCTGCAAAGTTGGTATCAAACACCCTATCAAAACCCAATCTCCTTAGGGCTGTGACGATTTTACCTTCGACATTAGATCCCACTTCCATACCGAACATCTCACCTAGGGCAACCCTAACTGCTGGGGCAACTTGGACTATAACGTGTTTGTCAGATGCTAGGGCCCTCCATACTTCTGAAACATTTGATTTTTCTGTAAGAGCTCCTGTAGGACAAACTGATAGGCATTGACCACAAAATGTACAGGTGGTCTCAAACATGGACCTATTAAAAGTTGAGCCAACATGGGTGTAAAAGCCTCTTCCAACTTCTGCAAGAGCTCCCACGGTTTGTACCTCGTTACACATGGTCTCACATCGTCTGCAAAGGATGCACTTGTTTGGATCTCTGATTAGTGAGTATGAATTATCATCAATCGGAAGAGTCCTCATCTCTCCCTTGTATCTTATCTCTCTTATATTTAAATCATGAGCAAGCTCTTGGAGAGTGCAGTCTAAGTTTTTGGCACATTTTAGGCAGTCGGATGGATGGTCTGATAAGAGTAGCTCAACAATAGCCCTCCTCGCCCTGATTACCCTTTGGCTATCCGTTACTATATTCATTCCATCTTTTACGAAAGTCGCACAGGAAGGGATTAATTTGTCCTTGTCTATATCTTCTACCAAACACACCCTGCAGGAAGCAAGCTTATTTACAAACTTTATATCATGGAGATCCATATGACATAAGGTTGGAATCTTGATATTTAAAATTCTTGCAGCCTCTAAGATTGTAGAGCCTTCTTTAACTTCTACTTCTCTATTATTTATCTTTAACTTAAGCATACAAACCTCCTAGACCAAAGCTATTGCTTCTATTGGGCAATTATCTCTACATTGTCCGCACTTGATACATTTCTCTTGATTTATTTCATGTCTTTTACGAGCTTCTCCGCTGATTGCCTCATTAGGACAAAGCCTCTTACACTTGCCACACCCTATACAGTCTTCTCCGATGATATAATTTAAAAGACTTATACATCTTTTGGCAGGACAGGTTTTATCATGATCTACATGAGCCTCATATTCATCATAGAAATATCTCATTGTGGAAATAATTGGATTAGGACTAGACTTGCCAAGTCCGCAAAGTGAAGCTTCAGAGACTATTTCTGATAATTCTTCTAGCTTTTCAAGTGTTTCATGATTTGCTTTGCCTTTCTTAATATCATCGAGCATTTCGAATAATCTCTTATTGCCAATCCTGCAAGGAGTACACTTACCGCATGACTCATCTACTGAAAACTCTAGGAAAAATCTCGCAACATCAACCATACAGTCCTCTTCATCCATCACGACCATGCCGCCAGAACCCATAATAGACCCTATTGCTCCCAAAGATTCGAAGTCACAGGCAGTATCGAAAAGTCTTTTAGGAATACAACCTCCAGAAGGGCCCCCAGTCTGTACTGCTTTAGCATCCTTATCGTCTTGGATACCTTTTCCTATACGATAAACTATTTCATTTATACTAGTTCCCATCTCTACTTCGACAAGCCCTGCATTTTTAACCTTACCAGATAGGGCAAAAACCTTGGTTCCAGGTGATTTTTCTGTTCCAAAAGACCTAAACCAATCAGGTCCCTTATTAATAATTTGAGCGATATTTGCAAAAGTCTCTACGTTATTTATTACCGTAGGCTTTCCCCATAGCCCTCTTACAGTTGTCCTATATTCCTTGTTACGAGGCATGCCTCGTCTTCCTTCTATTGACTCCATTAGGGCCGTTCCCTCACCACATACAAAGGCACCAGCTCCAAGTCTTAGCTCTATATCAAAAGAAAAGTCTGAACCTAGTATATTATCTCCCAAAAGATTGTATTTTTTAGCCTGATCAATTGCAATTTCAAGAGCTCTGACTGCCTTTGGGTACTCTGCTCTAACATATATGAAGCCCTTATTTGAGCCTACGGCCCTTGCACATATTGCCATCGCTTCAAGTACAGAATGTGGATCTAGTTCTAGGACAGACCTATCCATAAAAGCCCCGGGATCTCCTTCGTCTGCATTACAAATTATGTATTTAGTGGCAGTATCCTGAAAGAAAGCAGCTTCCCATTTTCTTCCAGCAGGAAAACCTGCTCCACCTCTTCCTCTAAGGCCTGAATCTTTTACTATGTCAATTATCTCTTTTCTGTCCAATTCAAAAATCGCCTTATATAAAGCCTCATATCCATCTAAGGCTATGTAATCTTCGATTGACGAAGGATCTATTATGCCACAGTTTTTAAGGACTAATCTTTTTTGATTTTCAAAAAAATCTCCCTTAAGCTTAAAATTACCTTCATCATCTTCATAAATTTTCTCGTAATCTATTTTTTCTCTAAGATTTGCTAGAGACTTTTCCTTAAGATTTAATAATTCTTTCTTATTCATTGATCAGCCTTCCTAACTTTATGTATAATATTGTGAACCTGAGATGGATCGACCTTTTCTACAAACTCTTCCCCGTCTATCATAACAACTGGGCTAGATCCACATTCACCTACGCACCTTGCCTCACTTAGGGAAATCTTGCCATCTTCCGTCGTATCGCCTACTTCTATTCCTAGCTCTTCTGCCAAAGATTTTAGGATCTTATCTGATCCATTGACATAACAAGCCGTACCCAGACAGACGCAGATATCATGCTCTCCCTTAGGTTTTAGAGAAAACTGTGAGTAGAATGTAGCCACCCCGTATATCTCGCTAGATGGAACGTTTAATTTAAGGGCCATTAAATCTACTACCGGCTCTGGTATATACGAGAAAACGTTTTGACACTTCTGAAGCGCCGGCATCACACAACCATCAACATCCTTGATAGACTCCAAGTAGCTTGTAAAGTCTTCTAGCTTGTCCTTGTCTAATTTATAGCAAAAACTCATTTTTCCCTCCTATCTTATTTCTTTATTTCATTTTATCATATAGAAATTTTAATGTCATCTATTGAGAACTATATTTAATTTTTAACAAAAACGTTTGCCTTAAATGGAAAAATTAATGTGGATTAAAAATAATAATCCACCTCCTAAGATAAAATATAAATTGCCAAAATCTCTATAGCTACAAAGATAATAAAATAAATCTTACCCACTCTTTTCGCATAATTCTCATCCTTAAGTCCCTTTTTGTAGTCTTTCTCAAAGCCATTGATTAAATCATAAGACTTTTTGAAATAAATTTTGTAGGCAAAGAATAGAAATACAAGGCCGGTAAGAGCTAATATAAGAGCAAAAACTTTCATTTATCCTCCTTCCAATATCTATAAATCACAAGACCATTCATTAAGATGATTATAATAGCAAAGCCTAGATATACCTTTGCCATGGTTGGCACTACATCCATCGCATAGGTCAAATCATCCTGGGAAATTTTTAATCCATCAAAAAAATATGAGGTCGCTATTGCCATAAGGCCTATAGCCAAGCTTTTGTAGGAATATATAATTTTTTGATCATTATCTCTAATTAAGGCAAAGATACCATTTACTAGAGCTAATACCATAAGTAATATCTGCATAAAACCTCCTAATAAAATCTCAAAATTTCCTTTATTTAATTATAACATAAGTTTTTAAAAAAGCCGCCAGGATTATCTCCTAAGCGGCTACTTTTACCTACTTACTATCCTATAGTAGGCTCTGTTTGTTATTCTAAATATTATATAATAAATTACTACAAAGACTCCTATCATTATAAAGAAGTATTTTCCGTATTGCATAAAGGTCATGACTCCAAAAAGTGCAAGGAGTTGGTAGACTATTTTGGAGGCTACTAGGGAATTTATAATGGCAAAGGCAAGAGGAGCTCCAAATAGATAACTTATCTGAGAAGCGGATGTCTTTTTGATAAGCTTATCTTCAAGACCAATCTTTTTCATTATCTCATACTTCTTCCTATCTTCAAAGCCTTCGCTTATTTGCTTGTAATAACTTATCAAAATAGTTGAGATGAGAAAGATTATAGCGATTATTGTTCCTAGAAATACAAATCCTCCATAAAGCTCATAGGCATCTTCTAGATACTTATCTGCATTCTCAATATTTATATCCTTGTCCTTGGAATATTCTTCAAGATTCTTCCTATAAGTAATCTTATCTATGCCAGTAACATCCCAATTTGCTGAAAGAGAAATTATCGAGTCCTCATAGCTTGACGTCTCCCTATCAAATAGTTTTAATTGGCTAGATAGAAATTTAATTGTCTCAAAATCCTTTACAACTATTCCATAAGTTTCGATAGCTACATTAGAAGGGATGAAGTTATCGATAGTCTTAACCTTATAGATCCTATCTGCAATTTCAATTATATCTTTATCTAGCATAAATTTTTGATTAGCTGTAAGGAGAATTTCATCATCAGCTAATTTATAGTCTTTACCGACTCTTTTATTGTAGCCGTCTAGATCACATGCCAATAGGAAATATGGTTTATGTTTACCATCTCCCATAAAGGTCTGAAACTTATCTCCCTCTACCTGGATACTGGTAAATAGACCGTAGGAAATGAAATCATTGGTAATTTTTCCTCCCTTAGCTGTAGTGCCCTGAACAATACCCCTAAGTTTTTCTTTCTCTTCTTCTAGGTTATCTTCATCGATTGCAACAGAACTATCCAAATTGTATTCTCTAGGAACAACATTTCTTGCAGAATACTCAATTCGATCGTAGATAGATAAGGATGCAGCTAGGGCGATAATCACGCCAACGCTCATTATAGAAATACTCGCAAGGGATATGGCATTTGACTTAATCCTATACAAAAGACCAGATACAGCTAGGAATCTTTCCTTCTTGTAGTAGGACTTCTTTTCTTTCTGTCTTTTTAGATAAATTACAGAAAATGACATAAACAAAAGATAGGTCGCAAGCATTACTATAAGACTTGCTAGGAAGAAATATCCAAGACTTTTTAGGATTCCTTGTGTCGTAATAGCTATATAATAGCCTGCTATAAGCAAGACAAAACCTAAAACCATCAAAATATATCTTGACTTAGGCTCTCCCTCCCCACTTTTCTGATCAGCTAAAAGCTCTACTGGAGTAGAATTATAAATCTTTAGACTTGTAGCAAATAAGCTTGTAAGAAAGGCTAGAGCAATAAGCATAATTGTCTCTACCATGGCTTTTATCGAGAAGGGATAATCCATTAGTCCTCCGGCCACATCTTTCATTAGTTTATTTAAGGCAAGAAATGAAAGTTTTCCAAAGACATATCCTCCTATAAGACCTATCGCTACTATTATGATAAAGCTAATAAATAGCTCTAGGAAAATAATTTTTCTTATATGTCTTTTCTCAAGTCCTAAGATTCCATAAAGGGCAAACTCCTTATTTCTCCTCTTGTTTAGAAAATTGGTACTGTAAATGAAAAATATAAAAGTTAGTATTCCAATTATTACAATCCCAATATTTATTATCATCGGAAGGGATGCGTGTCTTTCTCTTACATAAGAGTTAGCAGAAAGACTTGCCATAATATTAAATACCATCAGCATTATCCCAGATGATAGGATAAAGGGAAGATATACTAGTCTGTGTGCTCTGAGATTTTTGATAGCAAATTTGTGGGCGATTTTGTTATTCATTATAACTCACCCCTTGAAATCAAAATTTGTGACTTGTTGATTCTCTCCATAAAGTCGCTACGATTCTCTCCTTCTCCCTTGTAGATTTCATGAAAGACTACTCCATCCTTGATGAAGAGAACTCTCTTTGCGAAAGAAGCCGCATTTAGAGAGTGGGTCACCATAAGGACAGTTTGCCCTATTTCGTTCACCTTAGTAAATAAATCTAGGATCATATTCGAAGAGTTTGAGTCAAGAGCCCCTGTCGGCTCATCTGCTAGAAGAAGAGCTGGCTTTGTAATTAAGGCTCTAGCTATGGCTACTCTTTGCTTTTGCCCACCTGATATTTGGTAAGGGTACTTGTCTAGGATTTCTTCTATACCAAGTTTTCCCTTAATCTCTTCTAGTCTTTCATTCATCACGTCTTCCTTCTCATCGGACAGAACAAGGGGCAAATAGATATTATCCCTATTTGTAAATTGGTCTAGGAGATTAAAATCTTGGAAGACAAAACCCAATTCTTTTCTCCTAAAAGATGCAAGATCCCTATCCTTAAGCCTTGTCATATCCTTGCCCTTTAGACTAATATTTCCAAAAGATGGTCTATCAAGGGTGGCTATAATATTTAAAAGAGTAGTCTTACCCTACAATGTCAAGCAATTGTTACATAAAATTAGACGATATTTCTATCGCCTAATTTATATACAAAACTATTATTTTAACTTTTTTATACGTTCACTTTCTGTTAGAATCCTCATTTGTTCAATAGCAATTGCATTTAATTTTTCTATCCTTTCAGTTGCATCCATTCCCTCATTTATAAAAACAGCATTTAAGTTCTCAAGATTTGATAAACACACTAATTGTGATATATCAGCATAGTCTCTCATATTTCCTTTTAACTCCGGATTATTTTCACGCCATTCTTTTGCTGTCATTCCAAACAAAGCTACATTTAATATATCTGCTTCACTTGCATAGATATAGTTTATTCTTTCCTTTGATAATTTCTCAGGGACAAGTTTATTCTTAATTGCATCTGTATGAATTTTGTAATTTATCTTAGCTAAATTCCTCTTGATATCCCAACCTAATTGTTTTTGCTCTTCTTCCTTTAAGCGCTCAAACTCTTTAATAAGATAGAGCTTAAAATAAGGTGATACCCACGACGCAAATTCAAAAGCTATGTCTTTGTGTGCATATGTTCCACCATATCTTCCTGCCTTGGCAACAATTCCGATAGAATTCGTCTTATTGACCCATTGTTTAACCGATAAAATAAAACGATTAAAACCTGCTTCATTTTTAATTCCCTCGAATTCGGTGGAATTAAAATTCGCATTATACATTTCTTCCCATATTCCTAAAAATTCAATTGTATTTTTATTCCTTAGCCATTTTTCTATTAGTGCCACACCATTTTCAACATTTCTAACCATGTCGGTTAAAGAAATATAATCTCTATTATCTATGGCAATAATGCTAATTTCTGATCCTTCTACATTTATTTTAGACACAAAAATCACCTCACAACATCTCATTTTAACTATAATTATATCATTTTTTTGTTTGTTCCTAAATATTTACCCTATCGACTCATATTAAACTGTAATATTTATTTCTGCGAATTTTCTCGCCATTATTTTCATTTTGGCGTATTAAAATTAAAGTTGGCGAGATTATGAGTTACTTTTAATGCTATCCATCTATGTTTCTACAATTTCTATTTCTCCACTTCTTGATACAATTATTTTATCAATTTTATTGTCTACATAAGCCTTCAATAAATTTTCTTCGTCTAAGACTGTAATATCCGTTGCTTTCTCTGAATTGACTATATATGATTGAAACTCATCAAGTCTATTTTCTAGCAATACCTTTTTATCATGGATAAAAGTTTTTTCCTTTAAATAGTCCTCTTTTGAAATATTTTTCTTTTTATAGTTTTCATAGATAATTTGTAAATTACTGTTTAATATGGATATTTCCTTTAGAATATCTTCTTTTACATTCTTGTGTTCTATAACTTTCTCTTCATTTAATGTGTTTTGAATTTTAAAATCTTTTAATTTGGGTTTTATGAGTTCAATAATATCTTTCTCTCTGATATTGTTTGGTGTTTTCTCAGCTTTACATAAATTACAATAATAGCTTTTATACTTACATATTTTATCAGAATTCTTCTTTTGTCTACTGTCACATCGAAAACTCATATGTCTACCACATTCTTTACAAAAAATCTTATCAGAAAAAATAGAACGATTTTTATTTCCTGTATATCCTCCAAAACTTCTCTTTTCTTTTATTTTCTTTACCTCATCAAATACTTCTCTTGAAATAATCGCTTCATGGGTATTTGGAAGTATTTTCCACTCCTCTTCAGGAAGTAAAATTCTTTTTCTTCCACCTATTTTTGTTTCTTTGAATTTATTATATACATAATCTCCTGTATATAGTTCGTTCCTTGTAATCTGTGAGATAGCTGCGTTTGTCCAAACTCTTTTCTTTACCTCACTTCCAGTAATTAAATTTCCAGTATAATCAGAAAGTTTCAGTTCTTCTTTTCGTTCAGAGCGTGTAATATAACCTTTTTCATTAAATATATTAGCCACTTGAATACAGGAATATCCTTTTATCAATAAATCAAAAGCTTCTTTAACTATAAAAGCTGTTTTTTCATCAATGATGATACTATGTTTATCTTTAGGATCTTTAATATATCCAAAAGGTGCTGCCCAATTAATATTTTTCCCCTGCGATTTAATTTGCCTAATAGAACTTCTTACCTTTTCAGATAATTCCTTACTGAATAAATCATAATACAATGTCTTAAATTGTGTATCTGTATCTAAGCCATTGCCATCTTCTTTTAAAGAATCATAGTTGTCATTAATAGCAATAAATCGTATTTTTAGAAATGGTAATATATTGCTTAAGTAATCCCCAAGCAAAATATAATCTCTTGAAAACCTAGACATATCTTTTACAATTATAGTTCCCACTTTACCACTCTTTATATCCTCAATAAGCCTTAAAAAGGAAGGTCTATTTGTATTAGTAGCAGAATATCCATCATCTACATATTCTTCTATTTCACAACTTTTTAAAGATGTTTCATTTTCAATGTAGCTTTTTATATAATCTCTTTGATTTACTATACTTACACTTTCATCTACTTTGTGATAATCTTCTTCAGAAAGTCTTAAATATATAGCTATCTTATTCATGCTCTACCTCCAACTGCTTTCCCACATCTTTATCAAGTTTAAACTTAAAATATATGGTAACCTGCTTATACTCTGATATTTCTATATGGCTAATTAATGTATCGACCAATTCTTTATCAACTTCTATGCTTTTAGCATCCAAGCAACAAAATAGTACATCTATAAATTCTATAATTTCTCTTTTTTTCTTTTTTATATTTCTTATTCTTTCATCAAAAACTTTTAACTCATTATTTAAGGTTTTTATTTGATTATTTATTTTTTTACTTTCTATTTTAAAATCACTTAAAAGAACCTCTCCTTTAACATAGTTTTCATATTGTTCTTGTAGATTGATCCTAAGAGAAGCAATCTTTTTATTATTTACATCTGTTTTTATAGAAACTTGATTTATCTTTTCAGCACTTATATTTTCTAAATATATTTTTAGTTGTAATCTTTTATCCTTTTTATAAAAGCTTGAAACCTGTCTTTTTAAGGTATCTACTAAAATTTTGTCGAGGTCTGTTTCGTATATTCTGACATGAGATTTTTCTAATTTTAATCTGTCTCCACCTTTACAATAATAGCAATAGCAAATCTCATCATGATATTTCAGTCCTCTTGGTCCATATTGTTTTTTCAAATATTTGCCACAAACACTGCACTGTATGAGGTCGTCATACTTTCCTTCTTTTTTATGATCTCTTTGAATTTTTACTCCAACATTTTCTTTTCCGTCTTTTATTATGTTTTTCAGTGAATGGTAAGGTAGATAGTTTTGTTTTTTCTCCTTTATCTCTCTGATATTTTCAAATGTAGTTTTGTCTATTAACCCTTTGTGGGTGTTCTCTGTTATAATCCACTCTTCTTTATCACGAAACTTACTTTTCCTACTTGGATCATGTCTATTTGAGTATACTCTTTGAATCAAATTCCCAATATATACTTCATCAGAAAGCATTTTTGATATATAAGAAATATCCCATTGTTTTGTATCTTCTTTATCCTTAAAAATTTTACCTGTTCTTTTATATTCATCAGGTGTCGTATATGTTTTAGTCAATTCTCTTGCTATTTGCATATTGGATTTACCTTGACCTGCCATATAAAAGATAAGTCTTACTACATCTGATGCCTTTTCGTCCATCACCAGAACTCTTTTTCCATCAATTTTATCAACCTTATAGCCATACGGAGCCATCGCTCCTATAAAAGACCCTTGTTTCATTTTTATTTCTTTAGAGGCTTTTATTTTCTTTGAAATATCTTTTGCGTATAAATCATTAAAGATATTTTTTATTGCTATTTCATAACTCTGTTCTGATTTTATACCGTCTTTAGTATCCAAATTATCATTTACGGAAATAAATCGAACACCCAAAAATGGAAATACTTTTTCGATATAGTTTGCGATTTCTAAATACTCTCTACCAAACCTTGACATATCTTTTACTATGATACAATTTATCCTACCTGTTCGGATATCTTCCATCATTTCAATAAATGCAGGTCTTTTAAAATTTGTTCCAGAATACTCATAGTCCTTGTATACTCTTAAAATCTTTATATCTTTTTCTTTTGCAGCATTTATACAAAGTTCTTCCTGCATTTCAAGTGAATTACTTTTATCCCTGTAAGCTTCCTTTCTTTCCTGTGATAATCTAGCATAAATACCGGCAATGTATATTTTTTCAATCACTTTTCCAACTTCTGTTTCTGATTGTGATATATGCCTATTTTTTGTTCTAGCCATAGCATACCTCACTTTCAGCACTTACAAGACTTTTATTCATAACAGTGGGAATAGTTTTTGACTTCCTACTTATATAGACACTTTTCTTTTTTATGGTGTTAGATTTAATATCAGGCTTATCCGTTTTTGTCATTTCTTCAAGTAAAGACAATTCTTCGGTATGATTAAACCTAACATCTATCGTCTTATCTTCAGAAATAAAAATTTTGTCAATAAGCATCACAACAGACAATCTATCTATTTCAGATAAATTTTTATACTTGTTAATGTCGATGATCCAACTCTTATTTTTGTCAATCATCTCCTTAGTATATTCCTGTTTTTTCAATCTATACTCGATACTTTCATCTAATTTAGTCAATTTCTCTGTATAGTTTTTTCTAAAAAGTTGATATTCTTCTTTACTAATAACATCTTCTTTTAGGTCAAGGTAAAGGGAAGATAAGAGTTCTTCTGTCATTGCTTTTTCTCGTCTTAGTATAGGAATTTGATTGTCTTTCAAATTTTTATTTATATCTATACGCTGAACTTTAGAATATAGATTTTCATTAAATTCAATGTAGGACTTCATTATTTTAGATACTGCTTTTATCAAAGTTTCTTCTTTTATGCTGTGTCTTGTGCAAGATTTTCCCTTGTTGTACTTTGAACAGATATAGAATATCTCTTCTCTTTTTTTATACTTTACAGTCCTTCTAATCAAAGAACTTCCACATTCTTTACAAAAAAGCATTCCTGTAAAAATATCAATTTTGTCCTTTCCACGAGAGTTATTCAAATCTCTTTTTAACATAGTATTTGCAATAGCAAAAACTTCTTTACTTATAATTGCTTCATGGGTATTTTCTACTCTTATCCATTCTTCTTTCTCTTTTTCTATCTGCTTTTTATTTTTATAACTTAAAGTAACACTCTTTCCTTGTAAAGTATTTCCAATATATACTTCATTTTCTATAATTCTATTTACTGTCTTTGCTGACCAAGTTCCACCTTTTGTATTTTGAAATCCATTACACTTAAATCCTTGACTTTCTTTATATTTTCTTGGAGTTAAAACTCCTAAATGATTTAGTTCATCTGCAATTGCCTTTGAGGAATATCCCAAGAGTTTCATATCAAATATATTTTTGATGATATCCGATATCTTTTTATCAATCACTAACTTGTTTTTATTCTCCTCAGACTTTTTATATCCATAAGGTGCAAAAGCACTGATAAAATCCCCTTTTTCTCTTTTTATCTTCTGGGAGCTTTTTACCTTATTGGAAATATCTCGGCAATAGCTGTCGTTGATAAAATTTTTTATAGGAAGTATAAGATGTGTATCGTTTATATCTGCACTTTTACTATCGTAATTGTCATTTACTGATATAAATCTTATACCGTTGTCCGGAAATATTCTTTGAATATATTTTCCAGCTTCTATATAATCTCTTCCGAATCTCGATAAGTCCTTTACAATAATTGTATTGAACTTTCTATCATAGGCAGCCTTTATCATTTCTTTAAAATTGGGACGATCAAAATTTGCACCTGAATATCCATCATCAACATACTCTTTGATCATTGTAATTTGATTTTTTCTTGCATAAGAGTTTATAATTTCTCTTTGATTGGATATAGAGTTACTTTCTGTTTTTTCGCCATCTTCTTTTGATAATCTTAAATACATAACTGCCAAATTTTCTTTTGCTAAATTGTTTTTAAACATAAAAAAGCCTCCTTTAATTCAATTTACATACAATAAATCGAACCAAGGTTAGGCTTCCACAAAAATATTATAACGCTCCTTATATTTTTTGTCAGCCCCTAATAGACAGAAATTTTTTCTTTGATGTATTCCTCTACTAAATTTTCTAAACTAAATCCATTTTCATTAAATTTAACTTCTATGTTCCAACCATCAATTTGATTTATCATCTGTTTATCTTTTTTATCTGTTTTCATTTCTGTGTTTATATTATGTTCATCACACATAATATCTTCTCCTTATCTTTAATTTTTTTAAGTTTTTTGACATTAACAGGCGTGTAGGTCACGACATTGGAATTTCACCACCGCCCCTTTTCAAGATGAGCCGGCAACAACTGTAGAAGTATCATTATCCCCATTTGCTTCAACGCATCAGTTTCCTAGGCTGAATATATAATTTCTTTTTGTCGCTCGTTTTCTTTTATCCTTCTTTTAACTAGAGTATTTATTTAAACCGAAATCCTTATCAGCAGAAAAGTTATGGCGAAGAAATTATAAAGCTCCACAAATGGTTAATGTCCTGTCTTGGTCTATTCAGTTGTCAAGGTTCAAATTTCTATTAATTTCTTTTTTATATAAAAGAGGACAAAATTCCCCTTCACTTTATAAAGGAAAATTTGCCCTCTTTGGTAACCATAATTTATAGTTCTTCTATAAATTTCTTTAGTTTTTCTAAAATTTTATCTCGTCTTTTAATTAAAGTTGGATGTGAGATATTTTTAGTCTTTGCTACTGCACGAAGTGTTTCATCATTGAAATATAATCTTTCTATGATTTCCCGTTCATCCTTATTTAACTTTGACATAGCATTTTTTAATGCTTCAATCATCATTTGTGTAGCTACAACTTTTTCTACATCAACATTTTTATCTTCTAAATTATCTTCAAAATTCCCATCGTGATTTAGGGACGAAAAAAATAGCAAGTGGTTTTTCTTGTCCACCTGCTCTAAATATTTTTCGTGTTCTCTTTCTTGCCAGTAAACTTTGTATATCTGCTCACTTACTTTGATTTTTTGCCCACCGACATAAAGGTAATATTCTTTTGTCATTTATGTTTCCTCCATTCTTTTTTTGTCTTTATGTTTTCAGACAAAAAAAGGAGGACTCCTGCTCTTGGGCATGGTTAGTCCTCTAGAATGAAAGAAACTCTTTCTAATAGTAATTGTATTTAATTTTTTAACTGAGTTATCTAACTTGTAAACAGCGTAAACCAAAGAAAAAAGGTAAATGTAATTTATTTATATTTATTTGCATATTTCCCTCCATTCTTTTAAATAAACCCACTTATTATTCATTACTTGAATTTTTCAAACTAATTTTATCCATCCTATTTAATTCCCCAAACATCATTACTACACCAGCTATTATCATAATTAAATCTACAAGGGGTTCTGCAAACCATACTGCTTTAACTCCAAATATCATTGGTAAAATAATCATGGCAGGTACGAATAAAAATAACTGTCTTAGCATTACTATTATGCCGGCTTTTTTAGCGTTTCCTATTGATTGGAAGAATGTTATAGTCATTACCATTACTCCATATAGGATAAAGATAGAATAAAATAGTCTAAAGTTCCCTATTCCCTGAGTTATAATACTTTCTTCTACTCCAAATAAGGAAAGTATATTCTTTGAAAATGCTAATGCTGGTATCCAAAATATTGATGCAAGAACTAATCCTCCGATAGAAAATACTTTCATAGCTTCTTTTACTCTGTCGTATTTTTTCGCTCCAAAATTTGTACCAACTACAGGTTGTAAACCTTGACTCATTCCCCAAAGTGGAATGAATGAAAAGGCATATATTCTAAGTGTTGCTGCCATCAAGATAGCATTTGTATCTCCGCCATATTTAAATGACATTTTATATAGCATTGTTTGTTGAATCATAAATAAAATTTGCATCATCATAGCAGATGACCCTACGCCAAACATTTCTTTTTTTATTTCCTGATCAGGTTTGATTTTATTTATTTTTACTGCTTTACTTTTATATTTGAAGTAATGGAGTGTTATTATTGCTTGAACTAATTGTGCTGTAATAGTTGCAAGTGCTGCACCTTCAATTGCATATTTTCCCATTAATTTCATTAGAATAGGATCAAGAATTATGTTTAAAAAAGCCCCTAGCCCCATAATAAGCATGGCTTTTTTCATTAATCCTTCTCCACGCATAACCATGTTTGCTGATTGAGTAAAGTTTACAAATAAAGAACCAATGAAAATCACGCGTAAATATCTGATACCATATTCTTTAATTTCACCACTTGCTCCAACCATATCTAAAAAATGTGGTGCAAGTAAAATTCCGCCTATTGTAATAATTGATGAGAATAGAATAACCCAAAAGATTAAATTCCCCATAATTTTATCAACTGTTTTTTTGTCGCCCTTTCCTATAGCTCTTGATAAAACTGATGCTGAACCTACGCCTATAAGTGTAGATACACCACTATTGAAAAATGTAAGTGGCATAGCTACACCACAAGCTGTCATTGCTGTTTGTCCTATAATATTTCCTGCAAAAATTCCATCCATTAGTGGATAAAGACCTATTACTATCATTCCTATTACAGCAGGGACAGATAATTGAAAAAGTAAATCTATGGGTCTTTTTGTTAATAATTGTTCTTTCATATCTTGTTTCATAAAATCATCCTCTATTAAATTTTATTCAATTTTCCAACCAGTAGCTTTTTCTCTTTTCTCAATAAAACTCTTGTATATGTGTGATTTTTCCATAAGCTCTTTATGTTTACCAATACTTTCAATATTTCCTTTATCCATAACAACAATTTGATCAGCATTTTTAATAGTTTCAAGTTTATGTGCAATCACAATTACAGTTTTATCTTTTAACAAATTGTTTAAAGCAGTTATAAGTTGTTGTTCATTTTCTGGATCTACACTTGAAGTAGCTTCGTCAAGAATAACAATTCTGCTTGGTTTTAGCATAGCTCTTGCTATAGATATTCTCTGACGCTCTCCTCCAGATAAATTTGAACCACCCTCTTGTAAAACTGTGTCATAACCATCTGACAACTTCATAATAAATTCATGACACTGTGCTTGCTTAGCAACATTAATAACTTCCTCATCACTAGCTTCTGGATTTCCGAACTTAATGTTGTTTTTTATAGTGTCATCAAATAAATAGACGTCTTGAAAAACAAAAGTGAAATTAGATAACAGATTGTCATACCTAAAATCTTTTATGTTATTATCATCAATCAATATTTCTCCAGAATCTACATCCCAAAATCTAGCTATCAAATTACAAAGTGTTGTTTTTCCACTTCCAGAACCACCTACAATTGCTGTAGTCTTACCTTTTGGAATATCTAAATTTAAACGGTTAAATAAGTTCTGTTCGTCATATGAGAAGTCAACGTCCTTTAGATTTATATCTCCTTTTTCAAAGCTTGTTCTTGTGCCTTCTGAAATTGTTGGTAAATTCCTAAGTTTAGCAATTGAATCCAAGTTTTGTATAGCTATTCCTCTAACGTTTTGCATACTTCCAGCCATTTCAAAACCAGAAAAAACAATAAAACTTGACACTACAAGCATTACAGCTTTATAGTGATCAATTTCTCCTATACAAAATCTATAAATAGCTGAAAATATAATAAGACAAATCCCTAATTTAAATATAATTAGAAATATCAAAGCAGCAGGTGCTACAGTTTTTTCAACATTTATAAAGCCTATTCTATTTTTATAAATCTCTCTGTCCAATTCTTTAGTCATTTCACCACTTTTTCCAAACGACTTAATGACGCTAATACCTTTAACATACTCTAAAGTAGATGCATTTAGATTTATTTTTAACGCTTGTAATTTTTTAGTCAACTCATCTGATTTCTTTTGAAAGATAACATTGCATAACATTCCTAAGAATAAAGTTCCTAAAATTATAGAACCTGTAACTATATCAAACGGAATCATAAATATCGCCATTATTATAGTTTGAATTACTCCCACAAATAAAGTTTCTATTATATTAACTCCTACGGTTTCAAGTTCACCTATAACTGTGGTTAATCCGCCTGAAATATTTCCAAGGCGATTACTGCTAAAATATCCCATATTCACTTTTTTTAGCTGATCACCTATATATAGCCTATTTTCTGCTCCCATATTGTAAGTTGCGATGTATTTATTTCTATCAGCCATATAACTAGATAATATTTTCCCTACTACACTTAGTAGAGCTATTGCAAATACGACATAGATGTCTTCTTGTGTAATATTTCTTCCTTCAAATATATTTTGAAATATTTTAAGTAAAAGCAACATTGTAGCTCCAAGGGATATTCCTTCAAATATACTTTTTAATACTTCAAAGAAAAACATCTTGCTAATTTTGGAAGATTCTTTTCCAGCGACCCAATATAACTTGTGAATTAATTCTTTCATTTACTCACCCCTATCGTTTGATAAACTTATGTGTGATTTCCACATTTTTGCATATGTTTCACTTTTTCCAAGAAGTTCTTTATGAGTTCCTTCTGCTTCAATTTCCCCATTGTTTAATACTATGATCTTATCGGCTCCTATTATTGTAGAAAGCCTATGAGCAATCATAATAACCGTTTTATTTTCAACTAATGCATCTATAGATTTTTGAATTTCAGCTTCATTATCTGGATCAGAATATGCTGTAGCTTCGTCTAATAAAACTATTGGGCTATCTTTAAGCAAAGCTCTTGCTATTGTAAGTCTTTGTCTCTCTCCTCCAGACAAGTTGCTCCCAGATTCTCCAATTATGGTTTCATATCCATTAGGAAGACTCATAATAAAGTCATGACAAGAAGCCTTTTTACAAGCGTCTTTTATCTCTTCAATACTAGCATTTTGATTTGCCATTCTCATATTATCTATAATACTTTTTCTAAATAGATAATTTTCTTGTGATACATAGGTTACAAGTTCCATGTTCTTTTCAAGAGAAACATCTTTAAGATTTACATTTCCTACGGATATTTTTCCTTTATTAATGTTCCAATATCCCGCAATTAGCTTAGCAATAGTGGATTTTCCACCGCCAGAATAACCAACAATAGCTGTAAGTTTATTTTCTTTTGCACTAAAGGATAAGTTATCAAAAACTTTTTTCTTATCATTATAGGCAAAACATACATTTTCAAAATTAATATCGTATGATCTTATTTTTTCCTCTCCATTACCTCGTTCTAACTCTGGTAACTCCATAACATTTTTTATTTCATCTATTACAACTCTTACATTCGCCATAGTATCCATATGACTCATAGCTTTAATCAAAGGTTTGTAGCAGGCATAAGATAATAAAACACACATTATTAGATTGCCTACTTCAATACTTCCATTCATATACAAGTATAAAGAAGTTGGTAAAACAAATAATAAAGTTGATGGTAAAACTTCCATTGCTGCTGTCATATAGAAACAAACACTTAAATACCAATTTAGCATACTGTCTCTATTACTATTTACAGCATCTACAAATTTTCCATATGATGATGCAGATTTATTGAATGCCTTTATAACTTGAATACCTCTAATATATTCAACAGCTGTTGTATTCATGTTTTTTGCGGCTTCTTGATAATTTCGTGATTTTTCTTCATATCCACCCATCATTAGAATTGAAAATAACACCCCTAGTGGTAATGTAATAAGATTTGCAATTCCAATCCTCCAATCCATTATAAAAATAATAACTACTAAAGCGATTGGAATGATAAGATTAGCTATTACTTCAGGAATAACATGAGCTATCGGTTGCTCAATTTTATTCAAAGTTTCTACCATAAACTGAGTCCATTCTCCACTAGATCGTTTTTCAATCTCTCCCATTGATAATCTATTAATTTTTCTTACAAGTTTCTTCCTCTCATCCTCTATTATGCGAAATGCTAAATTGTGAGAAATTAAAGTTGAAATCTCATGAAAAATAACACTTCCTATTAACCCACCTAAAATAAGCAAAATCGGTCTTATATAGAATTCTAAATCTGTATTACTAATTGCTATATTTTGAGTAATCTTAGCTAAAGCAAAATATGGTACAACACTACAAAAAACACCAATTACTGCAATAATAACTGATGATAAAATTTGTCCTATATGCTTTTTTAAAACTTCCATTACGCACCTCCTAAATTATTTAGCCTCCATAGCTCTTAACAGCTGTCCTATATTATCAATATAAAAATCTTCTGTTATTATCCCATTCTCTAGTTTTACAAGTCTATCACACGTCTTTGCTATAAATTCAATATCATGAGAAATTATCAAAAATTTTGTTCCTTTTTCTTGTTCCTCTTTGATTAATCTCCCCACCTTATCCATACTCCTGAAATCAAGCCCTGATGTAGGCTCATCCAATATAATAAAAGGTGTTTCTCTCAACATAGCTACGCATAGAACCAATCTCTGTTTTTGACCACCTGATAAAGTTGCTGGATGCTTATCTCTTATATCAAATAATCCAACTTTTTTTAAAAGTTCCTCTGCTTTCGTGATATAATCTTCTCTATTTTTTAACCCAGTTAATAATTCATCCATCAAATCTTCCCCAAATAATTGAGAGTCTAAATCTTGAGGAATATACCACACTTTGCTTAACCTCATCTTTTTATTAGCTTTGAGTCCATTTATCTTTATTTCTCCATCAGTCTGATTTTGAATCCCAGAATAAATTTTACCGAGTGTACTTTTACCTGTTCCATTTATTCCTACTAAAGCAATAGTCTCATTGCTATCAAATTTAAGTGACACATCTTTTAGTACGAAATTATTTTTATATTTTTTACTAATATTTTTCGCCTCAAAATCAAAAGAATTGTCACTACTAATTTCTTTTTCTTTAACTTTGTGGTCATCTACAACAATATCATTAAGATTTATTGAGCGTAAGCCCAATGCATTTAAGTCTTTTGAACTGATTTTTTCAAATTCTTCTGCTTTATAACTATTTATTAAAGATCCATTTTGTATCAATAAATACCTATCAGCTATTCCTTTTAAATAAAATAACCTATGCTCAACAATTACTATAGTTTTTCCTTCATTTTTTAAGTCCATTACAAGTTTTGAAAATTTATATATTGATTGTAAATCAAGATTTGCAGATGGTTCATCAAATACATAAATAGATGGTTCAATGGCTCTTGCTGAACAAATTGCTACTTTTTGCCTAATTCCATAGGATAAATTGTATATCCTATTATTTAGCAATTTATCAATATTCATTTTCTCAGTTGATTCATTTACTCTTCTTATTATTTCATCACGCTTATATCCCAAATTTTCCGGTCCAAATGCAATTTCTCCATTAACTTCATTGGCAAAAAATTGGCTTCTAGGATCTTGAAATACATTACCGACTAACTTTGCTATTTCCCAGGATTTTAAATTTCTGATAGATTTGCCATCAATAAATACTTCTCCATCTAAATTTCCTTCGTAAAAATTTGGAATTAATCCATTTATAGCCCTTGTCAAAGTAGACTTGCCACATCCCGACTCCCCTATAATTACACAACATTCACCATCTTTAATGTCTAAATTTATATCTTTCAACTGTTCATCTTTATTGCTATTATATGAAAAAGATAATTTCCTAATTTCCAGTTTATTATTCAATGATGCACCTCTCATATAAGACATAATATAAATAAAACAAAGCTTGCAGTTATTATAATTATGTCTAATTTACACAACTTGTTACTATAATATGAATCCCTTTTTATTGGGTTTTCAATTCCTCTAACAATCGCTGCTGCTGATAATTCATCTCCTACTTTTATAGAACGAAAAATTAAAGGAACTATAGCATATTCAAGAGTCCTCAAAGGATTTGATAAAATATGAAAAAAGTTACCTGTAAATCCCCTTACTTTCATAGCTTCTTTTATTGTTCTAAATTCCCCAGCAATTGTTGGTACAAATCGAATAATTACCGTTAATATAAGTACAAAATTTCGTGGCAACATTAATTTGTGAAATATTGAAATTAATTTTCCTGATGGTATCTTAAAAGTTAAAAATCCTGCCATGATTGGAACTATGAATTTATACAACATTCCCAAAAGCATTGGTGAAATTATAACTACACCACTAGGTATCATTTTTAATAACCAAAATGTAGTAAAACTATATATCATAAAATAAATTATGCTCTGTTTGATAAAACCAAAATATGCTAAAAGCATACAAAGCCATCCTACAAACAGAGCATGCATATAGTAACTTTTTGTAAATATTGACACCATACAGGAAATAATAGTTAAAAAAATACAAGTTATTCCACTTATTTTTTCTATTTTCATTTCCTATATATCTCCATTTACTCTAAAATACCCGCCTTTTTAAAGTGTTTTTTAAGAATTTTTTGTGCAAACAAAACACCTAAAGCAGACAATATAACGGTTATTGTTACACCTAATAATAGTAGTTTTGGTGAAGATACCAAATTATATTGCAATGTTAATGTCTTATCTGCAAATCCACTCTCTAAAGCTTGCTTTTGATAAGATTCCCAAGCTATCCAACATGGAACTCCTATTCCCATGAACATACCAGCACCATAAACACTCCAGCCAATCATATTTCTTATTGGATTTATATAAGTGTCTTTGCCTATCATTACTATTTCACACAAAATAGCAAGTCCAATAAAATATGGAAGCATAAACACATAACCCATAGCTGCTGTAATAAGACCATAAATTAATATCCATATAAATAATAGCCCGTGTTTATTAAGTCTGTTAGCTGCTACTAAGTAGAAAATAGCTCCTATAAACATTTCAATTCCAGCAGTACCATAAATATATACAACTGGAACAGCAACCATACTCATTCCAATAACAATAGAAATTGCATAAAATAAAGCAATCATAATAGCTACTGTTACTACATCTTTTGTAGTCATTTTTTTATTGTTCATAAAACACCTCCGTTAATTAATAAAATGTACATAGAATGTGTATAGAGAATATTTACAAAAAAATATCCATCTCAACTTTATTATAAAGTAAGATGGATATTTTTTTTATAACCTGACAGCTCTTTATTTGCTCTAAAAAGGTCAGATAGATTTTTTTCTATATTCTTGAGGAGTTTGCCCAAAATGTTTTTTGAATGACTCAGAAAATTTACTAGGATTCAAATATCCTGACAAATCAGAAATCTCTCCTATTGACATTAAGGGTTTATGAATTAATAATTTAGCAGCGGCTTCTAAACAATTTTCCCTAATAAAATTACCTATTGAGCTTCCAGTTATGTATATAAAACATCTCTTCAAACTGGATTCTGAAATAGCATATTTTTTTGATAAATCAGAAATAGAATATCTTTCAAAAGGATTATTTAGAATCGTCTTATATGATTCTACAGTTGCTTTATATACTGGTTCTGAAAAAGACGTTAACTTAAATGTATCTGAACTTTCAACTAAATTTAAAAATAATAACAACTCTATTGTCTTTATAATTGAATAAGAAAGTCTTATTCTAGAATCTACTCTATAAAGTTCACTAATAACATGGTCTATCTCATGACGTGAATGAATAATTAAAGCTGCACCATTTTTACATAAACGATCTTTTATTTCTAACAAATCAATTTTTGCGTACGGAAAGTATTTATCAATAGATTTTTGTGCCTTTTCAATATCAATAAATATTGAAAGTCCCACATATTTTTTTGTTGGTATGCATGAATCTTCAAAAGGAACTTTACCTATTTCGATTACACTTAGATCACCTTTACCTATCAGAGCACGTTCATTATTTTCAAGTTTAAACTCATAACATCCCTCTAAGCAATGATCTATTTCTAAAACCCCGCTTTTAGGATTTATTTTTTGATATGCCGTCTCCATATTAAGGTTATTATAAGATAACTGAACGCCGTCAAATAAATTGTAGCAACGCATTTCCCCACAGCCAGTAGAATTTTCAATTGTATAAATTTTACATTCATCAGTAACCTTTTTTTCAGAAAACATATATCCTTCAAGGACATTTTCTATTATATCAATTTTATTTAATCTCAGAATTATCCCCTCCAATATATTAATGTATCCTATAAGACTTTTTCAATTTCATTTATAATTAGCTCTGGATTTAATCCTAATACTTCAGCATGTCCTACATTATCAAAACTAACAACTCTTACATCACTTATGGATTTACTCCTGATTAAATCGACATATTTGCTTGCATAAGTTTCTTTTTTGCCAAACATTATACAAACAGGCATTGTAAGCTTTTCAACTTTATTTTTAATATCATATTTATATGCCATCTTAAAAGCTTGGTATAATGTATCTCTTGTAATAAAAGGATACATCATATGTTTCAAAGTTATAACATCATTGTCTCCATAACCCATTCCTTTTCTCACATCTTCTATTAAATGAATTCCGTTTTTTAAATTATCAAATTGTTCTGCCATAACTTTTGAAAATGGTTCAATCATTTCTCCCATGCTCTCATACTGACCACCATCGATAATTAAGTTATTAACATTTATTTTCTTATTCAAAGAAATTTGTAATGCAATACTTGCTCCTAATGAAATCCCATATGCACATTCTATATTTACTATATCTTCAAGCATCAATGATTTTTCTAAATCTTCAGCAACATCCTCTACTGAACTTAACCTTCCAAGTGTATTGTTTCCATGTCCAGGTAATTCTGGGGATATAATACAATATGTTTTACTGAGTTTAGCAATAATACTCTTAAAACAATTTGCATAACTAAATCCCACACCATGAATAAGCAAAATCTTTTTGTTTGTTTTGTCTCCAACAATATTTAAATTATAATTCACTTTCATAATAATTTTCCCCTTCAAATTTTTCATTTATACTGTAATTGATATTTAAACTGTCAATGTCTTGTATAATTCTATCAATTTTTATGATATCCATAGCATAATATATACCGTTTTTAAATGTATTCTCTAAAATTGACATTGCTGTATAACCCAACACAATAGCACTCATTTCACTACTTGATGAGCTATCAATACTTATTTTAACTGATGAAGTTCTCCCATTTATTCTCCCCCTTCCACAAATATTTAAATAGCTGTATGTTTTACCTATTCCGACCTCTTTCTTAAAGTAATTTAAAATTTCATCTATGTCTTTCTTGTTATCAATATAAATATTTTGTTGCATTTTTTGTACAATCATTTGCATTTTACTTAAAATTTCACTTGAAAATGAACAATTGTACCAATTAGCTTGTTTTAAATTATATTTTTTAGCTACTCTTAATATCTCATTGGTTAAATAGTTATACATTTTATATTTTTTGTTTTTATATTCTTCTGTCTTATAACAATTATTATTAATTACTTCCCCATCAATATAACTACTTAAAGATTTTCCGAAACCAGATAAATTAGTTAATATGAAATCCTCAATCGCTGAATAACTCGGTACTTCATTGCTTATATTAAATCCCTCAATCATTAAGGGAACTTCGAAATGCTCTGCAACATATTTTAACATTAATCCTGTTAAGCCAGGAAAATACCCAGCAGACAAAATAAATAGATTTTTATTTTTAATATCTTCCAGTCTATCTTCTAAAAAAGATTCTCCTGATGGATCTATATAAGGAACGCCAAAATCACTAGCAATTCTTGCTATATTTTCTCCATTAATAAATGAAGCTCCCGCACAATTTAAAATAATATCGCATTTTTTTATGAATTCCCTTAAAGCATCTATATCACTAACTTCTAATTTCATATATCTACAATTTTTATCATCTGGGACGTAATTTTGATTATAGGTGGCAAGAATTGAATAATTTTTTTGCTTCAATATATCAATGCATCTTTTACCAATTTGTCCACTTCCACCCAAAATACCTATAATTTTTTCCAATTTAACCTCCTAACTTAAAGCTTATTTTTATATTATTATTTAAATAGACTATTTATATGCATTAAAGTCTAATATTCTGCTTAAGTTTTTCTTTAAGTTTTCTCCATTCAAGCAATCAAAATGTTGCCCTACTATTTCGTCGTAAAATATTTCTCCATTCAAATATTCTTCCCAAGTTTCTCTATCCTCAGCAAAGAATTCTCCATAAAAACTCTTTTCCTGTTCCTTACAATAAAAAACTCTGACATTTCCATAATACTGTTTAGGTATATATGTTGATATACAACCGAAATTTTGGGAGAATATGTTAAAAAGCGTATTAAGCATACGTATTTCTGAATCTTGAAGATTCAAAGACTCCCTTTTTATTGTTGAATATAAATTATTAAGCCTTTCAGATAAAGGTGTGTCTTTTAACTTTTTAAACTGTTGTCCAATATATTTATATTCATTTGACAATTGAATAAAGGAGTTAACATTCAAATCTCCATCACCATTAATTACCATATCATAAATGCAATCATTTAATTCATGATCCTTTATCTCATGCCCAGCGTTAGAAATATCTGCATTTATTAGTCTTGCAAAAGTTCGTTCTAACAGAATTTCATTTTTTAAATTAGAGCGCAAAGCTTTTTTATATTTTGTTGGTGAAATATCTCTAAATAGTGTTCTTTCCTGAGCTTTAGGTATAGTCGTACTTATCAAAGTAACATCAATAACCTTTTTATTATTAGCATTTAAAAATTCAGCAGTTTCTAATGCAATTAAACCTCCAACACAATGTCCTATTAATATATATTTTGAGTAATTCAAATCTCTTAAGATTTTACCGTATTTTAATCCTAATAATTTAAAAGTATCTTCTGTTTTCATAGAAATATATTCGGCTTCATCACCGAAAGTAAATCCTAACACAGCTTCATTTGCTTTACTATCTTCCTTTATATAATTAATTATTTCAGTATACGCAGAAAGAGTTCCTGTTCCAGCATGAAAAATAACTTTAGCTACCGATTTATTATTATCTATAGTAGATTTCTTGATAGTTAGCAGTGATGAATCATGATATTCCTCCCCTTTTTCAAACTTGTCTTGTATCCTTTTAGATATTTCTCTAACCGTTTGAAATTGCATCATTTCAGATAACAAGGCACTCCATTCCCAATCCTTAGCCTCTGGAACTTCCTCTAATATCTTTGTGACTATTTGTGCAATCAGTAAAGAATCTCCACCAACAGAATAAAAGTTATCATCTAGCCTTAAGTTTGTTATTCCAAGTTCTCTTGTCCAAATTTTTTCTATTTTTTCTTCAATTGCAGTTTTTGTCTCCTCTATAACATGTTTTTCATTTTTCACGGTATTTTCGAATAATTTTTTTAATGATTTAATATCAATTTTTCCATTAATTGTTGTAGGAATTTTAGATATTATTTTAACATCATTAGGTATCATATAAGAAACCAATTTATTTTTAAGTTCATTGATAACTGCATTCTCTGTTATTGGTTTATATGAATCTTTAAATCTTACTACATATATAGTTTGTCCAAAATCATCTAGTGGACTATCTTCTTTAGGAAATTCATATATTATTTGACCATTATGGTTTTCAAAATTATCCTTCCATTGATTTCTATTAAAAAAAGTTTGTTCATTTAAACTTCTAATATCCGAAAATCCTGTCAATCCATCTTTAAATTCCATAGATGTTAGTAACATATAACTCATTCTAGTTTCATCTAATATGATTAATGAACCGTTTGGTGCTAACAAATTTTTAATATTATTCATAACAAAGTCTATATTTTTTGAGTTATGCAATACATTAGCGCACAATATTATGTCAAATGAAGATATGTCATAATTTTGTTCGTAAAAAACTTGATTTATATCAAAAATACCATAATTAACCCAATTATATTCTTTAAAATTACTTTTAGCTTTATTTAAAAAGAACGTAGATATGTCTGTAAAATAATATTCAACTTGTTCTCCATCTAGTATAGGTATTACTTCTAAGCTTGTCCCTCCAACTCCCGCACCGATTTCAAGTATCTTGATTTTTTTATCTTTATTTCTTTTTACAATAAATTCCATTTCTTTAGCTATAAAATAATTACATATTTTATTTATTTTATTTGTATTATATGAGGCTAGTGCAGGCTTTATATCACCTTTTGGAAATAATAAATTTAATGGATCTTCATCCCCTTTTATAAGCGCTACCAAATTTTGGCTAGATTTCTTTAAATAGTCAACAAAATCTTTACCATAATTAAATTCTTCTTCAATTTTATAGAACTCTTCCCATTGTTTGTCTGAATTTAGACAATTAACTTCTCCTACTAAATAATAAAGTTCATTTTCTCTATTAATAATTTTTTCATTTTCTAATACTTGAAGCCATCTTTTTGTTAATTTTTGTAGTTTTTCAGGTATTTCCATCCCATATATAATTTCTTCAAAAGTGTACTTTTCTGCACTATTAATAAAGAAACCACATTTTTGAAATGTATTCAAAATATCACTTATAACTACTTTTTCAGATGCTTTAATCCATTTTTCAATAAGTTCATCTTTAATATTTTCATTTATACTATTTTCTAATTCTTTTAATTTATTTACCTCTTCATTTCTATCCAATAAATCATCATTGATTATTATCTTTTTTGGTAAAATGGCTGCGCAAATTTTCTTTTCTAAACTATCTACATCAATTGTAAACACTTCAGCTGAATCAATATCTTTGTTTTCCAATAAAGCAGATTTAATTTCGGATAACTCAATTCTATGACCATGTATTTTTATTTGTGAATCTCCATCCTCTCTACCACAAAAAATAATGTCACCATTAGGCAAATAATAACCAATGTCTCCTGTTCTATAAATTCGCTCTCCATCATTGCCTAAAGTCTTGAATTTTTCAGCATTAAGTTTCTCATCATTTAAGTAACCTACAGAAAGCCCTGTTCCTGATATATACAAACTTCCTACAACATAATCTGGACAATCTTCCATTGCTTCGTTTAATATATAAAACTTTTGATTAGCTAAAGGTGTGCCATATGGAACACTATTTAGGAATGTTTCTTGTTTGCTAACCACATGATAGATAGACCATATCGAAGCTTCAGTAGCACCTCCCATACTTATTACTTGTGCATTAGGAAACTCACTATATATTTTTTCAGGAAGATCTATCGGAATCCAATCACCTGATAGTATTATAGTTCTTAAAAACTCACTTCTCCTTAAATTCTTAGACATAGCTAAGAAGTTAGTTATAAGTTGCATTTGAGCTGGTACTGAATTCCATACGCTAACTCTATATAACAACATTTGATTGTATATAATATTTGGATCTTTTAATGTTTTTGAGTCTGGTAATACTAAAGTCCCACCCGCAAGAAATGAACCAAAAATATCATATACTGATAGATCAAAAGAAAGATTTGCTAGACCTAAAAATACATCATTTTCATTAATTTTATATTTTTTATTAACATCAATTATAGTGTTAATAGCCGCTCTATGTGTAATCACAACTCCTTTTGGGTCTCCAGTTGTCCCTGATGTAAAAATTATATAAGCTTCATCATCATATGATTTTCTCTTGTTTTTCCAATATTCATATTCTACGTTTTGATAAATTATGCATTCTCTCAAGTCTATAATCTTTGTATTAAATTCATTTAAATTTGTGCTATTAAACGATAAAATTATTTTAGCATCAGAATTTTCAATTATTCTTTCTTTTCTTTTTATTGGTTGCGAAGTGTTAATAGGAATATACACAGCGCCAATAGCCAAAGTTGCTATTACAGATGCAACTTGCCAAACGCTTTTAGGGATATCAATAATGACTCTATCTCCCTTAGTTATTCCATTTTTTTCTAAATTTTTAAAAATTGAGTATACATATTTATTAAACTCTTCGTATGTGTATTCTTTGTTGTCGCAAATCAATGCCGTTTTATTTTTATGCTCTTTCAATGAGTCAAAATAACAATCTTCTAATCTTTTTATATTAAAGCTTTCAAATGTATCATTTACTGTTTTTCTTGTATCTAAACTGCTTTTACTTAATTTAGTAACAATCTTGTTATCTAAAATATTTTTATCTGATTTAAAATTTTCAATTATGTTAGTAAAGCATTCAAACATATCATCAATAATTTTCTTTTTAAATACACCATCCCTAATATCCCAATTAATTTTAACTCCATTATTTTCTTCCATAATTTGACAATCTAAATATACCTGTGGAGTTTGACTTATTCTGTAAATAATCTTTCTATTCGAAAGTATTGTGTTGCTATTTGATAACCCTATTGTGCTAGTAAAAACTACTGGTATAATAATGTTTTGTTTTCTTTTTTTACTCAATTTTCTCAAAACTTCAACACCTGAAACTTCTTTGTGTTCTAAATCAGTCCATAAATCATCTTGTAAAATCTTTGTTCTTTCTAAAAATGTCTTACTATAATCCATATTTATAGAAGTTATATTAACATCCGTAAAATCGCCTACTACAGAATCAATATCATCTACTATTTGGGGTCTGTTAAAGAAAGTAGTATTTATACTAAATTTTTCATTTGTCGACCAATATGCTATCGTTTCAGTTAGCACTGACATTATTAAAACTGATGGGGTAATATTATTTATCTTAGAAATTGCACATATTTTATCCCATTCAAAATTATTTAGTTGTATTGATTTTTGGCTAAAAGTTTTTACACCATTATTCTGTGAAAGTATGGGTAAATTAGGAGCTTCATAAATAACATCTAATTTTTTAGACCAGTATTCTTCATCTTGATTTTTATTTTTAGAACTAGTTATTGCTTTTTCTTGATACTTAAATACATCTCTATACTTGCTTGGAAAATTGACATAGCTGTTAGGATTTTTATAAAAATATTCTAAATCACTTAATATAATATTTATGCTATTATAATCTGCTATTAACATATCCAATGAAAAATGTATAACTGATACATTAGGTTTTAGAGTAATAGCAATTTCACACATCGGCCATTGCCCCAGTTTATATTGTTTAAATTCTAAGTCTTTTCTAAACTTACTAACCTCTCCATCACCAATTTTTATACTTTCAACTAAAATATTTGGCACATGTTCCTGAACAATTTGAGTTCCATCTTCAAAAACTACAGCCCTAAGCATATCATGTTTTTTTATTACCAAATTCCATGCTTTGTTTATTTTATCAACATCTAAGATGCTATCATATTCTATTTCTATATATGCGTGGCAACCAATTCCACCCAACTCAAAGTACTCATTTCTACCCATTACATAAGATGATTGTATATTTGTCAATGCAAATCTTTCGTATCTATTTTTTGTATCTTCATAATATAAAACTTCCTTATTGTCTAAATAGTCCAAAATTTCTTTCTTATTATTTTTAAGCCAAGATAAAATTTTGTTATTCATACTATCTTTAGGAGCACTAAACTTAAGTTTTTCACCATCTTTCCACACAGTTATCCCTTTTATTTTTAAATTTTTCAGTTTTTCTTCAATATTCATGTTATCCTCCAATATATAATTAAATTTCGTAGATTTCTACATCTTGAATCAAGGTGTCAATTTCCTTTGATAATTGTTTAATAGTTGGAAATTTAAAAATCTTATTTATAGAAATCTTTTCCTTCAACATAAACTCCGAATTTATTTCACTAATAATAGATATTGCTGCTAAACTATCCCCTCCCAATTTAAAAAAATTGTCCTCTATTCTTATATCTGTTATACTTAATTTATTTTTAAATAAATTTATTAAGTAAACTTCTGTATCGGTTAATTTGGGGTTTAAGTTGTTTTGGACAACTTTTTCAACTTTTAACGATTCGTTTACTATTATTTTTTTAATCTCTTCTCGATCAAGTTTGCCATTTTTTGTAATTTTTCTGCTATTGCAAATATAATATTCCTCTGGAATCATAAACCTTGGAAGAATTCTATCTAATCTTTCTTTTAAATTATTTATATTGAAGTTATTGCTATTACATACAATATATAATCCAATTTTCATTGAATTATGACAATTTATAACGCTCGCACAGCAATCAATGATATCAGGAAATCCTTTAAGTACAGACTCAACCTCACCAAGTTCAATTCTATGTCCTTTAATTTTTACTTGAGTATCTTTCCTTCCAAGAAATTCAATAGTACCATCATTCCAAAATCTTCCATTATCTCCAGTTCTATACCATCTAGGTCCATCTTCTTCAAAATACTTTCTATTAGTTAGTTCTTCATCTCCATGGTAGCATTTAGCAACACCAACTCCACCAATTAGAAGTTCTCCCTTAACATAATTAGGGCATATTCTACCTAATTCATCTACTACTCTATAGACTTGGTTTTTAAGTGGTCTTCCATAAGGAATGGAAATCCAATCTTTAGGTATTTGTCTCGGCACATTTAAATAATTTGACCAGATTGAAGCTTCCGTTGCACCACCCATAGCAACAACTATAGAATTTTCTTTTTCGCTTATCTTATAAAATCTTCCTGGTAGGTCTTTTGCTATCCAATCTCCTGATAGCATAAC
>JAQEDR010000020.1 GCA_027669155.1 Peptoniphilaceae bacterium AM52-5BH | reverse complement strand
ACTACAACTAATTAATTAAATATTGTGTCCAGTTTTATGGGTACACATCATTTCAAGACCGGTTTTTTCATTGCATATTTTTTATTTATTAACTGCTTCTTTAAGTGTTTTACCAGCTTTGAATACTGGAGCCTTAGAAGCTGGGATTTGAATAACTTCTTCAGGTTTTCTTGGGTTTCTTCCTTCTCTAGCTTTTCTATCTCTTACTTCGAAAGTTCCAAAACCAACAAGTTGAACCTTATCACCTTCTATTAGTGATTCAGTTACTGTTTCAAGAAATGCATTTAATGCTTTTTCTGCTTCACTTTTTTTAAGACCACTTTTTTCTGAAATATTAATTAATAATTCTGATTTATTCATATTTCCTCCTATAAATCAATATAATTCTGTTTAACTCTAAGATAGATTATACATAAGAAATAAACTAATTTCAAGCCTTTCCTACACAAAAACCTTAATTTTACTTTCTTTTATAAGTTTATTTAGGTAATCGTAATAGGCTTTTTTTAAATAAATATCCTTTGCTTTGAGAAGTAACTCATTTTCATTTTCATTATATGAATTTACCATAAGTATATAAAACTTTCCTTCATACTCAAATATATTACTTATCTTATCTTTTTCTTTAATTTTAGATTCTGATAGAATAGGATCGTCTATATAAACAAAATCTGAATTTATAATTGAGTAGTTCCTTGTGTTTTTATCAAGATATGATTTGAAAGTTTTGGCATTTGTAAGCTTATCTTTGGTTATTTTAGCAGCATTTTCATCATCAAAAACCAAGACATTATATTTGTAGAGCCTGTGAAGATCTTTGTTTTTATTATAAAAATCAACTACATCTGTATCTTTAACTTTATTATTCTTAAGAAAAAGATCGAAATGGGCCTTCCTTATAGAGTCATTGTATAAGATTTCATTGATAGAATTCTCGTTAAATCCCAAGGCTACAATATTTGCCTTAAGTGAATCCTCACCATTTAGCTTATCTGAAAGATAATTCTTTAGACTATTCGATCCATTATCATCTAACTTAATACTATTAGCCTCTAAGTCTTTTTTCATGACTTGATCCTTAATCATAGAGTCAACCAACTCTTCTCTTAATATTTGATCATTACTCTTACCATTCTTTCTCTTATCTTCTAAGTAAGATTCTCCATAGACTCTGCTATAATAGCTTTGATAAAATCTTAGTTCTTTAGAGTATAAGTCACTAGTAATAACCTTGCCATCGACACTTGCTATAATATTGCCGGTAGGATTCTCTTTACTATTGCAGGAAGTAAGTGCAGCAAATAGTAGAAATGCTGTTAGGCAAATCTTATTTGTTCTCGTTTTCAGATTCTTTATTATTTTCTTCATCTTTAGAATCTTCAACTTTTTCTTCTTTATCTTTATTTTCTTCTTCAGCTTCTGTATTTACTTCAGTTTTAGTTTCTTTATCTTCACCATTAGCGTCTTCTTCACTCGCGTTTTCAGTAACTACATTAGACTCTTCGTGTAATTTCTTGATATAATCTGCATATTTTTGATCTTTGATTTTCTTAGTAATCTCTTCTTTAGAATCTTCAAAAGAATCTGTTACTTTATTAACCTTAATGATATGGTAACCGAATTGTGACTTAACTGGATCAGAAACTTCACCTTCTTTCATGGCGAAAGCAGCATCTTCAAATTCTTTAACCATTTGTCCCTTTGCAAATGCTCCTACAGATCCACCGTTTTTAGCACTTGCTGTATCAGTTGAGTATTCTTCAGCAAGTTTAGCGAAGTCTTCGCCATTATCGATCTTTTCCTTTATTTCGTTTGCTGTTTCTTCATCTTGAACCAAAATATGGGAAGCGTCAACTTTCTCAAATTCATCTTTATTATCTTCAAAGTATTTTTTGATTTCATCGTCTGTTACTTCGTTGTTGGAATCAAACCATTCTCTATGTTTTTTGTACATTAGGTCCTTTTTGAGTGTTTCCTTGAATTTATCAAGACTCATATTGTAATCATCAAGAGTCTTATCGAATTGCTCTTGGCCACCAAAATTTTGTACAGATTGCATCAAAGCGTCATCTACTTCTTTATCATCGATTTTGATATCATTTTTCTTGATATCATTTGCAATTAATTTATCTTGAACCATCATAGTTACGATAGAATTTTTGAGTTGTTGTTGACTTGCAAGCATTGATGCATAGAAGCTTAGCTCGTCCTTATAATCATCCTTACTAATCTTTTCTCCATCAACTATAGCTACAGTTTTATCATCAAGTTTTTCACTTTTTTTATCTTTTGCTTCTTCTGTTTGCTCTGTCTTGTTATTCGCGTCTTGACCTGCCTCCTTATTTTGATTGCATCCTACAAATAACAAAGAAGCCATTAACATCACTGGTATAATTTTATTTTTCATTTTTACTCCTTACTTTTTCGATAGTTTTTAATAGTTCATAGGTATCTAAAAGCTTATTTCTAGATACTGGAATTTTAAATGCTGGATTAGTCGATAGATCAAGAGACATATCCCTTTCAAATGATTGATTAATCTCTGCCAATTCCTCAAAACTAAATGCATCCTTATTTTCGAAATATATGTTTACATTACCGCTTTTTTCTCTAATTTCACTAAATAATAGCTCATCTGCTAAAGATTTTATTAATGAAATATACATTAAATTGTCGACCATTAATGGTATATCACCATATACATCTATTAAATCTGCGACTAATTCATCATAATCATCTTGATTTTGAATACTCGCAATTCTGTTATATATCTCAATCTTTTGAGATTGATCTTCGATATAATAGTTAGGAATGTACCCATCAACTTTTATGTCTATATATACGTCAGATTTATCTTTGATTTCTACTTCCTTACCGCTAGCCTTTTCTACTGCTTCTTGGAGGAATTTAACATAAAGATCATATCCTATTGCTTCAACATGTCCTGATTGACTCTCTCCCAAGAGATTTCCTGCCCCTCTTAATTCAAGGTCTTTCATAGCTATTTTATAGCCTGAGCCAAAGTCTGAGAAGTCTCTTATCGATTTTAATCTCTTTTCGCTTATTTCTGATAATATTTTTCCAGCCCTATAGGTAAAATAAGCATAAGATGATCTATTTCCTCGTCCAATTCTTCCTTTGAGCTGGTAAAGTTGCCCTAGTCCCATCATATCAGAATCATAGATGATTATTGTATTTACATTAGATATATCCATCCCTGTTTCAATAATGGTTGTAGAAAGGAGGATGTCTATTTCTCCATCTATAAATTCAAGCATCGTCTTTTCAATCTGCTTTGGGCTAATTCTTCCGTGAATTATTGCTATATTTGCATCTGGAACAAGGTCAACTAGATGATTGTATAGTTTTTCTATATCGTTAACCCTGTTATAGACAAAGTAGACTTGGCCATTCCTGTTTAATTCTCTTTCTATAGCTTGTTTAATAATTCCATTATCATATTCAAGTACATAGGTATTTACAGGCATCCTTTCTTCTGGAGCTTCATCAAGGGTTGATAGATCTCGAATGCCAGATAAGGACATCTGAAGGGTTCTTGGTATCGGAGTTGCAGATAAGGTCAAGACATCAAGTGATGATTTTAATTCTTTTAATTTCTCCTTATGCTTGACACCAAATCTTTGCTCTTCATCTATAATCAAGAGGCCAAGATTTTTATACCCAACATCTTTAGAGAGCAATCTGTGGGTTCCAATGATCAAATCAACCTTTCCTGCCTTTAACTCCTTAATTATCAGCTTATTTTTAGAAGCTGGGTTAAATCTTGAGATTACTTGTACGTTTACAGGAAACTTATCAAAACGCTTTTTTATAGTTTCATAATGTTGATTTGCAAGTAGTGTTGTAGGAACTAGAAAGGCTACTTGATACCCATCCATAATTGCCTTAAAGGCTGCTCTTATAGCAACTTCTGTCTTACCAAATCCCACATCACCACAAAGAAGTCTATCCATTGGTTTATCAGATTCCATATCATTTTTTATCTCTTCTATAGATCTTATTTGAGAATAAGTTTCCTCATAAGGAAAAGAATTTTCAAACTCATTTTGCCAAGTAGTATCTTTCGAAAACGCGTGTCCCTTAATCTTTGATCTTTTAGCATACAATTCTACTAAATCATCCGCTATCTCATCAACTGCCTTTTTAGCTCTTGCCTTAGCTTTTTGCCAGGTTTGAGTTCCCAAGGAAGAAAGCTTTGGGCTCTCTCCCCTGCTACCTATATACTTACTTATGAGGTTCATCTGATCTACTGGTACGAAGAGTTTATCTGTTCCTCGATATTCGATGACAATAAAGTCTTTTTCAATATTATTTACTTCAATTTTCTCAAGACCCTTATATATACCGATACCATTATTTTCATGAACAACATAGTCTCCTATATCAAGGTCGGAATAATTGATAATATCCCTAGATGAAGTCTTATTTTTAGATTTTCTCTTGCGAGCCTTTCTTTCGCTACCATAAATTTCCTTATGGGTAAAAACGTAAAAGTCTAAATCATAAATGTAATATCCACTGCTACTTGCAGAGTTTGCAATTTGTATGGGTATTTTATCGAAGTTTTCGCCAATTTCTACTTTTGAAACTTTTGTAAAATCTTTTTCTAAATAGGCCTCTATCAGCTGAGAAGCTGTTTTTTCGTTCCCTTCGAGTATTAATACCTTTTTGCCACTATTTGCAAGCTCTATTGTCCTATCTATGAAATAATCAACTCTTCGATTAAAATTTTCAGATTCTATTGTTTTTAGCTCTATGATCTTTCTAGGGTTGAATAGTTTTGATTTTTTTAGAATAGATGTTAGATTCACTAATCTAAAGTTAGCTATTCGTCCATATATATCATCAATAGGAATTCTTGCTTGTTCAAAAGATCTGAAAACTTCGTTATTTTCCATTTGAAGACTCAAGTCTTCAAGGAAATTATCATAAAAGTTATCATAATTTTCTAGCACTCTAGCAACATCGTCAAAAAATACTAAGCTGCTCTTAGGCATATAATCTAAGAAACTAGAATAGTTATCCTTTCGGTAAGGATTAACGAGATCAATATTACTTACATACATACTCTCTTCAATAAAGCTTGTAATTTGCTTATATTTATCGATGAGTTTTTGCCTACTAATATCACTAGATTCCTTCTCTAAAGCCTCTATTTCACGATTAATATTCTTAATAGCCTTATCATAATCTTCTTTTGAGTATATAAGTTCAGTAACAGGGCTAATTTCTGCTTCAGAAATCTTTTGGATTGTTCTTTGACTATCCTTATCAAATATTCTAATTGAATCAACCTCATCATCGAACAACTCGATTCTTATAGGGTTGTCATATGAAACAGGCCAGAAATCTATGATAGAACCTCTTTTAGCAAAGTCTCCTTTATTTTCTACGAGAGAATTAGCTGTATAGTTAAGATTTATGAGATTTTCTATGAAGTTATTAACGTCAATAATATCTTCATCTTTTATTTTAACAAATGACTTGTTAAATCTATCTAAAGTACTTAGTTTATTTGTCATTGCATCTAGAGTAGTTATGACTATAAACGTATCTTTCTTAGCAAGCTTAGTTAGAACTTCCATTCTTTGAGAAAGCTTCCTATTATCTATTGATTTTATATTGTAAAAATTAATATCTAGACTTGGAAATAAATATGCTTTATTTTCCTTGATACCATTTATACTATCGAGATATATCTCTGCTCTTTTTTCATTTTCAGCTATTATTACTATATTCTCTTCATACTTTTCAAACAAAGCAAGGACTAAGTGAGGCTTAAAACCATCAGTTAGTCCTGACAAATATATAGGTGAGTAATCATCTAAATTATTTTCTATTTGCTTAATCTGATCTAAAGAGTTGATATTTTCTAATAATTTATTCATCAATATCTTCCAATAATCTAACAGAATTGTACAGATTCATTGACTTATCTATATTTTCTTCTATTAAAGTTTCGATAGACTTGCTAGCTATATCAATTTCTTTTCGTATTACTTCTGCTTCTTTTTCGCTAAATCCGCTAAGTACAAAGTTTGCCAAATCCATATATTCCGGTTTCTTTCCTACTGCTATCTTAATTCTAGGGAAAGAGTCATCTTGGATTTGATAAATAATGGACTTCATTCCATTATGAGTCCCAGCAGATCCTTTCTTTCTAATTCTTATACTTCCAAAATCTATATCTATATCGTCGTAAATAACGATTAACTTGTCAGTATCAAATTTATAGAAATTCTTTAAGTCTCTGACAGCTTCTCCTGAATTATTCATATATGTTTGTGGTTTTACAAGCATAACTTTATGGCCAGAAATTGTTCCCTGGCCATAAAGTGATTTAAATTTAGATTTTCTGACATCAATATTATGTTTTCTAGCAAGATAATCAATCGTCAAAAAACCAACATTATGTCTTGTATTTTCGTATTTTAATCCAGGATTGCCTAATCCTACGATATAATACATTATCTACCGTCCACGAATAGTCCGCTTATTGATTCATAAGTATTAATTCTGTGAATTGCTTCTGATAATAAAGGAGCAATAGACATTTGAGTTATCTTATCAATTTTCTTATCTTCGCTTAAGGCAATAGTGTCAGTGATTACTACTTCTTTTACATTAGATTTATTGATTTTATCAATTGCATCTCCACTAAATACACCGTGAGTAGCCACAAGATAAACGTCTTTTGCACCACTGTTAATCAAGAAGTCACCAGCATTTGTTATGGTTCCAGCTGTGTCAATCATGTCATCTACAATGATTGCGTGTTTACCCTTAAAGTCTCCAATAACTGACATAACTTCGGAAACATTTGGCTTTGGTCTTCTCTTCTCGATTATAGCTATAGGTAGTTTTAGATAATCCGCAAACTCTCTTGCTCTTCTAACCCCTCCTAGATCAGGGCTTACTACTACAAATTCATCTGGCCTATCATAAGCAATATCCTTAAAATGAGTTGAAAGATGTCTTATAGCAGAGAAATGGTCAACAGGTATATCAAAATATCCTTGGATTTGACCAGCATGAAGGTCCATTGTGATAACTCTATCAGCTCCTGCTACTGTAAGCAGATTTGCTACAAGCTTCGCAGTAATTGGCTCACGACCCCTAGTCTTTCTATCTTGTCTAGCATATCCGTAATAAGGAATAATCGCATTTACGTATCCTGCAGATGCTCTTCTACAAGCATCAATCATAATAAGTAATTCCATCAAATTGTCATTGGTTGGATTAGAGGTTGGTTGCATTATAAAAACATCCTTACCTCTGATTGATTCATTTATTTTGATAGAAATCTCTCCATCTTTAAATTTTTCGATATCTGCTTCAGTTAGTTTAACTCCTAGATGTTTAGCTACACTTTCAGCGAGTTTCCTATTTGAGTTTCCTGTTAAAAGCTTCAATTCCCCTCTTTGAATATATGAGCCTCTATTACAGTTTGATGTCATTTTCTCTCCTTTAACTTTTCTTGATCTCTTTTTTTCTTTTTATCTACATAGCCTGCAATGTTTTTTTGCTCTGCTCTTTCTATTGATAGCTCTCCCTTATCAATATCTTTGGTGATAGTAGATCCTGCTGCTACATATCCTTCAGAAGCAATGTTTACTGGTGCTACTATATTAGAATTTGATCCTATAAAAGCACCATCTCCAACTACAGACCTATGTTTAAATTTACCATCATAGTTAACAAAAATCACGCCACAACCAATATTAATGTCTTTTCCAAGATCACAATCGCCGATATAAGCCAAGTGACCTGCCTTGCAACCATCGCCCATGCTAGCATTCTTAACTTCTACAAAATTGCCGATGTGAACATTCTTACCCAAATGTGCCTTTGGTCTTAGATGTGAAAAAGGTCCAATGTTGCTAGATTCTTCCATGATGGATTTTTCTATTACAGAATTATCAATTCTCACATTATCGTAAATTTTCGAATTTTCAATTCTAGAAGAACCCTCAATAACACAATTAGAGCCAATCTCAGTGTCTCCTAGAATTTTAACATTTCCTGATATCACCGTGTCTTGACCAATTTTTACTCCAGGTTCAATCGTAACTATGTCAGGTGTTTCGATTATTACACCATCAAGCATATATTCTTCGTTTACTCTTTGTCTAAGAATTCTACCTGCCTCTGCAAGTTCCTTTTTATTGTTTATTCCATAGAACAAGTCAGCGTCTTCATTCATAAAAGCCATTGATTTTTCATTTTTACCATGAAGAATTTCGATGCAATCGGTTAAGTATAATTCGTTCTGGTCATTATCTGTATCTATTTCTTTAAGAGCACTCTTAAGAGAAGCTCCATTAAAAATATATATGCCTGTATTTATTTCAGCAATATCTAATTGCTCATCTTTTAGATCCCTGTGCTCTGTAATTTGCAAAAAGTTTTCGTTTTTATCCCTTATTATTCTTCCATATCCAGTTGGATCTGTAACTGTGGTTGATAATACAGATACACTTGCATTGTTTTCAATATGTCTATTTACGAAATCTTCAAGTGCTTTCTTAGTTATAAGTGGTATGTCACCATTTAATACAAGTACCTCATCATCATCTTCTATATAATCGCTACATAAGCTTACAGCATATCCAGTACCATAAGGGAATTCCGGACCGATTTTCTGTTCGATTATCCTACATGAATCGAACATTTCACTGATAGCTTCTTTATTCTTACCTGAAATTATGATAGTTTCAGAATTTTCCAACTTACTTGCATCATAAACGTATCTAAGTATTTCTTTGTTAAGTAACTTGTGAAGGACCTTGCTTGTAGATGATTTCATCCTAGTTCCTTCACCTGCTGCCATTATTATTACTTTTAACATATATTATTCCGGTGCTACTTCAAGAGCAAGTTCCATCATATTTGTATAAGATGTTTGTCTGTTTTCTGCGCTATCTGCAACATTTTCGATAAGTGAATCACTTATTGTAAATATTCCAAGGCCTCTCTTGCCATGTTTTCTAGCTGCCATAAAAAGTCCATATGATTCCATTTCTACACACAAAACGCCATATTTTTGAAGATTTTCAAAAACTTCCTTTGGCATATCATTGTAGAATTGGTCTGATGAGTGAACTTGTCCACAGTGGGTAGTATAGCCTAATTCATTTGATTTTTCATAGGCTTGTAATAATAAGTCAAAATCTGGTGTTGATGAAAAATGTATGTTTCCAAATAAATTATCGTTGATTGACGATTCAGAACATGCAGATGAAGCAATTACTATGTCATGAAGCTTCACGTTTTTTTGCATGGATCCGGCAGTTCCGACTCTAATAATTGTGTCTACATCGTAGAATTGAAATAACTCGTTGTAATAAATCATAGAAGATGGAATTCCCATTCCACTTCCCATAACAGAAACTCTTTTTCCCTTGTAGTAGCCTGTATATCCAAGCATTCCTCGAGTTTCGTTAAACTGAGTAACATCTGTTAGAAAATTATCTGCAATATATTTTGCTCTAAGAGGATCTCCTGGCATCAATACAGTCTTTGCAATTTGATCAGCACTTGTTGCTGATATATGTGGTGTAGGTATACTCAAATTTCTCTCCTTTAAAATATTCTCACTAATATAATAACATTTTTTCTGAAAATTTAAAACAAGATACTAGGCTTTATTAGAATTCTCTATATCCATAATCTTATCTACTCTTCTTTGATGTCTACCGCCTTCAAATTCTGTATTTACAAACTCATCTACAATCATTCTGCATGTTTCAGATCCAATAACACGAGCTCCTATACATAAGGTATTGGCATTATTATGTGCCCTACTCATTCTCGCTGAGTAAGCTTCAGAAACACACGCCGCCCTAATACCCTTAATTTTATTTGCTGAAATACTCATGCCAAGTCCAGTTCCACAAATTAATATGGCAAAATCAGCTCTTCCTTCAACCACCTCTGTGCATGCTTTTTTTGCATAATCGCTATAATCTACAGACTCACTATCGTAAGCTCCTACATGATATACCTCATGGCCAAGCTTTTCTAATTCGTCCTTTACAACTTCTTCTAATTCAAGACCTCCATGGTCATTACCTATTACATATTTCATATTCTCTCCTTTGTTATTAATATACTTTTAGCTAAGTTCTAATCAATTAATAATATCACTTGACTCACTTTATTATATAAATATGGTATAATAAAAACACCCATAAGGTATATAGACTAATTACTAAGGAGAATATATGTTTAAATTTGATTTAGATAGACATGATTTTAAATACGTTCATTTTATTGGAGTGGGCGGAATATCAATGAGCGGACTCGCTCAATTGCTTTTGGCTAAAGGATATGATGTTTCTGGTTCAGACAGATCAGATAGTAAGATTATTAATCACTTGAGGGAACTTGGAGTAAAGATTTCAATCGGGCAAAAGAAGGAAAATATCACTAATCCTGACCTAGTTGTCTATACAGATGCCATCTTAGATGATAACGAAGAGTTAATAGCTGCTAAGAAACTTAATGTACCTGTTGTTACAAGAGGAGTTTTTCTAGGAGCCTTGATGAGAAATTATAAAAATTCTATTGCAGTATCTGGATCTCACGGTAAGTCAACTACAACTTCTATGATATCTAAGATTTTAATACACTCAGATAAAGACGCTACTATCCTGCTCGGTGGTGAATTAGATGAAATGAAGGGTAATGTTAGGGTTGGTAGTGAAGAATACCTAGTAACAGAGGCTTGCGAATATAAGGGTAACATTAGATATTATTATCCTCAGACATTAATAGTATTAAATATAGACGAAGACCACCTAGACTATTACAAGGACCTAGATGATATTGTAGATACATTCAGAGAGTATTTATCTAACCAAGATGAAAACTCAATTACTATTACCAACTTAAATGAAGAAAACAATAGATTAATTTTCGATTCTGTAAAAGGAAAGTTAATAACTTATGCGCAAGAAAACGAAGAAGCTTACTATTGTGCCTTCAATATAAAGTTTGACGAAATTGGTAGACCAAACTTTGACTTAAGGATGAGAAATGGTGACATAGAACACTTCGAATTAGGTGTAATTGGAAGACATAATATAAATAATGCTATGGCCTCTATTATTGCCACTTACGAAAATGGCATTGATGTTGAAACCATTAGGAAAAATATTCGAAAATACGAGGGACTCGATAGGAGAATGCAAATCATAGGTAAGGTTGATGATGCTACAATTATGACTGATTATGGTCACCATCCTTCAGAGATAAAAGTTACCTTAGACGCCTTAAAAGAGCATACTAAGGGACGTCTTATTTGTGTATGGCAACCTCACACCTACAGTAGGACTAAGTCTCTATTCGATGATTTCTTGACTTGCTTCGATTCTAGTGATGAAGTTATTATTACCGATATTTATGCTGCAAGAGAAAAGTTTGATCCAAGCATACATTCAAAAGATGTTGTTGAAGCTTTAGTAAAAAAGGGAATAAACGCAAAATATATTGGTGAGTTTGAAGATTGTAGAGATTATATTTATAAGGAAATTAAAAAAGATGACTTAGTTCTCACAACAGGTTGTGGTAATCCTGATGTTTTGGCGAGAATGATTGTTGAAGATAAGTAAATATTGTATTTAAACAGAGCTGTTAGTAAGAAAGAAATTTGCTTTTAATAAATAAGAAAAATTTTCCTTCTTAAACAGCTCTTTTATGTATTATGTAAGTTTAATTGTCTACTAGATCCAATGATATGGCCATAGCTTCATCTATTTTTAGCATTATATCGTGATTAAAGCTACCGATTTTTTCTCTTAATCTTTTCTTATCAATTGTTCTAAGCTGCTCCATCAACGCTACACTATTTTTGGGAAGCCCGAACTCATTACCCTTTAGTCTAACATGAGTGGGAAGCTTGGCCTTATTAAGCTGACTAGTGACGGGAGCAACTATTATAGTTGGTGAATATTTATTACCCACGTTATTTTGTACAACAATAACAGGCCTAACTCCTCCCTGTTCACTACCGACAACAGGAGATAAGTCAGCATAAAAAAGATCACCTCTTTTAATCTTCATAAAGTTCTCCTAAATAATTATCTACCTTAACTACTTTTCCATCTTTTATATAGACCCTAGTTAATCTCATATCAAATGATGTCATTAGTTCATAAGGTATCGTTCCAATTTTGTTAGCTTCTTTGTAAATATCTGGGTACACTATCACCTCATCTTCTATTTCACATTCTATATCGCTTACATCTACCATAATCTGATCCATGCAGACCCTACCACAGACTTTAGCAATCTTATCCTTAACTAATACTTCACCAATATTTGAAAATGATCTGAAATATCCATCAGCATATCCTATAGGGATTGTCGCAATCTTCATCCTATCTTTTGCTATGAAAGTTCTACCATAGCTAACTGAATCACCCTTGTTAATCTCTTTTACGAATGATATTCTGCTTTTTAAGGAGAAAACTTGTTCTAGCTTAACTTCTTCTCTATTTCTTAAATAATCAGAAGGGTATATACCATACATAGCTATTCCAATCCTGTCCATATCACAATTGGTCTTATGATAGATAGATGCAGCCGAATTTGCTATATGAAATATTTCAATCTCAAATTCATCATTAAGCTTTTCTCTAAGTCTCTCGAACTTCTCATATTGCTCGCTAGTAAAAGTTTTATCTTCTTCATCAGCCGTAGAAAAATGGCTAAAGGATCCAATAATATTTAATCTATCGAGCTCTTTTAATTTAAGTATTTTGTCTAATTCAAATTCTCTAAATCCTAAGCGAGAATGTCCAGTGTCTAAGGCTATATGAGCTTTTACAGGAAAATCCAAGCTATCATTTATCTTTTTTGCGTAGGCTAAATCATAGATTGGTATTTCTATATCAAGGTCAGCACATTCCTTTGCCTCTTCAAGGCTTACATAGCCCAAAATTATAATAGGTTTTTTGATACCTCTAAGTCTTAAATTTTTTGCCTCAATAAATGTAGCGACAGCAAAGTATGAAACTTGATCTTCTATGTATTTTGCAATAACAACTGCACCTAATCCATAGGCATTGGCCTTAACTACTGCGCAAATATTTGTTTGTTTTGATAATTTTTTTATATTTTCTATATTATTTTTTATCTTATCTATATCAACTTCAATATAATTAGTAAACATTACTACCCCAATAATTTCATAGCAGCTGGGATATTTTCTACAATATCAGATGCTATAATCGAATCTTCGCCTAAGATATTTGATGCAAGATCTCCTGCCAATGAGTGGATGTAGACACCAAGACAAGCTGCTTCATAGGAATTTAGCCTATGTAAGAGAGCAGAAATCACTCCAGATAAGACATCCCCACTACCTGCAGTTGCCATTCCTGGATTTCCGATTTTATTTATGTACACCCTATTGCCATCAGTAACTATAGTTTCTTCAGATTTTAATACTAGAATAAGTCCGTTTTCCCTAGCAAAATTTTTGGCAAGGCCAATTCTATCAGAATTAATTTGATCAATACTCAATCTTGTAAGTCTTGAAAATTCCATAAGATGAGGTGTTAGAACAAGATTTTTGTGATTTTTCAATATATTAATATCTTTGCTAACAGCATTCAATCCATCTGCATCTATAAGTATTTTACCACTAAAGTTAATAAATATGCTATTAATTAATGAATTTAATGATTCTTCTTGACCCATACCCGGACCTATGGCTAATACATCCTTATCCTTAAGGTATTTTTTAATTTTCCTTTGATTCTCTTCGTTATTAATAAAATTAAAAGAGTTCAAGGATAAAATTATCTGCTCATTGGTCTTTATCTGCAGAATTGTACTAATAGACTGGGGAACTATATTATATACTAGTCCTGCGCCAGTTCTTAGGGCTGCCATGGAAGAAAGATATACAGAACCACTCATACCAGAACTTCCACCAAGTATGGCGATTTTGCCGTAATCTCCTTTGTGAGTATTTTTCTTTCTTTTTGGAAATATTTTTTTGAAATATTCGTCCACATAAAAATTATCTTGATTAGACTCGCATACAGCAAGAGCATAATACCCATCATGGCTTATGCTTATATTATCAGTTAAGAAGGATCCATCTAAGAAAACTCTTGGTATTCTCTCCTTATATCTTATCTCGATTCTCTTTTTTAGAATATAAGAAAGATTAAATCCATATGCCTTAATAATAGATTCCTTTGCAGCAAAAATTCCTGAAAGACTTATATAAATATCTTTGCTTTCTCTTGCGTGCTTTAATTCTCTTTCTGTAAAAATCTTTAGGATATTAGATTTTTTCTTAAATTTATTTACATTAACCAAATCTATTCCGAGCATTATCTAACCTTAAGATCTTCAAATTGTCTTTTAGTCTTCGATACGAGATTCCCCACATCGATATTATTAAACTTACCATCTTTATATACGATGGTACCATCTATAATAACATTTTTGATATCGGATTCATAGGTAGAAAAGCACAAGGACGATAGTATATCATTGTATGGAGTATGGTTTTCGTTATTTATATCAATCATTATTAGATCGGCTTTGTATGATTCTTTAATCATTCCGACTTTATCAAGTCCTAAGGCCTTTGCTCCATTTATTGTCGCCATCTTAAGCATTTCTATGTAGCTTATCGGTCTACTTGAATAAAGCTTTGAGACAAGCATTGATACTTCCATTTCTCTTAAAATAGATAACTTATTGTTACTTGAAGCTGAATCAGTACCCAAGCATACATTAATTCCTTTATCAATTAATCTAGCAAGGTCCAAAAAGCCTGATGATAATTTCAAATTTGAGCTTGGATTGTGAACTATACTCACATTATTCTCTTTTATAATATCCAAATCATTGTCAGATAGGTATACTCCATGAGCAGCAATTGTCTTGTTTTTAAAGATACCAGCCTTTTCAAAGAGCTCGGTCGGACTCATATTATATTTTTTATAGCAGTCTTCATTTTCCTTTTTGGTTTCTGATAAGTGTATATGTATAGGCAGCTTATACTCTTGTGCATAGTCAGATATTTTTTTCAAATAATCTAAATCTGCTGTATATACAGCGTGAGGACCAAGCCCTATATCTATTAGATCATCATTCTTGTATGTATTGGCAAGATCTATGTTTTCTTTAATTTTAGAAAAATTCTTATCAGGAATAGCTAGCCCTCTAGAAATTTGTGCCCTCATATTTATTTCTTTACAAGCTCTTGCAGTTTCTTCACAGTAAAAATACATATCTGCGAAGCTAGTAGTACCTGCCTTAATCATTTCTAATAGAGCAAGCTTTGATCCATAGTAGACATCTTCTGCCTTAAGCTTATCTTCAAGTGGCCATATGTAATCGTTAAGCCAGGTCATCAGATCAGTCTCAGGTCCATAATTCCTAAATAGCGTCATGGCAACATGGGTATGTGCATTTACAAATCCAGGCATGGTAAGGAAGTTTTCGCCATCTATAATCGTATCGCTTTTAAAATCATCTCTGTTTCCTATGTAGGAAATTTTATCGTTTTCTATGTATATGTTCGCCCTATTTATTTCTTCATCTTCCATTGAAAGTAGGCGTGTATTTTTAATAAGTATATTCATTTGATAAAGTAGCTATTGTCAATTATACCATAAGGGTAGAGCTTGCCATTTATTAAAGCAAGCTCTCTTATGGTTTTATAGCCCTACTCTCCTATCTTTTCTCTTAATAGTTTGTTGATCTCTTGAGGATTTCCTTTACCTTTTGTTTTCTTCATAGCTTGTCCAACTAAGAAACCAAAGGCCCTATCCTTACCTCCCCTAATATCTTCTATGGATTCAGGATTTTCACTTAAAACCTCATCTACAACTTCTTCTAGAAAGGATGAATCTGATATTTGTAGTAAGTTTCTCTCTTCAGCGAGTTTTTCTGGATCTTCGTTAGATTCGTAGATTTCTCTTAGGAGTTTCTTGGCAACATTGTTGTTTACCTTATTTTCCTTTGCCAAAAGAATTAACTTGGAGAAGTTTTCTACCGAAAGTTTCATCTCTGAAGGACTTTGTTCAAACTCATTTAACCTTCTGGATAGTTCAGATAGGATCCAGTTTGCACATGTATTCGGATCATTAACTATAGCATTTGTATTTTCAAATAGATCAGCAAGCTCTCTGTCATTAGCTAGTAGATTCGCATCATACTTGCTAAGTGATAGGTCCTTGATATATCTTTCTTCTTTTTGTCCTGGCAACTCTGGTAGACTTTCTTTTACATGTTCTATGAAATCGTCAGTAAGCTCAATTAGAGGGATGTCTCCTTCTGCGGAGAATCTATAGTCGTTACCGACTTCCTTATTTCTCATATGAATTGTTTCTGCCAATTCGTCATCCCATCTTCTTGTTTCTTTTACGCCAACTTCTCCATCTTCAAGAAGGGCGATTTGTCTTTTTTCCTCAAAAGCTAGGGCGTTTTCTATAGCTTTGATGGAGTTGATGTTTTTAATCTCTGCTATAGCAGTTCTTTGTCCGTTTTCTAAGTTTTCTATATTGATATTAACATCGACACGCATAGAACCTTGAGCCATGATACAGTCTGATACTCCCAAGAATCTTAGGGTAGATGCTAGGGTTTCTACATATTCCCTTGCTTCATCTGGTGAAGACATATCTGGTTCACTTACTATTTCTATTAGAGGTACCCCTGCCCTGTTGTAGTCCATGAGGGTTGCGTTATTTTCATCATGGTTTGACTTACCAGTATCTTCCTCCATATGGATTTCTGCAATTCTAATCTTCTTACCTGACTCCAAAGTTAGGTAACCATTTGTTGCATAAGGTTTGTCGAATTGAGTTATTTGATAGCCCTTCACGAGGTCTGGATAGAAGTATTTTTTCCTGTCCATCTTTTGGTCATGTCTTATATCACAATTAAAGGCAAGACCCGCCATAACAGCAAATTCAACTGCTTTTTCATTCATTTGAGGGAGAGTTCCCGGATGACCTAAGCATATAGGGCATACATTTGTATTAGGAACTTGTCCGAACTCGTTTTTACAGGAGCAAAACATCTTCGTTTCAGTGGCTAGCTCCACGTGAATCTCTAATCCGATAATTGTTTTAGTTTTCATTTATACTCCTTAAAAATTTCTCGCTTGCATTAATTAATTTATTATCTTCAAATCTATTAGCTATAAATTGTACTGAACCTGATATTCCCTTTCTTACAGGTAGGGAAAGGCCGCACATTCCCGCAAGGTTTACAATTACATTGAAACCATCTGCTTTGAAATCGCTAAGTGGGTCGTTCTCGTCATCTGTTAAGTATGGTGGTAGATTTGTTGTGGTTGGTGTTATCAATAAGTCTATTTCTTCAAAAACTTCTTCTAATTCGTTTTTGATAAGACTTCTCAATTTAAGTCCTTGTCTGTATATCCTCTGATCATCATTTGCTGATAAATACATAGTTCCAAGAGCGATTCTTCTTTGAACTTCTTCTCCTAGACCTTCTGATCTGCTCTTTACGAAAAGTTCTTCTACGCTCTCGTATTTATCTGCTTGATATCCAAATCTTACCCCATCAAATCTACTCATATTTGATGATACTTCAGAACTCATTACGACGTTATATACTGGATTTGCAAACTTAACATACTCTAAATCTATAGGGAAAAGCTCTGCTCCTAAAGACTCTAGAGTATCTAAGGCCTTTTGATAGTCCTTTTTTACTTCTTCTGCTATTCCTTCATAAAGACTTGAATCCGTTTTTATAAATCCAATCTTTTTCCCCTTGAAATCATAATCTTCGTAGCTATATTCATATTTTTCTAGATTAGAAGTCATATCTTTAGGATCATGTGATGCTGTTGAATTAGCTAAAACTCTCATATCTTCGATGTTTTCAGCAAATAAGGACACTTGATCTAGGGTATTTGCCATAGAAACTACACCGTATCTACTCATAATTGAATAAGTTGGTTTATAGCCTAAAATATTACAGTAGGATGCAGGACATCTTACTGAACCACCTGTATCTGTTCCTAGGGCAACAAGAACATCACCCTTAGCTACTGCTGCAGCAGATCCTGAAGAAGAACCGCCTGGAACTCTATTATTATCAATAGGATTTTTGGTAGGACCAAAGTATGAGGTCTTACCCCTACCACCCATGGCGAATTCATCCATGTTTGTTTTAGCTACTATTATAGCATCTTCTTTTAGGAGATTTTCTACAACACTTGCGTTGTATACTGGTTTGAAGTTCTCTAGCATTTTGGATGCGCAAGTCATCTTCATTTGATCATAGGATATATTATCCTTAACTGCAACAGGTACGCCAAATAGAGACCCTAACTTCTCACCATTTTTTAGTTTTTCATCTAACTTTTTAGCTCTTTTAATAGAACCTTCTCGGTCAATACTTATATAAGCATTTAATTCATCGTTTTCTATCTTTTCTAAGGTTGATAAAATATTATCCTCGACACTTAGATTTCCATCTTTATAATCTTCGATTAATTTTTCTATATTCATTATAGCTCCTATAATTTCCAATCAAGTCTAAAATAACCAAATACTGTATCTTTAGCATTTGCCAAAGCCTCATCTCTAGTTATAGATTCTTTAGCTTCATCTTTTCTAAAAACAGCCTTATGAGCCGGTATAAGTTCTGTCATTGTTACTTCATTTGTATCGATAGTAAAGATTTCTTCGATGAAATCTATAACTTTATTGAATTTATTTGATAATAAGTCGGTATCTTTTCCTTCTAGACTTAGATTAGCAAGCCTATATATTTTTTCTACTTCTTGTTTGTTCATCTTACATTCCTTCCAATTCTTCTAAGAAATCATATAATCTATCATTTTCATAAATTTCTATGCCTAAATCTTGAGCTTTATCCTTCTTAGAACCTGCTTTTTCACCAGCCAAAACAACATCAGTATTTTTTGAAACTGAGCCTGTAACCTTAGCTCCATTACTTTCCAAAAGTTTCTTGATATCATCTCTTTTATAATTATCAATAGTACCTGTAATTACAAAAGTCATGTCGTTTAAGCTATCACTATTATTATCTGCTTTTACTTCGGATATTTCTATACCTTTTTCCAATAAATTATCGATTGATTTGCTAATATTAGGATCTCTAAAGTATTCTATTATATTTTGTGCTGTAATTTCTCCAATATCATCAATATCTGAAAGATCTTCAGAGCTCGCATGTCTTAGAGAATCAAAATTCTTAAATTTATTAGCCAAATCTCTGGATGTTCTCTCCCCTACATTTGGTATGCCTATTGCATAAATAAAACTATTTAGATCAACCTTCTTACTAGCCTCAATTGCATTTAAAAGATTTTTAGTTTTCTTATCTCCAAATCTATCTAAATTAATTAAGTCGTCATAGGTAAGATCATATATGTCATCTACTTCATTTATGTCTAACTCTTCCATTAGTTGAGCAATAGTTTTTTCAGAAAGTCCTTCTATATCCATTGCATTTCTCGATGTAAAATGCTCCATTCTCGCAAGAAGTTGTGGTTTACAAGAAATAGAATTAGGGCAAATTATATGGACATTACCTTGGATTAGCTCACTTCCACAATAAGGACATTTGCTAGGCTTTTCTATCTCTTTCGTTCCTTCTTGATTTTCATCAACAACTCCAAGGATTTCAGGGATTACATCATTCGATCTTCTGATGAATACCTTAGAGCCAATTCTTACTTTTTTCCTAATAATATCATCATAATTATTTAAGGTAGCACGAGTTACTGTTGCACCTGAAAACTCCACTGGGTCAAGTATTGCGCTAGGGGTTACTTTTCCACTTCTTCCTACATTCCACACCACTTCTCTTAAAGTCGTGGTGTATTCTTCAGCTTCAAACTTATAGGCAATTGACCAACGAGGAAATTTATTTGTCGATCCCAAGACTTCCTGAGTCTTTTTGTCATTTATCTTAATCACTACACCATCAGTCAAAATGTCTATGTTTTTTCTTTCTTCTTCTATATAATCAAGCTCTTTTACCATCTCTTCCAAATTATGAACTTTTTTATGGTAAGGGTGAATCAGTAAGCCCTGGTCTTTTAAAAATTCCAACATATCTTCTTCGCTAGCAAAGTCTAGATTGTTAGTTGGTATAGAATAGAAGTATGCTGTAAGCTTTCTTTTAGCTGTTTCTTTGGTGTTAAGATTTCTCAGCGCTCCTGCTGCAGCATTTCTAGCATTTTTTAGCTGCAATTCATTTTCCTCATTGTAACGAGTAAGCTCTGATAGAGGCATTAGGGCTTCGCCCTGTATTTCTAGTAAAGACTCCTCTTTAATTTTATTAGGGATAGATCTAATAGTCCTAACTTGAGCAGAAATCTCTTCTCCTACCGTTCCATTACCCCTTGTCGCTGCATTTACTAAAAGACCATTATTATAGGTTAAGTTTACAGTAAGTCCATCGAATTTATATTCCATTATATATTCAAGTTCAGCTAGTTTTTCATCATGATTTCTGTTATATTCATCTCTTAATCTATTACACCTATCAATCCAAGCTTCAAGTTCTTCATGTGTCTGGGCCTTATTTTGAGATAGGAGTTTTGTTATATGAAAGTGCTTTTCAAATTTATCCAGTATTTCTCCTCCCACTATTTGTGTAGGAGAATCATCTCTAACATATCCTGTTTCCTCTTCAAGTTTTCTCAATTCATCATAGATTTGATCATACTCTCCATCAGAAACTAAAGGCTCATCTAAGGTATAATAGTGGTAGTTTAAATACTCTATTTTCTCAATTAATATATCTATTTGTTCTTTCTTATCCATATCACACCTTCTCTATTGGAGCGTAATCCTGATTTAGCTTTTTGAGACCTTTTTCGTCAAAGGCCACCACAAGCTCATTTCCCTTATCTTGTTTTTTGATCTGCACAACCATACCGCTACCCCACTTAGCATGAACTAGCCTATCTCCAACCTTATATTCATCATCGCTCGCACTCGTTTTATTTAACTTTTTACCTAAGACTGACTGTCTAGTTTTTTCTCTCATGTAATCTTCCGCCATGGTCTTTTCATATTCCCTTGATGAATAGCCATATGAACTAATCTTTTCTTCAACCTTGATATTATCAATTATTTCATCGATAAATCTAGACGGCTTATAAAATACAGGCTTTCCGTAATTTCTCCTAGCTTCAGCGCTTGATAGATATAGTTTTTCTTCAGCTCGGGTTATGGCCACATAAAAAAGCCTTCTCTCTTCTTCGATATTTCCTTCGTCAATGCTTCTTTTCCCTGGGAATAGTCCCTCATCAAGACCAACTACAAATACTATTGGAAACTCTAGACCTTTTGCAGCATGCATTGTCATTAGTGAAATCGAATCATCCGCACTTTCTGTCTTATCTAGGTCTGATAGCAAGGATAGATTTTCGAGATAATCATATATGGTATCTTCTGGATTATTTTCCTGATATTCTGATGCTGATGATATAAACTCATTTATATTATCTATCCTTGCCCTATCTTCAACTGAATAGGATGACTCCAAGGATTTCATATAGCCACTTTTATCTAGTACATCTTCGATAAGGTCAACTATCTTGTAATTATTTACATTATCAAATATTTCTTTCAAAGGTAGGTAAAACTTTTCGGTTGATTTTCTAATCCTATCAGAAATCAAAGTATTGAACTCATCGTTTGTAATCAAGTCTAAAATGGCAATATTATGCAAATTAGCAACTCTTTCCAATTCTTCAATAGATTTATTGCCAATTCCTCTCTTTGGTTCATTAATAATTCTTTTTAATGATAGATCATCTTTTGGATTTACTAAAATCTTTAGATATGATACCAAATCTTTTATTTCTTTTCTATCATAGAATTTAAGTCCACCAACTACTTTGTAGTTTATTAGGTTCTTCATCAAAATCTCTTCGAAAGGTCTTGATTGGGCGTTGGTCCTGTAAAGAATAGCAAAATCCTTAGCTTCATAGCCTTCTTGCATTAAGATTTTTATATTATCAAGTACAAACTTAGCTTCTTCGCTTTCCACGGAATTCGCCTTATAGATAACCTTGTCTCCACCCTTATTCTCTGTCCAAAGCTCTTTATCTTTTCTTTCGGAATTATTTTTTATTAGGAGATTTGCAGTGTCTAAAATATTTTCTGTAGACCTATAATTTTGTTCTAGCTTTATTGTTTCAGCATTCTTAAAGTCTTTTTCAAAGTTAAGGATATTTGAAATATTTGCTCCTCTGAAGCTATAGATAGACTGGTCAGCATCACCTACAACTGTGATATTGTTATGAAAACCCGCAAAATATTTAATTAGTTCATACTGACTGTTATTAGTATCCTGATATTCATCTACAAATACATATTCGAATTTCTTTTGATAAAAATCTAGAGTCTCCTTGCTCTTAACAAAAAGATATAAAACCTTATCTATTAAATCATCAAAATCAAGGGCGTTGTAGTAAAACTTCTTTTCTTCATATTTTTTGTAAATTTCATAATATATGTCGCCCTTACTATAGTAAGTATTTAATTTTAAGAATTCATCTGGATCTAAAGATTTGTTTTTGGCAGATGATATCACATTTAAAGCTTCTCGTGGAGCAATATCATCCTTATAGCCAAGTTCGTTGATAATCTCTTTTATTAGGGTCTTCTGATCACTTGTGTCATATATAGTAAAGTTTCTATCATAACCAATCTTATCGATATTCATCCTCAGAATTCTCGCACAAATTGAGTGGAAAGTCCCAATCCAAAGATGCGATACATCCATATCAAGAAGTCTAGAGACTCTTTCTTTCATTTCATTTGCAGCTTTATTGGTAAATGTTATAGCTATTATGTTTCTAGGATCAATATTTTTTTCTTCAATAAGACAGGCAATACTTGTTGTAAGTACCCTAGTTTTGCCAGATCCTGCTCCAGCAAGAACTAACAGAGGTCCTTCACCATGAAGTACTGCCTTTCTTTGCATTTTATTTAATCCATCTAAGTTCATATTTCACGTCCTTCCATCTATCACATTATACCATAAAAATAAAAGAGTAAGTTGTCCTTACTCTTTGCTTTTTTCTTCTTTTAAATTCTTTTCAATAAGTCTTTCCAAAACTATATCATAGCCATTAGAACCATAATTTAATGATCTATTTACTCTTGAAATTGTAGCAGTAGAAGCTCCTGTTTCTTCTTCGATTACACTGTATGTTTTTCTAATCTTAAGAAGTTTTGCAACATGTAGTCTTTGTGCTATTGATTGGATTTCTCTAGCTGTACATATATCAGTAAAGAAATCATAGCATTGCTCGATATCTTCAAGCATTAATACTGCTTCAAAAAACTCATCTATTTCTTTGTTTCTTAATTTATTTTCTTTCATTTGCCTCTCCTATTAATTAATATATCAATTAAGCTTTCGCATAAATTGTTGTTTCTAGCAAGCAATGGTCCATGAAGGTAGGTTCCAATAGTATTCTTATATCTAAAGCCTTCGCTCTTATCTTTGCCATTATTGCCATTACCTTCCAAGACATATGCAAAAGGCTTTTGATTCTCTCCTAAAAATGTTACACCGCCATGATTTTCAAAACCTTTATAAATCGATTTTTTATCAAAAGCTGATTGAACTTTTATGTTACCAGTAAATCTATTTTTATCATCCTGGTTTATTGTGTAGTGGTCAAAAATCTTTAGACCTTCTATTTTCTTATTGTAGGCGTCATAATAGTACTGACCTAACAATTGATAACCGCCACATATAGCTAATAGTATACCATTATTTTCAATGTATTCTACCATACCATCTCTTTTTTTAAGCAAATCCTTTTGCACTATACTCTGCTCATAGTCCTGACCACCTCCAAAAAATACAAAATCATACCTTTTGTAATCAAAATCGTCTCCAAGGCTCACTACTTCGATGTTCGTTTCAAAACCTATTTTTCTAGCTTCATGGGCAAAAGCCATAACATTACCCACGTCTCCATATGTGTTTAACAAATTTCCATAAAGGTGTGCAATATTAACAATCATGATAATTCTAATACCTCTCTTAATCTTAGCATAGCTGTGTAAGTTGACAAGATATATATATTATCAGACTGAGCATTTTCTATTATATCAACTATTTCTTTCTCATAGTCAAATTCTTTTATATCTCCTTCATAAATTTCAGCTATCTCAAGTCTTCTTTTCATATCAGAAGATCTTTTGCCAGAGACATAAACATCCTTAATATCCATCTCTCTTAATTTCTCGTAGTGAGAATCGTATATCCAGCTTACATCCAATCCATCTGCATAATTGTCATTTAACAAGCAGATTAGACTTATATCGCTTTTATTTAAAAGCATCAACTCAATAATCTGGTTAAGTCCAGTAGGATTTTTTACAAGGTTAATTATTACATTCTTATCAGCTATCTTAATATTTTCTTGCCTTCCAAATACATTCTTTTGAGACTTTAGTCCAGTATATATTTCCTCATAAGATAATCCTAGCTCTTTAGCAACTGCTAGTGAGGCTAAGGCATTATAAATATTATATAAGCCACCAACTGATATTTCATATTCTTCATTTGCTATTTTAAATGTTGAATGGTCACTTTCAAATTTTTCTAGATTATCAATGCAATATTTTAATTTCTTAGAGGAAAAATCACATGAAGGACAAGTAAAATCTCCTAGAGACGAGTAATTGACGAGCCTGTACTTAAGAACACTGTTACACTTTGGACAAAGTATACCATCGGAATTTAGTTCCGCATCAAGTATATAGTCATCATGAATATCTCTCTTATCTCTTATTCCATAATAAACTTTTTTGTAGGAGTCCATCTTATCGTAAGCAAAAATCGGAAGATCTCCATTAGCCACTATAGTAGCATCTTTCATCTCCTCCATACCTTCCATCATTTTATCGAATATATTGTATATTTCACCAAACCTATCCATTTGATCTCTAAATACATTCGTAAATACGACGTAATCGGCCTTTAGAAAATTTCCTATCCTAGATAGATTTGCCTCATCTACTTCTAGCACTGCGACTGTATCCTTGTTTGGCGGATTATCCAATAAAGATGTAATGATACCTTGGACCATATTGGATCCTGAATCATTAGTAAAAACATTTTCATAATGTTGTCTCAATATATTTGTCAAAAAATGAGTAGTCATGGTCTTGCCATTTGTACCTGTGACAAATATAAATTTTGTATTCTTAGATAATTCTTTAAGTATATCTTTATCAAGCCTATAAGCAATATATCCTGGCAAGGAAGTAGCCTTGTGCTTTGTAACCTTTAAAGAAAATCTAATTAATTTTGCTATGTTTTTTATTACTTTACTTTTAAAACTCATAAGTCTACTATATACCCAAAATTATAAACTTGCCATAGCTAGTATAAAATTTCGAAAGAATTTTCATTCTCCTTTATCTCTAACTTGCTTATATCTTTGGATTCTATTCTCACAAATCTCTGATTGTCTAGTTCCCTTACGAAGGCATCGATATTTTCAGTATGGCCTTGTACGTAAACTTCAACGCTTCCGTCGTATAGATTCTTAACGCTTCCAGTTAAATTAAGATCAGTAGCAATCCTTAAAGAGTGAAATCTGAATCCGACTCCTTGAACCCTACCCTTAAAAATTATTCTAAGTCTTTCCATACTCACCCCTTTAATATACTATAACATTATATAGGCTTTCTTGTAAAGACTTTTCTTTAGCCTTGACATAAACTCGATAAAAGTTATAATATTTATGACACCCCCTATGGGTGTTAAGGAGGTAATATGAAAGAACGTTTTGATGTTAGCGGAATGACTTGTGCAGCTTGTCAGGCTAATGTCCAAAAAGCGGTTCAAAAATTAGGAGTTAATGATGTTAATGTCAATCTTATCAGCGAATCTATGACAGTTGATTACGATACTGATAAGATAAAAAATGACGATATTATAAAGGCAGTAGAGAAAATTGGTTATGGAGCAAGCCTTAAAGACAAGGACAAATCAAGTGAAGTAACACTTAAGGAAAGCGAAGAGATGTCTACAGTAAGTAGATTAAAGATTTCCTTCTTGTTTTTAATCCCACTGATGTATGTATCAATGGGACCAATGATAAATCTTCCTATACCTAGTTTTCTAGAAGGTCAAGGAGGAGCAGTAAATAATGCTTTTGTCCAATTCTTGCTAGCCTTACCAGTAATTTTTGTGAATCGCAAATTTTTTGTATCAGGTTTTAAGGGGCTTGTTAACAAAGCGCCTAACATGGATACGCTTGTCGCCCTAGGTGCAAGTGCTGCGACTATATTTGGTATATTTGCCATAATGAGAATGTCTTATGCTATGGGTATAAATGATACCCAAGTATTAGATCATTACAGGCATAATATCTATTTTGAATCAAGTGCGACTATCTTAACTTTGATTACTTTAGGTAAATATTTTGAAGCAAGGAGTAAGGGTGAGACTAAATCATCTCTCAAACACCTTATGGATCTCGCTCCAAAAACTGCTATGGTAATTAAGAATGGTGAAGAAGTAGAAGTTACTATAGAGGAGATTGAAATTGGCGATACTATTGTTGTAAGACCAGGAGAAGCAATTCCTGTTGATGGTATTGTCACAAAAGGCTCTTCCCTAGTTGATCAATCTGCTATTACTGGTGAAAGCATACCAGTAAATAAGAATCCTGGCGATGAAGTTATTTCTGCTAGTATCAACAAGCAAGGTTCATTCCACTTTAAGGCCAAAAGAGTTGGAGAAAATACTGCTATTTCACAAATTATAAGTCTAGTTAATGAAGCAAATGAAACAAAAGCACCTATTGCTAGATTAGCTGATAAGATAGCAGCAATTTTTGTTCCACTGGTAATAGTTATAGCGGTTTTAACTTTTGCTATATGGGCTTATATTTCAAAAGATTTTGAATTTGCCTTAAATCTTATGATTGCTGTTCTTGTAATCTCTTGTCCATGTGCCTTGGGTCTTGCTACTCCAATGGCTATAATGGTTGCAACAGGAAAGTCAGCAGAGTTAGGTCTTCTGTTTAAAAATGCTGAAAGTCTTGAAAACCTTCATAAAATTGATTCCATCCTTCTAGATAAGACCGGAACAATTACCGAAGGTAAGCCTGTTGTTACTGACGTATACACAAAAATGGACGAGGATGAATTTATTTCTATTGCAAGAAGCATTGAAGAAGCATCCGAACATCCTTTGAGTAACTCAATAGTTGAATATGCTAACAGTAAAAATATTAGTGCTAGAGAAATCTCAGATTTTCATTCTTTAACAGGAATGGGACTTGAAGCAAAAATAGTTGGACAAATATATTATGCAGGAAATATTAGGCTTATGAACGAAAAAAATATTTCTGTAGAAGCTTTTGAAGATAAGTCTATAGCTTACTCTGAAGAAGGTAAAACATCTATGTATTTTGCCGATGAAGAAAAAGTCTTAGGACTAATTGCAGTTCAAGACTTAGCAAAGGATAGTTCGATTAAGGCAATAGAAAAATTAAAGACAATGGGTTATCATATCATAATGTTAACTGGAGATAATGAAAAAACAGCCGAAGCTATCAGAAAAAAACTAGCTATAGATGAGAAATATGCAGAGGTCCTTCCTCAAGATAAGGATAAAGTTGTAAGAAAACTTCAAGAATCGGGTAAAAAAGTAGCGATGGTCGGAGATGGGATAAATGATGCCCCAGCACTAGCTAGATCTGATATTGGTATAGCTATCGGAAGCGGAACTGATATTGCTATTGATTCAGCTGATGTTGTGTTAATTAAGAATTCCCTACTAGATATAGTTAATTCGATAAGACTATCTAGCAAGACTATAAGGATAATAAAGGAAAATCTCTTTTGGGCATTTTTCTACAATATTATCTTAATACCAGTAGCTGCTGGTATCCTCTACCCTAGATACGGTATAACCTTAAACCCTATGTTTGCGGCCTTGGCAATGAGTATTTCCTCAGTCTTTGTATGTCTTAACTCACTTAGACTTAGAAGCTTTGAGCCAGAAGAAGAAACTAAAGAAGAAAATATAATATTAAAGGAGAATGAAATGAGTGAATTAAATAAAATGATTGTTAAAGTTAATGGAATGAGCTGTGAGAATTGCGCAAAACACGTTACAGAAGCTCTAGAATCTGTTGCTGGAATAAAAGAAGTTAATGTTGACCTTAAAAATAAAGAAGCTAATGTAGAATTTTTCGGATCAGTAGATGAAGCTGAAATTTCAAAAGCAATTAGTGAAGCAGGTTACGAATACAAGGGTATCGAATACAAATAATGCATGCTGATAACAAAAAAACTATCAGAAAACTTAAAACCGTCGGTGGTCAAATCGACGGTTTAATTAAAATGATTGAAGATGATAGGTATTGTATAGATATCTCAAACCAAATTATGGCTTCAATCTCTATTCTTAAAAATATAAATAAAGAAGTTCTCCAAGCCCATCTAGAGCACTGTGTATACCAGTCTCTTAATAGTGATGACGAAGAAGACATCAAGCAAAAAATTGAAGAAATAGAAAAAGTTATCGATAAACTCAATAAAATTTAAGAAATGGGTATATATTTAATAGTAAGCGATAATGAATTTAAAGGAGAATAAAATGACTGAAAAATATAACAATGAAAATTTTGCAGGCGAAGTTAGTGAATATGTAGTTAGCGATAAGGTTCTAGCTAAAATCACAAAAAAAGTTGTTGATAACGTAGATGGTGTTCTAGACTTACAAGGTGGATTCTTTGATAACCTAACAAGTTCTTTCTCATCAGATGAACAATCAACATCTGGAATTTCTATAAATCAAGCTGACAAAGATTCTGTTGTTGAAGCAGGTATCATCCTTGAATACGGTAAAAGAGCCGAGGAAGTGTTTAGAAATCTAGATAAGGCAATCAAAAACGAAGTCAAAAACCTAACAGGCATTAATGTTAAAGCTGTTAAAGTAAATATTGTTGATATTCTAACTAAAGAAGAATTTAACAAAAAACAAAGACAAGAAGAAGAAAAAAAGCAAAAAGAAATGTAATCAAGAACTCCCCTCTATCTAACTGATAGAAGGGAGTTTTTTAAAATTCTCTAATATGGTTCATAAAACCATCATTTTTTTCAAGCATTTTAAATATTAAAACACCTATAATACTTACCATAATAAATTCACTCGCCATAAACTCGAGAATCATAATAAATAATACAGCATCATTAGCTAAAATAAAATATGTTCCCAAAGCAGGCACGATCACCATTAATACCGGCCATAAAGAAGCAGTAAACAAAGTCTTGCTCTTTAAAATAAGACGGAAAGCAACATATGATGATAAGGTACCAAATACCACATCAAAAGCTGCCATAGGTGAAAACAAGTTGGCTATAGCACAACCTAGAACAAGACCAGGTATGAATCTCTTGTTATAAAAAACAAGAAGAACCATAATTTCACTAAATCTAAGTTGAATTGGTCCATAAGATGCCATAGGCAACAATAAAGTAAGCACAGCATACAAAGCTGCAACAATTGCGGATTTTACTAAAAAATTAGTATCTAAATTTTTTATCATTTTTTCACTCCTTGATATTTTTTACAATGGGTCCCAAGAAACATTGCCCTTTTATTATAACTTATAAATACAATTTTACAAGATTAACACTTAGATCTTCAATTAGAATAAACCTGCCTTATCTAAATAGAAACCATCAATCACTTATGCTAATTGATTAATCACCAATAAAAGGTAATGTAAACTTATGAAGTTTAATAGGTTGATATTTTTGTTAGCTGCACTTTTTTTATGCTCGTGTTCTAACAAAAGAAAATTAGATAATGACTACTTAGACAAAGAAAACCTGCAGATGATAGAAGAAATCAATTCCATTGCCAAGGATACTTTTAATAAAGGAGAAGATATTGTTAACAATATAAATATTGTAAACGAATCTAAGCCCGTTTATAAAACTGATAGGAGAGATGACTTAATTAAAAACTTAGAAGATCCTGCAAAGAAAGACCCCAAAGCTAAATGGGTACATGATAATTTCAAGAATCTAACCGATACAGAAGCCTATCTTACTGGAAATGACCCAGATACTGTGGAATTTGTATATAATATGAATCATAATATCAAAGACTTCCCCTATAAGGAAGGAGAAAGCATTAAGCTAAATAGATCTACTCCATACTATATCCAATGGGATAATAGATGGGCTTATCAAGAGCTCTCTGATATTAATATAGGTGTTGCGGGATGCGGCCCAACTTCCATGGCCATGGTCTTAGCTAGGCTAAAAAATGATCCAAGTATAACTCCAAAAATCATTGGAGAAGATGCGAAAGAGTATATGGTTGAAGAAGGAATCGCTTGGAGCTTTTTTGCAGATGAGGCCAGTAAGTATGGATTAAAATGTGAAGACTTGGAAAAAGATAAACAAAAAATGATAGAGGCTCTAAAAGAAGGTCCCTTGATTGTTTCTGTAGAAAGAGGATATTTTACTCTTGCCGGCCATATTTTCGTAATAGATTCATATAAAGACGGAAAATTTATTATAAATGATCCAAATAGTATAAAGAATACCATGAGAGAATGGGACTATGAGCAGATCCAAGATCAAATAGTCCATGTTTGGAAATTTTCTTAAAAAATATTTGACAGCTACCCCGGAACATGGTATTATATAAGGGTAGTTGATACGCACCATTAGCTCAGTTGGTAGAGCACCTGACTCTTAATCAGGGTGTCCAGAGTTCGAGTCTCTGATGGTGCACCAGATTACTAAGAGGCTTTGCCTCTTTTTTTTATTTAATAATTACCATTTAAAAAGAGCTGCACTCTTGATTTGCAGCTCTTCTTACTGTAGTTATTCTTATTTATCCTGAATCACATCATTTGCCGTATCCAATAATGCAAGACCTGTATAATAATTTTCTCCCATTAAATCATATATAGCATCTTCAGTAAGAATGGCTTGGTTGATATCATCTCCAATTTCTCCCCTATTAGATGCATCCATATCCTTCGCAAAGTCCTCACTATAATAATAAGTGACTAATTTTTTGTATTTATCTTGATGGTCTACGAATTCTTCAAGGGCTTTTTTCAAATTTTCCATTATCTTTTCATGGTCTTCATATATCTCATTAAGTTCGTTTAGGTAATTATAGTCCATTAATATCTCCTTTAATAAATTTTATCAGATTATTGACATCTCCTTTTATTGAATCTGACAAATCATCAGATCTATCATTTGTTGTCACTATAATTATATTTTCATCGGCCAATAATGCAATTATCTGACCCCCGGTTCCTGACGCAAAAACCGTTTGATTTTTGCTCTTCCAGAAACCAAAGGTGTAAAAGTCTTCAGAAAGATAAGTGAATTTATCAGAATCTCTAGCAAAAACAGGGGTAAATAATTTTCTAATTGAATTTTCGCTTAGGATTTTAGTTTTTTGATATTTCCCTTTACCTAATAATAAAAGTCCTATTTTAATCATATCTAAATCGCTAATATACAATTTGCTAGCACCGACTATATACTTCCCATATGAATACCGCCTTGGCTGTTTTATACCTATTTTATCGAATAAATTCTCTTTCATATATTCATACAAGGAAGACTTAAGGTAATTTTCCATAACAGCAGATAACAAGTAATATGACGCATTTGAATATTGAAAATGAGATCCAGGCACATATTTGATGGGATAATTAATACATAAATCAAGTAAATCTTCTTCTGGAATTCCTCTGATATCCTTAGACATCAGCAAAGATTTATCATAGCCCACACTATGAGTTAGTAGATGTTTTACCTGAACTTTCTTCAAATATTCAATGTTATTTTTATTTGTTATATTGACTCTGTTTTCTAATAAGGGATAAGTATAGGTTTCCATATTGAAATCAAATTGACTTTGCTCCATCAGAATTAATGATCCAATAGCTAAAACACTCTTGGCGACAGATCTCACATTTAAAGGCCTGTTATTATCCTTCCCTATAATCCTATCCCTATTTCCATCATAGATTAGAAAAGAACTAGCAAGAGATTTTTCTAGATTTTTCTTGTAATATTTTTCTAGATTTGATACCAATATGTGCTCCTTGAGTATTTTTAATAATAACTCTAATTTAATTTAAGGAAATTAATATTTTAATACAAATTAAGTTCTATTTATTCCTAGTCAATAAAGCTATTGCTTCTAAATGGATGGATTTTGGGAATTGATCGTAAATTTCGTAATCTTTTATTTCGAAACCTTGTTTTATAAATTCTTTTAAGTTTTCTACTTGTGTTTTTGGATTGCAGGAAATGTAAATAAATTTCTCTGTATCTATTTTTAGTATTTTATCGAGAGATTTTGGGCTAATTCCTGCTCTTGGTGGGTCTAGAATAACCACGTCATACTTATTTCCTACCTTTTCTATCTCTTCTAAAACATCTCCACACAAGAAATTAATATTATCTATCTCGTTTATTCTAGCATTCTCCCAAGCCTTATCTACGGCCTCTTCTACTATTTCAATACCTGTAGCATTCCTTGCTCTTTGGGCCATTACTTGAGTTATTGTCCCTGTTCCAGAATAAAGATCAAGGACGTCCATATTTTGATCTATTTTTGCAAGGTCGAAGGCCTTTTGATAGAGTTTCTCTGCTGTGTATATATTAGGTTGGAAGAAGGAGAATGGAGAGATATTAAAAGATAATCCAAGCATTTCTTCTCTTATGAATTCTTTTCCATATATTAAATTGAGCTTTTCCACTACTACTGCATCCGCTGGCGAATCGTTTATAACATGGTAGACTGATACGATTTTTCCTATTAGGTCAATTGATAGGAGTTTATTTAAAAATAGATTAATTCTCAAACTATCAAAGCTTTCATCACTCGTAGTAACGAGGATTACCATAATTTCTCCAGTCCTATGGGCTTTCCTAATTACTAAGTGTCTCAAAAGTCCTTCTTTCGTTCTTTTGTGGTAAAAATCTGCTTTCTTTTCTCTAAAATAGGTCTGTACGCTTTCTCTTATAGTGTTAAAGTCTTCATCGATGATATTACAATTTGTCGTATCTACAATTTCATAGAATCTGTTTTGTCTATGAAGTCCTAAGACAAGGTCTCCTCCCTTTTCGCTATCGCCAAAAGTATATTCCATTTTATTTCTATAGGCTTTAATTTCAGGAGACTGATTTATTTTAATGTCTCCTGAATACTCTATAGAGTTATCCTTAAATAGATTTTTAATCATATCCACTTTTAGCATTAGTTCAGTCTCATAGGCTAGCTTCTGGTAAGCGCAACCTCCACAAATGTCAGGGTTATCGCAAGTTTTACTAGAGTTTTCTAAGTCTGATTTTTCAATTGTCTCAATTAGCTTAGCCTTTATCTTATCCTTACTTTTCTTTTTTGCTTTTACTTTTACAGTTTGTCCTAACAAACCTCCCTTAAATTCTACCAAGTTTCCATCTTCATCGTATCCTTGGCTAATATTAGGGTATTTCATTTTTTCTATTTTAATTTCTTTAATCGCTTTTTTTCTCATTTTCACTCCAAAATTTATCTGTTATATTTTTTAGTTCTTCAGATTGATTTAAATATTTTATACTATTCCAATGTTTAGGAAAAAGCATTTGGTATTGATTCCAGCTATATCTATCGTCAACAAGATAGATTATACCCCTATCATCCTCGCTTCTTATGACTCTTCCAGCAGCTTGAAACACCTTGTTAATTCCAGGATAGGTATAAGAATAATCAAATCCACTTAAGCCTTCCCTATCAAAATGTTCCTTTATGAGATTCCTATAAAAAGATACTCCTGGCATACCAACAGAAATAATCATAGATCCAATAAGTCTATCTCCTATTAGATCCACCCCTTCAGAAAAGATTCCCCCAAGAACAACAAAGGCTACTTCCTTACTTTCTTCTGTAAACTTTTTAATAAATTTATTTCTGTCAATCTGGCTCATAGCCCTATCTTGAATTAAGATATCATCGCTATATCTTACACTGTAGTCTCCTGCTACGGCTTCTAGATAAGAAAATGATGGGAAAAATATAAAATAATTACCATTTTTACTACTTATAAAATCATTTATTAGATCCGATATTAAAGAAACATTTCTGGACCTATCCCTGTAACGAGTGCTTATTGATTTTTGTAATATGAGTAAGTTTTCTGATGAAAATGGCATATCAAGTCGTAATTTGAGGCTTTCCTTTGCACCCAACATATCCATGAAGAAAGGCATTGGAGAAAGAGTTGCAGAAAAAAATATAGTAGATCTTGCATAATCATATTTTTTCTTTAGGATATAGGATGGATCTACGCACTTAATCTCAAATATTTTATCTTCATTTTTTTCATCGAAGCTAATAACATTGTAGAAGCCTTCCATAAAATAATCGGAAATCTTAAGATATGAATTGATATTAAAATACATCTCCAGGACATAATCATAATTCCTGTCGTCTTTTTCTTCTATTAAGAATTTCTCCAATTTTTTAGCTAGCTCGAGTAATATCTTATCAAAGCTATCTATGTGATTTTTCGTATAATAGTGTAGCTTTTTGCCATATTTATCATAATTATTTTCAAAATTCAGGAGAACTTCATCCAATACTTTAATTATTTTCTTGTGCTTATTAATATTAAAACAAGCCCTTAATTCTTTGAATTCACTATCTCTAAAAGAAAAGGAGTACATATCTCTTGCCCTATCTAGGAGATTGTGAGCTTCGTCTATTAAAAATATATAACGTGCTGAGATTTCTTCAAAAAATCTCCTAAGAAATACTGTAGGATCAAAGACATAGTTGTAATCACAAATTATAAAGTCTGCGTAGCTTGCTATATCAAACTCAAACTCTAAAGGGCAAACCCTGTATCTTTCGGCGTAGGAAGTTATAATATCATAATCCATTATAGTTTCTTTAGTTAAAATATCTTTTAAAGCGTCATTTACCCTATCAAAGTGACCCTTAGCAAAGGGACAATCATCAGGATTGCATCTAACTTCATCATTAAGGCAGATTCTATCCTTAGATGTGATTTGTAAGGCCCTTATCTTAAGTCCATTTTCTTCCAGTAGCTTAAGGGATTTGATAGCTTCTTTTCCAGTTGTAGTCTTGGCCGTTAGGTAAAATATCTTATCTGATAAGTCTTCTCCAATAGATTTTATTGATGGAAAAATAGATGAGATGGTCTTTCCTATTCCTGTAGGAGCATCTACAAAGAGATTTCTTCCCTTAAGAATCGCAGTGTACACGGCCACAGCCATCTTCCTCTGCCCCTTCCTATATTCTTCGTAGGGAAAGGTCAATGACTTTGAGCTGGTATTTCTTTCTTCTAAGTTTTTTGTGATAATTTTAGAGAAGTCTATATATTTTTTTAATAAATCTATGTAAAATATCTCAAGCTCTTCTCTTGTAAATGTTTTTTTAAAAATCTTAGTCTTATAATTTTCTGTAGATACATAAGTTAGGCTTATATTTATCTCATCTAAATCCTTATCTATAGCAAAGAAATAAGCATAACATTTTGCCTGGGCCCAGTGAAGTTTATGTTTATCATCTATCTCTTCAAGATTTCTCTTAGTAGATTTAATCTCATCAATTGTGTAAGAATTCTTATCCTTAATTAGACCATCAGCTCTTCCTTCAACTTGAAAGTCGATTCCAGAAATACTTGTTAAGTTCTTAAGTGAATATTCCTTGTTGTAATTAAGACCGTAAGACTTCTGGATCTTTTGATGGGCCCTTATTCCTTCAATCATCCTTGTATTATCCCTGAAGGTATTATCTATATCGCCTGAACGCATTACAAATTCTATTAAGTTTCTTACAGATATTTTAACTAACATATTATCACCTAGCTAAATTATAACATATTGGGTATAAGTTTAGAAAGAAGAAAGGAGCTATTATGAAAGATACAATTAATTTAGCCTTAAATCATAGGACTATACGAGAATTTAGGGATAAAAAAATAGATGATAAAATGATAAATAAATTATTAGATGTAGCAAATCATTCAGCATCATCTAACGGCATGCAGATATTTTCAATAGTTAGAATTACTGATCAAAATATCAAAGATCAACTAGCAGATAATGGTAATCAAGAATATATGAGAAGGGCACCAGAGTTATGGATTTTCGTAGCTGATCTATATAGGAATTACTCTATAGCTAAGGAAAATGGAGTTGAAAACGACGAAATGATTAGCTTTGATAAGTTTATTCAAGCTTTTACAGATGCTATTATTGGAGTTCAAAATGTCGTTGTTGCATGCGAGTCCTTGGGACTTGGAACAAATTATTTTGGAAATATCCACAACGACACTCAAAGGGTTATAGACTTACTAAATCTTCCTAAACTTACCTATCCAGCTGTAGGACTTGGCTTTGGCTACCCTAACCAAAATCCACAGCTTAAGCCAAGAATGCCGATAGAGCTTAAGGCCTTCGAAAATTCTTATAAGGTTTTTGATAATTATAATGAGAAGATTAAAGATTACGATAAGGAAATGACCACTTATTACGATCTTAGAGATGCTAATAGAAGAAGTGATTCCTTCTCCCTACAAATTCCTAAAAAACAAGGATCTCTTATTAAAAATCGTGGCAAGATGTTCGAAACATTAGAAAGACAAGGATTTATTATAAATAATAAATAAAATAAAGCCCCTTCTATTTTTTAGCTATTTAGTTTATAATAGTATTATCAGAGTAGATAAAGAGCATTAAGTGTTAAGAAATGGGTTGTCGTTCTTAAACGAAGCGAATGCATGATTCTTTATCGCAACCGCTGACCTCTGATAGAAAGGGGATTTATGAAAAATAAAATACTAATTAATAATTTAGTTAAGGCAGCGATGTTAACAGCACTAAGCATAATTTTATCGAGGATATTAGGTATCCAGCTTACACAAGATATAAAAATATCTTTTGGTACCCTACCTCTTATGCTTTCAGGAATACTATTTGGTCCATTGCTTGGAGCCCTATCGGGACTTGCAGCTGACCTAATAGGAATTATGATTAATTTGGGAGGAGCTTATCATCCTGGCTTTACATTAGGAGCTATTTTAACAGGAATGGTGCCTGGCCTTATATTTATGTTTGGCAAGAAAAAAGACATTTCCAATAAAGTCTTGATTCTTCTTGTTATAATTTTTGTATATGGGATTAACCATGGTTTGTTGACACCTTTATGGTTGACACAACTTTATGGAACTCCTTACAAGGTTCTTCTTGCAGGCAGGGCTATTAAAGTCATACCAGATGCTATTATAAATTATATATTGCTTTTATTAATCTATGAAAGACTAATACCAAAAATGAAATAAAGAAAAAGGAGTTTGCATTCTTATATAACAAAGCAAACTCCTTTTAAATTAAAATTTTCTACTAGCTCCTCCGCCACCAGTGCTTCCACCTCCGCCGGAAAAGCCGCCTCCAGAGAATCCTCCACCAGACGACCAACCTGAGAAGGGATCATCATCATTGTCATTCCATAAGCTCCTACCATACCAACCTGGGTAGTTTCTCCTCCTTCTTCCTCTATAATACGAAGAAGGTCCGCGACTAATTCTAGTAAACATGTTTGAAATTAATATAAATACTACTAATATAAATAATATCTCAAACATACTAATTCCATCGCTAGCTTCTAGATTTTCTTGATAAGCTTCATAATTACCATCTAAAGTGATATCGTATTCGCTTAAAACTTGACTAACTACGGCATTGAAACCTTCATTAATACCCTTTGAGTATTGGCCATTTTTAAAATAATCTAACATAAAGTTGTCTATTATTCTACCAACTTTGGCGTCATTTAATATTCCTTCTAGACCATATCCAGGTATAATCGCAATTTCTCTTTGGTCTTTATTTTTATCCTCTAGAAATAAAATCAAGACTCCATTATCTTTTACCTTGTCGCCGAGTTTTAATTCATTAAATAAGTCACTCCCATAGTCCATTCCCTCTAGTCCGTCTGGATTATCGAGGCTCAGAACTACAATCTGAGCTCCAGTCTTACTTTCTAGCTCTCTATTGGTTTTTTTGATATTTTCTTTAGTACTTTCATCTAAAATTGAAAGTTCATCGTAGTAATAATCATTTACCTTGCTGGATATATCATCTGCTCGAGCAAGTGTTGGAAAAAGGCAGAAGATAATCAGCATGATTATATTTAATTTTATTCTTTTAGCCTTTTCCATAAAATCTCCTATTTATTGAAATCTACAGTAGGTGCTTCTTGGGCACTTTCACTAGCTTGGAAATACTCTGCTTGTTTGAATCCAGTAATCTTTCCTATTATGTTAGTTGGAAATCTTACTAGCTTAGTATTAAATTCTTGGCAGGCTTCGTTGTAGTTTTTTCTTTCAACTGATATTCTATTTTCACTACCAGCAAGCTCATCCATCAAAGCAACAAATTGAGTATCTGCCTTAAGCTCTGGGTAGGATTCTACTACGACATTGATATCACCTACAGCTCTTGTTAACTCTTCGTTAGCTTCTGCAAGTTCTTCTGGACTATTAGCATTTTGTACACCAGCTCTTGCATTAGTTACTTTGGTTAAAGTATCTTCCTCGTGATTTGTGTAACCTTTTACAGTATTTACAAGGTTAGGTATAAGGTCTGCCCTTCTTTGTACAACATTTTGAACTTGAGCATAAGCTTGGTTTACATTTTCCCTTGATGTAGCTAGATTGTTGTATGTTGGAACAATCGCTATTAATAAGATTACAGCTATTGCGATTATTGCAATTATGGCTGAAAATCCTTTCATTTTTTTGTTTTTATTCATAATTCCTCCTCTTTGTATTATTTATACCCATCCATAAGGATAATATCTTTATATTTCAGGGAGGCCTGTACGTCTATTATTCTTTGATTGGTGGATCCTCTAAAATCCAAGGTCAAGTCCTTATATTCTTCTATAAACTCACCATCGACTAGGACGTCAATTTGCTCTAGGATTTGTCTTGAAAGTTTCATCTTCTCTAAAACTTCAAATTTAAATCCACTATAAACCCAAATGGACTTATCTGTTTGTTTTCTTATATCGATTATGGCCTGTAAAAGCCCCTCTGGACTTTCAAAAGGCTCCCCTCCTAGAATTGTAAGGCCTTCAACTTCATCAAGCTTAAGATAGGAAATAACTTGATTTAAGGCCGCTTCATCCCACTCTTTACCAAAGTTAAAATCCATATAATCCCTATTAAAGCAATTCTTACAATTCCTATCGCAACCTGATAGGAAAAAAGAGGTCCTGATTCCAGGACCATTGGCAACGTCATATTTTCTAATTTGCCCATATCTCATATATGAAGTACCCTTGCTTTAATTTCTTTAGTTCTTCCCTCATTCCAGAAGTTTTCACCTAGGTATCCGCAGGTTCTCCTTACTACAGTAAGAGTGTTTCTGTCCTTGTTGCCACAATTTGGACAATACCAATTATTATCTTCATCTAGAAGGATTTCTCCATCAAAGCCGCACTCAGCACAATAGTCTGACTTTGTATTAAATTCTGCATATTGGATATGATCATAAATATATTTGACCATGGTCATTACAGCGTTAATATTATTGGTCATATTAGGGATTTCTGCATAAGAAATACATCCTCCTGTCGATAATTGTTGAAATTCTGATTCGAAATCGAACTTATCAAAGACAGAAATTTTCTCTCTAACATCTACGTGGAAGGAGTTTGTATAGTAACCCTTGTCGGTTACATTTTCTATACTCCCAAATCTTTCCTTATCAATTGAAGCAAATCTATGGGTTAAGCTTTCTGCTGGAGTACCATATACTGCGAAGGCAATACCGTATTCCTTCGTCCATTCTTCCTTCTTCTCATTTAGAACTTTCATGATTTTCATAGCAAAGTCATGGCCACGCTTACTTGTGTGGCTTTCCCCAGTTGTAAGTATGCTTGCTTCATAGATTCCGATGTATCCTATTGTAACTGTGGCATAGCCATTTTCTAAAAGTGGTTTTATAGACTTATGTCTTTTAAGTCTTGCTATAGCTCCATGTCTAAAGTGGATTGGTGAAGAGTCACTTGTTACCTTGGATAGGTGTTCGTATCTTAGTAAGCCAACCTGCTTTATAAGATCTAGTCTCTTATCTAGGATTTCAAAGAACTTATCCTCATCTCCATCAGCTAGGATTCCAATTTGTGGGAGATTTATTGTAGCAACTCCCATATTAAATCTTCCATCAAACTTATAATTGCCATTTTCGTCCTTATATGGAGGAAGGAAGGCCCTACACCCCATAGGAGAGAAGACATTTCCTTCGTAGTTTTCTCTCATTTTCTTGGCAGAAATATAATCCGGATACATTCTTTTTGCAGTACATTTTGCTGCAAGTTCAGTAAGCTTATAGTATTTAGAACCTTCGTGAACATTATTCTCATCTAGGACATAGATTAACTTAGGAAAGGCTGGCGTTACGTAAACTCCCTGCTCATTTTTGATTCCCTTAATCCTTTGTATAAGAATTTCTTCTATGATTTTTACAGTGCTTGAAAGATATGGATCATTCTCGTCAGTATGCATAAACAAGGTTACAAAAGGAGATTGCCCATTGCTGGTCATTAGGGTATTTATCTGATATTGAATTGTTTGAATACCGCTTTCTAGATCCCTCTGAGTTAAAGCTTCTGCCATTTCTACTACCTTTTCGTCGTCATCTAGGATAGACCTACTCAATTTTAGGTTTTTATCGTAAGATTTTTTTAGATAAGGACTTAGGCAAGATATATTGATAGATTGACCTCCATACTGGTTGCTTGCGATTTGTGCTATAATTTGTGTCATTACATTACAAGCTACCTGAAAGGACTTTGGGGTCTCAATCATCTTATCATTTACAACTGTTCCATTATCGAGCATATCCTTCATATCTACTAAGCAACAATTAAAGATTGGCTGGATAAGATAGTCCAGATCATGGATATGTATGGCACCAGAGTTATGTGCTTCTACTAGGTCTATTGGTATTAATTTTCTTTTAGCAATATCTTTTGCGACTTCTCCTGCAATCAAATCTCTTTGAGTAGATGCAATAATAGGGTTCTTGTTGGAATTTTCATCCATTACATCAATGTTGGTTTGATTTAATAAGCCTAAAATATCCTCATCTGATGTATTTTGCTCTCTCTTATAGGCTTGGACTGACTTGTAGCTCTCGTAGGACTTGGCTGTGGCAGGATTTTTCCTGTCTATCAATTTATAATATACCATGTCTTCTATCTTATAAATTGAAATAGCATCCTCTCCAAAGGCTTCACTTTCTATTTCGTTAGCTATATCCATAGCTTGATTTTCAACAAAAACTCCACTTGCTGATTTCATTGCTTTTTCTATAGCTATTACTATTTTATCTTTTTCAAATTTGGCTTTGCTGCCATCTCTTTTAATTACCTGAATCATATTAACCTCCGAAATCTATGATGATTATACCATATATAGTGGCTCTTGTAAAAAATGAATACTATATATAGTGTTAAGCCTATGATTAAGGCAATCGACTTTTATCTTTAATTATCTTTATGCATATCAAAATATTTAAAAAATCCCCAAGAATCCTAGCTAAAAGTTAGAATCTCGGGGATTAAAATAAAGTTTATCCTATTTTATTTTAAATATTAATTTATTATTTTCATCTAAATCTAATAATGCTGTATCTTTTTCAGAAACTTTTCCTTCGATAATTAATTTACCGAGTTCAGTTTCTACATGAGTTTGCAAAAATCTCTTGACAGGTCTTGCACCATACTCGATATTATATGCATTAGCCAAGATATATTCCTTAGCAGCATTTGAAATTTCTAGATTTATATCCTTATCTTCTAGCCTAGATCTTATATCAGCGATTTGAAGGTCAATTATTTCGTAGACTTGCTCACTTGTAAGAGGGGTAAACATCACTATATCGTCAATTCTGTTTAAGAATTCTGGTTTGAAGGAATTTCTTAAGATTACATCTACCTTGTCTTTGTTTTCTTCGTCAATACTTCCATCATCATTTAGACCATCTATCAAGTATTCTGAACCTATGTTACTTGTCATAATGATAATAGTATTTTTAAAATCTACAGTTCTTCCTTGAGAATCTGTTAGTCTTCCATCATCTAAGACTTGTAACAAGATATTGAATACATCTGGATGGGCTTTTTCAATTTCGTCGAAGAGGATTACTGAGTAAGGTTTGCGCCTAACAGCTTCTGTTAGTTGTCCACCTTCTTCATAGCCAACATAGCCAGGTGCGGCACCTATTAGTCTTGATACAGAATATTTTTCCATATATTCACTCATATCAATCCTAATCATGTTTCTCTCATCGTCAAACATTGCCTCAGTCAAGGCCTTAGCAAGTTCGGTCTTACCAACACCAGTTGGTCCTAGGAATATAAAAGAACCTATAGGTTTGTTTTGGCTCTTAAGTCCAGATCTTGCCCTTATAATAGCATCTGAAACTGCTCTAATAGCTTCATCTTGACCAATTACTCTTTGGTGTAGCTTTTCTGGTAGGTGGAGGATTTTGCTCCTTTCACTTTCTACAAGCTTGCTAACTGGTATATTTGTCCAATTGCTCACAACATCTGCTACATCTTCGTCAGTTACTTCTTCTTTGATTGAAGAATCAGTATTTTCACCAGAATTTTTCTCTTCAAGTTTCTTTTTTAGCTCTTCAAGCTTACCATATTTTAGTTCAGATAACTTTTCGAAATCATAGTTTCTTTCGGCATTTTCTATCTCGACTTTTACCTTGTCTATCTCTTCTTTAATATTTTTTACATCATCTATGGCAGATTTTTCATCTTTCCATTTTAGAAATTCTTCGTCATATTTTTCGGATAGATTTGCCAAGTCTTCTTCTAATTCCTTAAGTCTCTTCTTAGAATATTCATCATCCTCTTTTTTAAGGGCGGTAATTTCTATCTGTAATTGTAGAAGTTTTCTCTTTTGCTCATCAAGATAGCTTGGCATGGTATCAATTTCTGTTCTAACTGTCGCACAAGCTTCGTCCATCAAGTCTATGGCCTTATCTGGTAAGAACCTATCTGAAATGTACCTATCAGATAATTCTGCTGCTGCAATTACTGCGCTATCTTGGATTCTAATTCCATGGAAGATTTCATATTTGTCCTTGATACCTCTAAGAATACTAATTGTATCTTCGACAGATGGCTCTTCTACCATAACTTTTTGGAAACGACGTTCCAAGGCTCCATCTTTTTCTATATATTGTCTATACTCATTAAGGGTAGTAGCTCCTATTACTTTAATCTCTCCACGAGCGAGCATTGGCTTCATTATATTTGAAGCATCCATTGCCCCCTCAGACTTACCAGCTCCCACAATATTATGAATTTCGTCAATAAACATTATTATTTGTCCATCTGACTTTTGGACCTCATCGATTACAGCCTTTAATCTTTCCTCAAATTGTCCCCTATATTTTGCTCCTGCTACAAGAGAACCCATATCGAGTGAAAATATGGTCCTTCCTTGGATTGGTTCAGGAACATCGTTGTTGACAATCCTTTGGGCAAGTCCTTCTACAATTGCAGTCTTACCTACACCAGGTTGTCCGATTAGGACTGGGTTATTTTTCTTTCTTCTAGAAAGAATCCTTAGAGCGTTTCTAATCTCCCTATCTCTACCAATAACTGGATCTATTTTTCCTTCTCTGGCCTCTTGGGTTAGGTTTCTACCGAACTTTTCTAGTGGGTTAGTAGTTTCTTCTGGATTGTCATTAGTAACTTTTTGACCTTTCCTGACATTTTGGATAGAGTTTTTAAAGCTAACTGCACTTATGCCAAAAGTCTTATTAGTAGAATCTACTTCGGTTTTTTCCTTCAAGAGACTTAGGAAAATATGTTCAGTTGATACGAAACTATCTCCCATTTCCTTAGCTACATCTTCTGCTTTTAGAAGGATTCTTTGGAATACTTGACTTGGGTAAGTATTTGAGTTTCCAGACTGACTTGGCATAGAGTCAACCTTTTTGATTAGTTCATTCCTGTAGCCTTGGTAGTCCACATCCATTGACTTGATTATTTGGCTAACAATTGAATCTGAATTGTTAACCAAAGCATAAGCCAAATGTATTTCGTTTACTTCTGGGTTTGAATTTTTGATAGCCATTGCTTGAGCGTCATTAATGGCTTCTTGAGATTTTTGTGTGAATTTGTTAATGTCCATATTATTCCTCCTCTGCTAGTTTCTTGTATAATTCTTCTTGTTTGCTGCTGAGATTTTCTGGGTTTTCTATTACTATATTTAAGATTAAATCTCCTATATTGCCCTTCCTATCCTCATATCCTCTCTTCTTTAATCTGATTTTTCTTCCAGAATTAACTTTTTCTGGGATATTTACCATAAAAGATCCTGATTTAGTATCTATTTTTTTCTTAGTGCCAAAATAAGCTTCCCATGGTTTTAGTTTAACTTCCTTAATGAAGTCAATCCCATCGAGGGATAAACCCTCTTCGTCTTGGATTATTACCTTAACCATGATATTAGCATTTAAACCGTACTTGGAGCCATCTATTCTAATCTTGTTATTATTTTTTATACCTTTTGGGATTGTTACATTTATATCTGTAAGACTTCCTTGATTTTTAACTTTTATCGTTCTTGATGTTCCTTTGATAGCTTCATCAATGCTGATTTTCATATCGTAATCAAGGCTTTGCTTCTTCTTTTTTCCAAAACCCTGACCTATATTGGAGAACCTACTTCCACTTCCAAATCCCCTGTTAGTAGATCTTGAACCTTGTTGGAAGCCTCCAAAAAGTGTATCAAAAAAGTCTGAAAATCCACTATCGCCAGTTGAAGAATATGTGTAAGAATTTCCTCCAAAATTATTAAAGTCAAAGCCAAAATCTCTAGGATCGAAGTTCTGACCTCCTTGGAAATTGGCATTTTGACCAAACATATCGTATTTTTTACGCTTGTCTTCATCTGATAAGACTTCATAAGCTTCATTAATTTCTGTAAATTTCTTTTCTGCTTCCTTGTCGTTCGGATGAAGGTCTGGGTGATATTTCTTGGCTAATTTTCTATATGCTTTTTTTATTTCGCTGGAACTTGCTTTTTTGTCAACTCCCAACACTTCATAATAATCTCTGTATTTCATATTTACCTCCATCTTCTTTGACCATCTCTGACCTTAATAAAATTATACTAGGTCAGATTCTTTTTTCAAGATACATTTATTATTTTTATAAAAAAGAATTCCCTATTAGCTAGGGAACTCATATGTTTAATGATTGTATTTTATTAATGAAATTACATCGTAGTCCTTTAGGTAATCTCTTCCCTTAAGGTCAGTAAGTTCTATTAAAAACTCGAAGCAAGCCACCTTGCCTCCTACTGCTTCAACAAGCTTAGCTGCAGCCTTTGCAGATCCACCTGTCGCTATCAAGTCATCTATTATTACAACTCTTTCTCCTTCTTCCAAGGCATCCTTGTGCATTTCTAATTCATTGGAACCATATTCTAATTCATAAGAAACTTTTTCTATTTCTCCAGGAAGCTTACCTGGCTTTCTTATTGGAATAAAGCCTTTTTGAAGCCTATCAGCAAGAGGGGCTCCAAATATTAATCCTCTTGATTCGATGCCTGCAATATAGTCAAAATCGTAGTCCTTTAACTTTTCTTCAAGCTGATCTATAGTCTCCTTGAAGGCATCTTTATCCCTAAGTAAGGTAGTAATATCTTTAAAGGAAATTCCTTCTGTTGGGTAGTCTTCTATCACTCTAATTTTTGATTTTAAATCCATTTAGTCCTCCACATATAAAATCTCTATATAATATAATACCCTAATAAGCAAAGTTATATAGATAATCGCTCCTTATTTCTTCAATTGACTCATCATAGACTTCAAAGTAGCTTATATCATCTTCATAGGTTACGAAACCTTCTAGCCTAACCATATTTATATCTGACTTGTCTATAGACCTAAAGGCTAGGGCAAGTTGTGAAAGCTTAGAAAATTTTATATTTGTCTTAATCTTATCCTTCATAGCTAGGTATGCGATAGGAAGCTTAGGTAAATTTTTTGCCTTAGTCATCTCATTTATGAATTGCATCATAAAGTCTTGCTGGGTTGAAATCCTACCAAGGTCAGCATTTTGATATCCCTTCCTAAATCTAACGTAGTTTAAGGCCTCTTCTCCAGTAAAGTGATGAGTACCCGGGCTTATATCCATAGCACTTGCCACATATTCATCTACTTCAATATCAATTCCTCCTATAGCATCTATTCCTTCAACAACTGCCTCAAAAGGAATCACACAATAATAGGTTAGATTAATTCCCAAAAAATCTCTTATGGTCTGCATTGTCAAATCGATACCCCCATAAGAGTGGGCAGCATTTATTTTATCCATATATCCGTTAATTTCGACCTTGCTATCTCTAGGGATAGAAATCAAATCCACCGACTTATTATCGACATCGGCCTTAACTAGCATCAAGGTATCAGTTCTTGTACCTGTTTCTTCTCCAGTACTATCTACTCCAGCTAAGAGAAATAGAAATTCATCTCCATTTCCAGATATGCTATCATCAGAATCATTTTTGACAAAATTTATAACTAGAATTATTGCACTAAACAAAACTACAAACATTAAAAATATAAGTATAGACTTAAGTATCTTTTTAAAACTATTTTCCATATTTATCTCCTACTAGGATTATATGCCTTTTTATACAAAATAAAATGGTCCTTTTATAAATAAATAGTAAGGTATGGAAGAGGTACTTATGTTAAACGAAAAATTAGACTTATATTTAGAAGAAGAATATTATCCTTTCCATATGCCAGGTTCCAAGAGAAGCAAAGTACTAAGATCAGACCTTCCTTATAGGAGAGATTTAACTGAAATCTATGGCTTTGATAATTTAAATGACCCAGAAGATATTTTTGTCGAGATGGAAGAAAACTTATCTCGAATTTACGGGGTTAAGAAGGCTATTATATCGACAAATGGTTCAACTTCTGGTATTCTTTCAACGATTAGAGCCTTGTGTAGGAACAATAAAAATATATTAATCCAGAGATCTTCACATAAATCAGTCTACAATGCCTGTGAATTAAATTCATTAAATGTTTCATATATAAATGTAGAAACTGATGAGCAATTAGCAATAAAAGATATCTATCATGTAGATTTAGAGGAGAAATTAAAGGAGGATAATTACCAAGCTCTAGTCCTAACTTCCCCTTCCTATGAAGGCTACCTCCTTGACCTTCAAAGAATATATAAGCTTTGTAGAGAAAATAATACCAAGCTTATCCTTGATATGGCTCATGGGAGTCACCTTCCACTGACGAATCTCTATGATAATTCTTTTGATGTTGCAATTACATCTTTTCATAAAAACTTATCTGCTCTTACACCTTCTGCTGCAATTCTAATAAATGATATGGAGTATTTCGACGAGATAAAAAGAAATATGGCGATATTCCAGACCTCTTCACCATCATATGTAATTTTACAATCAATAGATGAAATGATTGAAAAATTCGAAAGCTTCGGTCCTCTTTACAAAAAACTAGAAAAAAAGCTGAATGATTTGTATAGGTTAAAGCTAGATTTTTTAAAAATAATTGATAACCCAGAGAAGGATAGAAGTAAAATCTTAATATCAACTAAGAATGCAAATATTAGTGGAAGTGATCTAGAAAAACTTCTTAGAGAAGATAAAATCGAAATAGAAATGTCTTATCCAGACTACGTCCTATTAATATCAACAATTTTCGATACTGAGGAAGGATTCGATAGACTAAAGAAATCTCTTTTAAGGATTGATGGATTATTAGGTAGGAAAACCAAGTCATATAGCTTAGATTTACCAATCCCTCAAAAGAAATTAGAAATATATGAATCTATAAATTGTAAGAAAAAATATGTAAAGCTAGAAGATTCGCTAGGAAAGATTGCAGGAGAATTTGTTTATGCCTACCCTCCTGGAAGTCCAATAATAGCTCCTGGAGAGATAATCGATTCTGAAATCCTATCTACTTTCACCTATATGCTAGATAATGATATCCATTTAAACATCAAGGATGAATATATTTCCGTGCTAATTGACAAATAATCGAAAAACTGTTATTATAGAGGAAGAAAAGGAGAATATACATATGAAAAGAATTGTAACTTTAAATACTAGAAATCTCCACAAGAGCAAAAAACATGGTGGTTGCGGCGAATGTCAAACATCTTGCCAATCAGCATGCAAGACAAGCTGTGGTGTAGCTAATCAAGAATGTATTAGCAAAAAAAATAAATAATTGTTTTTAGCTTATCTAGGATATTCTTAGATAAGTTTTTTATTGTAGGAATTTTGTTAGATTTTTCTCAATTCCTAGTAAAATACTATAGTAAATATAAGGAGTAATAATGATTCACCAATACAAGGCCAAGGGCTTTAATATTGTTTTAGATATATACAGTGGTTCTGTCCACGCAGTAGATGATGTAACCTATGATGTCATCGAGAAATACGAAACAGAAGAGAAAGAAGATATCAGAAAAGAAATAATTGGAAAATATGAACTTACAGATGATCAATTCGAAGAAGCCTATACTGAGGTAAAAGAACTCGAAAACGAGGGCCTTCTCTTTACTGACGACATATACGAAGATCTTTCAATTGATATAACAAATAGACCGACAACAATCAAGGCACTTTGCTTAAATGTCGCTCACACCTGTAATTTATCATGTGAATATTGTTTTGCAAAGGGTGGAAAGTATTCCGGACCAGATGCTATTATGACAATCGATGTAGCCAAAAAAGCAATAGACTTTCTTTTGGAAAACTCTGGAAGCCACTACAACTTAGACATAGACTTCTTTGGAGGAGAACCTCTCCTAAACTTCGACCTAGTAAAAGAAACTGTTGATTATGCAAGAAGTAAGGAAGAAGAGTTTAACAAGCACTTTAACTTTACTTTAACTACAAACGGTCTTCTCCTGGACGATGAAGTCATAGACTATTTGAATGAAAATATGAAAAATGTGGTCCTCTCCCTCGATGGAAGAAAGGAAAAGCACGACCAATTCAGAAAAACTCTAAATGGTAAGGGCTCATTCGACACCATAGTTCCAAAATTCCAAAATTTTGTAAAAAAACGTGGCGATAAGGAATACTACATGAGGGGAACTTTCACTGCAAATAATCTTGATTTTACAGAAGACTTGAAGATATATCTTGACCTAGGATTTACTAGAACTTCTCTTGAACCAGTTGTAGGAAAGTCTGATGAGCCTTATGCTCTAAAGGAAGAACATTTAGATAAAATCTATGCCGAATACGAAAAACTTGCAGATATGTTAATGGAAAAAATCGATAATAATGAAGAGTTCATCTTCTACCATTACATGATCGATTTAGAAAATGGACCTTGCGTCCACAAGAGAATTTCTGGATGCGGGTCAGGTACTGAATACATGGCTGTAACTCCAACTGGAGAGCTCTATCCTTGCCACCAATTCGTAGGAAATCCTGATTTTATTATCGGAAATATAAATGATGGTATACAAAATAAAGATTTAGTAAATCAATTTAAAACTTGTAACTGTTATTCCAAAAATGAATGTAGGTCTTGTTGGGCAAATATGTATTGCTCTGGCGGTTGTGCTGCCAACTCCTACAATGCTACAGGTGATATAAATAATATCCACGAATATTCTTGTAAACTTTTTAGAAAAAGAATTGAAATGGCAATTGCAGTGAAGATTTATGAATATATGAAAGAATCTGAAGAAGAATTTGCATAGAAAAATAGCGCCGATTAATATGACCTGAACCCGTAAACACGGAATAATTTAATTATATCTTAAGCGGAATGT
>JAQEDR010000002.1:0-125000 GCA_027669155.1 Peptoniphilaceae bacterium AM52-5BH | reverse complement strand
TTTACTGATTATTTCACTTGTCAAGTCCTGGTCCATCCTGTTCACTCCCCCCTAAAACATCTATAGTATCAACATACTCTGTTATAGTCTACACTCAAACCGTTCTCACAAGGTATTTTTTTAATGGAAAATGGCTTTTAAGATCTTTTAAATCCTAAAAGCTACTTGTTTCAACAGTATAATGACCTCTTATTTTATTTTCTTGACATCAATACTACAGTCTCGACATGGCTTGAGTGGTCAGTATGGATAAAATTTAATTTTTTTAAAAAGCCTCGTATGTGGGAATATATCCATAAATCTTTTAAAGATAAGTAGAAGCTATCGTTAAAAAGTATCAACTCGACAAACTGGAATTTATCATTATTTATAAGTTAGAAATTATTTCTTAATCGACTTTGTAGCTATATAAGTTTTAATATTCAATTCATGTAGTCTTCCAAATCCGTTGGTATCTTCGTAAATATCTACTAGTGTGAATCCTGCTTTTAATTGCCCACCTATCTGCTCTGTCATATTATGAGAAAACTGCATTCCTGCATTTTCTTTAACCATGAACTCTTTAGCTTTTTCGTCCTTAAGTGGATTAAAGGGAATTTTCCAAACTATCTCTTTTTCATTTTGGTCTACAATATAGTTTATTTCATTATTTAGTCCAGCAAGAAAAGTACCTCCTTTTTTTAACACTCTATATGCCTCATTAAAAATATGTTGCACATCTTCAACATAACAATTTGAAACAGGATGAAAAACAATGTCAAATGTCTCATCATTAAATGGAAGTTTTTTACTCATATCACCCTCTATTGCTTCTATCGTATAACCTTCCCTTTTTGCAACTTTATATTCTGATTCAATTTGCTTTGAAGAATAGTCAATTACACTACATTTAGCACCTAAGGCATTGAATATTGGCATTTGTTGTCCTCCTCCTGAAGCTAATCCCAATATTTTTTTATCTTTTATATTACCAATCCATTCATGTGGAACAGGAACTGTTGGTGTTAACAATACATTCCAATTACCATTTTTAGCATCAATATATTCTTCATGTGAAATTGATTTAGCCCATTCCCATCCTTCTTCAATCCATTTATCTATAGTTTCTTTATTTATATCTTGATATGATTTCATACTTTTTCCTCCTAAATTCTAATTTATTCTTGACATCAATACAACCGTCTCGACATTATCTATTTTGTCCAAACTATAATCAAGGTCATGATCTATAAGCGGAAGCTTGAAAACAACCGATTTTATCCAAGTTGCATTTTTAGGTTTTTCGTCATAGATTTGAATTTCTTCTATCAATTCATTAAGTAATCTCTTCTTGTCGATATCTGAAAGGACTGTATAAAGGCTATTAAAATTAACAAGGATTTTATAAATATTATCAGAAGTTATTTTTTCTTCCAGGATTGCCTCTTTCCTTTTTTCGCTATCATTTAACTGCATTTCAGCATATTCTAACTGATCATATATTGCATCAAGTCTGAGATTTAAATCAGTATATTTTCTATCATAATGTTTATCTTCAAAATTTAAAGAGTCTATTTGATTAATTAGTGATGCTTTTGTACCTGTTAATTGCCTAATCTTCGCTAAGTACTTATTAATAACTTCGTCAATTTCTTTAGTGTCTATTTGAATATTGATTTTTTCTTCAATTTTTTTGGCAAAAGTAGGATTGCTAACTATTTGAGTAATTATTGTTTCTACTTCTTTTTCAATTAATTCAGCCCTAATTTGTTTATTAAAAGTACATGTATTTCCATTCATCATTTGTCGATGTTTGCAACCGTAATAGTAATAATCTTTGTAATGCTCTCCTTCTTTGTTTTTATTACGTTTTCGGCTTTTATTTCCATATAAACCAGCACCACAATATGGGCATTTTATTAGATTTGATAAGATATGAACTCTTTCATCTTTTCCTCTATTTACCTTTTCATACTTTTTAGCTTGAGATTTTCTTTTTTCCTGTACTTCATTCCACAACTCATCGTCAATTAAAGGTTCATGATTTCCTTGAGCTATAATATAATGATCAGATTTTTCTAATTTAATTTTACCAGTAGTTTTATCTTTAATCGTTTTTCTTCTTCCATATGCAATTTTCCCATTATATACAGGATTGTCCAATATTTGTCTTATTAAACTAGCTGAAAAATATGGATTCTTGCCATTTTGTCTTATAGGTTTATTAATACCTAAAGAAACTAAATACTTAGATACTCCATTGGCTCCCATATCTGAATTAGCATATAAATCAAAAATCATCCTTACTGCTTTAGCTTCTTCTTCATTAACAACTAATTCTCCATTATCTAAGGAATAGCCAATTGGAGCAAAACCACCATTCCATTTACCTTCTCTAGCCTTTTGTTTTCGACCTTCCATAGTTTGAGAAAGTATATTTTCACGTTCCATTTCTGCTACTGCTGAAAGAATTGTTATAACAAGCTTTCCAGAATCTTTAGAACTATATAAACTATCATCAACACAAATCAGATTTACATTATGATTTTCCATGACTTGTAATGACTGCAATACATCTGCTGCATTTCTTCCAAATCTAGATAATTTAAAAACCATTACATAATCAACTTTATCTTTTTCCGCTTCTATATCATTAAGCATAGCTATGAATTTATTTCTACCTGTGATAGATGTTCCTGATTTTCCAGCATCTTTATAGGTTTTTATTATTTCTATATCATAAGCTTTTGCATACTGCTTTATTCGTTCTTCCTGGGCATCAAGTGAGTAGCCGTCAATTTGCATAGATGTTGACACTCTTGTATATACATACGCCTTTTTATTTTTCATTTTTCCACCTTTAGTTTGGACATATTTTCACGTTATAGTTATACCTATATTTTACATAAATCATAATATAAAAGTCAATGCAGTAGCCTAATCCGACGAATTAATATTATCCTCATTTTTATTTTTGTCTGAATGTCTTGGCGGCACTTCCAATTTTTCAAAGTCTATTTGATCTGCATACTTTTCTATTAATTCCTGAAGAAGCACAGCCAAAGAATCTAATGGATTATTTTTATTTGACATATTATCCAAGTTAAAATCCTCCGATATTTTAATTTCAACTTGTATATGTCAGAAAATTTTTTAGAACTTACTTAATGATCTAATTTACAAAAATACTATTAATTTATTTACTCACAAAAAATCTGTTTATACGCTCCATTTATGGACGTATAAACAGATTTGGGGTATTTACCAAGGATAAGTTTTTAAACTCTTTTGTTATTAAGGTCCCTTTCTGACAAATTATAGATAGAAGATTGATGGCATGGAGAAAACAAAAAAGGAAGTGATAAAAAATGAGGAAACAAAAAAAGGAAGTTGGAAATTATGGCGTGAGGAAAAACAAAAAAGATTAAAAGAGTGAAAGATTTAATATGGAAAAAATGTAAGAGTATCTCTATACTCTTATAAAATTAATAGCAAACCAAGCTATCAACTTAAAAATGTGTACTTTAGAGCAAGCCAAGCTCTTTAAAAAATGTGTTTTGTCTTAAATTAGACAACTTAGAAGCTTCTACGGACTCGGTAGTATAAAAAGCTTAGTCTTAACAATTAGAGTAGCAAATAAGGCTCTAGAATTGCTTTTAAGAGCTTTAATTTAAAAAAGATAGTTATATATTTGAAAGGAGCATTTTATGTCATTTAATATCACAAACGAAGTTTTTAACAAATCATTTGGAATAATAGATGAAGAAGATAAAAAGACTAAAAAATGGGATAAAAGAAAGCAAAAATATATTTTAAAAAATCAGATTTATGATAGATTAACAAAAATGTTAAATGATGGTATGAGTACATCAAGAAATGACGATAAAAATGATTTATCAACTACAACAATAAATAAAATTTATAGCGTTACAACTTATAAGACATACAAAAAACAATGTTATAAATTTGCAGAATTTTTGAAAGAAAATTATCCTGAAATAAAGAAAATGCAACAAGTTAAAACAGAACACGTAAATGAATATCTGAAAAACTTAACAAATCAAGACTTATCTGCTTACTCAATTAGCACATCTAAATCAGCTATAGCAAAGGTTTTAAGAACATCATCTACAAACTTTATAGCGACAGCTCCAAGGACAAGAAAATCAATTAAAAGAAGTCGATATGAAGCTAAAAGAGATAAACACATATCAGAAGAGCTAGAAAGAAAATTTTCTAAAATAACAAGCTCTACAGGATTAAGAAAAAAAGAAATGGAAGCTGTAAGAGGGGTTGATTTAAAAGAAATCAACGGAAAATATTATGTAAAAGTTAGACAAGGAAAAGGTGGAAAAAAACGCTTAGCTTTAATCATGGGCAAAGATAAAGAAGAAACAGATGAAATAATAAATATTTTTAAAGAAGCTGGAGAGCTTAAAATAGCACCAAAATTACCTTCTCATTATGACAACCACCACTACAGAGCAGTATACGCCAAGAGAATTTATAATCATTATGCAAGACCAATAGATGAAATACCTGGTGGTTTAATTTCAGAAGGAGGAGAAAGATACATCATGAGAAATGATAGAGCTGGAGAAATATTAGATCGAAAAGCTATGTTAATAACCAGCAAATACTTAGGACATAATCGTATTGATGTAATCGCTCAATCTTATCTGTACTAAAATAAATAGATGTAGATATAAAATCTAGGTTTGGAGAAATTGATTTAAAGCTAGTTATTTTCTTATGATATACAACATCCACTGAATAAATTTTAAAAAATTGAAACTGAAATAAAGATCTTACATCATGAAGTATAAAAATGTAAAAAAACTGAATAAAACCAATTTACAGAGAAGTATTATATCGAACTTTCTATTTATAAAATAGCTACTAATGAAATTTTAGAAATCTATAAAATATTACCAAACATAAAAGAAATATTAATCAGACTCGATAAGTTGCAATAAAAAAGAATACCCTTATGCAAGAGCATTCTTTGAATAAAGAAGAATTTTCTGACCTTTTTCAGTATAGGAAAAACTATGAAAATCACTTATGGGAAGGAAGTGGAGAGATAAAATGCTATAAGCAGATAAACTTATATCTTTTTAAGATTATTTACAAAATTTTACTCTAAGCTTATTATATTACTTAAGGAGATCCTACTAGATGACCTACGAACATTGTTATAGGAAGTAATAAAATCAAAAGGATATTTAATGCCATAAACAACTTATCCTTTTCCTTTACCCCATATACTAAACCTATTAGTCCAATAATTGGCAGAAAAACATTAATGTGAAATTTATAATAATCTTTATGAATTTCATGAGCATCTATATAATTACTTGATTTGATTTTTATTTCACATCCACCATTAAATTTACAAACAACTTCATAAATACCATCACTGGAAAAATTTAATGGATATTCAACATTTTCATCATGATTTATAACTCCAATATATGCCAATTTATCCATTATTATCCACCATAAAATTTACTACTATATCTTTTAAGAGACATTTTAAAAATAAAGAAGGTTAACAAAAACAAAAATGTTCTTGATAGTAGTAGTTTTATATAATCATGTTGTAGTAAACTTAAAACTTTTATAGTCATCGGAAATGTAATATATCCACTATTAACTACTAAAAGTACCATTAATAAAATGTAATAGTTTATATAAGTAAACAAATCCTTTTTTAATAGTAATAAAATAGATAGAACTATATAACTTGCAGATAGAATTTCTAAAATTGTTAATACATTAAACTTAATACTAATTAAATACACTTCACCTGTTATAAAATAATTAATTCCTTGAAAAAAAATTTGTCCCAAAATATAAAATATTAATTCAGTCCCCAAAATAATATAAAATATCTTTCTAATATTCTTTTTCTCGTTAATTGAATATATTACCATATAGTCTTTCTGTATACATATAAACTTTTCATTTATTACATTTAATACAAAAATAGGCACCAAGAATATTAAAAATACTTGATGAGTCAAAAGACGAAATAAGGAGTTACTCTAGCACTTTTATTGTTTTTTATTACTTCCATTGCATATTCTTCTCCATCTAGTTCATCTAATTCTTTAGTTGCTACTGCCATTTTCTCAGTTTAATATAGATCCTTGCCTAGCTTATCAAAATCGCTGAAGTTATTTATAAGGCTATAGCAATGCAAGTTGAAACTTAGGCTTACTAAATCTGCCATTGTATTAGGTTCTTCTGTAAAGGTCGCAGCACAAAACTTTTCTATTTCCCTTGGACTGAACCCATCAAATCTTTTCATTAAATAGTTTAGTTCATCTATATTTACATTTTTATCAGCCAGTATATTTGAAAATCTTTCATCCCTACTGCCTTCTATATAACAGTTTGACCTTGTACTCATTTCTATTCCTAATTCATTGCATACCTCTTGTAGTTTATCTTCCTCCATTGGAATCCATATGGTTTTTCTTTTATCATCATCCCTTGATTTTTTAATAGTTATATTCAATCTTTTTCCTCCATTCTATTTATTAATTAAAAATAACTCTGTCCCGTATCTATTGATTAAGGCAGAGTTAATTATTGATTTAAATATATAGTCATCTATTAATTCCCTATCTGCTAGCTCATTGATTCTTATACACTCCTTTCCAGTTGATAGGGTCTTTGCAGTTTGGTATAAGGCATAGCCATTGGTATCTATATCCCGAAGACATATTTGTTTTAAGCCAAACTTAACATTTAAAATATGATTTTCAGAAACCTTCCATAGATTTTCATCGGCAGTAAGTAAAAATAGGATAGCAATAAATCTTGGGGATATATCATGAATATCTAGATCTTGGTTTCGAAGAAAATTATAGAATCTTTCTTTGTGGTTATGATTTAAAAAGATTTCCCCCTTGAAATTATTTGCTAGACTTTCTAATCTTTCCTTTAAATAATAATTATTTATCTTTCCAAAGCACTCTCTGACTAGATCCTTATATCTACATCTATCCACATTGATTTTGAAGTTTGAACCAATGTGTCCACACTCCTTACAATCATCATCAACATTAATCACACCAATCTTGCAATCTCCATCACCCCCTTGGCAATTAAAATAATTATTGATGATTATTCCATTTCCTCTTGGCTGGAAATTTGGAACCATAACCATCAATTGCTCTATTCCTTCCAAGGATGTACCATACATAAATAATTTTGACATTGTTCCCAATCCTTTCTTTCTATTTTTAAGCATAAAAAAATGACGAAGTTTATTGGTCTTTAGTTGACCTAAACTTCGCCACCATATTCTCGATATTTAATCTTGATTTATATACAAATAGATGTATTAGAATATCAGATATTCTAATACATCTATTTGCTACATTTCAAATTCCTTTAAATATTATTTCTTCATTAATTAGTTGCACATATACCTACTATATCAATAAATTTTGAGTTATCATTGACTATATTAGTTGCTATTATCAGAATAGTCGTCGATAACTATATTTTCGTGCAAATATGCAAATAAGTAAAATGATAGTTATGTTATATCATAATAATTGAAAATAATAGAATGCATTTTTCAATGTAATAAGATTAAGCGTTCTCTTAAAGTTAGAGAACGCTTAATTATTTTTAATTTATTGAAATAATTTGTAACTATTGAAAACAGACAAAAATTGTTCATTGGATAATTTATCAAGATCAGTAACATTCGCATGCTTCAGCACCTGTCTTAATTGATTTTTAGTAAAAAGAACATGATATTCCCTGTTTACCCATTTATAAACGAAAAATCTATACTTTTTGTAGTCCTTCTTTAAAATAAATGGTTTATGCCTTTCAAGTACAATCAATACAGAATCTACATTAGGCTTAGGGTGAAAATATGCTCGTGGCACTTTTTTAAGAATTTTTATATCCATTTCCACCATTAACAGCAAACCTAAAGCTCGTTGGGTATTTTGCAACCTTTTAGCAAATCCCCTCTCTACAATAAGGTAGCTATATTTCGCTTGACTATCAAAAGCAATCTTTTTTACAATATCAGTACTAATATTGTAGGGAATATTACCAAATATTTTATAGTCTGTATTTTTAGGAAAGCTAAACTTCAAAATATCCTCATGAATAACTTTTATATTCTGAAAAGGTTCAACTGCTTTTTTCGTGGCATGACATAAACCTTCATCAATCTCTATAGCATTCACCCGTTGACTCATTTCCACAAGTTCCTTGGTAAAATGTCCTTTTCCTGACCCAATTTCTATTATTTTATCTTGTTTATTGATATTCGTATATTTTAATATTTCCTTTACATGCTTTTTAGATGTAATGAAATTTTGCGTATTTTTCGGGTTTTTCTGTTTCATTATAACCTTCTCCTTGCCGGTTATAATGAACTAATCTTAAGAGCTCATTATAACCAATTATTTTTGGTTTAGTTGATAATGAAATCTCTCAATAACAAATATAGAAAACATACCCATACCTTTACCTCCTTTAATTTTTTTCATTATAAATGAGATAAAGTAATATCTACTACTGCAATACATGTACACATATTTAACTCCTCCTTATGCAACTGATTATATCACTTTTAATTTCTCTATTCAATAAAGTTCTGTGCTAATCTACCTCACCCTATGGATTTTTAATCCCGAAACATCAAATGTCATCTGTCAAATGCCCTATTTAAAAGGGTCAAAAAACGGTATTTTTTAGCCTGTTTTTGACCCGATTTTCGTACTCAAACCACTACATGTTGTGGTTGACTCCTATTATTCCTTGTCCAAACCACAATACGTCATCAGAATTGCTGCTTCAACGTGTGTCGAGTTGCCTTGATAGCTATCAAAACTGCATTCTCAACCCCTATGGTTATGGGGAACATATCCACGCTCGTAGATGGAAACATATCAAAGATTGGCTCTCGTTTGTAGGAACATATCGACTGTAATTATTTCATTTTCAAGCCTTTATCGATAGCTTCCTGAATAATCTTATGACAACAAACTCCCAACGGATTGTTTTCTTTACAATTAGAATTTTTCATTGCCCCAGTGATGGCATTTACTTCTTTTACGGATTTCGCGCCATGCTTTACAACTGCTTCAATTACCTGATTTTCTGTGACTTCGCTACAATAACAAGCATACTTAGGATCTGCATCTTTCTTAAACCAGATAGGAACTCTAACTTGGTCTTTCAAGAATTTTATTTCATTATCTAAGTTATAGTAAACAACGTCGCAGTCCTCGTTCATGCAAATCTTATATTGATCTCCGTTAACAGCATTACGATAATCATCTACCACTAGATGTTCAACAGTTACTTTACTAACGGAAATCCCTTCATTATTACATAAAGGACAATTGTCTTTAATTTGATCCGGCTTTTCTGTTTTGCATCCACAACAACATTCATTATTAATCTTCATATTCTTAGCCTCCATATTTTCATTATAATTTCTTTTTTAAACTAGGTAAAACCAATTTCATATACTTGTCATTTATTAATAGCATCAAACATTTTAGCTGGTGTTAATTTACTTAGCTCCCTGTTGTCAGCCAACGCACGTGTAGCTTTTTTGTGTATAAACACATCAGCGTCATGTTACCCATTGCTCGGCATTCTTCTAATGAACCCAAATACATGGAATGGCAAACCTTTTTTAGACAATTTATAACCGAACATTATCAAGCTTGAAAGTTTCTTTAGATTATAAAATATATTCTCAGACAATCAAGGGTAAAGGCTTCGCCCAAATTTCGTTGAAATTTGCCCTTGACAGTCTGTTCATATATTTTATTTAATTTATGAAACTTCCAGAGCTTTTTATTCTGCTTTTCTATATTCTACTGGTGTTTTATATCCTAAAGATCCATGAATTTTTAGGTTATTATACCAATATACGTATTCTGCTAATTTTAGATTAAGTTCTTGGAAATTAGTAAAGTTCTCCTGATATATGAATTCTGTCTTCATTACTTTATTGACTGCTTCGCTTACTGCGTTATCATATGGGCTTCCTTTTTTACTTAGCGATCTTTTTATCCCAAATACCTTTAATATTTCTTCTATTTTTATATTTTTAAATTCTCTTCCTCTGTCTGTGTGAAATATTTTTATACGATTTAGTGGCTGCCTTATTGAGTAAAATGCTTCTGCTACTAGATTTGCATCTTTGTTTTTACCTGATGAGTATCCTATTATTTCACGGCTGTTTAAGTCTATTATTAAACATATATAATTCCATGTTTTTCCTACTCCTACATATGTTAGGTCGCTTACTATTGCTTCTAAATAGTCTCTATTGTCAAATTATCTATTTAAAAGGTTAGGGATGTCTTCTTCGTTGCATTTGGATCTTATTACTTTATATTGTGCTACTGTATAGTTTGAGACTAGGCCATTTTTCTTCATTATTCGGCCTATTTTTCTTCTCGATATTTTATATCCAATTTTCCCTAGTTCTTTTTTTATTTTGCGTGTTCCATAGTTGTTTCTACTTCTTCTGAATATTTCTTTTATTTCTTCTATTAGTTTTTCATCTTCATCTAATTTCACATCTTTTTCTTTGTTCAAATGATAATAGACTAAACTTCTTGTGACCCCAAGTAGTCTACACATTGCACTAATGCTATATTTATCTCGGTTCGAGATAATGAGGTCTATTTTTTGCCTAACAGTAGTGCAGCTTGCTTTAAAATATCATTCTCCATTTCAACCTGTTTCAATTTTTTACGAAGTCTGATTATCTCTTTTTGTTTCGCATCCACATTATCAAAATGGTTACTCTAAGCAGCACACCAACTATTTATTTTTTGAGCTTTAAACTTTGGCAGAAGTCTTGAACTCTTTATATTTACATAACTATTTGCCTCTATCACTATTATGACACGAAACCCTGCACAATGATCTAAAATTTTCAATTCTAACAAGTCTTTTTCAGTATTTTTAACTTCATAAAAACCTCTTTGGCAATAATGCCTAATTCTTCTTTAGTTGTTAAAATTTTTTATTTTACCATCATCGTTCCCCTGATTTTCAATTAATCTTCTTAGGTTATATAAGAAGTACATATCTTTTTAATCTTAAAGTTTTTAAGTCTTAATTTTAAAATTTTCAATCTTAGATATTATTTAAATCATTCCAAAATGCTCTAAAGCATCTTCGATTGCTTTTTCTTTTTCTTCTGGGCAATTTGGCACTCTTTGATTTTCTTTCTTACTAAAATTATAATTTTCTCTCTCTATTAGACCATGTTTCCTTTTTATTTGTGCAATATATAGACTTGAAACCTTTAATCCATATTTATCCAAAATATACTTTTTAATTTCTCCATAAGTTGCATCTTTTGAAAAGTCAATTTCAGACAATTCATCTTCACCTATTTCTAGATCTAAATGATGTTCTGTATTTAGTTTGGACAACAGAGCTACCGTCTCCACATGCATAGTCTGAGGGAACATATCCACAGCCTTTATTTCTTTAAGTTCATAGCCCCTATCCATAAATCTTTTGATATCTCGTGCGAGGGTTTGGGGGTTGCAGGAGATGTAGATTATGTTTTTTATTTTTGTATTTGCTAGGGTTTTGATTATTTCTTTATCTAGGCCTGCTCTTGGTGGGTCTACTGTTACTGTTTGTATTTTTTCTTTTTCTATAAATTTCTGGTCAATGTAATTGGCGTTTTTGTCGATGAATTTGTAATCTGTTAAATTGTTTATTTTGGCATTTTCTTTAGCATCTTTGATAGCACTTTTGTTGATTTCTATCCCAACTATATTATCATCATTTAGTGCTATAGATGAGATCCCTGATCCGCAAAAAAGGTCTAGGAGCTTTTTGTCCTTTTCTAGGTACTTTCTTGCATTTTCATATAGGTTTTCTATTTGGTAGTCATTTACTTGGTAGAAGTCATCTCTCGATACCTTAAAGGACTTATCTTTCACTTTGAATATGAGATGGTCTTTTCCTATGGTTTTTATTTTCTTTTTATTTATTATATTAATATTATATGGAAGGTCCTTATGATTTTTTTTTAAGTATAGGTATAATTTCTCTTCTTCTTGGCTATAAATATTTAGAAGGATTTCGAAACCATTACTTCTTATGCTAATTTCTCTTATTATATTGCCAAGGTCTTTAACTATCGTAGTGACTAGATTTTGAATTTTACCTAAATTTTCTCTTATATGCTTATTGGCAAGTAGGCAATCTTTGATTTCTACTAGGTCATTTGAGGATTTCTTGTTATAGGAAAGCCTTCCCTTCTTGTCTACTTGTAGTCTTATTTTGTTCCTGTAAGAGAGAGTTTCACTTGTAATTATTTCTAAATCGTCTATTTTTATGGCACAAGTTTTCTTGATTGCCTTTTTGATTAAGTTTTTCTTTAATTTAATTTGCTCATCATAATTTATATCCATAATAGTACAACCCCCACATTCATAATAATATGGACATGGAGGTTGTGTATAATATGGGCTTTGTGAAGTTGTTTTAAGTTTTCTTGCTTCTATGAAATTTTTCTTTTCCTTGACTATTTCAATGTCGCAAGTTTCTCCAAAGGTCGCTCCTTCTATAAAGTAGACCTTTGATTCTTTCTTGCCAACTCCTCTGCCGTCTTGTAGGATATCAATTATCTCAATATCTTTAATGATCATTAGATAACTTTTGTTTCTCCTTTGTATATTACTCCGCCTATTGGATCTACTGTAATTGTTTCGCCTTCTTCTACGAGGTTGATTACATTTACAGCTCCTACTACTGCAGGGATTCCGAAGTGAACTGCGGCTACTGCTGTGTGGCTTGTTAGTCCACCAGTTTCTGTTACTACAGCTGATGCCTTTTCTATATATTCTGTGATATCAGCATCAGTAAATTTAGCAACTATGATGTCGCCTTCTTCGAATTTGCCTTCTAGTTCTTTTTTAGTTGATCCAATTACGACTTTTCCTGATACTGATTTGCTTCCGATTCCTGTTCCGCTTGTTAGGATGTCTCCAATAACGTGAACTTTGATTAGGTTACTTGTTCCTGATACTCCTAGAGGGATTCCTGCTGTTACTACTGTTAGGTCTCCTTCTTCTACAAATTCTTCAGCAAGTGCTCCAACTATCGCTCTTTCGATTAGCTCATCTGTTTCTGTTGCTTCTTGGATAACTATTGGATATACTCCCCATACGATAGATAGTTGTCTAGCAACTCTGTCAGAGATTGTCGCAGCAATTATGTTTGTCTTAGGTTTGAATTTAGAGATTACTCTAGATGTGTTACCACTTGCTGTACATGAGATTATTGCCTTGGCATTTAGCTCTTCTGCAATGTTTTTGGTTGATCTTGCTATTGAGTTGGTTGTTGTGTTTGCTGAGTGGATTTTTACTTCGTAAATATTTTGATAGAAGTCATCTGATAGCTCTGTTGTGATACAGATGTTTCTCATTGTCTTAACTGCTTCTATTGGGTATTTTCCGCCAGCAGTTTCTCCTGATAGCATTACACAGTCAGTTCCATCGATAATAGCATTGGCAACGTCAGTTGTCTCAGCTCTGGTTGGTCTTGGATTTCTAATCATTGAGTCAAGCATTTGTGTAGCTGTGATAACTGGTTTTGCAGCGTCGTTACATTTTCTAATAATTTCTTTTTGTACTAGTGGGATAAGCTCAGTTCTAATTTCTACACCGAGGTCTCCTCTAGCTACCATGATTCCGTCACTTGCTTCGATGATTTCGTCAAGGTTATCTACACCTTCTTGGCTTTCGATTTTAGATATAATCTTGATGTGTTCTCCACCGTGATCTTCTAGAACCTTTCTAATATCATATACGTCTTCTTTCTTACGTACGAAAGATGCTGCAATGATGTCAATGTCATTTTCTATACCAAATTTTATATCATCAACGTCTTTTGGTGTAATAGCTGGAAGATTTGTCTTAGATCCTGGTAGGTTAACTCCCTTATGGTCTGAAAGGATTCCGTTGTTTAGTGCCTTACAAACTACGTCTGTTCCATCTTTGATTTCTATTACTTCTAGTTGAACAAGTCCGTCATCTATATAAATTTCACTTCCTACTGAAACGTCTTCTGGTAGTCCTTCGTATGATACTGATACAATTGATTGATCTCCTTCAACGTCTCTTGTTGTTAGGGTAAAGATATCTCCTGGTTTGAGGAAGATTTCATCAACCTTGAAGTTACCAGTTCTAATTTCTGGTCCCTTTGTATCTAGCATTATAGCTACAGGTGCGTTTAGTTTTCTTCTAATTCTTCTGATTGTTTTAATCTTTGCTAGGTGCTCTTCATGAGATCCGTGAGAGAAGTTAAGCCTTGCGACATTCATCCCGTTGTTGATTAATTCTTCAAGTATTGCAGGATCTTCACTAGCAGGTCCAATTGTACATACTATTTTGGTCTTTTTTAAAATTTCAGGTTTCATTATTACTCCTATCTTGATAAAGAATTTGCAAGTTCGTATAATCTTTCGTCAAATTCGCTCTTTTTGCTTACTGCTTCGTCTATGCTAACTTCTATGATACTTCCGTCTACATAGCCGATTGCAAGATTTGTCTTTCCATCTTCGAGCAGTCTAACAGCACGAGAGCCCATTGATGAGCCTAAGAGTCTGTCTACTGCAGATGGTGAGCCTCCTCTTTGAACATGGCCTAAGATTGTTACCTTAGTTTCGATTCCAGTTTTTTCTTCTAGTTCTTTGGCGAGAGAATAAGGATCACCAACACCTTCAGCAAGTGTGATTAAGTGGTGGAGCTTACCTCTTTTTCTACCATGTTCCATCTTATCGATGATTTCATTGATAGAGAAATTATGCTCTGGGACTATGATAGACTCAGCTCCTCCTGCAAGTCCTGAGTAAAGGGCTAGATCTCCGCAGTGACGACCCATAACTTCGATAACTACAGCCCTACCGTGAGAACTTGATGTATCTCTTAGCTTACCTATAGCATCTGTTACTGTTTCAATCGCTGTGAAAAATCCAATTGTAAAATCAGTATATCCCATATCGTTATCAATTGTACCTGGAATGCCTATTGTATTGATTCCAAGATCTGATAGGGCCTTTGCCCCCTTAAAAGATCCGTCTCCTCCAATTACGATTAGGCCTTCAATTCCATAATCATTTAGGATTTGTGCACCTCTTTTTTGTCCTTCTGGTGTTTCGAACTCTAAGCTTCTTGCAGTACCTAGAATGGTACCACCCTTGTGGATGATATCTGCAACTGATGATACATTCATCTCATAGATATCTCCTTGCATCAGTCCGTCATAACCGTTTCTTATACCTTTGACACGTAAACCACTATTAAGGGCTGTTCTTACCGCAGCTCTTATAGCAGAATTCATACCTGGAGCATCTCCTCCACTTGTAAGTATTCCTATAGTTTTCATAACAACTCCTTAAGTAATCTTAACATTTTCTTTTCCTAAAAACTCTTCTAATATTTTAATGCTTTTTTCATTAATATCAAACCATAATTTCTTATCTAATTTGACACTTTTGTTTTTGTCAGCAAAATATATTACAACGGGTGTAGTACCCTTATTTTGCACTAGAATGTTTCTAATTTTATTATACTCTAAGTATTCAGATTTTAAGTATAAAGTTTTTAAATTTAATTTCTCTATGTCTACAAACTCATTCGTTAATAGTTTTATATCTCTTTCATCTACTTGAAGATTTCCCTTGACTATTACCGCACTATCTTCGTCTATTACGTTCCTATATTTCCTATAGACTTCAGGGAAAATAACAATCTCCATTGACCCTTTCATATCTTCAAGAGTCGCAAAGCACATCAATTGTCTTTTCTTGGTCATAATTTCTGATTTGTTTGTTATAACTCCAGCCATAGATACAAACTTATTATCAAGTAAATGAATCCTGGTGTCATCTATATGATCTTTATAGTCTGTTGTGAAGTTTACAAAATCATCAAGCCTATCCCCCAAATCTGATAGAGGATGATCAGATATATAAAAGCCCAGGACCTCTTTTTCTAGCTTTAGCTTAGTTTTTTTAGGAAATTCATTAATCTCTTGAATCCTAACATCTTCTTTAGGCTTATCAGATAGACCGTCTAGTAAATTAAGCTGGCCCTTTACGTTAATCTTCCTATTATCAGAAACTGCAGAGATGGCCTTTTCATAAATTGCCATTAGGGAAGATCTAGTGTATGTTAAGCTATCGAAGGCTCCGGCCTTGATAAGCGATTCAATTCCCTTCTTATTTAGAGATCTTGAATCAATCTCGTCAACTCTTTGAAGGAAGTCCTTGAAGTTTGTGAACTTTCCATCCTTTTTCCTAGCCTTCACTATAGAGTCGATTAGATTACTTCCTACATTTTTAATTCCAGAAAGGCCAAAGATAATCTTTCCTTCTTCTACACTAAACTCAGCAAAACTCTTGTTCACATCTGGTGGAAGGACTTCTATACCTAAGGCCTTCGTTTCATTCACATAAAGATAAAGCTTAGATGATTGATCCATTACAGAAGAGATAAGATTTGCCATATATTCTTCTGGATAATAGTATTTTAAATAAGCAGTCTGAACAGCTACCAAGGAATAAGCAGCCGAGTGGGACTTGTTGAAGGCATATTTGGCGAAGGAAATCATTTCATCATAAATTTGATTTGCAGAAATTTCATCAACTCCATTTCTGACACAGCCTGGAATGACAACATTGCCATCAGGATCAGTTTTTCCCTTGATGAAGATTTCCCTATTTTCTTCCATAACTGCCATCTTCTTCTTGGACATGGCACGCCTTAAATTATCAGCCTCTCCCAAGGAATAACCCGCAAGTTTCTGGACAATCTGCATTACTTGCTCCTGATAGACGATAATTCCGTATGTTACATCAAGGATTGGCTTTAAGGCCGGATCTATAAAAGTAACATCGGCCGGGTTATTCTTGTTATGGATGTATTTGGGAATTTCATCCATTGGCCCGGGCCTAAAAAGGGAGTTTGCTGCTATTAAATCATCGAAAACTGTAGGCTTTAGATTTTTAAGGAAGTTTCTCATACCTGCCGACTCAAATTGGAAAAGACCTATTGTCTTAGCCTTATTGAATTGATCTATTACATTTTTGTCATTTACGTCAATTTTAGATAAATCTACATCAATTCCCCTATTCTTTTTGACGTCTTTGATGGTGTTTTTGATAACTGTTAAGTTCCTAAGACCCAAGAAGTCCATCTTAAGTAGACCAAGTTCCTCGATTTCTGTCATATCGTATTGGGTAACGACCAAATCGTTGGAAAGGGCTAGGGGAATTATATCCGTTAGGACTTCCTTGGAGATTACCACTCCTGCGGCGTGGATTGAAGTATGTCTTGGAAGACCCTCGACCTTTCTTGCAGTATCAATTAATCTTTTCGCTTCGACATCACTATCATATATTTCCTTAAACTTAGACGATGAAGCAAATGCCTTATCAATGGTCATCCCTATAGCTTGAGGAATTAGCTTGGCAATTTTATCTACCTTAGCGTAAGAAATATCTAAAACTCTTCCTACATCCCTTACGGCATTTCTTGCTTGCATCCTACCGAAGGTTACGATTTGGGATACGTGGTCTCTCCCGTAAAGTTCGTTTACATACTCTACTACCTTATCACGAAGGACATAATCAAAGTCTATATCTATATCAGGCATTGATACTCTTTCCGGATTTAGGAATCTTTCGAAAATTAGTTTGTATTTTATTGGATCTATTTGAGTTATATCTAGGGCGTATGAAACTATAGATCCCGCAGCAGATCCTCTTCCTGGTCCTACTGCTATATCATTTTCCCTGGCATATCTTACAAAATCCCAAACTATAAGGAAATAGTCGACATAGCCCATATCAGCAATTACCTTTATTTCCTTATCTGCCCTAGATCTAATTTTTTCTGTAATATTTCCATATTTTTTGATAAGGCCTTGATAAACTAGTTTTTTAAGATATTCTAAGTCGGTTAGGCCTTCCTCGACCTTAGTAAAATATGGGAGGTGGGGTTCATGGAAGGTGAAGTCAACATTACATTGGTCAGCAATTTTTTGAGTGTTTTCGATAGCACCTTCAAAGGCTCCGAAAATCTCCTTCATCTCATCGTAAGATTTAAGGTAGAACTCGCTTGCTGGCATCTTCATTCTGTCTTCGTCTTTGACGAGCTTGCCTGTCTGAATGCACAAAAGGACGTCTTGGTAGTAGGCGTCTTCCTTGTTTATGTAATGGATGTCATTTGTGGCAACTAGGGGAATATCTTCTTCTTCGTAGATTTTCACAAGTCCCCTATTTACTATATTTTGCTCTTTTATCCCGTGGTTTTGAAGCTCTAGGTAGAAGTTTCCCTCACCGAAAGCTTCTTCATATCTTTGAGCTGTCTCTTTTGCCCCTTCGTAGTCACTTTCTAAAAGTCTTTGGCTAACTTCGCCATTAAGGCAAGCAGACAAAGCGATGATATTATCACTGTGCTTTTTTATAAAATCAAAAGAAACCCTTGGCTTATAATAGAAACCATTTACATAGGCTTCCGATACTATTTTAATAAGATTCTTATAGCCTTCCATATTTTTCGCTAGGAGAATTAAGTGGTAATATCTCCTATTTGAAGCTTCCTTTATAGTGTGATCTTTCTCACTAACATAGACTTCGCAGCCTATTATGGGCTTTATGCCACGCTTTTTGGCTTGCTTATAAAATTCTATAACTCCATACATCTGACCATGGTCTGTGATGGCAAGAGAGTCCATTCCGAGCTCTTTAGCCCTATCGAGGAGTAAATCAATCCTTGAGAATCCATCAAGTAAGGAATATTCAGTATGAACGTGTAAGTGTGTAAATTTTCCTTCCATTTAACCTCCTCTACAAGTCTTCGGCAAGCTTTATAAATTTCTGCAACCTATAATTCACCTTGGCCTTACTCATCACAGGATCCATCATCTGACCAATTTCTTCTATAGAAATATAGGGATTATCAATCCTGATACTTGCAATTTCCTTCATGTCTTCTGATAATTTATCGTATTCTTCGCTATCAATCACAGCTTTTATTGCGTCTACTTGCCTCAAAGATGCCTTGACAGTCCTATCTATATTGGCCTTATCGAAATTTGTCTGTCTATTTATATCATTTCTTATGGACTTCATGGCCCTGACATTTTCTAGCTCGAACAAGGACTTATTCGCCCCAATTATAGCAAGAAAGTCGCTTATCTTATCAGAATCCTTGATATAGACAATATAATAATCTCCCCTATCGTTGATCTTGGAATTTAGGTCAAAGGTATCCATAGATTCTTTGATAAGTTTAAGCTCGTTTTTCTCTCGAGCTATGATTTCAAGATTGTAACCTCTTTGAGGGTCGTTAATAGAGCCTTTATAAATAAAGGCAATCTTAAGAAAAGATTTGATTTCATCTAAGGACACATCTTCAATATCATTAAAGTTATCTATAAAGCCCTCAGTCTTTTTATTAATCAAATCTTCTGATATTTCATTATCTTCGACAAGAACTGTAAAAATCCTATCCTTATCCTTGTATGATTTATCAAAGATTTCAAAGGTTGAAGAATAGTCATACAAATCCTTGATCAGATTGTAAATATATCTGGCATATGAGTTGGAATCAGTTTCAAACTTGATATTATAGCCACCCATATTTATTCTTATAGAGCCAATAAAATGAATAATCGATAATAGTTCGCCCATTTTTGAAATCGGCTCTTTTTTTAGTACTTCTTTCTTACATCTTTTAGAAAAAGACATATATCACCCTAGCTATCCAGCTATTTTTTTCCTCACTTTTTCAATAGTTTCCCTATCAACCTTGGCATAGAGAAGATAATCATCGAAAGTCTTGTATTTTCTTAGAATATAATCGTAGGCTTCCTTCATATTGTAAGGACTGGTAATTCTAAATACAGAAAATGGATCTTCTTCGTCATATCTTTCTATATAGCCAAGATGAGCCGAACTTACTTCATAATCTGCAATGATATCAGCTCTGGCCACATTAGAAATACCCATAAGGATCATAGAAATAATTCCTGTCCTATCCTTACCTTCTTGGCAATGAAAGAGGCTTACTCCGTCATTATTTGCGAATATTTCCATAATCTCTTTGACTGCCTTGTAGTTATCAATAAGATTCCTATAGCTTGCTCCTACAGATATTTCTTTATTGACAATCTTATCAATATCTTCTTGCCTAAACTCCCTATCTCCTGCAAGAGAAACATTATAATAATCGAAGTTCTCCTTGATTTTAGCTATACTTTCCTTGTGAGGGGCAATCTCGCCTTCACGTCTTAAGTCAATTACTCTAGTAACTCCCATTTCTTTAAGGTAGTTAATATCATAATCTTTCGCATCATCTAGGGTAGCTGTCCTGATAAACTTCCCCCAGTTAGTCACATTGCCATCAAGTGTTGGAACTCCACCTAAGTCTCTGGCATTTTGGACATCCTTTAGGGGATATCTTTTCATGTATTTTTTTACCATCTATCCTTCTCTCTATGTTTCTTAACTAATATATAATCGTCATCTTTCATTCTTTCATATAGCTTTTCTACCATATATACTGACCTATGTTGGCCTCCTGTACATCCTATGGCAATATTAATTATATCCTTGCCTTGATTTAAGAATTCTGGAACTAAGCTTTTAATCATTTCATATAAATCGTCTTCAAATTTCTTGGAAATCTCGAAAGAATCCAAATAATCTTGTAGGTCCTTACATGTTCCATTTTGCTTTTTAAGTTCTTTTATATAATAAGGATTAGGCAAGAATCTCATATCAAATACAAATTCAAAATTATCACTAAGTCCATACTTAAAGCCAAAGGATATGAGATTTATTATGATTTTATCCTTTTTTAGGGCTGAATCTTCAATAACTCTCTTGAGCTCAGCAATCTTGTAATTACTTGTATCAATAAACCTATCTGCAATCTTTCTGATAGGCTTTAGCATATCCTTTTCTTTCTCTATTCCTTCGCTTACATTTCCGTACTCACCCATAGGATGAGGGCGCCTTAGTTCGTTATATCTCTTAAAAATCACCTCATCAGATGAATATATGTAGATGATTTCTGTATCGATATTGGCTTTCTTAAGCCTAAGAAGAGAATCGTAAAGGTCATTGTCTACGGCATAAGACCTAAAGTCAATTACGACTGCCATCTTTTCAATAGGGTTTTCTTGATTTGCGTTAAGCTCTATGAATTTTTCTATCAGGTAGGCTGGGACATTGTCCATAGCGTAATAGCCCATGTCCTCAAAGGCACGAAGGGCCGTAGTCTTACCTGAACCGCTAAGGCCAGTGATAATTTTAAGTATCATTAAAAGTCTCCGATTAGTTTAACTTCTCTTTCTAATACAAATCCTGTCTTTTCATTTACTATCTTAGATACTTCTTCAATAAAGGAAAGCATGTCCTCGCATGTTGCATTATCGACATTGATTATAAAGCCACAATGCTTCTCGCTAACTTGGCATTCGCCTCTTCTGTAACCCCTAAGACCACATTCATCTATTAGCTTTGATGCATAAGATCCTGTTGGTCTTTTGAAGGTTGAACCTGCTGATTTCCTATCTAAAGGTTGCTTTGTAGCTCTTCTATTGGTGAAGTCTTCGTATCTTTCTTCGATTTCTTCCTTAATTCCTGCTTTTAACTTAAAGCTTGCAGAAGAAACTATGAGGTCATCTTCAAATATTTTGGAATGTCTGTAGGAAAAGTTCATTTGGCTATTGGTAAAGTTGTACTCCTTGCCAGTAAAGTCAAAGGCCTTAACATTTACACATACATCCTTGATCTCTCCACCATAGGCTCCTGCATTCATGGCAACAGCACCTCCGACAGATCCTGGTATGCCTGATATCTCCTCCATTCCAGCAAGTCCTCTTTCTATAGCAAATAGGGCAAGCTCATTTAAGCTTGTTCCTGCAAGGGCTGTTAGAATGTCGCCATCTCTTTCGATTTTGTCGAAATTATCTGCCAATACTATGACACAACCCCTAATGCCCTTGTCGCTGATTAAAAGATTTGACCCTCTGCCTATCACTGTAGTTCTTATATTTTCTTTATGATTTATCTTTAGTATATTTTGTAATTGTTCTTCAGTGTTTGGTTTAATCATGACATCGGCTTTACCGCCTATGCCAAAAGTAGTGTAGTTTCTTAAAGACTGATCGAATAAAACTTCACCTATATCCTCATTTTTGTATATAGATTCTAAATCCATATTACCTCCTGTGATTCATTTAAATCTCTTTTATTACTACAAAGACTATACCATAAAGACTGTTCAATAACTATCGAGGAGACTTGGCAAATTCTTTTGGAGAAAACTATAAGAAAAATTTGTAATTTGTCTTGATATTTGGTAGAATAATAAAGATGAATAAAAGCTAGGAGGTGTAAGAATGGCAAGAACATGTGATATCTGCGGTAAGGGAACACAATCAGGTAAAAGTGTAACTTTCTCTCACAGACAAATCAATAGAAATTTTAAGGCAAATGTTCATAAAGTAAAAGCTTTAGTAGATGGAACACCTAAAACAATTAACGTATGTACCAAATGTCTAAAAAGCGGTAAAGTAGAAAAAGCATAATTGCAAAATGTTTTTTTATTTTAAATAAGATTTAATAACCACTGAGCAATCTGTGGTTCTTTTATTTAAAAAGCACTTGTGGTCTTAATCCCCACAAGTGCTTTTTGCTTGGACAAATATTTTGTAATATTCTTCGATTTGTTTTTTGATATCGTCTTTTCCGAAAATATCTGAACCTGACACTATCTCGTCACATCCAGCTTCGATTACTCTACTCACGTTGGTAGTTTTGATACCTCCGTCGATTTCAATCTTAGTATCAAGCTTATTTTCGTCAATATATTCTCTAAAAATCCTAACCTTATCAAGGCTATCTTCAATAAATCTTTGGCCACCAAATCCAGGCTCGACGCTCATTACAAGCACACAATCCAAATCTTTTAGGAAAGGTAAAATATCTTTTGGATCTGTCGCAGGTTTTAGGGTAATACCTGCTTCTATTCCAAAAGACTTTATAATGCTGATTACTTCACTTGGGTTCTCAGTTGCTTCTATATGGAAGGTTATCCTATCTGATCCTGCTTTTACGAATCTTTCTATATATCTTTCTGGTCTTTCTATCATTAGATGAGTATCAAAGAAATAATCATTTCTCTTTCTGATATCTTCTATTACCTTAAAGCCGAAGGAGATATTTGGAACAAAGATCCCATCCATTACGTCTATATGTAGCATCTTAAGTCTCGTATTTTTAGTATCGTCAAGATTTTCTTGTAGTCTTGAAAAGTCACATGAAAGTATTGAAGGTGCTAGTTCTACCACTTGTTTTCTCTCCTTTTTTTAACTTCCTCAAAAAGCATGAGGTAATTATCGTATCTACTATCAGAAATAAGTCCATCAGCCTTTGCCTTTTTTACTCCACAGGCTGGCTCATTTATATGATTACAATCCTTAAACTTACATTCCTTATCTCTAAATTCTCTAAACAAATACTTTAATTCTTTCTCATCTTCTATAAAGTCAATATCAAAAGAATCAAAGCCTGGAGTGTCAAAGAGGAAGCTTTCCTCCCCTATCTTAAATATTTCTGTATGGCGGGTGGTATTTTTTCCCCTCTTACTCTTTTCAGAAATTGAGCCAGTCTCAACTTCTATATCGATTAGATTGTTGAGGAAAGTAGACTTACCCACTCCGCTTGCTCCTGATACAGCAGATGTCTTATTTTTTAAGATATCAAGTATCCTATCCTTAGGGAAATTATCGTAATTATCAAGACTTACTATCTCATAGCCTATATTATTGTAAATTTTTTCGAAATCTTCTACTTCTTCTTCATCACACAAGTCAATCTTAGATAAGACTATTACTACATCCATATTCTTATATTCACACATAGCAAGATATTTATCTAGATTGTAGAGATTTAAGATTGGATCCTTGATTGTAGCAAATAGTAAAATCTGGTCAATGTTCGAAATGTTTGGCCTTTTTATTTCATTTTTTCTTGGAAGAATTTCTGTAATATAGGCCTTACGATCTTCCAAATCGTCAATTACTACATTATCTCCAACCAAGGGCTTTATTTTTTTGACCCTGAAATTGCCCCTAGCCTTGGCCATGAGGATTTTTCCATCGCTGTCTACATAATATAATTCTTTTTGAGCTTTTGTAATCTTTCCTTGTTTCAATTTACTGTATACACTCCGTAAGATTCATCATCTACCAAGACTTCAAACTTAGTATTTTGGATTGCTTGGAAGTTTAATTGTAGGACTTGGCTTTCGTCTAGATCCTTGCTAGTTTGATTTTGATCATATAAGATGTCGCTTCTCTTATCGTTGTCATCAAGCTTATAGATTTTGACATTGAATTTATCCTTGCCATTATTTATATTAAGTCTTAAATCTACGTTTTTTACCTGGCCTGTCTGATTTTCTTCTTTATCCTTTTCTTTCTCCTTCTTACCAGTAGAGACTACTAGATCGATTTGAGATTGTGGTGCTACTTGGGTTCCTTCCGATATAGATTGGCTTATGACATTGCCCTTCTCTACATCTTCGCTTTCCCTATAGTCAACATTTCTAAGGACGAGTCCATACTGACTTATTAGGCTTTCAGCTTGCTCTTCACTCATACCGATTAGGTTAGGAACTTCTATATTTTCAATTTTTTCTTCAGGTCCTGCACTTATAACAAGGTCTACCTTACTTCCTGCTTGAAGGTTTGTAGCAGATCTTGGGTTTTGATCAATGATTAAGTCTTTTTCGACTTGATCACTATATTCCGTGCTCGTCCTTCCTATACTTAGACCCAGCTCTTTAAGTTTTTCTTCTGCCTCTGTTAGATTGAGTCCAGCAAGGTCTGGCACGCTCACTTCTCTTCCTGCACTGATTACAAGATTTACTGTAGTTCCTATTTTAACTTCAGTATTTGCTTCAGGATCTTGCTTCATGACCTTGCCCTTGTCATAATCGTCGCTTTCTTCTGTTCTTGAGATATTTGCCTTAAGTCCTCTCTTTTCAAGTTCCTTGACCGCCATCTCTTGGCTTAGGTTAATAACTGTTGGAACTTCGAGGACATCGTCTTTTGGTCTAGACATAAAGTAATACACTGCTCCAACGAGAATTAGAGCTAGCAGAGCTAGTGGCCAAATCTTAAGCGATTTAGTCTTGTTCTTATCCTTTGGCTCTTCATCAGTAGGAGAGACATAAACTGCCTCTTCTGACTTTGGAGTTTCTTCCTGCTTTAACTTTTTTTTCTTTTTCTTTTCCTTATTTGGAACGACTATCGGAATTCTTGCTGTCTCTTCTAGGGCTTGAGCCTTGAAGGAATTTTGATTTTCAAGACTATCTATAAGATCTGTTGCATTTAAGAATCTATTGCCGGGCTCCTTTTCAAGAAGCTTCATAATAATAAAATTTAGATGATCAGAAAGCTCTGGATTTAATTCCTTAGCAGGCTTTGCCTTATCTTGAATATGCATTACGGCAATTCCTACAGAATTATCTGCGTCAAATGGGACCTTACCAGTTGCCATCTCATACATCACAGCTCCAAGTGAATAAAGGTCGCTTTTCTCATCGACAATCTTGCCCTTGGCTTGTTCTGGTGATATATAATGAACTGTTCCTAGAATAGATGATGTATAGGTTATAGTCGCATTTGATGAAACTCTAGCTATACCAAAGTCTGTTACCTTGGCAAGGCCAAACTTATCTATCAAAATATTTTGTGGCTTGATATCCCTGTGGATAATACCTGATGAGTGGGCAGACTTTAAGGCTTGAGCTATCTGCACCGAATAATCTATAATATCGTGATTAGAAAGCTTTCCCTCTTCATCTATTAGATCTTTTAGGGTTTGTCCTTCAACATATTCCATTACAATATAGTAAATTTTTCTTCCTTCTAGGAGGTCTTCTCCTATATCGTAAACATTTACTATATTAACATGATTTAATTTAGCAGCAGATTGGGCTTCGTTGTTAAATTTCTTTAGAAACTCATCATCTTCTGCATACTGCTCCTTAAGTACCTTAATGGCTACAAATCTATCCAAAAGCCTATCTTTGGCCTTATAGACCTTGGCCATTCCACCAACGCCAATCTGCTCTATAATCTCGTACCTATTGTCCAAAATTATCTTTTCCATATTACCTCTTATATCAAAATAGTAGTCACTGTTATATTATCACGACCACCTTTATTAAGTGCTAGTTCAACAAGTCTTGATGAGATATCATACGCCTCATCGAAATCGTTGACTACTTTAGTTATCTCTTCATCTGTAAGCTCGTTAGACAAACCATCTGTAAACATCAAAACAATATCCCCATCTTTCATAGAGAAAGTTTGACTTTCTGGCTCTATAACTTCTTCTGTTCCTACTGCCTTTGTAATAGCAGATTTGTTGATGAAGTTTTCGGCCTCGTCTTCTGTTAGAGAACCTGTATCTATTAGGTCATTAATCAAAGAGTGGTCTCTCGTTCTTACGCTAAGTTTTTTATCTTGGTAGATATAAATCCTAGAATCTCCTACGTGAGATATGTAATAAGTAGAATTTTTCTTATCAATTGCCATGCACACTACAGTAGTTCCCATCCTAAGACCTTCGCTATCATCTGATAAATCATAGATCTTCTTGTTGGCATACTTTATAGCTTCTTCCTGAAGGTCGATGTAGGATGAGTAGTCATCTAAGTTTGCATTTTCAATAAAATCTATATAAGACTTACTAGCAAGCTTACTTGCGACTTCTCCCCTGCTATGGCCTCCCATCCCATCGGCAACTATGAAAAAATCCAAATCGCCAATGGTCGTATTTGCATAGGCATCTTCGTTTTCCTGCCTTATTTTTCCAATATTCGATATTGTACTAAATTTCATGCTCACCTCGCATAATTATTTCTAAGCTGGCCACAAGATGCATCGATATCTGAGCCCATCGACTTTCTTATGGTTGCGTTTAATTTTTTCTTTAAAAGCTTGTCTCTAAAGTCCCTTAGAGCAGTTGACTTTGGTCTATCATAAGAAAACTCCTCGATTGGATTTAGAGGAATTAAGTTGATGTGGACGTTTTTGCCCTTAAGTAGGCTGGTTAAATTAGATACGTCACTATCAAGATTATTGACCCCATCAATCACTACATACTCGAAGCTTACCCTTCTTTTGGTCCTATCCAAATAATAATCTGTCGCCTCCATTAGACTCTCAATGCTGTATTTATTGGCAATTGGCATAAATCTACGTCTTTTATCGTCGTCTGCATAATGAAGAGAGACGGCTAGATTTACATCAAGGCCACTGTCAGCAAGCTTTCTTATCATTGGGCTTAGGCCAGAAGTGGAAAGGGTGATGGACCTATGGGAAAGGTTTCTTCCCTTTTCATCGGTAATAATTTCAATGAATTTTCTAATATTTTCGTAATTATCCAAAGGCTCACCTATGCCCATTATCACTATGTTATTTATATCTCCATTGATTCTCTCTAATGTATAGACTTCTTCAATAAGCTCTGCTGCACTTAAGTTTCTTTCGAGACCATTTTTGGTTGAAGCGCAAAACTTACAGCCCATCCTGCAACCTACTTGTGATGATATACATATAGTTTTTCTCTTATCATAATCCATAAAGACTGCTTCTATGATATTTCCATCCGTTAGAGAAAACAGATATTTCTTTGTGCTATCAAGCTCAGAAACAAATTCCTTTTCCACTTTCATCTGAGGGAAGTCATATTTTTCTGATAAATTCTCCCTCATATCTTTAGAAAGATCGCTCATTAGCTTAAAGTCGTTGACTTTATTTATATGAATTTGCCTATATACTTGTTTGGCTCTAAACTTTTGATAGCCCTCTTTGATGAAAATATCTTCTAATTCTTTTATGGATTTGTCATTTAATTTATCTTTCATAATCTTTCTTCTTAAATTTACTAATAAAAAATCCGTCAGTTTTATCCTCAAAACTTACAAACTCTAGGTATTTCTTGCCATCTATCTCTAAAGAAGTTAATCTTTCATCTGCTTTTAAGAAATTATAATTATCGACATTTTCGATCATACCAAGAGTGCAAGTTGAATAGACTAGAATTCCACCTGGCTTAAGATATCTGATAGCAGAGGATAAAATTTTTCTTTGAAGCTCTGCCAAAGCTTTAATATCAGCCATAGTTCTATTGTATCTAATCTCAGGCTTTCTTGCCATAACTCCAAGACCAGAGCAAGGAGCATCAACCAAGACATAGTCGAATTTTTCCTCAAAATCAGATCTGTACACACTCGCGTCAAAAGAATCAAGCTCAATATTACTAAGACCTAATCTTTCGATGTTTTCTCTTATAAGACTTAACTTATTCCTAGATATGTCATTCGCTATTATTTTACCAGAATTTCTGCTATATTCAGCAAGGTAGCTAGTCTTAGTACCTGGAGCTGCACATAAGTCTAAGATTATCGAATCCTCTTTGGGATCAAGAACCTCAACCGTCTTCATGCTAGCTTCTTGTTGGATAGTAAAAAGCCCCTCCTTAAACTCACTAGTGGCTACAAGGCCTGAAGGATTCTTTACCAAAAGAGCATTTTCACTTATATTTGATTCTTCTATTTCAAATTCGTTAGCTTGAAGCTTTTTAATTAAACTTTCCTTATCAGTCTTTAATCTATTAATCCTAATAGAAAGTACCGCCTCATCATTGCTGTAGCGGAGGAAATCTTTAGTATAATCCATGCCGTAGTTATCGAATATATATCTAGTGATGTCTTCTGGCATAGAGTATCTCACAGAAAGTGACTTTATATCATCACTTATCTTAATCTTTGCTATTTCCTTCTCATCTCTAATAAAATTTCTTAAAATAGCATTTACAAAACCAGTAGATTTCTTGTTCTTTCTCTTTGTAAGTTCAACAAGCTTATCCACAGTAGCATAGTCCTTAGTTTCTAGAAAATGTATATTATAGATACCGATTTCTAGAATTGTGAGGACGTTTCTGTGAATCTTCTTAAGCTTTATCTTAGATAATTTTCCTATCATATAATCGATATAGATTTTATTTTCAAGGACTCCATATATAACTTTGGTAGCATATGGGAGATTATCAACTCTTTTTTCTAGATAATTTATCTCCTCGTTACTCTTCTTATCCTCGTAAATTATCCTTACAAGTGAGTTAAGTATTAGTTCTAAATCATTCATTGGCTAAAGTAATTTTTTCTTCGAAAGTATTGCCCATGAGGAAGGACTTAGTATCCATGGCCTTTTTCCCTGGAAATTGAATCTTAAGAAGTTTTATGGCCCCATCACCTGTTCCTATCACAATTCCTTCTTTAGGATTTGCCTTGTATACAAAACCTGGATTTGCCTCATAGGAATCAAGAACTTCTGCCTTATATACTTTTACGTTTTTTTCTTCATATGAAAAATAAGCTACTGGATATTCTACAAAGGCTCTGATTTTATTAATAATTTCTGAAGAATTATTATTCCAATCGATCCTTCCCATATCTTTTGTAATTTTTGTACAGAAAGTAGCCTGGCTATCGTCTTGTTTTTGCCTATTTTTATAAACTTCATCGAAGTTTAAGATAGTTTCTCTGATTGCCCTTGCCCCTATTTCGCTTAGTTTCTCTTCAAGACTTGTGTAATCATCACTATCTTCTATCGTAACTTCCTCTTGGATAAGTATATCACCAGAATCCATTCCCTTTTCTATAAGCATAGTTGTAGCTGCAGTTACATCATCTCCATTTAATAGGGAAAACTGCATAGGGCTTGCACCTCTATAGGCTGGTAGGATTGATGGATGTAGATTTATTATCCTATCCTCATAGGCTTCAAGTAACTCTTTTCCTATAAGTTGACCGAAGGCTACCACTACAATGTAGTCGATTCCCAAAGCCTTGAGCTTTTCTACAAATTCGGGACTATTTACTGTCTTTGGTGTTATGACATCAATCTTATTATCCAGAGCATATTTTTTAATCTCTGTTGGTGTAACTTTCCTCCTATTTCTCTTCTTATCGGGAGAGCTTACAACAAGTTTGACATCTATATTTTCATCATTATAAAGAACATCCAAAGTTCGCACTGCAAACTTTGGATTGCCCATAAAACATATATTAATCATTTTCTGTATCGAATTTAACCTCTTCAATCGCCTTATCTCTAAATAAAATTCCATCGAGATGGTCTATTTCGTGAGATAAGATTTCTGCTGGAAAACCATGGGCGTCCCAGATTTTCTCATTTCCTTCTTCGTCTAAATATTTAACCTTTAAATGTTCTGGCCTTTTGACAGTCGCATTAAAATTAGGTATAGAAAGACAACCTTCAATACCGATCTGTTCTCCGTCTGATTCTATAATCTCAGGATTTACGAGCTTGACTAGGCCTGTACTATCGTCATGTGGATCTACCACTATTATTCTTTTTAAAATTCCGACTTGAGGAGCAGCAAGTCCGACACCATCAGCTTCATACATAGTATCAGCCATGTCGTCTAGTAAAACTTTAATTCTATCAGTAATTTCAGAGACAACTTTGGAAGTTTTCCTTAAAATAGGATCCCCTTCTTTTCTTATATTTCTAATTGCCATACTTCCTCCTTATCTAATTTATTGTACTTTTGTAAAGCTTATTTTCAATTTTTTGCAAAGTCTATAGAATATACCTGACTCTTGCCATCATCGCCAATGGTAACCCCGTGGATTCTCTCCGCAAGCTGCATTGTTGTCTGCCTATGAGTTATCATTATAAACTGGGTCTTGTCTGATAGACTTGTTAGATATTCTATATATCTTTTGATATTAGTCTCATCTAGGGCTGCATCTATCTCATCTAGGATTGCAAAAGGGGCAGGATTGGTCTCAAATATCGCAAATAATAAGGCCACAGCCGTAAGGGCCTTCTCCCCTCCTGATAAAAGTGAAATTGACTTAAGGGACTTAGATGGAGGGCGTGCCTCTATCTCTATTCCTGCATTTAAACTATCGTCGCTATCTAAGATAAGCTTAGCATCTCCACCAATAAAAAGGGTCCTAAAAATCCTCGCAAACTTCTCATTTATAATCTTGAAGTTTTTGATAAATTCTTCCTTCATGTCCTTTTCAAGCCTAGCTATCATGGTTTCTATATCTGACTTGGAGTTTATAAGGTCTGTCATCTGCTTATCCAAGAAATCAAATTCTTCCTTAGCCTCTTTGTAGGCTTCTAGAGAGTTTTCATCGAAAAATCCAATAGTGTTTATCTTTCTTTGAAGGTCGACTAAAGACTTCTTGCTAACTTTATCGAGGCTTAAGTCCTTATATTTCTTTTCCATCTCATCTAGACTTTGACTAATAAATGGACTAATCTCATCAATAATAGAATCATACTTCTCTGTCGCAGTAGAAAGCGCGTAATCACTTTTTACCTTCACTATATTTAATTCTTTAATACACTCATCGACTTTCTTTTCTTTTTCAAGCATAGCGGAGTTTTCTTCCTCCATCTTAATTTTGTCTTCCGATAAAATTTTAAGTTTTTCTTCTTCTTCGTTTATTTTTTTCTTAGAAAAGTCAATTACTTTTTTGAGATTTTGCTCGTCCCTATCGATTTCTCCTAGAGAATTATCGATTTCAAGCTTAAGTTTATTCTCCATCCTGTAAGATTCATCCAAATCTCTTAGGGAATTCTTAAGTTCTGTGATTGTATTTAAAATGAGATTTATATCTCTAGTAATCATATCAGCAGTATTTTCAAGTTTGATATTTTCCTTTTCCTTAAGGCTAAAAGTATTTTCTTTATCTGCTATCGAAACTTTTATCTCTTCGATTTCTTCTCTTAGTCTGTCACGATCTTTCCTAAGGCTTTCTATATCTAAGGATCCAGTAAGGACAAGATCATAGTCTTTTTCTTCAGAAAGCTCATCTTTTCTGTTGATAGCATTTTCGATTTTTATATTGATAGAGGAAAGCTTATTTTCTTTTTCTCTTAATGAGTTTTTTTCATATTCTATAAGGCTAGCAATTTCTTTAAGCTTATCGTCGAGGATATTTATATCAGAACTAATCTGTCTATAAGTCTCATTAAAATAGTCCTTTTTATTTCTCAAAGAAAGAATCCTATCCTTAATCTCTTCTAGTCTCTTGTTTCTGTTCAAAAGATTGGTATTTTTCTTCCTATTTTTATCATTACCAGCAACCATGGAACCCCAGTTGTTTATGATATCAAGATTCATGGTAATTATCCTAAAGCCCTTTATCTTATTTGAAAGACTGACAGCACTATCAATATCTTTTACGACTACGGTTGATCCTAAGAAGTGGTCTATGATATTTGTTAGCTCTGGTGGAGCTTCAATTAAATCATAGGCCATAGCAATCACCTCATCCTCTTTTGGCCTATCTTTCCTAAAGGATTTAATTGAATCTATAGGAAGGAAGGTGATTCTACCTATTCTGTTTTTATTTACAAAGTTAATCAACTCTCTTGTATCGAATTTAGTCCTCGTTACAATGTTTTGAAGGCCTGCTCCCATAAGGTTATCTATTACATCCTCATAGCCCTCCTTAACTCTAATAAGATTGGCAAGGGAATCCAAATACAAATTATCTAGACCGTAATCTTTAGTTTTATTTAAAAAGTCTTGAATCGAATAAAAATATCCCCTATTTTTCTCAAGATTTTCCTTTTGGAGCTTGAATTCTGAAATCATGGTCTTAAGATTGATGTTATTTTCGGCATTAGCCTTTGACAAGTCATCGCTCTCTTTTCTTTTATCTAAGAGATTTTTCCTATAGTCTTCTTCTTTTTTCTGAAAATCTTTTAGCTTGTTTCTGCCTTCTTTAACTTCTTCTTCAAGTTTATTTTTATTTTCATTAAGGATAAATAAGTCCTTTTCAAGAGCCTTAATTTTAGCAAGTCTTTCTTCGGCATCTTTAGCCTTTTTTTGATCAATTATGGCCTTGGATTTTTCCTCTATCTCGTAGTTATAAATATCACTTGATAGTTTGTTTAATCTTAAATCTTCTTTAGATTTTTTATCAAGTAAATCTTCTAATTCACTTTGTGTTTTGTTAACTATGGCTTGGTTTTCTTTTAAACTTTGGCTTATTTCTTTAAGCTTATCTTTATTGTCATTTAAATTTTTTTCTTGATTTTCTAAATCTTTTTGTGCTTTATCTCTTTTTTCTTCATTCGATGAAATATTTGACTTAAGTCTTTCTAAATCCTTGGAATTATAATCTTTTTTTTGTTGATTTAAGAGAATTTTACTTTGAGATTTCTCTATTGACTTGTTGTATTTGTCTATGCTCTCTTTGGTTTTTCTTATTTCTTCTTCTACTTCTTTATAATCTTTTGTAAATGGAGCAAGTTTTTTTCTAATATTATCAAGCTCTACCGTAGAAATATTGATTTCTTTGTCTAGCCTTGTGATATTTTCACTCGCTTCTTTTTTCTCATCTAGAAGGGCTTTAGACTTATCTTTTAGGTAAAAATAAGCCTTCTGGTCGAGCTTCTCAGTTAATCTCTTATTTTCCTCGTAATTTTCCTTATAAGTTTTAAGAAGTCCTAGTTCTTTTTTCTTGTATTCCCAGTCTCTTTCTATGACTTCAAGATCATCGCTTACCCTATCAAGCTTCTTACTCGCTTCATCTCGTCTAAACTTATGCTTAGCTATACCGCTTGCTTCTTCAAAGATATTTCTCCTATCCTTGGCAGAAGATGATATGATTTCCTCAATCCTACCTTGGGAGATAATTGAGTAACCTTCCTTACCGACTCCGGTATCGAGAAAAAGTTCCCTTATATCTTTAAGCCTTACCTTCTTCCCATTGATCCTATACTCATTTTCCCCGTCCCTGTAGATTCGTCTTGAAATTTTCACCTTGTCATAACTTACATCGAGGGCCTTGTCCTCATTTGAGAAATTTAGGTTTACTTCTGCAAGATTAAGAGACTTGGAGTTTTCTCCTCCTTGAAAGATAACGTCGTTCATCTTAGATCCTCTAAGACTTTTTGCAGATTGCTCTCCTAAAACCCATCTTATGGCATCAGAGATGTTGCTTTTGCCCGATCCATTGGGACCAACCACAGCTGTAATCTTTTCATCAAATTCAATTTTTGTTCTATCAGCGAAGGACTTAAAGCCCTTAAGCTCTACATTTTCTAATCTAATATCAAATCACCACCGTAAGTTTCCTTTACATAAGAGTAGATAAATCCATCTAAGTCAAGCTTAATCTTTCTATCTTCTAAGCTAATGAAATCAGACTTATCAGCCTCAAATGAGAGATTTATTTCATATTTTTGGTAGAAATATTTCTTGTTGGATTTTTTGTTGCCGGCAATTATGGAAATACTTCTGTTATCTGTGTGTATGATAAAGTCTCTATCTATATTTTCTCTTTCGATAAGCTCTTCTAGATATTTCCTATAGACCAAGGATTCCGTTAGTTGCCTGATAGCAGGATGGAAAGGACCTGCAACTACATCAACACCTTCATTGATGTTTTCAGTAGTCTGTAGGCCGATTCTTATTACGTCGATATCCTTTGCCCTGTAGATCATGTAAAGCTCAGCAGAAAGCTCGACAGCCTTTTCTAGGTCAAGTGGCTTATAGACTCCAAGATTATAAAGAGCTTCAAGCTTGGTATCTTTTATTACAAGAGTTGGATAAATCCTAACCATATCTGGACCCATGTTAGCTGAATCGATGGCAGTCTTTATAGACTTTTCATATTCATCCATAAAAAGTCCTGGCATAATCTGATGACCAAGGCTGAAGCCGTATTCTTTGATAAGCTCACTTGCCCTGTAGGAATCCTCGATCTTATGACCCCTCTCATTACAGTCTAATACTTTTTGGTCGAGGGACTGGATGCCGAGCTCTATTACATCAACACTTTTTTCTTTTAATATATCTAAAATAGAATTATTTATATAATCAGGTCTAGTAGAAAGTCTGATTCTATCAATAATTCCCTTATCTTTGTAAGATTTTGCGACATCAAGATAAGCTTTCATCACATCTTCATCAAGTCCTGTAAAAGATCCCCCAAAAAATGCCAGCTCATCGGCCCTTTTTTCTGGAAAATATGAAAGGTTTTTTTCGATTTCTCCTATAAGTTTTTCCTCATCTAGCTTGTCTTTGAAGTTTGTAATCTTTACTTGATTGCAAAAGGCGCAATCGTGAGGGCAACCTAAAAAAGGTATAAATATAGGAATAATATATTCTTTCTTAGCCATTTTTTCTCTTTATTTCTTTATATGCAGCTTGGGCGGCTTTTTGCTCTGCTTGCTTTTTATTCTTGCCAACTCCATAGGCTAGTACCTTATTTCCTAGCTTTACAGCCATGGTAAAGGTCTTCTCATGCTCTGGGCCTTCTTCTTTGACAAGAACATATTTTAGGATTTTCCTGTCTTTTGCATTATGATATTCTTGAAGCTTAGTCTTATAATCATTAAAGATTGAGTCATCATTTATAATCTCTAGGGCTTCTTCCTTGTAGTTTTTCTTCAAAAACTTAAACAAAGTATCATAGGAGGAATCTAAATAGATTGCAGCACAAACTGCCTCAAAGGTATCCGCCTTGACATGTTTTTTAAGCTCGCCTCCACCTTGTCTTTCTCCATTACCAAAGTTAAGGTAGGTTGACATTTCAAACTTCTCACAAGCCTTAGCAAATGATGATGTGCAAACTAGCCTTGATCTAGTCTTGGTTAGCCATCCTTCAGGCTTCATAGAATAGTGTTTGAAGAGTACTTCGCTTACTATCATATCTAGGATAGAATCTCCCAAAAATTCTAGTCTTTCATTGCTTTTTTTCTTTCCTTTGACCTCATTTGTATATGAAGAATGAGTAAAGGCTACATCAATCAAATCTTTATCATTGAAGGTGTAGCCGATACTTTTTTCAAATTCTTCTATTTTTTTTAGTCTATTATTAGAAATAGCCATTAATTCTTGCTCTCAATCACGCTGACAATATCAGCAAGTGTTTCAATCTCATCTAATTCTTCATCAGAAAACTCTACTGAATACTCATCTTCAATTAACATAATAAAATCAACTAAGTCGATAGAGTCGATATCTAAATCTGAAATCTTGCTATCAAAGTCAATTTCACTAGGATCAAGATCGAGATTTTCAATCGCTAATTCTTTAAGTCTTTCTCTAATCAAATCAATTCTCCTTCTATTTTTTCAATAACGTTCTTGTCTATATAGTCCATAAGCCCCAATAGAGCGTTTGAAATTGCAATTTCGTTGGCATTGCCATGAGCCTTGTAGGCGTAGGACTTAACTCCTAAAAGTGGAGCACCTCCGACTTCATCAGCAGAAAACTTATTAAACATAGCCTTAAGGTCTTTCTTAAGGATTCCTGCTGCAAGCTTATTAGGCAATGATTTGTAAAATACATCTTTAAGCTCCTTGCCCATTAGGCTAAAGATTCCTTCAGCTGTCTTTATAGCAATATTTCCATCAAACCCATCTGCAAGGATGACGTTGACCTTGCCAGTAAATAGGTCTCTTGCTTCGATGTTTCCTACAAAGTTGAGATTTGCTTCTTTTAATAGAGCATAAGTTTCTTTGGCAAGTTTATTTCCCTTATGTTCCTCAACTCCAACATTGAGTAGGGCAATCTTTGGATTTTCTATATTAAGAACATTTTCTAGATATACTTTACCCATTAATCCGAATTCTTCCAAAAATTCTTTCTTACAATCCATATTGGCACCAGTATCCATAAGAAGGGTAGTCTCTCCTAGGGTTGGAAGGCTCGTAGCAAGGCAGGCCCTGTCGATTCCCTTAATTCTTTTGGCTATGAAGAGTCCTCCTGCAAGAATAGCCCCGGTAGAACCTGCAGAAAGTACGCCGCCGTATCCTTCTTCTTTAGACTTCTCGAATGCTAATACTATTGATGCATTTTTCTTTCTTCTAATAGCCCTGGCTGGATCTTCGTCATTTGAGATAAATTCATCTGTATGGATAAGCTCATAATCATTTATCCTGCCATCTATTATTTCTTCGATTTTGTCTTTATTTCCAATAAATACCGGAGTAAAGTCGCGTTTTTCTTTTGCTATTATAGCTCCATCCACTAGAACTTTCTCACCCTTGTCGGCTCCGTAAGTATCAATTAATATCTTCATATTTCCCTCTTTAAAATATTATATTAAAAAAGATAGTGTAAAACACTATCTTTACTCTACATCAAGAATTGTTTCGCCTTTATAGTCTCCACAGTTTGGGCAAACTCTGTGTGGAAGTTTTGGCTCATGACAATTTGGACACTCAACATAGTTTGATCTATTCAAAGTATAAGCTGAGGCTCTTCTTTTATTTTTTCTTGTTTTTGATGTTCTTCTCTTTGGTACTGCCATCTTTGACACCTCCTCTTATCAGTTTAGCAATCTTTTATATTATATAATGATAAGAGTTCTTTGTCAAGCTTCTACGATAGATTTTGTATCTCTTGCAATCATCAACTCTTCGTTTGTTGCAACAACCATTACCTTAACTGTTGAATCATCTGTAGATACTTCATGAGCTCCACCACGAACGTTGTTCTTTTCATCATCGATCTTGATTCCAAATTGCTCGAATCCTTCCATGATGTCTTTTCTCATATCGATTGAGTTTTCACCGATTCCGCCTGTAAATACTATAGCATCAACACTTCCGATTTCTGCCATGTAACCTGCTATATATCTTTTAGCTCTTGTTACAAACATGTCTAGGGCGTATTGAGCTCTCTTGTTTCCTTCTTTGGCAGCAGCTTCTAGGTCTCTAAAGTCTGAGCTTACTCCACTAACTCCAAGTACTCCTGATTCTTTGTTTAGGATATTTTCCATTTCATCAGCAGTAAGATTTTTTTCTTTCATTATATATGTTACAGCTGTTGGATCGATATCACCTGATCTTGTACCCATGATTAGTCCTTCAAGTGGGGTTAGTCCCATTGATGTATCGTAGCTTTTTCCTTCTTTGACAGCTGTGATTGATGAACCATTTCCAAGGTGGCAAGAAATGATATTTAATTCGTTTACATCTTTGCCAAGGATTTCTGCTGTCTTGTTAGTAATAAAGTTGTGGCTTGTTCCGTGGAAACCATATTTTCTAATAGAATCTTCTTCATAGTATTTGTAGTCTATACCATATAGGAAAGTTTTTTCTGGCATTGTTTGGTGGAAGGCTGTATCGAATACTGCTACATTTGGAACACCTTCTAGTAATTTCTCACAAGCTTCAAGTCCCATAAGGTTAGCTGGATTGTGAAGTGGGGCGAACTTGCTGTATTCTTCGATTGCATCTCTTACTTCTTTGTCAATTAGACAAGATTTTGTAATTTTTTCTCCGCCGTGTACGAATCTGTGGCCTACTGCATCGATTTCAGATAGATCTTTAATAACTCCGTTTTCACTATCAACTAGGGCATCAAATACGTGACCAACCGCATCAGTGTGATCTTTCATATCTTCTTCGATTGTAAATTTATCATCACCTTTTTCTTGGATAAGTCTTGATCCATCGATACCGATTCTTTCTACAAGACCCTTAACCATAACTTCTTCGTTTGCCATATCAAATAATTGATATTTAAGTGATGAACTACCACAGTTTATTACTAATATTTTCATGTTTCCTCCAATTTTTTACAAATTTTCTCTATTTCCATTATACCATAAATTACTTTTAGGCAAGGCTAAAAGCTATGACTTGCCAAGATTTCTAATTCTATGAGGTCATTTTTGTTAAGGATATTATCAATGATAGGTCCGAAATCCTTCGCATATTCTATATTTCCCTTATTTTGCTCTATAGCTGCGAGCCCCTTTACTCTTATCTTTTTTCCTTTTGTATCAATCCTTTTCTTAGCTATCAGAATACCCTCTATATATAGGTCCTTATCAATTGTAGTATCTCTATCCAATATTATAACTCCCTTGTATGGATTTTCTTTACTAGTGTTGGGTATTTCATTACGAATCGTTTTATCTTCTTTAAATTCGAATTTAGAGAGCTCATCTTCTACATCTTCATATCTTAATATTTCTTCTCTAGATAAAAGTATATTCTCACGGGCCCTTAAATATATGTTTGCTTCAGCTGTTACATTTTTATAATAAATATGTTCAAATACCCTATAGACCCTATCTTTTCTAGGAGCAATATTAGAATCTATCACTCTCATAAGCATTATCTTTTTATTGAGATTATTATAATCTATGTAGAACTCCTTGGCATTAGCATGGTCTACATCACTTAAACCCTCATCGATTATCCTTTTATAATCTTCTAGGATATATTCCTTTATTTCGTTTTCGAAATCATTAACAAAGATATTGACTCGGCTTTCCGCCTCATAGACAGCTTGTTTTTTAGTTAAAAGATCCTTGGATATGTCATTCTTGCTTTGGACTTGTCTGCTTACGAAAGCAAGGCTTATAGAAAGGAATAGCAAGATTAGGAGTACATATATTGTTACAAAACCCTTTCTCATAAGCGTCTTCCTAAGTTTATAAACGTTTCAATAGAAGTAGTCGAAGAATCTATCTTCATTTCTATATATTTGTTATCCTCATCTTCGTCATTATAATAAAGATAAAGGCTATCTATCTCACAAATCCTAACCTTACCCTCTCTTTCCGAGAATTCCTCTGTGTTGTATATATAAGCATAAAGGACATTTCCATTCTCAAGACGAAATCTATAGGCAGATTCTACAAACTTATCACGTACTTGTTCATAATCACTTATATAAAGGATAAAATTGCAATTGTCTCCATCAGTCTTTACTATTTTTTGCGCTCTTCTAATCTTATCTTCAATATACAAAGCAGCATGGTTTGCGTTCTTGTAATCTTTTTCTTCTAAATATTCTTTGTTTAGAAATCCCACATTTAAAGAAAAAACCATAGATAAGACTCCTATGAGAAGGCTAGCTATGGCAATGCTTACTATAAGCTCTATTAGAGTAAATCCTTTTTTCATCTTATCTTACCAAAACTAGGCTTTGGCCCTCACAGCTTGCAGAGATCTTCTTAAGGCCTAGTGAGTATTCTTCTATAATGACCTCAAGCTCAAATCCATCTATATCGTAAGAATATTCTCCAATGGGCTGATTCTTGTTTTTCTCAATAGCATCTTCAAGGGCGTAAATCATCTTTATTTTATCCTCTGATTCCTGGTTAATCCTACTTATATTATTTAGGCTTGGAAGAAGGATGAGCGTAAGGATTGCCATAAATCCCAGGGCGATTATGCATTCGATTAGGGTAAAGCCCTTAGTTTTTATTTTCTTCAATTCTAATTGACCCTCCTGCAACTCCAATAATAAGCTTTATACTACCTTCATCTCCCACAAGATGCGGATAAGAAAAGACAACTGTTTTTGCTCCAGATACAGACCCAGTTCCATTAAAAACAACAGGATCTATATTTTTTGACAATTTTAGATACTCTAGGTCCCTATCAATATCTTCCATATCCTCCATAACAGAAACTTTAGAAAATCTCAACATATATTTATCTTCTCGGAAATAAACTGTACATTTTCTCCCACTAATTAGGGCCTTCTCCTTGGCATAATACATGTCATTGATTAGGATATTTAGTTCGTTTTTGGCCCTAATCTTTCCTAAAAAATCAAATCTAACCATACCTACTAAAGAAATAAGAGAGACAAGGCCTATGACAACTATAAGTTCAATTAAAGTAAATCCCTTTTTTCTCATAAGACTGCTCCCTTGTATATCATCAATACTATTATGTAAGAAAGATAGATAAATATTGCAAAAGGCATGTGCCTTCCGCTTTTCCTATCCTTAAGGAGGATCAAAAGTCCAACGAATCCTCCAATCCAAACGGAAAATAAGACAAAAACAATAAATAAACTATCCTCTAGAAAAAGTCCTAGTCCTAAATAGAAATAATAATCCCCATCTCCGATATTTCTTCCAGAAATCCTATATATTAAGTAATATATTATAGAAAATATTAATATATTTATAAAGAACTCTCTAGTAAAGAAATTAAACCTATAGCCTAGTCCAAGAACAATGAGAATTATCAAATCTTTCCTATAAATTTCCATAGTCTTAAGATCTATAAGAGAGATTATAAGACCTAGAATTAAGGAAGCGAAAATCATACAAGTCCTAAGATTAAGGCCATAAGATGAGCTTATGATTAGTAAAATTCCTCCCGCAATTTCCATAAATAAGTTATCAGGAGAAATCCTAGCCCCACAAGACCTACATTTTCCCTTCTGATAAAGATAAGAAATCACTGGAATAAGCTCAAAAGGGCTGAGACCCTTCCCACAAGACTCACAATGACTTCTGGGATAAACTATACTTTCTTCCCTTAATCTCCTGCGGACTACAAGATTTGCAAATGATCCAAATATTGAGCCTATTATAAATAGAAATATATATATCATTTTACTTAATTATTACTAGTTGGATTTTCCTTTATTTGTCCTGGACTTACACTTACATGGCCATTCGCATCAATTGTAACTTCATAGCTTTTGTCATCAAGACCAATTCCCTTTGGTATTTCTGGCCATTTTTGTACATAATCGTTCGCATCACTTTGGCTTGTCCAAGTCTTACCACTTACTCCATCAGAGCTTGCCATAGTGCCAGCTGTCATAAGCATTTCTACATTGGCGTTGTGGGCTGCTATGGCTGCTTTTTGCTTAGAGTTCTTATATTTAGGAATTGCTATCGCTGCAAGTATTGTAATAATTGCTACGACTATGACAAGCTCAATTAAAGTAAAACCTTTTTTCCTTTTCATAATTTCTCCTTAGTATAAGTAATTAACCGAATCAAACATCGGTATTGTAACAGAAAATACAACGAAGCCCACGATAAGAGCCATAATCAAGATTAAAACAGGTTCTGCCATGGTAGATATTTTCTTTAGCCTATATATATATTCATTTGCAAAATATTCCGAAGTTTTCTCGAGAGCTTCAACTAAATATCCACTATCTTCTCCTACTTCTATCATAGAAACTAGAAGATTTGAAAAAATCCCAGCCCTCTTAAAGGCATAGGATAAGCTTAAACCGTCTAGGAGGTCTTTTTGTATTAGGATAAATTTCTTTTTGATGTAAGTATTGGCAAAAGATTCTCTAATTATTCCTATCGAGCTAATTATATCAATATCCCCACTGCGTAAAATATACAAGAGCGAACTAATCTGATAATCCATGGCAAGCTTCCTGAATCTTTTAAATGGGAGTAATTTGAAACTATATGTATCGACCTTAAGCCTATATTTTTTACTGTTATATAGATAGATATAAATAAGAACCAAGGTCAAAATCAATAAGAAAACTACAAAGCCGTACTCAGAAAAGAAAGCACTTATAGCCAAAAACATTCTTGTCGATAAGGGTAGTTCCATTTCATAAGAAGCAAAGCTTTCTGTAAAAGTAGGCATGACTAATGTAACAATAAGAGCCACCACTGTGATTGTCACTATCAAAAGAATTATTGGATAGATAAAGGCTTGTCTAATCTGAGATTTGTTCTTGCTATCATTTGACAAATAATCAGAGAATTCTCCAAGAATCTCCGCCATATTTCCACCCTCATCTCCCGACTTTATAAAGGCTATTAGCATAGGATTAAAGTATCTACTTTCGCTCTTGAAGGAATCATAGGCACTCAAGCCTCTATTTAAATTTACAAGTATATTTGAAAGAGCCTTGGTGAGTCTTTTGTCCATATTTTGATCTTTGATAATAGAAAGACTCTCATCTAGACTTATTCCTGAGCTTAAAAGCAGTGAAAGTTCATTAAGAAATAAGGATACTGTCCTAGCAGGTATCCTACCAGGGCCAATATCCTTATTCAAAATTTCTCCTAAACTTTTTAAATTAATCTTATTCAATTTATTATACTGACATCAACTCTTTGTTCTTCTTAGCAGCTAGAGCTTCAACGTCCTCAATCATCTTGTCAGTAATCTTTTGGATTTCATCTTCAAGAGTATATCTATCATCTTCTGTGATGTCTCCTGACTTCTCACTCTTCTTAACTTCATCCATAGCTTCTCTTCTCTTATTTCTAATGACAATCTTGGCATCTTCTGCATAAGTGTCTACTTCTTTGGTATATTCTTTTCTTCTTTCCTCAGTCAATTGTGGGAAAGGAAGTCTGATAACTTCACCGTCATTTTGAGGAGTTATACCAATATTAGATTTAAGAATAGCCTTCTCAATTGGTCCAATATTTGTCTTATCCCATGGCTTTATCATAAGTAGTCTTGCCTCTGGAATTGAAACTGTTGCAGCTTGGTTGATTGGTGTTTCTGTTCCATAATATGAGAAAGTAATACCATCTAAGATTGCCTCAGTCGCCCTACCAGCCTTGATTGTTGCAATTCTCTTATCGAAAGAATCAAGTGCCTTAGCCATATCATCTTTTGCTTGTTTTTTTATTTGTTCATAAATCATTAAAAACTCTCCTTTACTATAGTCCCTATTGGACTTTCTTCTTCAAATATTCTTACTAAATTGCTTGGATCATCAATACCAAATACAAACAAAGGCATATCGTTATCCATACACAATGATGTAGCAGTTGTATCCATTATCTTTAATTCTTTATGAAGAATTTCCTTATAAGTTAGCTTATCAAACCTTACTGCATCGTGGTAGACATTAGGATCTTTGTCATAGATTCCATCAGTACCAGTCTTACCAAGAAGAATCACATCTGCATTTATCTCTAAAGCTCTAAGGCTTGCCGTTGTATCTGTTGAGAAATATGGAAGACCAGTACCTGCAGAAAAGATTACAATCCTTCCCTTTTCAAGATGCCTTACTGCTCTTCTTCTGATATAAGGCTCAGCTACTTCTTTCATATCGATTGCAGTCATAAGTCTAGTTTCAAGGCCCATCTCTTCTAATGTTCCTTGAACCCTCAAACCATTCATCACAGTTCCTAGCATACCAATTGTATCAGAGCTGGCCCTGTCGATTTCCTTACCTGACCTTCCTCTCCAGAAGTTGCCACCGCCTACAACTATAGCGACTTGAACTCCTAGATTAGAAACAGCCTTAATATTTTCACATATGTTTATAATAATATCATCGTCGAAGCCAAAACCCTTATCACCAGCCAAAGCTTCACCACTTAACTTAAGAATAACTCTTTTATAATCTTGCAAAATTTTCCTCCTACTCATATTAATTATAACCTATTGATGTTAACATTTGCAAGAGCAATTTTTTTCTTTCATAAAGCTAGAAAGAACCGCCCTTCCAATCACCCTTAGCGTAGATGAAGTGGGCGATAAAAGTAACTAAAACATTTGAAATGGCCATAGAAAGCCAAATTCCAGTAGCCTTATAGTCCGTAAAGTATTTAAAGAAAAATAGTAGGGGAATTCTTATTCCCCAAAGTCTTAATAAGTCAACAAACATAGAATACTTGCTGTTTCCTGATCCCTGGAAGAGACCTTGGTAGATAAAAAACATATTAAGCATAACAAGGGTAATCAAGGTATAAAACATATAGGAATTGGCTTGAATCATAAGTTCTGAATCCCTAGGTGCATCTATAAAAAACGTAAGGATTTCATACCTATAGATAAAGCTTACTATAGCTATTACTATAGACATCACTATTACTATAAAAGAAGCCTTCCTAAAAGTTTCCTTTACCCTTTCGATATTTCTACTTCCAATATTTTGACCAATAATGCCAGTGATAGCTGATCCAATCCCGCTTGGTGGAATATTCAAAAGACCGGTAATTCTATTTACCATTCCGTAAGCTGCTACAGTTTCAGTGCCGTAGGACTGGATAAAGGCATTTAAAATTATAAAACCAATCGCCGTTCCCATCTGACCAACAACAGAAGGTGTTGCAATTCTGAAAATCCTCCTTAGAATATCCTTCTCCCATCTAATAAAAAATAAGGACCTATAATTAAGCTTGATATAATCCTTGTTGATTCTTAAATGAATAAAACCTAAGAAGCACATCAAAGCCTGAGTTAGGACAGTCGCCACAGCCGCACCCTTAACTCCCATACCAAGACCCCTAAGTCCTATAAGAGGAATCTCATCAAAGATGAAGAAAGGGTTTAGAATCATATTTAATATTACACAGGTTGTACTAATCACAGTAGGTACAGTATTTTTCCCTTGGGCAGAAAAGACCGCCGAATAGATAAAATACAAGAATATAAAGGGAATTCCAAAATAGGAATACTTAAGATAAATCACAGAAAAATCGTGAAGTTCTCCATTAGCTCCCATCAAATTTATAATCCCTTCCGCCGTAAAATAACCTAAGATCATAAATACTATAGAAAATATTAGAGAAATATTTATAAGAGTATCAGTATACTTCTGTGCATTTTTCACATCATCTCTTCCCAAAAGCTGGGAAACAAGAGAAGTCGCTGCAATAGAAAGTCCCATTCCTATCGAGTTAAATAAAAAAATAACTGGCCAAGTAAAGGAAGTAGAAGCAAACTCCGCCGTCCCAAGCTTACCAAGCCAAAAAGCATCCGCCAGTGAATAAAGTTGCTGGATGAAAAAGTTTAAAATTATAGGTATAGAAATCACAAAGATAGCCTTGTAAATACTACCGTGCAAAATCAATTCCCTGCGATCATTCTTCATATAAGCTCCTAAATAAGTATTATCTATAATTTTATCATAGATTCTGGAATTCAAGAACTTTTTCAACTGTCATTATTTAAATTAAGCTCCTTATATAGAATCTATAGATTAAACTTTCTATCTTCAGCCATACATCACATATATTCAAATGTAAATGTTACTTTAAGTCCAGGATTTTCATTTTTTATATCAAAATTTCCTCCATGTAGCTCAGCTATTTGTTTGGATATAAGAATCCCTAGACCATGTTTAGTAACATTCGTCAAATCTTCCTTATTTATTTTTTCTATGATTTCACCAGATATACCATCACCCTCATCTATAATTTCAATATTTAATTTGTTTACTGAATTTGAAATTGTAAGAAGAATTTTGCCTTTTGTATATTGGAGGGAGTTTTTTATAATATTTTCTAACATCCTATAAAATAAGTTCGGATCCATTTTGATTTTTAAATCTCTATTTACCAGTTTGTTTTCAAAAATAATCTCTCTATCTGGATTATCATTTAATTTATCTACTATGACTTTACGAATCTCTTTTAGGGGGCTTTGTTCACTAAAACTATCCTTGTCCATATTAGTTAGGGACATGGTGAGATTTAATCCTTCAAGTATATTTGAAATTTTAACTACTTGGTCTTGGATATTTTTAATATCTATATCAGCCTTTTTTTCCTTACTTATTTCCCATGAAATTTTAGCAAGCGGAGTCCTTACATCATGACTTAGGCCTCGTATCCACTTAGCTTGGGATTTCTTTAGATTAATGAATTTCTCATTTGCTTGATTTATTGAAATCGCCAAATCTTTGAGTTCTCCATCCTCATCCAGCTTGTCGTAGTCCTCTTCATATATATCATCCATTGCTTGCTGGAGAGGAAAGATATTTTTTAAGATGTTTTTAATATCTATCCTATAAAATATATATACAAACAGCAGGAATAGGATTACAAATACCAAAAGCATTTCAACATTAAAGATCAAATTCTTATAATTATAATAATTAGCGGGTAGTTTATCCAAAGAATTTTTGGGATAGGCAAAAAGAATTAAGCTATCTCCTGTAATATAGGTAAAAACAGGATAATCTGCTAAGTAGTATCTGGTAAATCTTGCAACATCAGTAAGCTCAAACTTATCCTTGACTTCTCTCGGTTTATCTAAACTTTCTATGATATGCCCATTTTTATCAAGCCTTATTGACCAAATATTATTTTCTTTCAAAAATTCTTTATTTTTTCTATTCAAGTAAGTATCAGTTTTATTTTCTTCTACAAAAGCGTAAATATCATTTGGATTAGGATATTCATCTCTTAATTTGTAGTTGAAATAAAGAAATGTCATAAATATAAATACCAGAAAGAACATCAAAGATATTATCCTAATAACAATTTTCTTAAATCTTTTTAATATATAGTTAAACATTTCTACTTCTCTTTTACAAGCTTGTAACCAAGTCCCTTTATAGTTATAAGAATCTTTGGCTCTCTTGGGTTTTTCTCTAACTTCTCACGCAACCTGTAGATATGAGTTATCAAGGTATTTTCATAGCCGTAAGAGTCCTCCCAAACAGTATCTAGGATACGATCAATTGAAACTATCATATTTATATTATCGGCTAAGTAAGCCAAAATTTTAAATTGGGTAGCAGTTAAGGATATTTCTTCGCCGTTTTTTTCAAGTAATCCCTTAGCTTTATCAAAAATTACAGTCCCTAAATCTATTTTATCTTCACTTTTAGCTTTTTTACTCCTCCTTAAAACCGCATCAATTCTCCAGAGAAGTTCATCCGGAAAGAAAGGCTTAACTAAGTAATCATCCGCCTTGTTTGCAAAGCCTTCCCTCCTATCGTCTATCCCATCAAGAGCAGATAGAATAATAACCGCCATATCAGAAGTCTGTCGAATTTTCCTTAGTAAATCAAAACCACTCCCATCTTCTAGCATTAAATCTAAGACGATTAGATCAATATCATAAGTTTTTATTTTAAATCTTGACTCCTTCAGATTTTTGGCAGTATAGATACTTTTAAAACCCTTATCTTGTAAAAAATTATATAAATTATCTAATAAACTTTGTTCATCATCTACTAGCAAGATAGAAAAATCGCTTCTAAAATTCATTTCATTCCCCCCTCATTAGCCTCATTATACATCAGTATTTTAATTTCTTCGTTTTTGTGATGTAAAAGTGATATTACTTGAATATTATTTTAATCTAGATTTGCTATTCTATTTTTAGGAGGAATCATTATGAACAAAATACTTGAAGTAAATAACTTAAAAAAATCATACAACAACAAGACCGTATTAGATATTAAGTCTTTATATATTGAAGAGAAAACTATATATGGTCTAATAGGAAAAAACGGAGCTGGTAAATCAACCCTGATGAAACTTATCCTAGGTCTAGTTAAAAAAGACGAAGGAAGAATCAAAATTTTTGGCAAGGAAATAAACTCCAAAAATCAAAAGACTTTTAACAAAAATTTTGGTGCTCTAATCGAAAGTCCTTCCTTTTATGACCACCTATCAGGCTACGAAAATCTAGAGATAGTATGTCAACTAAAGGGTGTGAATAAGGAAGAGATTAGAAAAACCTTGGACATGGTCGGTCTTAATAATGTTGGTGATAAAAAAGCTAGAGAATATTCCTTGGGCATGAAGCAAAGACTTGGTATAGCCATGGCTCTTATTGGAAATCCCAAGCTTTTAATATTAGATGAACCAATAAACGGCTTAGATCCACAAGGAATTGAGGAGATGAGAAATCTATTTAAAAATATAGTAAAAAATACTACTACAAGTATTTTAATATCTTCCCATATCCTAGATGAAATAGAAAAAATCTCTACCCACATAGGAATACTTAGAGAGGGAAACTTAGTCTACAATGGAAGCTTGGATGAATATAGAAGACTTCATCCACCTTTTATATCCTTACGCACATCAGACAACAATAAGGCCCTAGAACTTTTAAATCTTGACCAATCAAACATTCAGGAAAATAAGATAATTCTTGGCAAAAAATCAAATCAAGAGATTGCAAGTATTGTAAACTTCCTTCATGGCGAGGTTGATATATACAGAATAGAGGAAGAAAGAGAAAGTCTCGAAAAACTATTCATCGAAGAAAGCAGGTCCTAGTATGAAAAACTTAGAAAGAAAAAAATACAAGAGACTTAAAATAAACTTACTAATATTAATAGTTTTTTTAATCCAAACGCTAATGGTAGTAGGCTTTAGTAATACCAAGTCCTTCATCGAAAGTAAGTATCCACTTTCCTATATACTGGATACCTATCTATTTATATCGCTGCTGATGAACCCTATACTAGTATCATCACTTGTGAAAAAAGTAATTGAGATTGAAGAGAAAAACAAAATGTGGCAGATGCAAATCATGCTTGGAGGAAAGGTAAATTCAATTCTTATCAATAAGTTTAAAAATTTATCTATAAAACTAGTCTTCTTACAGCTAATAGAAGCTTTTGTTTTTATTTTAGCTGCAAGAAAAGGCGTTAACTTCAGTCTTAGTAAGGAAGTTTTGATAAGATTTTTAGTATTTAACCTATCAGTTATAGTAATCAACTTATTTTTTCTTGCAATCTTTATGATAGTAGAAATGAAGGTAAAGAAAGTTTACGCCCTATCCTTTATTGCTATAGTAGGAGGACTTACTGGCGTAATAACCATGCTGACTTCACAAATCTTGGCTTATATCAATCCTTTTGCATGGATGGCAAGTCTATTAAATATTTCTTATGTTAATGAGGGAGGAAGGTTTATTCAAATATTAAATCCTATCAATCCCTATACCCTGATTATTGCTTTTACCCTACTGATTCTAAGCCTTGTTTATTTAAAATCAATGAAAACTTACAACTTATACAAAGATTAGGAGGAAAAATGTTAAAATTAGAATTGAAGAAAATAAAGTTTATCAATATTTTACTAGTAAGCTTAATAATCCCCTTACTGGCAAATGCATTTGGTCTAATAAACTATATGGGAAACAGAATGATCTTGACAAATGAATGGCAAAGTTTGCGGACTCAAGTTAGTCTGTTTTACTTTACTTTTTTCTATATGCCACTAATTGCAATTATAATAGCAAGTTTGTGGTCAGTAGAGCATAAGGCTGGCCTTAAGTTTATAAGACTAAGCCCAAAGAAAAATATATCCTTTATAATAAGCAAAATAATCCTGGCTTTTATTATAATTAGCCTGTGTCAAATATATTTCCTAGCTCTTTTCTATCTAGCTGGGAAATTTATAGGAGGATTTGCCACAATTAATTTTTCTATATATTTTTATTATATAGCTATGAGTATACTATTAGCCCTACCCATTATTGTTATATTTGGAGCCTTAGCTATAAGGATAAAATCTTTTGGGATAATAGTCTTCTTATCTAGTATCTTTACTATGATAGCTTTTGGAACAGCTTATAAGTCACTTAAAATAATAGGATTAAGCTTTTTAGCAATTGAATCTAACAACTTTAGATTTATAAATCCACACGATTTTCTAACACTGTTTATATTTGCTATGATAGAAATAGGATTATTTTTATATCTTTCAAATAGATTTTTAAAATTTGAATACAAATAAGTACAAGGGGTTGGCGGACAGTTAATATTATCTGCAAAAGCCCCTTTTTAGGAATCTAGATCCCTAATTCTATTTCAAATACATATTAGTAATCTCAACTAGTAAAATCATTATAATTTTTTACATCTTGACCTCTTAACTGGAAAACTTGTGCTATTTGCTCATCATTCAAACCTATTTCTTTTATTCCCTCTGTCTTCGTAATCTTTCCTATAATTAAAAAGCACATCTAAAAATTGCTAGTGTGCTTAATCCAATATTTATATTTTTTTATTTCACTTTCATTTATTCCATTAACGGTAGCTTTTTCTCTATAGTCAATATCGAAATTTCTTCTTCATTATCATAAGAATCATGACTAGGAGTATAGGTTTCTACATAGCCTTTTAAAACCTCATTGTCATAAAATGTAATTTTAACATTTTATTAAAGTAAGGGACTCAATGAATTTATCTACAAAGATCTTAAAAATTCCAATAAAAAAGATATTGCTAACTCCTAGGTGAAATTTAATAATCACTCAACAAGAGTTCCAATATCTACATTAAATAAAAAGTAATGGTGCCGGTGGTGGGACTCGAACCCACACGCCCTGGTGGACAACAGAGTTTGAGTCTGTCTCGTCTGCCAATTCCAACACACCGGCTTAAGTACTTATATATTATACCACCCATTACTATCTTTGTAAATTAATTTTCTCCTTAAGCTCCAGATACTTAGAGCTTTGATAAATTTTGATTGACCCTATTCCTATAATTATTCCTATTATAGCTCCTGCTAGGACATCTGTTGGATAGTGGACGTAGAGATAGAGCCTTGAGAAGGCTATTAGGATGGCCATTATTCCTACGTAGTACTTTAGTGGCTTTGATTTTGCAAGAAGAATGATAATCGTTGCAAAGGAGGCCGCATAGGAAGTGTGACCTGAAGGGAAGGAATTATCTGATAGGTTATTAATTAATAAATCTGTAAATCCAACCGCTTCGTAGGGCCTTACTCTTCCAACTGAAATTTTAAGGATTATATTTACAATGATTAGATTTAGGAAAAATGATATTAAGATGATTTCTCCAATCCTCCTATATCTTTTTGTTGTCATAAATATTAGAATCATACTAAACCATATTATTGACATATTGCCTAGAGAAGTGATGGTTAAGAATAAATTGTCCAAGCTTTCACTTCTTATGTTTTGTATAGCATTTAAGATTCCTATTTCATATGTTCCCATTAGTTTACCTCAGTTTTCGCCGTCTCCATTGTCATGTCGTAGGCTTGCTGTATTCTTGCTCTTTGATTATCATCTACCAAGTCATACTTGTCTCCACCTTCTAGGAAATCTTCGCATAGATAGGTCTTGGTGCTTGCTCCGTACTCATCGAAGTTTGTTCCTACCCAAAGTGGGTGAAGTTTTATGTCGCTTATTTTTTTGTTGCCAGTCTTTTCGTTCTTATTGAGGCTTAGCTCAATGCTAAGGGCTTGTTCACACCTGATATCCCCACTTACTTCAAGAGATTGCTTGGATATAAAATTACCTAGGGCATAAGCTATAAGCCCTTCCTTGCCATCTTCATTCTTATAGACCTCAACAGGTTGAACTACGTGTGGGTGGTTGCCTATGACAAGGTCTGCTCCCCAATCGATCATCTTGTGAGCAAGCTCTACCGTAGTTTCTTGAGGATAAGATTCGTATTCTATCTCCCAATGAGGATAAACTATGATAAAGTCCGCCCCATTTGCCTTGGCCTTTTCTATATCAGATTTGATATTTTCTTCATGTAGGTAGTTTAGAGAATCTACTTCTTCTCTTAAGTTAAGGAGGTCTTCCTTACCATTGGCTCCATAAGTATAGGCGAGAATTGCAATCTTCATCCCATTTATTTCTTTATAAAGAATCTTATCACTTTCTTTTTCCTTACTTCCTACATAGTCAAGTCCTGCTTCCTTGGCAGCATCGATTGTTGTCTGTACTCCTTCTTCGTCAGTATCTAAGGAATGGTTATTGGCAGTGGTTACAACATCAAAACCCGCATCCTTTATGTTTTTGAGATAAGCTGGTGGAGCGTTGAAGGCAGGAAAGCCAGCATATTCTCTATTAGGATTAGTTGTCGTTTCATAATTTGTTATAGATAAATCACTATCTTTGACGAAATCTGAAATATAAGCAAATTGGTTAGAGAAATCATAGTCTCCTCCTCCATAGGAGTAGGCATATTGGATTTGACCAAGATGAGCCATAGTATCTCCAAAAAACTTTAGCTTAACTTTAGCATAATCTTCGTCCTTATCCTCTGTTTCGTCTTTATCCTTTCGAGCATTTTTATTTTCCTTCTTAGGCTTTTTAGCTTCAGATTCTTCCTTAAAGGATTCTAGGTCTTTTTCCCTTTCTTTCTCCCTCTTGCTATCATTTTCCTTTTCTTTGGCTAGACTCATCTCCCAATTGGCCTTAGCCTTTTCTCTGTCACTAGTTTTTTCTTTTGGCTTTTCTCCCTCAGTAGAATCAGTACTTGCAATTTCTGTACTGCTCTGATCCAGATTATCTATAAGATCTCCTGTACTTTTTGCACTTACTTCTACATTATTATTTGAATTAACTCCACAAGCTGTCAAACTTGTTATAAGTAATAAACTCGTTATAAGATTAAATATTTTCTTTCTCATTAAATCACTCCCTACCTATTACTTTAACTCTTTTGTAATAAATTTCATCTATAAATACTAGCTATCGACCTTTATTTATCTTTAAATGATAAATGTTTTCAGTATAATATAGGAGGTGATATTATGAAGAAAATATTATTTATAATCAGCTCAAAAGCTGGTAAAACAGAGTTTGATGTTAAGATTGAAGATCTCTTAGCTTTAGAGAAAAAAGCTCCTAGAGATATCGAAATAGAAGTAATAGAAACAAAATACAAGGGTCATATCGATAAGATTATAGAAGACTTTGCCAAAGAGGAAATTTGCGAAAAATATGCTATAATCTGCGGCGGAGATGGGTCTCTTAACGAGCTTGTGAATGCATCTTATGGGAAGTATATTTCTATAGGACTAATTCCAACTGGAACCGGCAACGATTTTGCCAAAAACTTTGACTATAGAAACTTTAATCTAGAAAAAGTTTTTTCATTCTACACAAGACCTATAGATTTAATCCAAATTAATGAAAAGCTTTGTATAAATGTAACAAGTCTTGGATTTGATACTCAAGTCTTAAAAGAAGCGTACAGATTTCTAGAAAAAAATCCAAAACTTGGAAAAAAGGCCTATATAAAAGCAGTTATATCTTCACTTAAAAATATCCAATATGAGAATCTCAAAATTAAAATGTTTATGGAAAATGGAGAAAATAAGGAAATCGAAGGTGACTTTCTGATAAGTGCAATCTGTAACGGAGCCTTCTACGGATCAGGCTTTAACCCAGCTCCAGAAGCTAGCCTTTGTGATGGATTAATAAACTTAATCACAGCAGAGAAAATCCCCTTCTATAAGCTTCCTTTTATGATTCTAAAATATAAAAAAGGTAAGCACAAGACTAGCCCTCAGCTCAATGAGTATAAAATAAGTAGCGGAGAAATTTCATCCGACACAGACTTTCTTGCTAATATAGATGGAGAAATATTTACTACAAATAAGCTGAATTTTAAGGTGATTCCTTCTGCCATATCATGGATTTACTTTGAAGATTAATTAATATATACTAAATATTTTATACAATCCAAAACTTTAATAATAATATATAAATGGTAAGCTTACAATAATTTTATAATTACCAAGGATATCGGAAAAAACTTATTGACGAAGACTAAAATTATGTCCATGGTGGAATCGATATCTTATATACAAAATCAGCTTCATGGATTAAAACTCCTATCCATATCGGTAATGAAGAAGGAGCCCTTTCTAAAGCTAAATATATGTAGTAGCCTTAAACTTGCTTAACGTATCTAATTCATATTACAAAAATTTAGAATTTAGAACTATATAAAATATAAAGTTCCAAAAGTAATAATCTAGCTTATATTCCCTTATAGATATGCTTTTACATTTTTATTTCAATACTTACCTATATTTTCCATAAAAATACTGACCTCCCTAAGTTAGCTTTTAGGTCTAACTTTTGGGGGTCAGTTTATTTTCATCGTCTTAGTCTTAAATATTTAGTATAATTTTGCTCCAGCAGGAATTCTGTTTGATAGGATGATTAGGTTTAGTTTCTCTTCGCCTTCTTCTTCGTGGATTGCTGATAGTAGCATTCCTTGGCTTTCTACTCCCATCATCTTTCTTGCAGGTAGGTTTACTATAGCAAGTAGGGTTCTTCCTACTAGATCTTCTGGATTATAGTAAGCCTTAATTCCTGATAGGATTGTTCTATCCTCACCAGTTCCATCATCTAGGGTGAATTGTAAAAGCTTCTTGCTCTTTGGTACTTCTACACAATCTTTAACTTTAACTGCCCTGAAGTCTGATTTGCTGAAGGTATCAAAGTCAACATCTTCGTAGATATCTTCGATTTGTACTTTAGAAAAGTCAATTTCTACATCTTCTTCGTCAATTGAATCAATCTTTTGCTTATCGCTTTCTTCCTTTTCAAGTCCTATTGGCTTCATTGTTGGGAATAGCAATACGTCTCTTATGGAGTGTTGGCCTGTTAGAATCATGATCAGTCTATCTATTCCTATTCCAAGTCCGCCTGTAGGAGGCATTCCTATTTCTAGGGCATTTACGAAGTCGTAGTCCATCATTTGAGCTTCGTCATCCCCTGCTTCTCTCTTAGCTACTTGATCTAGGAATCTTTGCTTCTGATCTAGGGCATCATTTAGCTCTGAGAAGGCGTTAGCTATTTCTGCACCGTTGATGAAGGCTTCGAACCTATATGTTAGGGAAGGATCATCGTTCTTTCTTTTAGCTAGTGGTGAAATTTCCACTGGATAGTCAACGATAAATGTTGGTTGGATTAGTTTATCTTCAACGAATTCATCGAAGAATTCTGCTATAATTTCTCCTCTTGTTTCCTTTACTTCTACTCCCTTTTCTTTAGCAATAGCGATTGCTTCTTCATCAGTTTTGATTTCATCAAAGTCTACACCAGAGTGCTCTTTAACTGCATCTATCATTGAGATTCTCTTCCAAGGAGCCTTTAGTTCAATCTCGTGACCATCGAATTCTACAACTGTTGTTCCCTTTACTTTGTTTGCAACATGTTCTACCATATTTTCTGTGATTTGCATCATATCTTCGAAATCTCCATAGGCTTGGTAGAGTTCCATTGTTGTAAATTCAGGGTTGTGAGTTGCATCCATTCCTTCATTTCTGAACATTCTTCCGATTTCATAAACTCTGTCAAATCCACCTACGATTAGTCTTTTTAGGTAAAGTTCTGATGCAATTCTTAGATACATGCCTATGCTTAGTGAATTGTGGTGAGTTGTGAAAGGACGAGCTGTAGCTCCTCCTGCTATTGTGTTTAGGATTGGAGTTTCAACTTCTAGGAAGCCTTGACCGTCTAGGAATCTTCTAATTTCTGATATGATTTGGCTTCTTTGAACGAATACACTTTTTACTTCTGGATTTACAATAAGGTCTAGGTATCTTTGTCTATATCTTAGGTCAGGGTCCTTTAGTCCGTGCCATTTTTCAGGAAGCATTTGAAGGGATTTAGTCATTAGTAGTGGAGTTTCAGTCTCGATTGAGATTTCTCCTTGATTTGTCTTAAATACTTTTCCTTCTATACCTACAATATCGCCTATATCGTATTTTTTAACTTGTTTGAACTCATCGCCAATAACATTTTTACGGTTTACTATCTGAATTTGGCCTTCTGCATCTTGGATATCCATAAAGCTCATGTTTCCATGTCCACGTTTGGCCATAATTCTTCCAGCAATTCTTACTTTTTCGCCATCATATTTTTCAAAATTATCTTTGATAAGGCTTGAAGCAATTCTACCCCTAAAGTTTACAATCTTGTGAGGGTCTTTTCCTTCTTTCTTAAGATCTTCCAGCTTGTCTCTTTTAATTTGTAGCATTTCATTTAAATCTTTGTTATCAGCCATGTTTTCTCCTTTACTTAATATTTTTGATTACAAAATACATCTTTCCATTTGGTGTGCTTACTTCTACTCTTTCGTCTACCTTTTTTCCGATAAGAGCAGCACCAACTGGAGATTCATTAGAAATAAATCCTTCAAGTGGATTTGATTCAGCAGTTCCTACGATTTTATATTCCAAGTCTTCGTCGAACTCTTCATCATAAACTGTTACAGTATTTCCAACACCAACTTCGTCTGAGTTTTCGATAACTTCGATTGTCTTGGCGTTTCTAATCATATCTTCAACCTTGGCAATCCTAGATTCTACTTCACCTTGTTCGTTTTTAGCTTCATCGTAGTCAGCATTTTCTGAAAGGTCACCGAAGCTTCTTGCTACTTTGATCTTTTCAGCAATTTCTGGACGCTTTTTGGTTTTAAGATATTCTAGTTCATCTTCAAGTTTTTCTAAATATTCTTTACTTAATATTACTTCTTTATTTTCTGTCATAATTATCCTCTAAAAATTTCCTATATTCTTCTAATAAATCAAATATTTCTTTACTAGTTTTTAATTTGTTTACCCTATCCCTATAGCTTGCAGCTTGTGGTAGGCCTTTGATGTACCAACCGACATGCTTTCTCATTTGGTTTATTACAAGCTTTTCCTTCTTGTACTTAAGAGATAGGTCGTATTGTCTCTTTATAGTAGAAAGTATATCTTCATATTTTACGGGACTGGTTTCTCTTCCCTCAATATAATCTTTAATTTGCCTAAAAATAAAGGGATTACCCATAGCCCCTCTTGCTATCATTACCCCGTCTGCCCCGGTCACATCGAGTATATTTTTGTAATCTTTGACACTAAAGACATCACCATTGGCGATAACTGGAATAGATAAAGTTTCTTTTAGCTTTCTTATAGACTCCCAATCTGCTTTTCCAGAATACTGTTGCTTACGAGTTCTTCCGTGAAGGATGACATAATCTACGCCGCTATCTTCGAGGGCCTTGCCAACTTCTATATAGTTTATAGAATCTTCATCAATGCCCATTCTAATTTTCACATTGACAATTTTGTCTGTGGATTCTTTAAGGCATTTACCTATCTCGTAGACTTTCTTCACATCTTTCATCAAAGCTGAGCCTTGGCCGTTATTAAATATCTTAGGAGCAGGACATCCCATATTAAAGCTTATTTCCTTAAAGTCTTCCCTAAGATTTATCTTATCCTTGATGACTCTTTCGATAATATCTGTGTCTTTGCCGAAAATTTGTATATTACAGTTTTTCTCACAATCTGCTGTATACATTATCTCTTCTGTCGCTCTATTATTAAAATCAAGAGCGTTTACTGAGACCATCTCGGTAAAGGTCTTATCACAGCCATTTTCTTCGCAGATTTGCCTAAAGGCTGAATCGGTAATTCCCGCCATGGGGGCAAGCATTATTTCATTAAAGATTTTTGTTTCTCTCATAGATTAGTCTCAATCCTTCAAGCATTAGATCAGGTTCTATAATTTCAATAAATTTACTAGATGCTGAGATTAGCTCAGAGAAACCTCCCGTAGCTACAACTGTTATATCGCTTTCGTCTATATCGTACTTATCTACCATTTCTTTCTCTAAGATTGAAATTATATTATCAATCATTCCTATATAGCCAAATATTATCCCTGCATTGATTGATTCAGAAGTATTTTTACCAATAGCAGATTCTGGCTCCATAAGCTCAATCTTAGGTAGCTTGGCAGTAGAACCAAAAAGTCCATCTTGGGCTATTCTTATACCTGGAGCAATTGAACCACCAAGATACTTTCTATCTTCTGTAATTACATCAAAAGTAATGGCAGTTCCCATATCAACGACTATAGTAGGTCCTCCGTACTTACTAAAGGCAGCTACAGCATCGACAATCCTATCAGCTCCTACTTCTCTAGGATTCTCATATTCAATCGTAAGAAAGGTTGGCGTGTCAGAATCTACCACTATAGCTTCCCTATCAAAGAGCTTCCTATTAGCAGATTGCCAGTTATACATAACGTCTGGTACGACACAGCTCATAATAGTATCTTCGATATCTTCTACTCTAATTTTCTTAATTGCTAACATATTAAATAAAGTAGCAACCAATTCATCACTTGTCTTTTTGAGGTCGGTCGCCACTCTAAATCTAGATTTCAAATTTTCCTTCTCGTAAACACCTATAACCGTATTAGTGTTTCCGATATCTATTACTAATAACATAAAATCTCCAAATCACTTTCAAATTAACTCTTATATGATACGGTTATTTGGTGAAATTTCAAGCTTATTTGCCTAACTTATATTTTCTAATTAGTCTATTGATTTCTTCTATATCCTCTTTTCTAACCTTAGTTGATTCACGACTTTCACCCTTGCTATCTTTGACAACCATAACAAGGTCTCCATTGTCTGTATCGAAGCCCCATTTTCTAATTTCCTTATAAGTTCTAAAGTTAGAATTAGCAAGGATACCATTTTCTGCAAGACTTAGCTTGGCCCTTGTTGATATCATAAATACAATGGCAAGAGCAATCATTACAAGAGCTGTAAGCATGCTCTGTTTATTTCCTTGTTGGTAGCCTGCATAGAGATTGACTCCGCCTGTTACAACTAATACTGAAAAAAGAATCATCTCAAAGCTAGATGAAGGTCTCTTGAATGTAGAGACTTCTCCTTCAAGTTTTTTCTTATCTTTTACTTGCTTGTAAATTCTGTATAGGAAAAATACTACTATCGCCCCATACATAATTATAATCATCGAATCTAAATTCCTCATTTTTCCTCCTCAAAAACAAAATAGGCCCAAAGACCTATTTAGCATCCTCTATATTTTCATAAAATGATCTTTTGACAACGCCAATATATGGTAGGTTCCTATACATTTGATCGAAGTCTAGACCAAAGCCTACAACGAACTCATTTGGTATCTTAAATCCTGTCCAGTCAGGTTTGATTTCTACTTCTCTTCTTTCAGGTTTATCTAGTAAGGTTACAATTTTTACGTCTTTTGCTTGTCTATTTATTAGATTTTCCTTGGTCTTCTTTAAGGTATAACCAGTATCTATAATATCTTCGACTATTAGAACTTCCTTGTCTTTGATATCAATATCAAGGTCCTTTAAGATTTTGACATTTCCACTTGAGTAGGTGTTTTCCGCATAAGAAGAAACTACCATAAAGTCCATCTTAAGGTCGATATTTAAACTCTTGGCAAGTTCTGCCATAAACATTACCGAACCCTTAAGGATTCCTACGAGGATTAAAGTATCCTTATTCTCGTAGTGACTGTTGATGTTTTTCGCTAATTGTTCTATCTTTAGCTTCAAACTTTCCTCATCAATCAATACTCTTTCAATTATGTCACTGTAGTCAGTCTTCATCATATACCTCTATCTTTATAATATTTTTTGTAGAAGGATCTACCTTGTAATCCTCCGAGCTTCTAAAAGATGTCACCCATATTATATCATTTTCTGATAAAATAAGGGGGATTTTTTCTCTTTTTTCCTTATCTACCTTCATATCAATAAAAAAGTCTTTAATCTTTTTCGAATGACCCAAGCCTATAGGCTTAAACCTATCACCGTTTTTCCTATATCTAACTTGTAGGGGAAAAGTTAATTTGTCCCTATCGAAATATTCAATATTTTTCCCATGTTTTTTGTGAAAATCTGAGACTTGACTTATCCTTATCCTTTTTTCTCCAAAGCTTCTCTCTTCGCCAATATCTATAGAAATTTGCCTTAATCCCCTCTGTGATTCTTCTTTAATTAAGCTTATCTTATAAAACTTATATGACTTTAGAAAAACTAAATCATCTTTTATAATGGACTTGCCATTTCCAAGATCCACTAGCTTTAGAAATGTATCAATATTTTCCTTGGATACATCTCTAACTTCCTTCTTTATTTCTCCTATAGCTCTTCTTATAAGCCTTCTTTGTATAGCCTTATCCTTACTTTCAAAAGCTTCTTTATCAAAGCTTATCGAATTTGTTTTTCTTTGAGTAATAATATCTTCATAAATGTTTTTTATATAAGAATCGCTAATAGAAATCTCATCTGTTGAGATCTCAGAAAGCTTGACTAGGCTTTCCTTAAAGTTTGGATTAATCTTTTCAATCTCTGGAATTATCTCAAGTCTTAGCTTATTTCTAGTATAATCTGCTGTGAAATTTGTCTTATCAATTGCATAGGGTATTTGTTCTGTTTCCAAATACTCTAAGATCATAGCCTTCTTTATATCTAGGATGGGCCTTATTATATCCCCATTCCTATAATCCATAGCCCTAAGGCCCTCTACTCCAGTCCCTCTGATAATCCTCATAAGGACAGTTTCTGCCTGATCATCTAGATTGTGGGCGACTGCAATTTTTGACTCGGGAAAGTCTTTTTGAATTTCCCTAAAAAATTTATACCTTAGTCTTCTTCCAGCATCTTCCGAGGATAGGCCATATTTCTTGGCGTAATTATCCATACTTGCTGATTTTTTCCTGAAGTCTAAGCCAAATTTCTCTGCGGTCTCTTCTACTAGGCTCTCATCAAAATCTGCCTCTTGTCTATGTAGGTGGTTTAGGTGGGCAAGGATAATTGTAAAATCTATTTCCTTCCTAAGTTCCATCAAAGCATATATAAGAAACTGACTATCCGGCCCTCCGCTTGCGCCGACTATGATATGATCACCTTTTTCAATAAGTTTATTTGCTATTATAGTTTCTCTAACTCTATTTATTATTGTCATCTTCATAGACCACTTCAGATTTCTTAACCATATCTAGTCTATCTCTTGCAATCTTTTCCTTAAACTCATCAGTATTTCTATTGTCGTAATCTTCCTTCAAGGACTTGATGGTAATTTTCAAGTCTTCTTTTTTCTTGTTCAAAGATTCGATATCCTTATTTACCTTGGCGTATTCCTTTTCAATAGCCTTATTGTATAGGCTAAAAGATCCCGCCGATAGAGCAAGGATTGATAGGATAGTCAATAGAAATCTTTGGTTTTTCTTTCTTCTTTGCTTAAGATACGAATTCTTCTTACTCATCGATAACCTCATACATAGAAAAAGCATCGTTTTTCTTGGCTCCGTCAATCAAGTTTAGCACTCTAAATTTAAGATTGCTCTTGCCAAAGGCGACTTCTACTATGTCTCCTTCTTCTACGAGGCTTCCCGGCTTGGCTTCTTTTTCATTTATCTTAACCCTACCGTTTCCACAAGCCTCTTTAGCAACTTGTCTTCTTTTTATAATTCTCGCATTTTTTAAAAATTTATCTATTCTCATACCTTTATTCTACTTTTTTATAATATTAAGGCAAAATAAAAAGCTGGGGATAACCCCAGCCTAAAATATATTATTTTATTTATCCTTGCCACCAAATAGGTTATCTAGGAATCCGCCTTCATCTTTTTCTTCTTTAACTACTTTTTCATTAGTTTTATTAAAACCAGGTTCATTAGTTCCTTCAGTAATAGTCCTATCACCTTCAACTTCTCTAACATCACCAGTCTTATTTACGTGAAGTTCTTCTCTTCTAACATCTTCAGAAACCCTTTGAGTTTCTTCTAGCTTATCTTTTTTAACTTCAACTTCTTCAGTAACTACATTTTCCCTATCTACAGTTACTTCTTCTTCGTGAACTGGGATTACTATTTCATCTTCTTTGGCATCAAAGCTAAAGTTATCATCAGCTTTTTCATCTACCTTATGTCTTTCTATAGTAACTCTTTCTTTTTCAACTGGAACTTCTACTTCTTGAGTTTCAGTTACTACTTCCTTGCTAAGGCCAACTTCACCAGTTTTAACTCTTTGCTTGTTAACTCTTAGTCTTTCCTCGTGTAGTCTAATTTTTTCTCTAGCACTCAAGTCATCTCTATTAGCTATATCTTCGTCAATGAAGTTTTTACGTTGTTCATATGAACTATCATAGTAACTATCATCTAGGTCATCTCTATTGATTGATAGGACATAGTATCCATTTTCAACTGCACCTAATGCTTCTTCACTTAGAGTGTTGTCATAACCAAATCCATTAAAGATTGTTGGATCTGTTACATCCCCTGTGTAGTAGCCGAATATACCGTTATATTCTGGTTGTAGTTCAGCTCTTCTTTCTCTATCGTTGATATCTAAATATTTAAACTCTGGATTATCGTATTGATCATGTGAAATTACTTCAAGTTCTGAATCACTAAATCCTTCATTTCTAAGTTGTGAAATTCTTTCTAGTAATTCCTCTTCTGTTCTAAATGTTTCAAAATGTGCCATTGATTTCTCCTTGTAGTTTACTTCAATTATAATTCTTAGATACTATCGTCTTTATATTATTACCCAAAAAAATAAGATCAAACCTTTTTCTAAATTAATTTTAAAAATATAATAAAGTTTAATTTATTATTTTTCTTCTAGGTCCTCTCTTACTTTAAGGACTTCTTTTTTTACAGGAACCTTAATTTTCTCCATTACAGTATATTTTTCTTTCTTAATTACGATATATTCAACAACTTTTTTTCTTTTGTTTATAGTGATTTTTTCCTCATGAAGAGGAATTGTTATACTCTCACCAGCTTTTAGTTTCTTGACATCTATCCCTAGATGCTCTAAATTTTTATTTTGATCTATATTCATATCCAATCCTTTCACTTAATATCTTTATACCCATATAATAAATTTAATAAAAAACAATAAGAAGTATAATTCGATTATGCAAAATATTTTTCATATAGACTGTGATGCTTTCTATGCATCATGTGAAATTTTAAGAAATCCACAATTTAATAATATGCCCCTAGCTGTTGGTGGCCTTAGTAATAGGTCTATATTAACAACTGCTAACTACAAGGCAAGGGAATATGGCCTACATTCAGCTATGCCTGTCTTTATGGCGAAAGAACTTTGTCCAAATCTCATTCTTCTACCAGTAGATCACAAATATTACAGAGAAAAGTCCAAAGAAGTTTTTTCTCTTGTAAGAGGATATGCTAAGCTTATGGAGCAAGTTTCTGTAGATGAGGCTTATCTACTTGTAGAAACAGACTCTCCCAAATTACTTGCTAGAAAGCTTCAAGACGAAGTCATAAGTAAAACTGGTATAGGTATTTCTATCGGTATATCCTATAACAAGTTTCTAGCAAAGCTTGCAAGCGATTGGCAAAAGCCTCATGGGATAACTCAAATTAGAAAAGAAGACCTAGATTATTTCTTACCTGATATTCCTGTAAATAAGGTCCACGGCATAGGCAAGAAAACTAGCGAGAGATTAAATAAAATAGGCGTCTATAAAGTAGAAGACCTCCTTAAGCTCGACTACGAATACTTGATTGATAACTTTGGTAAGCAAGGAGCCTATATCTATCAGGTAATAAGAGGAGTTGACGAAAGGAAGATTAATCCTTCTAGAGTTAGGAAAAGTATAGGCAAAGAAAGAACATTTGCCCAAAACACCAATGATATCGCAATACTCGCTTCCTATCTTAGGAACTTATCTGAGCTTATAGAAGATGAGATGGATATCAAAAATATTCAAGGAAAAACCGTAAATTTAAAAATAAAAGATGCCAAATTCAAAAATCACACTAGATCTATTACCCTCCAAGAGCCAATTTATAGGGCAAAAGATATCTACAATGAAGCCTTAAGTCTCTTAGAAGACCTCCACAAGGGCGAGATGCTTAGGCTAATAGGAATATCTTTATCAAATCTTCAGGAAAGAAAACTAAATCAATTAAGCTTCCTCGAATAAGAAGAAGACCCCAAATCCACATTCTAGAATTTAGGGTCTTCTTAATTTAAATGAATTATTTTTCTTCTTTCTTATCTTCTTCTGTATTATCTTCCTCATCCTCTTGGGCTTGGATTATGCTCTTTCTAACCTCTGCATCTATTTGGGCCATAAGCTCTGGATTTTCTTCTAAGAGGTCTTTGACATTCTCCCTACCTTGGCCGAGCTTTTCGTCCTTGTAGGAGAACCAAGATCCTGCCTTATCAACTATGTCCATATCTACAGCTGTATCTAAAAGTACTCCAGATTTAGAAATACCCTTACCATACATGATATCAAACTCTACTACCTTGAATGGAGGAGCCACCTTGTTTTTGACAACCTTAACCCTAGTTCTTGATCCTATAGAATTATCTCCTTGGGTTATTGTCTTTATCCTTCTGATGTCAAGTCTTACTGATGAATAGAACTTAAGGGCACGACCACCTGGTGTTGTCTCAGGAGAACCGAACATAACTCCAACTTTTTCTCTTAATTGGTTGATAAAAATCACTGTTGTGTTTGATTTTGCTATAACACCAGTTAGTCTCCTAAGGGCTTGACTCATAAGTCTAGCTTGAAGACCAACGTGGCTATCTCCCATTTCTCCTTCGATTTCTGCTCTAGGAACGAGGGCTGCAACTGAGTCGATTACTATTAGGTCAACCGCCCCACTTCTTACAAGACTTTCAGCTATATCTAGACCTTGCTCTCCAGTATCTGGTTGAGAGAGGATTAAGTTATCTATATCAACTCCCAAGTTTTCTGCATATTCTGCATCTAGGGCGTGCTCGGCATCGATGAAGGCACAAGTCTGATCTTGCTTTTGATCTTCTGCAACTATATGAAGGGCAAGGGTCGTCTTACCAGATGATTCAGGTCCAAAGATTTCAACTACTCTTCCCCTAGGAATTCCACCGATACCTAAAGCTATATCGAGATTGACTGCTCCAGTTGGAATAGCAGATACTGAAACTCTAGGAGCTTCACCCATCTTCATTATAGCTCCCTTACCATATTTTTTCTCTATATTTTTAAAAGCCTGGTCTAAGGCTTTTTGCTTATCTTTATCCATAAACTCTCCTCTACTATTTATATAATCTGTACAAAATCTACTATTATTATATCATTTTATTAATTTTCTTAAAGCATTATACAAAATAAAGAAGCTTTCGCAAATAAAATCTTTTCTATCACAAGCTTATAGGTCAAAGTTCTTTTAAGAATGCTTTGGCTCTTAGCTTAATGATAGAACTATTATTTACAAAAGCTAATCCTATTAATATTATTCTATTTTTCTTCCTAAAGCTTTTATATGTTTTCCAAGTCTAGGACTTTTTTATTCTTAACTATATAGTCCACTCCAGATACTACCGTGAGAATTACTGCTATATAGAAGACAAATAATCCAGCTTTATTTAGGCTAGGTGCATTTAGTAAAAGCATTACTAATGATATCATTTGGCTTGTAGTCTTTGCCTTACCCCACATGCTTGCTGCAATTGTTATTCCAGAATCTGCCGCAAGAGTCCTAAATCCTGTGATTATAAGCTCTCTTGAGATTATTATTATAACAGGCCAAGCAGGTATTGTATTATCTTCTACTAATACCAAGAAGGCTGCCATGGTTAGGACCTTATCTACCAAGGGATCGGTAAACTTACCAAAGTTTGTTATCATGTTTCTGCTTCTTGCTATATGACCATCTACTGCATCTGTAAGACTTGCTATGATAAAGACAATAGCTGCTATATTCATATCCCTTCCGCTTATCATAAAGATTATGACAAAAACTGGGATTAAAAATAGTCTTACAAGGGTTATTTTGTTAGCTAAATTCATTTTCTTCTCCTTCTAAATAGGACCTATCTACTAAGACCTTTCTTGGCTTGGATCCTTCATATCCTCCGACTACTCCTCTTTGTTCCAACTGGTCGATTATCCTTCCAGCTCTGGCGTAGCCTATCTTAAGCTTTCTTTGAAGCATTGATACTGAGGCTGTATTTTCGTTGATTATAACCTTGATAGCCTCATCAATTAGCTCATCCTCATCGTCTGAACCTTCTGTTGGACTTTCGACGTTTTCTTCTACCTTCTCTATGGCTTCCTCGTCGTAATTGGCCTCGTTTCCTTCCTTGATCGTTCTTACAACGCTTATTACCTCATCATCAGAGACAAAGGCGCCCTGAATCCTAGTTGGTCTCATAGAATCGCTTGAAGCGTAGAGCATATCTCCCTTACCTAGAAGCTTCTCCGCGCCTTGGGTGTCAAGAATTGTTCTAGAATCTATTTGGCTTGTAACTGCAAAGGAGATCCTTGAAGGAATATTTGCCTTGATAGTTCCTGTTATGACATCGACTGTAGGTCTTTGGGTTGCAATGATTAAGTGAATGCCGCAGGCTCTGGACTTTTGAGCTAATCTTGTTATATAATCTTCGACCTCTGCTCCTACAGTCATCATCAAATCTGCAAGCTCGTCTATTATAATTACTATATATGGAAGATTTTCCATAGAGTCGTCGGATTCTTGGGCCTTCTTATATCCAACTATATCTCTAACGTGATTTTTCTCAAATAATTTATATCTCTTCTCCATCTCGCTTATGGCCCAGAAAAGTGATGATGAAGCCTTCTTAGGATCAGTAATCACAGGCATGATTAGATGTGGTATGCCATTGTAGATAGAAAGTTCTACAACCTTTGGGTCTACTAAGAGAAGTTTTACATCATTTGGTGAGTGTTTATAGAGAATTGACATAATGATGGTATTGATACAAACTGACTTACCAGAACCTGTCGCTCCCGATACCAAAAGGTGAGGCATCTTCTCAATAGCAGAGACCTCCACATCTCCTGATATGGACTTACCCATAGCAAAGGGAATCGTGTATTTGGATTTTACGAAGTTTTCTGAAGATAAAATTTCCTTAAGGCCAACGACTTCCTTCTTATCATTGGGAACTTCGATACCAACATGGCTTTTGCCAGGAATTGGGGCAAGTATTCTTATCCCACTTGTAGCGAGGGCAAGGGCCAAGTCATCAGATAAATTTACAATCTTACTAACCTTAACTCCCCTTTGAGGTTTTAGCTCATAGCAAGTTACTGTAGGACCTACGTCAATTTGTACGACCTTACCATCTATGCCAAATGAGTCCAAAGTCTCTTCTATAGCTACTGCTCGAGCTCTGATTTCCTTATCATCTACTCCCCCATCTTCGTTCCTATCTTCCAAAAGATTGATGGATGGATAGGTATAATCTCCGAATTCTCTTCTGAAACTTTCATTGAAATCGGACATCTCGACTTGACGAGACTTGTAATTGTTTACTTTAGCATCGCCTAAGCTATCTAAGTCGAAATTCTTGACAGGTTTTCTCTTAACTTCACCCTCTTTCACAATCTCTTCTTCCTTTACATTAATTGGAGATTCTTTTGGAGGAGATTGTCTTTCTTCTAATTCGTCTTCTCTAGAAATTTCGATTTTTTCTTCTTTCTGCCTTTGTCTTTTTTCCTCAATTGAGCTTTTAGCCCTAATCGTAAGATTTTTTATGCTTTGAATTAATTTGATGAAAACTTCCCTAACTTTTCCAAAAAATTCTCCATAAGTTAAAGGACTTATATCAATTAAGAGTGCAAATATTGAAAGGCCGTATAGAATATATAGTCCCAGATTTCCCATTAGATTGACTAAGAAGAAGGAAATTGCTCCCCCAAGAGCGCCTCCACCATCAGCTTTTTGGCTTGCTGCATATTGGACAGACCAAGCAAGCTCATTTCTTATAAAGTCTCTTGAAAAGATTGCTAGAGTGAGTAGGTAAATTGTATAAAGGAGCAAAAACTTAGATAAGTTTTCTCTAAATCTTCCCCTAAGCTCTGATAAAAAGCTTATAAATACAAGAACTGGGAAGACTAGGGCAAATTTGCCGAAGATTTTGGCAAAGAAGTCTGACAAGACATATCCCATAAGTCCAGTGTTAGAACTTAAAATAAATATAAATAAAACGACTTGGACTGCCATCATTATTAGAGAAAATCTCCTGAAATCAAACTTACTTTCCCTAGGCTTTTTAGTCTTAGTCCTATTAGGTGATTTTTTATTCGATTTTTTTCTGATTCTGTTTTGATTTTTACTAGTCATATCCACCTCTCTATAATTATATATTAAGAGGCATAAAAAATAAACTGCCATGACAGTTTAGCTTAGAGACTATCTTTATTATTATAAATTAAAGACTTATCCCTCAAGCGAAACGAAGAAATTCTCCCGCCGTGCTTTGAGGAATATAGACTTGTCAAAAGTCTCTTACTGTCTAAAACAGTTTATTTAAGTGCTCTTACTTATCTTTTTTATCTTTTCTGTAAGGTGATTCGTCAACTGGCCATGCTTCTGGTTTTTCTAGGAGGGCCTTTCTTGATAGGTTGATTCTTCCTTGCCTATCAATTTCTGTTACCTTTACCTTAACCTCATCTCCTACGCTTAAGACATCTTCAACCTTTTCTACCCTGTGGTGGTCTATTTGAGAAATGTGGAGGAGACCTTCCTTACCAATTGCAATTTCTACAAAGGCTCCGAAGTTCATAATCCTAACAACCTTACCAGTATATATGTCACCTGGTTTTGGATCTGTTACGATGGATTTGATCATCTCAATTGCCTTCTTACCACTTTGGCCATCCTCAGAAGCAACAGTGATGTGTCCATCATCTTCAGTTTCAATCTTAACTCCAGTAGCGTCTATAATCTTGTTGATTGTCTTTCCACCAGAACCTATTACATCACGCACCTTTTCTGGGTCGATGTCGATTGTAAATAGTCTTGGCGCATAATCTGAAATGTCACTTCTTGGCTTATCAATCGCAGATTCTATTACATCTAGGATTCTCATTCTAGCATTGTGAGCGTCATTTAGAGATTCTTCTAGAACTTCTCTTGTGATTCCGTCGATTTTCATATCCATTTGTAGGGCTGTAATTCCATCACGAGTTCCTGCAACCTTAAAGTCCATATCTCCTAGGTGGTCTTCTAGACCTTGGATATCTGTAAGGATTGATATAGAGTCATCTTCCTTGATAAGACCCATGGCAATTCCTGCAACAGGTTTAGTTATTGGTACTCCTGCATCCATTAGAGAGAGGGTTGAACCACAGATAGAAGCTTGAGAGCTTGATCCATTTGATGATAGTACTTCTGATACAACTCTAATTGTGTAAGGGAAGTCTTTTTCATCTGGAAGGACTGGTAATAGGGCTCTTTCTGCCAAACGTCCGTGACCAATCTCACGACGACCTGGTCCTCTCAGTGGTCTTACATCTCCAACGCAAAATGGTGGGAAGTTGTATTGGTGGATATATCTTTTTTGAATTTCTTCTCTATTTAATCCATCTATAATTTGAACATCAGCAGGAGATCCTAGGGTTACTACAGATAGGACTTGTGTTTGTCCTCTTTGGAAGAGTCCTGATCCGTGTACTCTTGGAAGAAGTCCTGCTTCTGCAGAAAGTGGTCTGATTTCTGTAAGATCACGTCCGTCTGGTCTAATCTTATCGATAGAAATCATACGACGAACTTCTTTTTTCATGATATTATCAATTCTTCTGTGAATTTCATCTTCACTTTCTGGATATTCTTCTAGATATTTTTCCTTAGCAGCTTCTTCGATATTGAAGATATTATCTTCTCTTTCAGTCTTATCTGTAGTTCTTATTGAGTTTTTGATTTCTTCTTCAAAATCTGCTGAAATCTTTCTATCAAGTTCTGTCTCTTCTACTTGGGCAACTTCGATTTTTTCTTTTCCTATTTCGTCGATTATAGTTTGGATAAAGTCAGAAATATTACCAATCTCTTCTAGGGCAAGAAGCATTGCTTCGAGCATTTCTCCTTCAGAAATCTCCTTTGCTCCAGCCTCTACCATATTGATAGCTCCCTTCTTACCTGCTACAGTAAGCTCTAGGCTAGATTTTTCTCTTTCTTCCTTGTTTGGATTAATGATTAGCTTATCATCAACCTTACCAACCATACAAGCTCCAACTGGACCATCGAATGGAATATCAGATATTCCTAAAGCGATTGAAGCACCTATTGTTGTAAGTGGGTCTGGGAGGTTATCTTCATCCATAGACAAAACTGTGGCTATGATTTGTACATCATTGTAGTAATTTTCTGGAAAAAGTGGTCTAAGAGGTCTGTCCATTTGACGAGAGATAAGGGTTGCCTCATCGCTTGCCTTTCCTTCTCTTTTGAGGAATCCTCCAGGAATTTTTCCTACTGCATATAGTTTTTCTTGAAAATCACATATTAGTGGGAAAAAGTCTATTCCTTCCCTTGGCTTCTCACTTGCAACTGCTGTTACAAGCAAAGAAGTATCGCCACTTTTTATGTAGCATTCACCATTGGCTTGTTCTGCAAATTTACCAATAGTAACTTCAAAATCTTTGCCTAATTTTGATTCGTATTTGTAAGTTTTTACCATCTTTACTCCTATGTTTTTATATATAAAATAAGGCGGGAATGCCCCGCCAATAATTAACCTCTTAGACCTAGTCTCTCAACGATTGATCTGTATCTATCAATGTCATTATCTCTTAGGTAGTTTAACATACCTTTTCTACGTCTAATCATTTTGTAAAGACCTCTTCTTGATGAGTGATCTTTTTTGTTATTCTTTAAGTGTTCTGTAAGATCAGCAATTCTCTTTGAAAGGATTGCGATTTGAACTTCTGGAGAACCTGTGTCTCCTTCTTCTAATTGGTATTCTTTGATTATTGCTTGTTTTTCGTCTGCTTTTAACATAATTTCCTCCATTTATAATATTTGCCATTTACCAAGTAAAGGTCGAGGTATCATTTACTTAGCAAAGGTACCGCTAATTATTATACTTGCTCTTCTTCCTTTTGCAAAATATTTTCAAGATATTCATAGGCCTTTTTCTTATCTGAATTCATCTGATCTATCAAGGCTTCCTTACTATCGAATTTGATATCATAACGGAAAAACTCTATGAATTCTATAGAAATATCCTTACCATAAATATTTTGACTAAAGTCGAGAATGTAGGTCTCTACTTTTCTGTGGCTTTCATCAAAAGTAGGATTGGTTCCTACATTGCTTAAGGCGTAGTAAGAGGCTCCATCGATATTAACCTTTGTAAAGTAAACCCCATCTACGGGAAGGACATAGTTAAAGCTAAGCTTAAGGTTTGCTGTAGGAAAGTTTAGGGTCCTGCCTCTTTTGGCGCCATCTACAACCCTTCCTTTTATCTTGTAATTTCTACCTAGAAGTTTGTTTACTTTTCTGATATTCCCTTCTCTTATTAGATCTCTTAGATGATTGGATGAGATTTTGTTTACCTCATCTTCCTTTTCAAATTCAACTACTGAAGTCTTGTAATTATATTCATCTTCAAGCTTTCTAAGAGTTTCGACATCACCTGAGGCCTTCCTACCAAATCTGTAGTCCTTGCCACAAATAACGTAGGATGCGTTGAGCTTTTTGTTAATAATTTCAGATATAAATTCTCTTGGAGAAAGATTCATAAACTTTTCATCAAAATCTATCAAGCAAAATGTATTAATCCCCATCGACGCCAAAATCTCAATCTTATCCTCAAGACTTGTCATATACTCTTTCTCATCCTTTAGTCTTAGTTTAGTGTTTTCTTTAAACAACAAGACTGAAGGCTCTAGGTCATACTTTTTGCTAATTTCTAGATTATTTTTCATTAGTTTTTGATGGCCTAAGTGAACCCCATCGAAGTTTCCAAGACTTACCGCCTTTTTTTCAAGATCTGGTAGGTCCATATTTAGGTCATATATTTTTATTTTCTCTATCATAAAATACTTTCTCCATCTTTAGAAAATATCCGCCCCTACTCTCAAAACTCTTAGCCAAGCCAATAAATTCATCTCTCGAATATACTCTAACTTCTTCAACTTCTTCGTCTATTATTTCGTCTATTTTTATAGTCATGCCATTTACGGCCTTATCGAAAAGATTTTCAGAAAGGTCGAATCTCGGAAAATTATCTAAGGCCTTATCTACTCTATCAAGCTTAGATAAAAGCTTATCCTTATCCATTTCTAAAATATCTGATGATTTAACTGCTTCATCTACTAGAAAGTCTCCGACTCTAACTCTTCTAAGCTCCTTTACAAAAGATAAACAGCCCAAATCTTCTCCAATATCATCTACAAGAGTTCTAATATAGGTCCCCTTAGAGCAAGTTACAGAAATCTTTGCATAAGGAAAGTCAAAGTCTATTAGCTTTATGGAATAGATTTTAACTTTTCTTTTTTTTCTTTCGATTTCCTTACCACTTCTAGCAAGCTCGTAAAGTTTCTTGCCGTCTACCTTTAGGGCAGAATACATAGGAGGAATTTGTTCTATTTCTCCCCTGTATTTTTCTAGAACTTTTTCCAAATCCTCTCTCTTGCAAGTCTTAGAGCTTTCCTTGATGACTTCTCCTGCTGCATCCAGGGTATCGGTCTTTTTTCCAAATTCCATCAGACACTCATAGGTTTTATCCTTACCCATCATGTAGTCGGATACCCTTGTTGCCTTGCCAACAACAATTGGAAGTACCCCGCTTGCCTCAAGGTCAAGGGTTCCTGTATGGCCTACCTTCTTCTGATTTAAGGCTCGCCTTACGAGAGATACCACCCTTGCTGAAGATATTCCCTTTTCCTTATCTACATTTAGGATGCCGCTATACATCAATTTCCTTTAGGATAGCGATAGCCTTCTTGCTTGCAGCTTCTAGTGAATCATCGAAGATGGAAAATCCGCTAGCCTTGATATGGCCTCCGCCGCCGTTTTCACGAGCAACTTTTGCTACATCTACATCCTTACTTCTTAGGGATACCTTGTATTCTCCATTGTCGTATTCCTTGAGAATCATAGACACTCCGACTTCATCTATATCTCTTAGCATACCTACGATTGTTTCAGCATCTCCCATTTGGACTCCATGTTTTTTGACAAGATCCTTGGAAATAATAGAATAGGCTTTTTTGTCCATAAATTTAGCATTTGCTATTACTTCTGTTTGGAATTTCATTACCTTCATAGGCTTTGATTGATATAAGTTTCTATAGATATATTCGCTATCTGTTCCAAGACTTAGAAGTCTTCCCGCAACGTAGAAGGTATATTCTGTTACATTTGAATATAAAAATCTATTAGTGTCCGTGCAAAGTCCTGTATAAATTAAACTTGCTATGTCCTTATCTATAGGAAGGTCTAATCTTTCGATAATTTCAAAGACAAGCTCACATGTAGCAGGAGCTGTGTCATAGATTAGATTAAGGTCTGTATCTATTCCTCCTCCTACGTGGTGGTCTATAACCAAGGTGTTTTTGGAAGCTTTTGCAATAGGTGTAAGACTATCTCCAATCCTATCAAATTCTGAGCAGTCCAAAATCATAAACAAGTCATAAGCCTCCCTTGAGGCTTCCTTGTAATTTTCCTTCTCAGGCAAGAAATGTAGGTAGTCATCTATAATATCGTTAGCTAGAAGCTCGACATCTTTTCCATAAAGCTCTAGAGATTTCCTAAGGGCAAGGGTAGAACCCAGATTGTCTCCATCTGGGTTGATATGGCTTGCTATTGCAATTGTTTCTGCATTATCGACAAGTTCTTTAAATTTATCGAGTTTTTCTTTACTGATTTTCTCTTTCTTCATTAGCTTTCTTATCCTTTGCAATTGTTTCAGCTATTAGCTTATCCATGTAAGCTCCATGTTCGATTGAGTTATCGATTTTGAATCTAAATTCTGGCATAGATCTAAGTCTCATCCTCTCTCCAATAAGGATTTTGATGTAACCTTTTGCTTGCTCTAAAGCCTCGAGTACATCTTCCTTATTTGTAGCATCTCCTAGTACGCTCACGTAACAGTCAGCATAGGAGAGGTCGTTGGTTACTTCAACATCTGTTATAGTAACCATAGCCTCTGTGCTAAGTCTTGGATCGTTTAAGTCATCTCTTAGAATTTTGGATAATTCTTTTTTGACTTCAGATGAGATTCTTTCTGTTCTTCTTTTATTCATTAATCTCTTTCCTTTTCAACCATTTCATAGGCTTCCATGACATCTCCAACCTTGATATCATTGAATCTATTTAGACCAATACCTCCCTCGTAACCACCAGCAAGTTCTTTGGCATCGTCCTTAAATCTCTTCATTGATGAGATATCACCGTCAAATATTACGATATTGTCACGTAGGAGTCTGATGCTTGCTCTTCTTGGAACAGAACCATTTGTAACCATAACACCAGCAACTGTTCCTGCTCCTGGAACCTTGAAGGTATCACGTACTTCAGCCCTACCAAGGACAACTTCCTTAAATTCTGGATCAAGCATACCCTTGATAGCTTTTTCTACATCTTCGATTGCTTCATAGATTACAGAATATGTTCTGATTTCAATATTGTTATCTTTGGCTCTTTCCAAAGCTCCTTGGGTTGGTCTTACATTAAATCCTATAATAACTGCGTTAGAGGCTTGGGCAAGAAGGATATCTGATTCTGTGATTCCTCCTACAGCTCCTGCTATAACAGATACCTTAACTTCTTCATTTGAAAGCTTCACTAGTGAATGGCTTACAGCATCTACTGTTCCTTTAACGTCAGTTTTAACTATAATATTAAGCTCTTTTAGCTCACCATCTCCGATATCTGAATACATATCTTCAAGGTTGGTATTAGCCTTTGCCTTAAGGTGCTCTTCACGTTTGAACTCTGCTGCCCTATCTGCAAATTCACGAGCAAGCTTCTCATCTTCTACAGCATAGATCATATCTCCTGCTTCGGCAACGTCAGATAGACCTAGGATTTGGGCTGGCATTGAAGGAGCTGCTTCTTCGATTGCTTCTCCAAGAGAGTTAAACATAGCTCTAATCCTACCTGATGCAGATCCTGTTACTACATAGTCTCCTGCATGAAGGGTTCCCTTTTGTACAAGCACTGTTGCAACTGCTCCTCTTGCCTTGTCAAGTTGGGCTTCTATTATGATACCTACTGCTCGTCTGTTTGGATTTGCCTTAAGCTCTCTCATTTCAGCTACAAGAAGAACCATCTCTAGTAAATCATCAATACCTTCTCCTGTATGAGCAGATACTGGAACCATGATGGTGTCTCCTCCCCATTCTTCTGATACAAGACCATGTTCCATTAATTCTTGTTTTACTCTGTTAGGGTCAGCTACTTCCTTATCAATTTTATTTATAGCTACTACAATTGGTATTCCAGCAGCCTTGGCGTGGTTAATCGCCTCAACAGTTTGTGGCATTACACCATCATCTGCTGCAACTACTAGAATTGCTATATCAGTTGCTTGAGCTCCCCTCATTCTCATTTCGGTGAAGGCTTCGTGGCCAGGTGTATCAAGGAAACTTATCTTCTTATCGTTAATATCAACCACAGAAGCACCAATATGTTGGGTGATACCTCCTGCTTCGCCACTTGTAACTCTTGTTGATCTAATCTTATCAAGGATAGAAGTCTTACCATGGTCAACGTGACCCATTACAGAAACTACTGGAGGTCTGTTAACTAGGTCTTCTTCCTTGTCTTCATAGTCTAGTTCTACTTGTTGTTCTTCAATGGCATCGTACTCTTCTTCTAGTTTTATCTCCTTGCCAAAGTCTAGGGCAACTAGTTCTGCTTGCTCAAACTCGATTTGATCATTTAGTCCTGCCATTACGCCAAGACCAATTAGTTTTCCTATTACAGAATTTGGAGATTCTCCTATCTTGTCAGCAAAAGTCTTTACATTTACAGTTTCAGGGATTTCTATTATTCCATCATTCTTTTTCTCTTCGACTTGTTTCTTGTTAGCCTTAGAAGTTTTCTTGTTCTTGCTTTTTTTCTTTCTCTTTTTCTTTGGCTTTTCTTCCTCAAAATCATCATCTTCTACATCTTTGGCGTGTTTGATGTTTTTATGATTTTTGCTATTTTTATTATTGTCTTTTTGATGTTTCTTTTTATTAGATTTTATCTTTTCTTCTTCTATCTCATCAAAATAGCCTTGGATAAGCTCAAGATCACTTCCTCCAACCATGGACATGTGGGATTTGATATTTAGGCCAAATTCCTCATTTAATAGTTTCACCATTTCCTTGGCTGCCATGTTATTTTCTTTTGCTAATTCATATACTCTTACTTTTTCTGCCATATAACTCTCCTCAATTTACTTCATAAGCTTTTAACTCCTCGTAAAGTTCATCCGAAACTTCTGTTCTAAAAACTCGGTTTAGCTTATTTGTCCTGATGGCTTCCTCTATGCAAGCATCATCCTTGCAAATGTAGGCGCCTCTTCCGTTTTTCTTTCCAGATTCATCTATCAAAATTCCTTCTTCTTTGTTTTTTACAACTCTTAGAAGGTCTTTTTTGTCTTTAAGCTTGCCACATACCACACATTTTCTTTGTGGAATCTTCTTAGCTTTTTTCATTTTCTAATCCTCGTTAGATTCATCTTCATAGGCTTCTACAGTGGAATCAATGTTTGTAATCTCTTCTACTGTATCATCTCTTTCTTCTTCTATTATTTCTTCTACTTCAAAATCTCTTATTAAATCTTCTTCAGTATCATCGTTTTCATCATAGAGGTCTAAAGCTTCATCTTCTTCTACAAGAGAAGTTTCATCACCACTTTCCACCTCTTCGTCTACTTCATTTAATCCAAGAATTTCATCTATTTCTTCTTGGCTTAAGCTTTCGTATTCTTCGCTACTTTTTATATCGATCTTCCAGCCAGTTAGTCTTGCTGCAAGTCTTGCGTTTTGACCTTCCTTACCTATGGCTAGGGATAGTTGGTCGCTTGCTACAACTACTAGACTCTTCTTGCTTTTTTCATTGACTAGAACTTCGATAATATCAGCTGGAGATAGGGCATTTGATATAAATACTTTGATGTCTTTATCAAAATTAATTATGTCGATTTTTTCTCCTTGTAGCTCTTCAACTATGGAATTTACCCTAATTCCCTTAAAGCCAATGCAAGCTCCGACTGCATCAATTCCTTCGTCATTTGAAAACACTGCCATCTTAGTCCTAGATCCAGCTTCTCTAGCTAGGGAATAGATTTCAATTATCCCATCAGTAATCTCAGGAACTTCAAGCTCGAAAAGCCTTGTAATAAGATCTTGACTTGCTCTTGATAGGACAATTTGAGGTTCTTTAGAAGAATTTCTAACTTCCTTTATAAGAAACTTCATCTTAGCGTTTGCCGGATATTCTTCTGTGGGAACTTGCTCTTTTACTGGAACTACACCTTCGATTTTATCTAAGTTTACATATACATTATACTTATCTTGTCTTTGTACAGTTCCTGTAATCATCTCATTTGCCCTTTCGATGTATTCTCCGTAAAGTGAGTCTCTTTGGGCATCTCTAATCTTTTGGATCACGATATTTCTTGCAGTTTGGGCTGCGACTCTGCCGAAGTTTTTGGGAGTAAGCTTAATCCTTGCAATATCACCTAAATGATAGCTTGCATTTTCCTCCAAGGCATCCTTTAGGGAAATTTCTGTGATAGTATCATCTACTTCATCTACAACTTCCTTTAGGGCAAAGACTTCAATTTGTCCAGTCTCTTCATCAATTATGACATCAACATTTTCTTCGTTGTCATAATTTTTTTGGTAACTTTTGATAAGGGCCTTCTGTAAGGCATCTAGGATGGTTGCCTTATCCAGATTTTTTTCCTTACAAAGCTCATCCAAAGCCAACATAAAATCATTGTTCATAATATCTCCTTAGAAAACAATCTCAATATAAATTTCTTTTACGTCTTCTTTCTTAACTTTCTTAGTATTTTCATCTTCTAGGACAAATTCATAAAAATCTTCGCCAATATCTTTGATTTTACCTAGAAAAATCTCACCATTTTTTAACTTGATTTTTAATAGCTCATCCTTATTTCTTTCTATATCCCTATCAGTCTTAAGAGGACGGGATAGATCTTGACTTGAGACTTCGAGATAATATGAATCTTTTATGATATCAATCTCGTCGAGTTTCTCATCAAGAAAAGCACTAACCTTCTCACAATCTTCGATTGTAATCCCATCCTTATTGTAGATAAAGAACGTTAGGCTTTTGTTGTTTTTTTGGCCTTTAAATTCGATATCTACTAATTCGTAACCTAACTTTTCGATATCTGCTTCAAAGACTTCTTTCAATCTTTTTGTTAAATCCATACTACCTTCCTTCGTCTTAACAGATTAAAAGAGTGGAAACCATCCCCCACTCTTTTGCTATGATTATTATACTTTCATATAGTATAAATTCAATATTTCTATAAGACTAGGTTTTTATTATTTATATTCGCCCTTATTTAATAAATATTTTACATTAGAAAACGTTATTTCTCTTGTATTTATTCATATAAACGTTTATAATTAAGATAGATACATAAATAAAGGAGGAAAATATGTTATTATTTATTATCGGTCTTATAATATTGATCGGCGGCGGATTCATCTATTCTAAATATGTTGAAAAACAACTAGAGCCCGACGATCGTGAGACTCCAGCTGTTAGAAAAGCTGACGGAGTCGACTTTGTTGCTATGAGCGAGAAGAAAAACTGGCTTATTAACTTACTAAACATCGCAGGAACTGGCCCAATCTTAGGACCTATCCAAGGAATCCTATTTGGACCTATTGCATTTATCGCAATTCCAATCGGTTGTGTCTTTGCAGGTGCAGTTCACGATTTTTGTACAGGTTTTATATCAATGAGAAACGGCGGAAGCCAAGTTCCAAAGCTTGTTGGTAAGTACATTGGTGAGGGATGTAGGAAATTCTACAACATTGTTATCGCAATCCTTCTTCTACTAACTGGTGTTGTGTTTGTTTATACACCTGGGGACTTGATTGCAAATGATATCATGGGCGCAGATCCAAACTCAAACGTAATCTGGGTAATTTATGCAGTAATCTTCGCATATTATATCCTATCAACAGTTCTCCCTATAGATAAGCTAATCGGAAGAATCTATCCAATATTTGGAGCCTTCCTCATTATCTCAGCAATTGGTGTTTTCATAGGTATATTAATAAAGGGAAATGCTGACCTAGCATTTAAGGGTCAAGGGCTTCTAGCTGAGCATCCACTTGGACAAAGATTCATACCATCATTCTTCATCACAGTTGCATGTGGTATACTATCAGGCTTCCACGGATCACAAGTTACCCTAGTTTCTAGAACTGTTAGAAGTGAAAAAGAAGCAAGGACTACTTTCTACTCTACAATGATAGCAGAAGGAATTATCGCTATGATTTGGGCTGCAGGTGCTATGGTAATTTTCTCTACAGGAACAGCTGCCCTAGACACACCAGGTACTCTTATGGTTGGTGAAATATCAAGATACTTCATGGGTAATGTCGGAGGACTTATTGCAGTAATCGGTGTTATCGCACTTCCTATCACATCTGGTGATACTGCCTTTAGATCTTTAAGATTAATCATAGCTGAAGAGTTAAATATAGATCAAAAGCAAGCTGCTAAGCGTGCAGGTCTATCTGCTTGTCTATTTGTTCCAGCAGCAGCTATCCTTTACTTTGCTAAATCTAACCCTAAAGGATTCAACATTCTTTGGAGATACTTCGGATTTACAAACCAATTCGTGGCTATCTTTGCCCTAGCTGTAGCTACAAGCTATCTAATCTACAACAATAAGAACTACCTAATCACATTGATTCCTGGAATCTTCTATACTTTCATAGTATTCGCCTTCATAATCAACGTCAAAGGACTTGGATTTGGTCAAGACTTTAAGATTGCTTATCCAATAGCAGCAATCCTTGCTATAGCTTATGCTATCTTCGTTGTAAAGGTATCTAAGAAAAACAGAAGAAGAATTGAAGCTATTAAATTAGACTAAATTTACTAAGAGAGTGGCAGTCGCCACTCTTTTTTATTAAAAACTTATTTTAGGAGCGTATATGAAATTTACCTTAGATAAAAAGGCTAAGGCCTTAATTAAGAAAAAGCAAATCAAAGAAATCTTTATCAATCCAGATTTGGACCAGAAGGCCTCTTGTTGTGGAATCGGATCTATCGATATTGTAATCCTTACTAAAGAAAAAGAAAATAATAGGTACAAGTTCCAAGACAATGAGGATCTTGATATCTACTACAACCCCAACCTAGCAATGTATATAGACGATGAGGAAGAGATAATCATATCAGCCTTTTTTAGGAAGCTTTATGTAAAAAACGAAATCAATCCAATAGAGAACTAAGATGAATTATAAAATAATTGAGAAATTTGTAAATGAAAATCCAATAGATGATAGACTCAAAGGAAGAATTGCAAGGCCAAAATTTACTTATATAGGAGAAGATGTCTTAAATAAGGCCATTTCAGCCTTTCTTTCAGGAAAAAATATCCTCCTTGTAGGAAGTAAGTCTACCGGGAAAAATGTACTAGCAGAAAATCTCTCCCAAATATTCAACAGACCCATGCGGAATGTTTCTTTCCATGTAAATATAGACTCCCAAGTCCTTATAGGTAGCGACACCCTAGCTAATGGAAATGTAGTCTTTAGGGATGGGCCGGTGACTTCTGCTTGTAAATGTGGAGGCCTCCTTGTCCTAGATGAAATCAATATGGCTAGAAACGAAGCTATGGCAGTCCTTCATTCAATTTTAGATTATAGGAGAATAATCGACATACCAGGAAATGATCTAATAGAGATCCACCCTGCCACGAGATTTATAGCTACCATGAACTACAATTATGAGGGAACTCGTGAGCTTAATGAGGCTCTTCTCTCACGATTTGTTATAATAGATATGCCGACAATTTCTGCTAAGGACTTAAATAAGCTCTTGAAAGATAATTATCCAAAGCTAAAAAAAGAGATCAAAGACCAACTAGTAAAATTATTTTTCGATATCAAGACAAAAGCCGATTCCGGTGAGATATCCGATAGCGCAATTGACCTAAGAGGGATTTTCGATAGTCTTGATCTAGTTAAAGCTGGCCTTAAGCTTGACGAGGCCTTCCAAATGTGTTTGGTAAATAAGGTCTTCGATCCTTATGAAAAAACACTTATAAGAGATGTGATACAGGCGCGTTTCAAGGAAAATTTATCTGGAGGAGATGTTTTCGAAGACTATGACTTCTAGTAAGGGAAAAATTGATCAAAATAGAAAGTACAATCGGATTTGGAATGGAGCCTTATCCTATGGCTACCAACCCATCCTTACTGGAACTGACTTAAGTGGAAATCCCAGCTTTTATATGAACCTAGTCATAGGACTTGCTATAAAATATTTCGGCAAAGAAACGATAGATAAACTCTTTTCCTTGTGGGAAAATAATAAAAAATATGAAAAATACGACATATTTGCCCTCTACCTTTTGGAAACTTACTCCTATGACAGAGAAGTTAGTAAAAGACCAATTCTTAAAGACCTAAGGGAAGCTTACGCCAAAGACTTCTTGGCCGATAAGAATGATCTTAGGAGAAAGAACTTAGCTCTTAGAGAAAACTTGTACTATAGCTTATGTATGAAAAAATACTCGGAAGTTTTAGCTAGAAATTTTAAGCTATCTGAAAGAGAAAAAGAAATATATGAGAATTTCCGTCTAGATCCTGCTACCGATTCAGAGAATCTAATAGCTAATATTACATATTTGTTCGATAAATATCTCTCCTTTGATAAGGAATATAAGTATATGCCGCATTTTCCTATAACTTTCTCCCTCTTCGACCTAAAAGGTTCTTACCAACTTGAAAGATCTAATAGAGCAGATATTTTTAGAAATAATGATAGTAAGGACCTAAATCCCCTAGCTTTTTTCTTACTTAAAAGGAAAAGTGCCAAGAGAGCATATATAGAGGAAACTTTTGGCAAGGCTTTATTTTCAGAAGAAAAAGAAGATTATATTAACCAAAGCTACGCCATAGATAAGCATAAGAAATCCAAGATTTTCTTTACCAAAGGGGTTGCTAAAACAAATTATGATAAAATAAATGAATTAAACTCAAAGGCTAGGGAAAATAATCTAAATTTTTACAAGAATAAAGAAAACTTCTATGAAAGAATCATCAAAAATCTTGCCAAATCAATTAACCTTTCCCTAAAATCGATCGAGGATAGGGATTTTGAGATGAGTAAGAATGGTAATCTCAGCACAAGCCTGGCATGGAAAAGTCAAATTCCTAATTATAATAAGATATTTACAATAAAATCTTTTGAGAAAAAGGGAGATTACAAAGTAGATATTATGCTTGATGGGTCAGCTTCACTTTTGTATGAGCAAGAAGTCGTTGCAACAGAAGCCTATATCCTATCTAGGGCTCTGTCTAAAAATAAAATCAGCCACAGAGTCATAACCTACAGCACCCTATCCGACTACACTGTCCTTACTATCTTAAAGGACTTCGATGAAGAAACTAATGATGCAAGGATATTTTCCTACAAGTGCCTAGGCTTTAATAGAGACGGGCTGGCCTTTAGAAGTTACTCTTCATTAATTCCCAAAAGAAAGGTCAAAGACCATCTCCTACTAATCCTTACCGATGCGAACCCAAGCGACCTAAGGCCTTTAATCACAGAAGGTCTCAGTCCAAACAAGGACTACAAGGAAGATAAGGCTCTTAAGGACACAAAGGAAGAACTCGATAAGCTTAGGAGGAAAAACATCAAGACCTGTGCCCTAATCCACAAGGACAAGGCTTCTAATGCTACCTATCTTTACTACAATAATTTCTATCAAATCAAAGATTTAAGTCATTTTGCAAGTCAAGCCACAAGGCTTATCAAAAAAGAATTATTAAAGAAATAAAAATAGGGACTTAGCTCTTCATAGCCCCTATTTTACTTTGCTTTTTTAATTTTTACTAAATTTCAATTCTAAAACATCCCATCAAACAAGGACATCTGATTTTTCTCTTGGATGCCGTCGATTATGCCCAAGGATTTGAGGCTGTTTAGGGCGTTTTTGTTTACTGAAGTTCTTGTTTTAAGATCTTCTAAAGAAATAAATTCTCCTTTTTCCCTTTCCTTTACAATGTCGATAGCCATAGCTTCGCTTACATCATCTACTGCAGAAAGTGGAGGAAGGATGTGGCCTTTTCTATCGCTTAAGAGGAATTTCTTCGCATCTGACTTGTAGATATCGGCATTTTCAAGCTTAATCTCTCTTGCTGCCATCTCCTCAGCTACTTCAAGAACAGTTCTTATCTGCTTATCTCTTTGAGTTAGATCAAAACTTCCCTCAACTTCCTTTAGGGCTCTTTGAATACTTTCTAGACCCTTTATAATAGTAGAGTACTTAAAGTCGTTGATCTTGGTGTTGAAGTAGGTCGCATAGAAGGCTTCAGGATAGTAGACCTTGTAGTAGGCGATCCTGTAACTCATGAGACAATAGGCTACGGCGTGGGCCTTTGGGAAAAGATATTGAATCTTAAGGCAAGATTCGATGTACCATTCTGGAACACCATTTTCCCTCATATATTCTAGGATTTCATCAGAAAGAGGCTTACCCTTTCTTACCTTTTCCATTATAGAGAAGGACTTTTTCTTATCTAGCCCTTGCTGAATTAGGGCGTTCATTATATCATCACGAGTAGATATAATCTCATCAAAGCTTGCCGTGCCATTTCTTACAAGATCTTGGGCATTGTTAAGCCACACATCTGTTCCGTGAGATAAGCCAGAAATTCTAGTCATCTCCGAAAACTTAGTTGGGAAGGTATCCTTAAGCATGGACCTTACGAAGTTTGTACCAAATTCTGGTATACCCAAGGTTCCGATTTCATTATTAGAAAAGTCATGCTTGATATCGAGACTTTCTGTAGAAGAAAATATCTTCATAACTTTAGGATCTCCCATAGTAATCTCTAGGGGATTGGTTCCAGTTAAGTCCTGTAAAGCCCTGATTATTGATGGAACATCGTGGCCAAGAAGGTCAAGCTTTAGGAGAGTCTCGTGCATCATATTGTAGGTAAAATGAGTTGTCTTTATATCTCCACTTCCATCATCAGCTGGATATTGAATAGGACATATATCAAATATTTCGATATCATCTGGTACTACAATTAGCCCACCCGGGTGCTGGCCGGTTGTTCTTTTGACATCCTTAAGCCCTCTTTGGATCTTCCTTACCTGGGCATTGGTAAATTCCACTTGGTAGTCTTCGCTATATTTTTTTATATAACCAAAGGCGGTGTTATCCTGGATAGCTCCTATGGTTCCAGCCCTAAAGACCTTGCCCTCACCGAAGAGGACCTCGGTGTATTTGTGAATCGTAGGTTGGTATTCTCCTGCGAAGTTTAAGTCTATATCTGGTTCCTTATCTCCTTCAAAGCCTAAGAAAACCTCGAATGGTATATTGTGACCATCCTTTTTCATCATAGTTCCACATTCAGGACATGCCTTGTCTGGATAGTCGATTCCAGCTCCCAAGAGATCTTCCTCAAAAAACTCCGAGTGCTTGCAATTAGGACAGACATAGTGAGGAGAAAGTGGGTTTACCTCTGTAATATCTGCCATGGTAGCAGCAAATGAAGAACCAACAGATCCACGCGATCCTACTAGGTAGCCGTCTTCGTTAGACTTTCCTACTAGCTTCTTGGCTATTATATAAAGAACCGCATAACCATTGGAAATAATGGAGTTAAGCTCACGATTTAGCCTATCTTCTACTATCTTTGGTAGGGGGTCTCCGTAGATTGAATGGGCCTTTGCAAAGCAAGTATCCCTGAGCTCCTTATCAGATCCCTCGATCTTTGGTGGGAAGGTCCCCTTAGGAATTGGTCTAATATCTTCTATCATATCAACTATTTTCCTCGGATTTCTTATGACGACATCCTCACAATCGATTGGATTTAGATAGGAGAAGTCATCCATCATCTCCCTTGTAGTCCTAAAATAATAGAGAGGCTCGTCCTCATGGTATCTGAAATACTGACCTTTGTGGAGGATATTTCTTAGGATATAATCATCCTTTTCCAGATATCTTACAGCACCCGTTGCGACTGCAAGCTTATTATCCTCCTTGGCAAAATCTAAGATTTGCTTGTTTATTTCTATAACTTGGTCGAAATCACGAATCTTACCCTTATTTACCATATCGTTATAGATCCCTAAAGGAGCCATTTGGTAGAAATCAAAGAGGTCCCTAATCCTATTTATGTCCTTTTTATTTCTTTTATTTTGTAAATATGAAAACAAAATTCCTTCGTCAGAACCTGAACCTACAAGAAGCCCTTCCCTGTATTTTTTGAGCACTGAGATTGGTGTCTTGGCCTCGGAGTTAAAATAATTCATCCTCGATTCGGAAATAAGTTTATAGAGATTTTTAAGTCCAACCTTATCCTTGGCGTAGACTGTGGCAGAGAAATACTCGTGCTTTGACTTTGGCCAATGGCTTTCTAGCTTGTTAATAGTAGAAAGATTTATCCCATCTTCTTCCATAATCATCTTAAACATCTTGATGAAAATCTGAGCGGTAGCCCTCGCATCATCGCTTGCCCTATGGTGGTTGAAGGCAGGAATTTCTAGCTTTCTTGCAATCTTATCTAGGGAAAACTTCTTCATATCTTTAAACAAAGCTCTTGCCATTGGAAGAGTATCCAGATAGATTGGATTAAAGTCTATGTCCATCCTGTGGCAGTATTCTCTAATGAATCCCACATCGAAGTCGGTGTTTTGTCCTACTAGGATTGAATCCTTACAAAAGTCCAAAAATCCCGGCAAGACTTCCTCTATTTTGGGAGAGTCTCCTACCATCTCGTTGGTAATACCAGTTATTTCGATGATTTTTTCAGGAATCACCATCTCAGGATTTACAAGTTCGTTATAGATTTCTGTAATTTTGCCGCCCTCTACCCTGCAGGCTCCGATTTCTGTTATCCTATCTTTGTAGCGGGAAAGGCCTGTTGTCTCAAGGTCGAATACAACAAAGCTTTCTTCTTCTATATTTTTAATCTCGGAAACTTCCATATCGCTTAGATTGGTAAGAACTCTAAGCTCATCTTCTACTAAAAGAAGCTCGGCTCCAGGAAGCATCCTTATCCCTTCCTTAGAAAGGGCTTCGTAAAGATCTGGAAGGCCTTGGAGGGTTGCTGTATCAGTAATACCAACAGCTCCCATCTTCCAGTTTTTTAGGGTAGTTACAAGGTCTTTGTTATCTACAAAGCCATCGAGGTTGGTCATCTTAGTGTGGACTTCTAGCTCAATTCTTTTATCAAGGGCTGTGTCCGTCCTTTTGCCGAGTATCGCATCAACCATACCATTTACTGTAAATACATCCTCGTGGGCGAAATCATCGTAGTTTAGGACTCCTTCGACCATAACTTCTGACCCTTCCCCTAGGGTCTCTAGCTTATAGTTGTTCTTGGCGTTTGCAAAAATCTTACAAGAAATCGCATCGGTCTTATCTTCAAGATCGAAGGTGTAGATAAAATATCCACCCTTAGTCTCGAATAGATCTAGTCCGTACACCTTTCCTATTAGGGTAGAATTAACTCCCTTTCTTTCGTAAAGATCTCTAATATCTATCACATCTTCCTTGATTTTCCTACCAAAGTTGATGTTTTCTACGTGAATCTCTTCCTTTTTTTCTTCTTCCCTATTTTGGATAGTGAAATCTATGGCGTCTTGGACCCTAGCCTCTCTTTCCTTAATGAGACGTTCGGTTTCGCTAAGAGTAGTCTCTTCTCTTACTTTTTCTTCGTCCTGAGTATTACTAGGACTTATTTCTTCTAGAGCATCTCCTTCGCTATCATCCTCTAAGGCATCTTCTTCATCGGCCTCTTCTGCTTCTTTTCTTCTAACGTTTATTTCAAGACTTACGAAGGAAAAATAGTCATAGAGCTTCTCTCTTTCTTCTCTGGTGAAGTTATAGCTATCAGATTCGATTTCAAGACTTAGGATGTTAGTTTTGGTAAAGTAGATTGCTTCTACTACAAAAAAACTCCCCTCCTTGACATCAATAAGATTATGAAGGTCTATTCTCATCTTCTTTGCTTTCTATTAAAGTATCTATCAAAGTATCTACTATCTCTTCTTCTCTTACTTTCTTGATAGTCTTGCCATTCTTAAAGAGAAAGCCCATTCCATTTGCTGCAGAAATCCCATAGTCTGCTTCCTTGCTCTCTCCTGGTCCATTTACAGGACAACCCATGATGGCAACCTTAGCAGAGATATCTAGGCCCATGCTTTTTTCCTCAACTTCCTTTACTATTTCAGGAAGATTGACTGTAGTTCTTGAACATGTTGGACAAGATACTATATCTAGGCCATCTCGTCTTAGGTTAAGAGCCTTAAGGATTGCCTTTCCTGCCTTAACTTCTTCTAAGATATCTCCTGTAATTGAAACCCTTATAGTATCTCCTATCCCATCTTTTAGTAAGGACCCTATGCCGATAGAGGATTTCACAAGAGCTTGATACAAAGGACCTGCTTCTGTTACACCTAGGTGGAGTGGGTAGTCAACCTTATCTGACAATTTCCTATAGGCATCGATCATTGTATTTACATCGCTTGACTTAACAGAAATCTTAATATCAGTAAAGTCCATCTCCTCTAGGATCTTCACTTCCTCTAGGGCACTTGCTACTAGGGAGTCTGAGTTTACCCCGCCAAATTTATCTACGATTTCTCTAGATATAGAACCTGAGTTTACCCCAATCCTTATAGGGATGTTTTTCTCCTTGCACTTATCTACAAGAAGCTTAACCTTATCACTTCCTCCGATATTACCAGGATTGTATCTAAGACAATCGCAGCCATATTCTACCGCTGCAAGGGCAAGCTTATAGTCAAACTGGATGTCCGCTACAAGTGGTATATTAGTTCTTTTCTTAATCTCAACAATTGCCTTGGCATCTTCTATGGAGTTAATAGCAGATCTTGCTATATCACAACCTGCTTCTTCTAGGGCATTGATCTGCGCTACTACCTTCTCGATATCGCTTGTCTTTGCTGTTGTCATTGATTGGACAGAAATAGGAGAGTTGCCTCCTACTGCAACATCTCCTACATAAATCTTCTTAGTTTTCTTTCTCATTTTATCTCCTTTAGAATAGATTAATTATGTCTTTTATTGAAATCACAAGTATTAGCCCCAAAAGAATTACGAAACCTGCTACTGTGATTTTTTCTTCAAATTTCTTATTAACGCGCTTGCCTGTAATCATCTCATAAAGAGCACTTACTATCTTTGATCCGTCTAGGGCTGGTATTGGAAGGAGGTTAAATACTCCGAGGTTGACACTGATATAGCCTAAAAAATACAAAAGGCTCATCAAACCATTTTGAGCTTGGTTACCGAGCTCCTTTACCACTCCTACTGGACCGGAAAGGGCTGAAAAGGCGATTTTTCCTGTAAAAAGTCTACCCAAGACTACAAAAATTAAGGCGATATTTTTGCCTGTTTCTACAAAGCCAAGCTTAATAGCCTCACCGATACCAGCCTTTCTAAGCTTGGACTCGATTCCTAGATAGTAAGACCCATTTTCTTCCATAGGACTTATCTCATAAGTTTTACTCTCATTATTAGATAAGACTTCAAGGGGAATATTTTCATCCTTATCCCTGTTTTTGTAATATTCGTTTAGGATAGGTGAAATATCGGTAAAGCTTGTCACTTCTTGACCCGCAAGGCTTACTACTTCATCCCCTATTTCTACACCAGCGGCCTTAGCAGGAGAATCCTTACTAAAGCCTCCGATTGTCTTTGTAGCGACTCCTGTATTAAGAGCAACTACAAAAAATATAATAACTGCAAGCAGTAAATTCATCACAGGTCCTGCAAGGATTGTAAGAAACTTACTCTTGGCAGGTGCCCTATCGTAGGACCTAGGATCCGAACTTTCGTCATCCTCTCCTTCCATAGCGCAATATCCGCCGATTGGTATGAGTCTTAGGGAATAAAGAGTCTCCTCGCCCTGCTTTTTAAAAATAGCAGGACCCATACCAATGGCGAACTCATTTACCTTTATTCCGGATGCTTTCGCTAGAAGAAAATGTCCAAATTCATGAATAAGAATCAAGAACAAGAACATAACTATAGCTATAATTATTTTACTCATCAACTCTCCTTATAATCTTGAAAATAAATATAAAACCGGAGCTATAAAAAGCATGGAATCAAACCTGTCGAGGATTCCTCCATGGCCAGGAATAATATGTCCAAAATCCTTGACTCCAGTTTTTCTTTTAATAAATGAAGCTATCAAATCTCCAACCTGAGACAAAACAGCTGCAATAATAGTAAAAATAATGACTTCATATATCTTAACACCAAGGCCAAATTCATTGATAAAAATCGAATTTAGGACACAAGCCCCTACTATTCCACCGATAGATCCCTCGATGGTCTTGTTGGGACTAATGTGTTTTATAGATTCAAACTTATGCTTACCCATAGTAGAACCTACAAGATAAGCGAAGGTGTCTGAACCCCAAGCTGTAATATACAAAAGCCATACGAAGTTTACATCCTTTATTCTTAATATATGACTCATCAAAAATGATATATAGAGCAAGACAAAGGATGTCGCAAAGCCATCATATAGGCTATAATGACCCCTCAAGATAATATACATCATCATAAAAATTACAGAAACCACAAGACTTGCTATATAAATATCAGAATTATTGACATAGGCTGCGAGCATGATGATTGTATTAGTCACATACAAAAGCTTCATAGGAAGGGTAATCCCAATCTTTTCCAAAGCCTCTTTCATCTCATGAAGGGCAATATAGGAGAAGACCATAACCCCAATAGCTAGGGGAATCCTTCCTAAAAATGTTATAAAGATCAAAAGTGCAAGGATTATAGCTCCACCGATTGCCCTATTAAACAAGTTCATGACAAGGCCCCGTATCTTCTATTTCTCCTAGAAAACTCCTCCAAAGCCTCATCAAAAGCCTTCCTATCAAAGTCAGGCCACAAGGTATCTGTAAAATAAAACTCCGCATAGGCAAGCTGGTAGATCAAGAAATTTGATAGCCTAAGCTCCCCACCTGGCCTAATTAGTAAGTCAGGGTCCGGCTGATCTTTGGTATATAGGTAAGATGAAATCATCTCTTCTGTAATATCTTCTGCACTTACTCCCTCATCCAACATTAACTTAAAGGCGTGTACTAGCTCATCACGACCTCCGTAGTTTAGGGCGATGTTTAAGGTAATCTCGTCATTATCCTTGGTATCTTCCATGGCCCTAATACAAATCTCCTTAGTAGCAGCTGGAAGCTTTTCCAAATCTCCTATGAAATTAAGCTTACAATTTTCCTCCATCAAAATATCTAGCTTGCTCTCAATAAACTTAATCACAAGCTTCATCAGATAATTGACTTCCTCGAGAGGCCTCTTCCAATTTTCTGTCGAAAAAGCGTAAAGAGTCATATACTTAACCCCACGCTTTTTTGCATAAAGACAAATATCTACAACATTCTCGGCCCCATTCTTGTGACCGTAAGTCCTAGGCATATGCTTATTTTTAGCCCATCTGCCATTCCCATCAAGGACTATGGCAACATGAGTCGGTATATTTAAATTATCCATAACCATTCCTTTATCTTTAATCTTTTCTCATTATACTCAATGGAGTCTTCTTTTTCTATTGATAAATCGGAAGGACTTAGGATAAAAAAATCAATAGACAAATAATGAAACTAGTATCTACCATATAATTCCCATAATCGATTTATCAAACACTAGCTTGATAGAGAAAATATTTATAGAAGCTTTTAAGTTTACATTTTAGTTTTAATTAAAGAATTATCATTAATAGATACAAAAAATAGACGATATTATAAGCACATATCGTCTATCTTAGTTTCTTCTCCTCTAAAGGACATTTTATTATACCTGTGACTTCTCCATCCATTAAAAAAGATTGATATTTTTACTATTTTTCATTATTTTGCCACTAGATTAATAAGTGAAATTTATTTTACCTAAAATCCCTAATCCACATCCAGTGCCCCAAGGACTTCTTCAAAGCTAGTTTTACCTTCTAGGACTTTGTCCATGCCATTTTCAAGCATTGACCTGAAGCCTTCTTTTTTAAGTTTTTCTTTTATTTTACTAGTAGAAGCTCCTTCTTCTCTTAGGATTTCTTTTAGCTCTTGATCTACTAGAATGACTTCCTCTACGGCTTCTCTTCCCAGGTAGCCGTTTTGACATTTTTCACAGCCATTTGGTCTGTATATTATCTTATCTCTTGGAACTTTCTTGTATTGGCTTACTATTTCGTATTCGTTATCTGTCATGATGTCTTTCTTTTTGCAGTCGCAGAGCTTTTTTACTAGTCTTTGACTTGCCAAAAGACTTATAGCAGATCTTATTAGATAGTCTTCTACTCCCAAGTCTTTTAATCTCACTACTGATGAGAGGGCGTCTCTTGTGTGAAGGGTTGATAGTACTAGGTGGCCTGTTATGGCTGCTCTTATGGCGATTTGGGCAGTTTCCTTATCTCGTATTTCTCCAATCATTATTATATCTGGGTCTTGTCTTAGGATTGACCTTAAGGATTTGGAGAAGGTAAGGCCTATTTTCTCATTTACTGAAACTTGATTTATCCCTTCGATCTTGTATTCAACAGGATCTTCTACGCTTATTATGTTTTCCCTACCGGTATTTAGTTTGTTAAGTAAAGCATACAGACTTGTGGACTTTCCCTATTGTGTCAAGTTATTGCTTATAATTATATCACATTATTTATAGACAATTTCTATGTTTTTTGAGGCGTCTACTATAATCTCTTTGATGTTATCTTCAACGATTTCATTAGTTAATTTTAAGTCTGTATTACACATAGTAATATTTTCTAATTTATCTTTAGTTTCAGACTCCTCTTTTAAACTACTTAATTGTTCATTTATATTATTCTTAATTACCAGAAATTCTTCTCGTGTAAGTTTAGAATCTAAATATAACTCATAGTTCTTTTGTATTTCAAATTTTAGTGCATTCACTTTTCCTTGATCTACCTTTTTACTTTTAATAGTCTTTCTTTCTTCTAATCTTACACCTCTTCTTTTTAAGCTCTCCAACACATAACTTTCGACTGCCTTTGAACTAATGGAATTTGACTTTGAATTTAAACTACATACTCTACATCTAAATCTACAGTCATATTTCTTTTCATTTTTACCAACAACTGCTCTGTAATCAAACTTCATTTTATGCCCACATACACCACATATTACTTTTGACCTAAGAGGACTATCTACATCTCTTGCATCATTATGAGCTGGAAACGATCTTTGATTTAATATATCTTGAACTTTATTAAATTCCTCTTTGAAAATAATTGGTTCAAAAGCATTTTCTATTCTGCCCCATTCTTCTTTAGGTCTTGGTATACTTTTTCTTATTGGAGTTTTGTACGTTTTATTATATAAAAATGTTCCTGTGTAAGATTCATTTCTTAGAATTCTACTTATCTGTCCTGTTGTCCACAAAATCTTTTTATAATTTTCTAGACTTTCTCCTCTTAATACTCTCTTTCTTTCAGATCCTGTAAGATATTTTTCCTTATTAAAATTTTTAGCTATACTCCCCTGTGAATGTCCTTCTACTATCATATCAAAAGCTTTTCTTACTACTTTAGCAGATATGTCATCTTTTATGATTTTGTATTTATTTTTGGGATCTTTAACATAACCAAAAGGTGCTTCGTTAATTATCTTTCCCTTTGTCTTTAGTGAATTCAAAGTAAGCTTTATTTTTTCTGAAAGTTCTTTACTATAATAATCGTAAAGTAAGGATTTAAATTGAGTGTCAATTTCAATAGTTCCATTACAATTATCTTTACTATCAAATCCATCATTGATAGAGATAAATCTTATTCCTAAAAACGGAAAAATATTTTCTAAATAGTTTCCAGTTTCTATATAGTCTCTTGAAAATCTAGATAAATCTTTTACAATAATACAATTTGTATTTAGATCTCTTATATCTTCCATTAATCGTTCAAATGCAGGTCTATTTGTATTCATACCTGAATAACCGTCATCTATATATTCAATTTTATTATCTACACAAAAATCAGAAAAATTTTTATCAATATATGATAGAATTAATTGTCTTTGATTCTTTATGCTATTACTTTCCTCATTTTTTTCATAATCTTCTTTAGATAATCTCATGTAAATTCCTATTTTATACATCTTGATTTCCTCTGACTTTTAAAGTGTGAAAGTAAAGTATACGTCTAATTTTTTATCTTCATGAACAATAATCTTATCAATTAAGTTCCTATAATATCCAGATTGTTCCCTGTCAAGTTGGTATAAGTTCTTTGAAAACTCAATTCCTTTTAAATAGTTATTCTTTAATTTGGTTAGTTGATTATCAACTATTTTTCTTTCTCTTTCAATTGTTTTCTTTTGATTATTTTTAACTTCTCTGATTTTTTTATAGTAATCAATTTTAACTTGTCCTTGACAATATTTTTCATATGTTTTTAATATTTCATATTCAAGATCTTTTATTTTCTTGTCCATAGATTCTAAGGACTTCATCTTATTTTGCTTTAAACTTTCATATTTTGATTTAAGAGTTTCTTCAATCCATTCAAAGCTAATGTTTTCTTCCATTAATTTTTTTATTTCTTCATTTAATATGCTTTTTAACTGTATCTCTGAAATAACCACATGGTTATTACTCCTATCCTCTTCTAGATTTCTACAACCATAGTAATAATATCTTCTGCCACAAGAAACAGAGTAGTATCTATATAATTTATTTCCACATATGCCACAAAATAGCAATCCGTAAAAGCAATCTTCTCTTCCCTCATATTTTGGTATCAAGTATTTTCCGAAACTCTTATCATATTTATCTCTTAATAGTTTTTGAACATTTTGAAATACTTTTTTGTCTATAATTGCTTCATGTCTATCTTCAATTCTTATCCATTCTTTTTCTGGTCTTACTTTATTCCTACTACCATCCTCTAGCATATTTGTATATCTACCTTGAACTAAATTTCCAATATACGCTTCATTTTTTAAAATTCTTTGAATAGACCAATTTCTCCATCCAGGATTCGTTTCTTTGTCTTTATATACTTCTCCTGTTTTATAATAAATGTTTGGCGGATTATATCTTTTTTTATTTAATTCTCTAGCTATCGTTACCATACTTGCTCCATTATTAGCTAATTCAAAGATATAAACTATTTCGTCTCTTACTTTTTCATCAACTTTAAATACACTTCCACCTTCTGTTTTTACTGATATATATCCGAAAGGTGGCTTCCCGCCAATATGGTATCCTTTCTTCATTAATTCTTTTTTAGAACTTCTAACTTTTTTTGATATGTCTTTTGAATACATATCATTCATGATATTTTTAATTGTTACTTCAAAGCTTTTCTTGTCATCAAGCCCATTTAAAGAATCTACTTTATCTATAACAGATATGAATCTAACTTTTAAAAATGGGAATATATTTTCTATATAGTTACCTATTTCTAAGTATTCTCTTCCAAACCTTGATAGATCTCTTACTATAATACAATTAATTTCTTTTGACTTAATATCTTCCATCATCTCTATAAATCCTGGGCGCTTAAAATTTGTGCCTGTGAATTCATAATCTTCGTAAATTTTTACTACTTGTATATCATTTTCTTCTGCATACTTTCTTCCTATTTCTATTTGGCTATCAATAGACTCACTTTTATTCCTATACTTTTCTTTTCTATCTTGAGATAATCGTGTGTATATTCCTGCTCTATATTTAGTTTCTTTTTTAGATAATAGAGCTACTTTGTTATCTTTATTTAAATATCTTTTACTAGTTCTAGCCATTTAGCTTATCCTCCTAGCTGAAGAAATGTTTTTTAAAGAATCTAGCTCCTTATCATTTGCTATCATTTTATTGAGTATTTTAAACTCTTCTGCATGATTAAATACTACTTGGATTTCTTTATTCTCTCCAATAACGATCTTATTTACCAACATAACTAATGATAATCTGTCGATTTTATTTAGTTGTTTATTTCTCTTAATTTCATTAATCCATTTTTTGTTTTCTTCTAGAAGTTTATACACATTGGATTTTATATTTTCTCTATTTTGTATTTCTTTATCAATTTCTTTAATTTTACTTTTATAAGCTTCTCTAAATCTATTAAATTCATTTTTTGTCAATATTTTATCTTCTAAATCACTATAAAGACAAGATAGTATAGCTTCGTACTTTTCTTTTTGTCTTATTAACTCACGTCCTTCATAATCAATAGCAGATAATTTTATTTCTTTATTTTTAATCTTCTTATATAACAACTCTTGAAAAGATATATACTGAGTAAATATATCTTTAATTACTTCTAAAAGTTCTTCTTTTTTTATAGCATGTCTAGTGCAAGAACCATTTTTGTTATAATTTGAGCATATATACTGAACTATCTTTTTGTCTCCACTTTTTATTTCTCTTCTTATTAGTGGTGATCCGCAATCTTTACAGAACATTAAACCAGCAAAAATATCTGGAGTTTTATTTCTAGCTTGCCATACATCTCTATCTAATAAATTATTTGCTATATTAAATATCTCTTTTGATACAATTTTTTCATGGCAATTTTTAACTATGACCCAATCATTAGGACCTACACAAATTTCTTTTTCGCTTTTGTAGTTTAATTTAATCCTTTTTCCTTGTTCCATATAACCGATATATACTCTATTTCTGATAATCCTATTTATAGAGTTAACTGACCACTTTCCGCCTTTAATTGGTCTAAATCCCCCATTAAAATTTAATCCTGATTTTTCCTTATAAATTAATGGAGAATCAATTCCAAGATCATTTAAATGGTATGCTATAGAATTAGAAGAATATCCTAACAATTTCATTCCAAATATTCTTTTTACTACTTCAGCAGCTTTTTCATCAATTTCTAATTTATTCTTATTTTCTTTGTTCTTCTTATATCCATATGGAGCAAAAGCGCCTATATAATCTCCTTTTTCCCTCTTAACTTTTTGAGCACTTCTTACTTTATTTGATATATCTCTACAATAGCTATCGTTTATGAAATTTTTTATTGGTAATATAAGGTGTGTATCATTCATATCTGCATTTTGGCTATCATAATTATCTGTTATGGATATAAATCGAACCTGCATATCTGGAAATATTTTTTGAATATATCGTCCTGCTCCTATATAATCTCTTCCAAATCTTGATAAATCCTTTACTATCAAAGTGTCGAATTCTTTATTTTCAAGACTTCTTATCATTTCATTAAATTGTGGACGATTATAAGTAGCTCCTGAATAACCATCATCAACAAATTCTTTTAAAATTTTTATTCCTTGCTTATTTGCATAGTTATGAATTAATTCTCTTTGATTTGATATTGAGTTGCTTTCTTCTACATCTCCATCTTCTCTTGATAATCTTAAATAAATACAAGCTTTACTTTTGCACATAAAAAAGCCCTCCTTCATTTTATTCTTTAGATACAAAATTAAATGAAGGTTAGGCTTCCACAACCAAAGTATAACGCTCCTTATTTTTTATTTCAATACTCTTTATTAAAAAATAAATAGTTTTTCTTCTATATATGATTCTACTATATCGCTTAATGTTAGACCTGTATCTTTAAATGTAAATAGTACTTTGTAGCCATCTATGTCGTAAGTTTTATCACTTGTTTTTTCTTCTTTTTTCAAGCTTTCATTTTGTATACCTTCTTTTATTTTTTGTTCATCTAAATTTAAGTTATTCATACTTCTAAGCTCCTTAAATAAACAGTTAAGTTTTATGACTTTGGTAGGTGTCTTGGCAGACAGCATAGGAATTTCACCTCCGCCTCTTTTTAGATGAGCCGGCATCAACTTTAGAAGTATCATTATCCCCAAGTACTTCATAGCACAGAAAGCCATTTCTGATTTACAGGTACTATTTGTCGCTCTCTTTCTTTTATCCTTCAATTCTTTTTTGAGTATCCATTTAAACCTAATCTTTTAAGCAGAAAGATCTTGGCGTAGTTTGTATCGCTCCATACTTGGTTAATGTCCTATCGTGGTCTATGCAGTTGTCAAGGTTCAATTCTTTCATCTGTATAAATCGAGTGATAAAAAATATCCCTCTATATATAAACCTTAATTTTTAGGCCTCTTGTTTCCATTTTTTTAGAAATTTTTTTAATTTTTTTACAAAAAATAGAGAGCAAAGACTGCTCCCCGTTGATATCTTCTTATTATTCTCTTTCAATTATTTTCTTTAGTTTTTGTAATATTTTATTTCTAAGGCTGAATATTTTCTTAGGAGACACTTTTTCTTGTTTCGCTAAATCTCTAATAGTTCTCTCTTCAAAATATAGGGCAATAATTATTCTTCTCTCATATTCGTTTAATTTATCGAGTGCCTTATATAGATCTTCTAACCTTAGTTTAGTTTCTATTATTTTTTCAATATCTACTTTTTTGTCTTCTATGTTTTCTATGGAATCGTTTACTCCTCGAAAATTATAGTCTATATATTTTCCATCTATTCTTTGTAGATATTCTTCATGATTTTTAAGTTTTTTATATTCTTGATATACTTCATCGCTTACATATATTTTCTTTCCGTTTACATAAATATATTTTTCTTTAGACATATTATCCTCCTTTTTATTCTCAAATTTATTTTTGAAAATAAAAAAGGAGGACTACGGCATTTTGATATGCCAAGTCCTCTGAAAAATAGAAGCTTAGAAACTAAGAACCGTTTTACATTAAACCTAAAAAATTAAAATAAATATGCTTCTTAGGCAAGTGGATGTTCTTATAATAATCATATTCGAATTTTTTTTCATTAAAATATCTGCCTCCATTACACCCATATTAAGTAGTTATGAGAATAATCATTATACTTAATATACAAAATTCTATTTAAAGTATTAATGGCTTGAAATTATTCAAAATTTATTTTCCTTTCAAACGTATGAACTTATCCAAACTTTCTTATAAAAATATTCTATAAATCGTAAAATCTTAGCTTTATTTGTTCTTCAATTATTTCAAATTTTAATTTTTCTTAGATCCAGCTAAAAATAGCATACATATATCTAATTTTCTGACAATTAAATAACCCATCTATATATCATCATTCCTTTAACTGTTTACCTTCATTTCTGATAGAGTTTTGCCTTGAATTATTAATCCAACCATTATCATTATAAAATCTACCACTGGTTCTGCCCACCACACTGCGCTTGTTCCAAATAGCTTAGGTAGAATTAATATGGCTGGGACAAAAAGTATTAACTGTCTTAGCATAACAATAATTCCTGCCTTTTTCCCATCACCTATAGCTTGGAAAAAGGTAATACTCATAACCATTACTCCATATAATATAAAGACACTATAAAACATTCTAAAATAATTTACTCCTTCCGAAATTATTTTAGTATCTACATTGAAAGCAGACAAAATCTGGCTGGCGAATATTTGCGCTGGTATCCAAAAAATAGACGCTAGCACTAATCCTCCAATAGAGAATACTTTCATAGCATTTTTTACTCTATCATATCTCTTTGCTCCAAAATTTGTACCAACTACAGGTTGTAAACCTTGACTCATTCCCCAAAGTGGAATAAATGAAAAGGCATATATTCTAAGTGTTGCTGCCATCAAGATAGCATTTGTATCCCCACCATATTTAAAGGACATTTTATATAGCATTGTCTGCTGAATCATAAATAAAATTTGCATCACCATGGCAGATGAACCTACACCAAACATTTCTTTTTTTATTTCCGGCTCAGATTTTATTTTATTTATTTTTACGGATTTACTTTTGTATTTAAAGTAATGGAGTGTTATTATTGCTTGAACTAATTGTGCTGTAATAGTTGCAAGTGCTGCACCTTCAATTGCATATTTCCCCATTAATTTCATCAGAATAGGATCAAGAATTATGTTTAAGAAAGCTCCTAGTCCCATAATAAGCATGGCTTTTTTCATTAATCCTTCTCCACGCATAACCATGTTTGCTGATTGAGTAAAATTTACAAATAAAGAACCAATGAAAATCACTCGTAAATATCTGATACCATATTCTTTAATTTCTCCACTTGCTCCAACCATATCTAAAAAATGCGGTGCAAGTAAAATTCCGCCTATTGTAATAATTGATGAGAATAAAATAACCCAAAAGATTAAATTCCCCATAATTTTATCAACTGTTTTTTTGTCGCCCTTTCCTATAGCTCTTGATAAAACTGATGCTGAACCTACGCCTATAAGTGTAGATACACCACTATTGAAAAATGTAAGTGGCATAGCTACACCACAAGCTGTCATTGCTGTTTGTCCTATAATATTTCCTGCAAAAATTCCATCCATTAGTGGATAAAGACCTATTACTATCATTCCTATTACAGCAGGGATAGATAATTGAAAAAGTAAATCTATAGGTCTTTTTGTTAATAATTGTTCTTTCATATCTTGTTTCATAAAATCACCTCCTTTTTTTATCCATATTTTTTAAGCAAATTTTAAGTTTGATCGAAGAATTCCCTGATTTTTTCCATATCCTTTTTATCTTTAATACCATGCCATTTGACTTTTCCATTCTCCATAAACATAAAATAATCACAACAGCATTCTACTAATTCCGGATTATGTGTAATAATAAAAATAGTTTTTCCGTCCTCTTTAAGCCTTATCATTTCATTAGAAACTTCTTTCATATTCCTAAAATCCAAACCACTTGTAGGCTCGTCAAAAATTAAGATTGATCTATTACTCAAATTTAAATCTTCCACTTTTCAGATTGTTTTCTGATTTCAATAAAATCCTTATATATTCCATGTTTAGTTGCAAGTTCATTATGTGTTCCTACTTGTTTTATAACACCATCTTTTAAAACAACTATCTGATCTGCATTTTTTACAGTAGAAAGCTTGTGTGCAATTACAATAACAGTTTTGCCTTTTAATAAGTTTTTCAAAGCAATCAATAATTCTTTTTCATTTTCTGGATCTACGCTCGAAGTTGCCTCATCAAGAACTACAAACCTACTCGGTTTTAACATGGCTCTTGCAATAGAAATTCGTTGACGCTCACCACCCGATAGATTTGAACCCCCTTCTTGCAAAACAGTATCATAAGCTTGTGGCAATTTCATAATAAAATCATGGCACTGAGCTTTTTTGGCAATATCTATCATTTCTTCATCTGTTGCATTTGGATTACCAAACTTAATATTGTTTTTTATGGTATCATCAAAAAGATACACGTCTTGAAAAACAAAGCTAAAATTTGAAAGCAATTCATCATACTTGTACTGTTTAATATTTAGATTTCCAACTTTTACTTCGCCAGAATTTACATCCCAAAACCTCGCCATTAAATTGCAAAGTGTTGTTTTACCACTTCCTGAAAATCCAACAAGAGCAGTAGTTTTTCCATCTGGAACAAGCATACTTAGATTATTGAAAAGATTTTCTTTTCCATAAGAAAATGAAATATTGTTCATTGATATTTCTGCTTTATCTACTTCTGTCATTTCACCTTCTTCAATTACAGGCAAATTTCTTAAATTTATAACAGTATTAAGATTTCGTACAGCAACACCCTTAATACTCTGCATACTTCCTGCTAATTCAAATCCAGAAAAAACAACAAAACTCATAACAATTAATATAATAGCTTTAGTAACTTCAATATCCCCTGATAAATATCTTATTATAGAACTAAAAATTATCACACAAATACCAAGTTTAAATACTAACAAGAATAAAAACTGTGTTGGAACTAAAATTTTTTCTACAGCAAGGAAACCTTTGCGACTTTTTGTAATACTTTCGTTTAGTTCCTTAACTGTATTTTGATCTTTTCCAAATGCTTTAGTTATTCCTATCCCATTTACATACTCAAGCATTTTTTCACTTAAATCCAATTTAAGTCCTAACAATCTCTCTGTTAGTTGATCTGTGCTTTTTTGTGTGAATAAGTTTACTAAGGTTCCAACAATCAAAGTCAACAATATAATTATAGCTGTTGCAAAATCATAAGGTAGTATGAAAATAACCATAATTAGTGTCTGTATTGTTCCTACAAGCATTTGTTCAATAATAAAAACTCCTATTGTTTCAAGTTCACCGATAACAGTTGACAATGCTCCTGCTATATTCCCTAAAGAATTTGTGCTGAAATATCCCATGTTTACATTTTTTAAACGATCACCAATATATAATCTATTTTCTGCTCCTAAATTGTACGAAGCAATATATTTGTTTTTATCAGCCAGATATCCAAATATAATTTTCCCCACCAAACTTATAGCTGCAATAATAAAAACAATATACACATCTTTCATTAAAATGCTTTGGTTCGTGAATATATTTTCACAAATTTTGGTCAAACATAATAGAATTGCACCTAAAGAAACTCCTTCAAATACTCCCTTAAATACATCAAAAATAAGCATTTTTGTTATTTTATTTGAATATGACCCTGACACCTCATATAAAGTTTTTATCAATTCTCTCACTTTATATCACCTCGATTTCTTTAGATTCTGTATATACATCCCACATTTTTTTGTATCTCCCATTTAACTCGAGTAATTGTTTATGAGTGCCTTCTTCAATTACTTCTCCATTATCCACCACAATTATTTTATTTGCATTTACAATTGTAGATAACCTGTGAGCTACCATAATCACTGTTTTATCTTTAATTAACTTATCAATAGACTGTTGAATAACTGATTCATTGTCAGGATCAGAATATGCTGTTGCTTCATCAAGTAGTACAATAGGACTATTCTTTAAAAAACACCTAGCTATTGCAATTCTTTGCTTTTCTCCTCCAGAAAGATTTGCTCCTCCCTTCCCTACAATAGTTTCATATCCATTTGGTAGGCCCTTTATGAAATTATAGCAACTCGCTTTTTCACAAGCCTCTTTAATTTCATCCATACTCGCATCTTCTTTCGCCATCTTTAAATTTTCTAATATTGTTTTATTAAAAAGAAAGTTTTCTTGCGACACATAGCTAACAAGCTCCATATTCTGTTTTAAAGGCAATTCGTTCAAATTTGTTTTTCCAATTAAAATTTCTCCATTAGAAACATTCCAAAATCCTGCGATTAGTTTTGTAATAGTAGACTTTCCACTACCTGAATTTCCAACGATTGCAGTTAACTCATTTTCATTTGCTTTAAACGAAATATTATTTAATACATTCTTTGACTCTTCATATGCAAATGTAACATCTTTAAACTCTACATCATAAGATTTTATATCTCTTACTTCTTCTCCTCTTTTTAAGTTAGGAATTTCCATTATTTTTTTTATTTCTTCAAATACAACTTTTATATTTGCTATTGTTTCCATATGACTCATAGCTTTTATTAATGGTTTATATGAAGCATATGATAGCAATATACACGTGATAAGAGTCCCTACTTCAACACTACCATTCATAAAGAAATACAAGGAAGCTGGTAAAACGAATACCATAGTTGACGGGATAGTTTCCATAGTTGCTGTCATTGAAAAACAAACACTCAAATACCAATCAAGCATTGCGTTCTTATTCTCTTCAACAGTCTTTCTAAATTTCCCAAATGATGATGCTGATTTATTAAATGCTTTTATAACTTTAATACCATTTACATATTCAACCATTGTCGTATTCATAGCTTTAGCTGCTTCTTGGTATCTTTTAGATTTTTCTTCATAACCTCGCATCATTAACATTGAAAACAATAATCCCAATGGAATTGTAAGTAAATTTGCAATTCCTATTCTCCAGTCCATTATAAAAATTGTTATGATCAATACTATAGGAATGAATATATTAGCAATAACTTCTGGAATCACATGAGCAATCGGTTTTTCCATTTTATCAAGTGTTTCCACCATAAATTGAGACCACTGTCCGCTGCTTTTTCTTTCAACTTCTCCCATAGAAATTTTACTTAATTTGTCAGCTAATAACTTTCTTTTATCTTCAATAATCCTGTAGGCAAGATTATGAGAAATAATAGTAGATATTTCATGAAATAATATACTTGCCAAAAATCCCAGAAATACAGCAAAAATATATGGATAATAATTATTTAAATTTGCATTTTTTGCAACCAAGTTATTAATAATGGCTGCTACAGAAAAATAAGGTATTACACCAAATCCTACTCCTATTATCGCAATGAATACAGCTGCGAAAATCTTGCCTTTATGTCCCTTTAAGATATCCATCTTTTACCTTCTTTCATAAAATCTTTTTATTCTGCCATCGCAAATTTCCAATAATTTATTACATGTACTATCAATCAATTCATTATCATGCGTAACAATAAATATAATTTTATTATTTGAAAATTCTTTAATGACTTTGCTTATTTCGAGCATATTTGTATAATCAAGTCCACTCGTTGGTTCGTCCAAAATAATAATTTCTCTATCCATTAACATCCCCAATGCTACAGAAAGTCTCTGCATTTGACCTCCTGATAAGCACATAGGATGACGATTATCTAATTTTTTAAGATCTAATTTTTCTAGAATATTATCTATTTGCTTTTCATCTATTTTAGAATCAAATAAACTAAATTCATCTCTTACAGATTCCGAAAAAAACTGATGAATTACATCTTGCATAACCATATAACAAAGTTTTCTTCGTTTTTTATATTTTATGGGACTTCCTTTATAGCTTATTTTTCCTTCGTTTTCTTTCAACAGTCCACACAAAATTCTCATTAATGTTGTTTTTCCTTGACCATTTTTACCTGTTATTGCAATAATATCTCCCTTGTTTCCGGAAATATTTATCTTATCTAAAATTTTTTGTTTCTTATTTTCATATTCTAAATTTGAAACTACAAAGTCATCAGATTCACAAAATGTGACAGGATTTGCAAAATCATCATTTTTCTTTCTTACAAAAGTTCTAAGTCCCAGTTTCTTTCGTGATTCGTCAGTAATTGAAGAAAATTCCACATTTGAAAAAACATATTTTATTTTTCCGTCTTGTAAATAAATAGCTCTATCAATTAAATCCATTAAATAATAGAGTCTATGTTCAGAAATAATAATTGTCTTGCCCTGAGCTTTAAGATTTATAAGCATCTCTCTTATTCTTTCAATGCCATACTCATCAATATTTGCAGAAGGTTCATCAAACACATATACATCTGGATTGGTAGCATAAATAGATGCAATAGCAAGTAATTGCTTTTCTCCACCTGACATCATAAAAACATTTCTGTTTTTTAATCTTTCAATTTCCAAATCACGTACCACTTTAAAAACTTGTCTTTTTATTTTATCAGGGTTTTCACCTAAATTTTCTAATCCAAATGTTAGTTCACTATCTGAATCTAAATTAAAAAACTGTGTTTTGGGGTTTTGAAAAATTGTTCCCACTTTTTCAGAAATTTCATATATCTTCATTTGTTTTGTGTTTATCCCATTTATAAAAATATTTCCTAATAAATTTCCCTCTAAAAAATGAGGAATCAATCCATTGATTAATTTTGTTATAGTTGTTTTCCCAGAACCAGATTTTCCGCATAATAAGATAACTTCTCCTTGATTAATCTTTATTGAAATTTTCTTTAACTGTTCTTCTAAGCTTCTCTTATAGGAATATGAAGCTTCATTTATATTAATCATGTTTCGTACCTCTTATAAAAATAACTTGAACTTTACATTAAAGAACATCAGAATACATAATAGAATAATTATTAGATCCCAAATGTTAAATCCTGCATCATCCATAAAAGTCTTTCTTGCAGGATTTTCTATCCCTCTTACTGTAATAGCTTGAGCTAATTCATCTGCGGTATTAGAAGCTGTAACTATTAAAGATATTAGTCCTAATTGTATCTTTTTAAATCCAGTCACGCCTCTTATTTTTATTGCATCTGAGATTAATATTTTTTCTTCTCTTAAAGATGGAAAATATCTGATGCCTATTGCTAGAGAAATAATTAGGCTTTTTGGAAAATGCATCATTTTTAAGGCATACATAATATTTCGTATAGGATTAGTTTTTACAAGAATTTGACCAACTAAAAAAATCGGTATTAACTTAGGAGCATGAATCACCAATAATCCAAAATGTGCTGATATGACATCTGGTAGAATCGGCAAAACAAAATATTTCAATCCCTGTAATAATACAAACATAGATAATGCCTTTAAAGATATTTTAACAAGTCCCATAAATAACGCTATAATAGCAACCATTAAAAGAATAAAAAAATCTAATTTTAAGCTATTATTTGCAAAGCTAATAATACTAACTGAAATCAAAAAAATGATTTCAGTTAGTGGATTTAGCTTTATAATGCCTCTTACAATACCCTCCATTTACATAATTCCAGCTTTCTCAAAACGTTTTTTGAACATTGCTTTACCTATATATGCACCAATGACTCCTCCAATAAATGCAGTAATGATCATCCCGATAAGTGTTGGAATTGAAATTAAAGTTTGTAATTTATTTACATATTCTGGACTCATTCCCATTTTAATAATAGATTTCATATAAGATTCTTGGAACAACCACATAGGCAATGGTGAGCCAATCAACCCAATGCAAATCAATCCTGAAGATACTATTACGCTTTTTTGACTTTTATATCCCAAAATTCTTCTAGTAATTTCTGCTAAAACCCCTGCAATAACGCAAGTTATGACAATTGTAAAAGTGCATTCTCCTATAGCAAAATATATAATCCCTGTAATTGCTATCAAAAGTAAAGCCGTTCCTGGTTTTGGCACCTTAGAGACCAACAACATGTAAATAAAATTACATATTATGCCTGTCATTGCTGGCCATAATAACCAAAGTATCGGTGAAAGTATTGGAATAATCATTACCGCCATGGATAACGCCATATAAATCACTGAAAAAATACCGATGTTAACTAAATCTTTTGTTTTTAATTTTGTTTCATTCATTTGAATACCTCCATTTAAATTTTTATATTTATTTACCAGTTACAATATGATTGATTCAAAATAATCTTTACTGGTAAATTTTTCTTATTTTTGTTTACTTTCCATAAAACGCAGAAAATCGGGATTAACCCGATTTCAAAATTTATTATTTTTTAATTTTATATTATGTTTTCATTTAATAATCCTACTCCAACCAAAATTCATTGCTGCCTCCATCATATAGATAAAATTTAAGGCTTCATTATATGGATACCTATGTGTGATTACCTCAAATAAAGGCGTACATGCCATTGTATAAAGAACATGAAGTTCATCATCATTCAAATCATTTACTTCAATCTTTTTTTCTTTAAGAATCTCAATTAATTTCTTAGCACCCTGCACTTCAAGATTCACTAAATCATGACGAATTGATTCAAATTCCGTACCCTGAGAACAGTTAAACAGAAGATTAACTATAGGTTCGTTTTGGTAAATAAATTCCAATAATTCCCTATTACTATCATCAGATTTTTCTACAAAAGCTTGTAAACCATTTACTTTAATTTCTTCTATCGCTTGATTTGTCAATTCTTTACTTCTTCTGTATAAGTGATTAAATATAGGACTTACAAGTACCCTAAAAATATCTTCTTTAGATTTAAAATGCTTATATATTGCACCAGGCGTAATTCCTGCATTTTTAGCAATAGTGCGAATAGAAGCCTCTTCGAATCCATGCTCTGTAAACTCGCTTTCTGCACTTTTTAATATTTTCTTTATTGTAACATCTTTGTCTCTCAGTAAGTTTCACCTCCCAAATTAAGATAACACCGTTTACTATATTTTAGCATAAAGAAGCTAATGAAGTCAATAATCACTATCAAATATATTTTTTTATGATAACATTTTATTTAATTCTCTATAAATTCTCTTGTTAGGTCCGCTACTAGTTTCCATTCTGGATCAAGCATACAATCATGACATACATCGTCTAAAACAACAATTTTTGATTTATACAACTTAGCTGATTCCATTACTGATTCTCCGAGTAAACAATTGTCATTTTTAGAATATATGGTTAATATTGGAACATTAAATTCTATTTCTTTAATTGAGGAATAAATAACAGGCAACATTCTTATGCTTAGAGGTTCCTTATTCATTTTATCAATATACTTTTTAGCGTTATTAACTCTTCCAGAAAAAAAGAATTCTTCCCTTGTCAACTTAATATAATTCTTATTAGTAAAGAATAAATTTTTAATCCTGTTTTCAATTGGAAATGGCATTAAAAAAACCATTGATTTCGGCACACAATCTTTATAAGTTTTTAAAAATTCATTTATAAACAAATTACCCATAGAATGTGTTATAAAAATAAACTCTGTATCAATTTTTTTAATATTTTCCCTTAATATTTTCATAGAATCTTTTAAATTTTTAGCTTCTTTTGATAATGCATGCACATGTAAATTGTATCCTTTTTCCTTAAAGTATGGTATAAAATATTCATTCCAGCACCATTCATAATGAAAAGCTCCACATACTAAAATAATTGTTTCTTTCATGACTACTTATTTATCTACTTTTTTTATATTTTAACAACAAATAATTGTTGCCCAAATTCATACAAGGCGTGTGTATTTTTAGGATAAGTAAGAATTTGTTTTTTATCAAATGTATCCTTTAATAAATCAAGCCATTCTAATCTATTTAAAAATGTTCTATTTTTCTCTAGCCTAATATCTGTTGGTTTTGTCATCATAAAAACTTGAGAAACAAGCATTTCAGGAGGTTCTTTAACTGGTTCTGCAATTAATATAAGACTATCTTTTTTTACAGTATTATATATCTCTCTCAATACTGTATTTAATTTTCCAGAATTATTTAATACACCTACAGCTATCACTATATCAAAAGTTTCCTTTCCTAACTTTTCCATATCTTTATCTATATCAATCTTTTCATATTCGATGTTACTAACTACATTTTCATATTTGCTTTTTGCACACTGGATAAAAAAATTCGATATATCTGTATATTTATATAATACTTCATCAATCAAATTTTCATCTATTAATCTTTTTAATACACTATCTGTAGTAGCTCCTATTCCAGCTCCTATTTCTAAAATTTTTATCTTATTAATTCCACTAGAATATTTTTTTACATAATCAGATATAGTTATTGCTACTAAGTCATTAATATATCTATATACCATGTTGTTCTTATATAATGCCTTTGCATATTTCAGGTCTCCCTCAGGAAATAATATAGAATTACATTTTTTCTTTCCATCAAATAATTCTTGTAAATATTTTATATTTTGATTTATATAATCTATAGACAACGGATCTCCTAATTTCCAATCCCATAAGTTCTTTGCATCTTCATAATATCTATCAATATTATTTTTATTCACGACTTTACGCAAATAACAATTATTATTTTCTAGATGTATAAATTCATTTTCGAATAATATATTTAACCATCTTAATATAATATTTTTATTTCTACTATTAAAGTTTTTTTCAATAATCTCATTTATATTATATTTGCGATTACAATCAATAAAAACACCATTATTTTGAAAAAACAATATCATGGACAAATATATATACATATTTATCGATTCTAAAAATTTATTTACATGAACATGATCTATAAATGAGTACCTTCTTTCAACATCTTGTATACAATGAATATTCATTAAATTAGGTGTTTCATACAACCACTCATTTTTTTCTAAATTTGAGGATAAATATGAGTTTTGTTTTATTGTAAGGTCATCTTTTAAATCAAACTTTCTTACTAAATATTCAAATTCATCAAATAATTGAACATCTTTAATAATCTCGTGTACCTTTGGCAAATATTTTCTTCCATCATTCTTCATGTTATTTAAAAAAGTGATCTGTTTTTTTACCAAAAGTAATAATTCTTCATTTAAATCTGTTTTATTTTCGACTGTAAAAGATGTTTTTAAATTTAGTAGTTGTTCTGCATTGTATAAATTTATATTTATGTTATCTTTATCAAAAAATAAATTTCTTCTATTTTCCCAGATAATTATATTTTTAAAAATTTCTAAAATCAAACTACCATCTTCAAATACAAACTCCAATTTATTTTCATAGTATTTGCATCTGTTATTAATATTTATAGGATCATATACTTTAAAGCAAAATGTTATTTCCGATATTTTCCCATTAATGGTAATAAATTCATCATGACTAAATGTTTTTATATCAAAACAAAAATTCTCATTAAGGCTTGACTTAATAATTTTAAAAATAGAAAATAACATATCTTTAGATATAAACGAATCAATATATATTATTTTTTGTTCTTGCATTATTTGTTTCGCTTTTCTTATAAACATTTTTGAAATTTCTGTTTCTTCATATAAATTTCTAATAAGATAGTAACAGTTTTTACTTTTTATTTCCTTTAAATATTTTATTGTATCTTTTTTACTTTTAGGAATTTCTTCAATTACGTTTATTCCTCTATTTAATAGATAGCTAACAATATCTACATCTCTATTAATTTCAGAATTAAATGGAACATATGCAAGTTTAGTATTATTAGGGATATTTTTTATATTTGTAAAAAGTGGCAAATTATTAAAATATGCATCTCTAATTGTTGTCTTAGAATTAACTTCAAAAATTCCTGATATTTCAATTATATCTTTTAATTTAAATAAAGATTCTACAATAAAATTTCCTGATACTTTTCCACAAATAATTGTTTCTATCATTTTTTCACCTCCCACAAAACGATATGCTTTCTTTTTTAAATATTTATTATAATATATACTTTATTCTCTATATTTCGCTCGACATATTTTCATTTAACATATTTGCTAAAACTTTTGAGTTTGACTTTTCTTGTACTGAACTATAATGATTGCCTGGTATATAAAATTTTCTAATATCGCCAATAATTATATTCTTCCAATTTTCAGCTAGGATATTAAAGTGCTTATATGCACCAACATTATCTTTTGCTATATAGTAATCTATATCCCCAAAATATATTTCAGGCATAAATTTTTGAGCATTAAATGACTTTATGAAAATTTTATACATATCTAAAAAAGATTTTTTTGTAATTGAATTTCCCTTATTTTTTACTAAATTATAATATAATTCAAATCTTTTTTGTTGAGATAAAGAATTTAATTTTTTTACATAAAGTATATCTTCTTCGAATCGCATTTTACTCAATATATTATTAACCGTCATTGCATTCTCATAATTATTATCCATATTAGAAAATGCTATATCTAATATATTTGTTTCTTTAAATCCTATATCTGAAATTTCAATATTAAATGCTTGTAAGAAATTAAATTCCAATAATAATTCATCATAATTATAATTTAACAAGCTTCCACCTTCTATAACTGCTAAATTATCTACTAAAATTCCTGCTTCTAATAATCTCCTAGAAACTTCTATTGCAACTACCCCGCTAAAGCTATATCCTATTATTTGAACATTTGTTGGAGAAAATTTTTGTATTTCTTTATAATACTCATTTGACAATTTTTCAACTAATTCATCTGAATTTATATCTAAATACTTACCTATATCTGATACACCCATCAATAATATATCTCCTTTATTTTGAGAACATAATTCCATTGCTAAATTTTTTAAATTTTCAAGATTTCCAAAAGCTCCATGTAATATAACTCTTAATCTTTTATCCTCGATGGCTGCACTATATTTTTTTGAGTATATAAATTCATCATTAGAAATATTATGCTCTTTACCGTTTCCGCCTTTCAATAACTCAGAAATCCTATAAAAAGTTGGTTCATCTATTAATTCTCTAAGTATAGATTCAAATGTGCTACTTGATTCAATGCTTTTTATAATTTCAGCTGCTATTTGAGCTAAAATCAATGAATCAGCTCCACATTCATATAAATTCTTATTTAAATTTAATTCTTCTTCATCTAAAAATTTAGCACAAATATTCAATACTTCTTTTGGTATAGATGTTTTTTTTGAATTAAAATTAATAGATCCATTTTCTGCACATCTCAAATAATCCGTTTCATATGAAAAATTTTTCTTTATGTCAACTATACCATTTGAAGTCAATTTGAATTTTTCTAAAAAAGTTATTTTGTCAGGCATCAAATCAATAGGTAAACATATCTTAAGATTATTATATATTTTCTCTCTATTGATAAAAGAATAATCACTTTTAAACTGTTTTATAAACAAAACCATTCCTAATTTCTCTATAACAGATTCTTCTCTTGGTAAAGTAAAGATTTTTTCATTGTTTTCATATAATATATTCTTCCATTCTTCTATTGATAAGAAAAATCTGTTTTTCCTTAATGAATCTAATGGTTTTTCCATCATAAATACTTGAGATGCAATTATCCACGGTTCATTACGTATAGGCTCAGAAAATAGTAAGTATCCCTTAGGCGCACATATATTTCTTATATAATTTAAACTACTTACAACATCTTTAGCATTTTCTAAAACATAAGCGCCAATTATTATATCAAAATAATTGTATTCTATTCCTATTTTTATAGGATCTTCATTAATGTCCAATTGATAGATCTTAACATTTTTATTATCTTCAAACTTCTTTTTAGCTTTAGATAAAAAATATTTCTTTCCATCTGTAAAATGATATTCATAATCTACACCATTTAATAAATCTATTATTTTTTCAGATGTTGCCCCAGTTCCGGCACCTATTTCTAAAATTCTTATTTTCCTATGATTATTATTTTTAATATACTCATTAATAAAATTACAGTAAAAATTATTAATAACAATAGAATTTATACTTGTATTATACATTGCATCAGTGTAAATATCAGAACCCTCAGGATATAATATATTTACTGGATCAATCTTCCCATTTAAAATTTCTACTAAATTATCCGTGCTGTCTTTGACATACTTTAAGTACTTCAAACTATTATCATTTTTAATATCCCATTTTAAAAAAACTTTTGTCCATAAATTAGCAATATCATCATATGTCAAAATAGACTGAATTTTATAATCTCCATTTTCAGCATATATTATATTTTTTTCTATCAATTGATATAACCATCTGTCAATTATCCAATTATATTTATTATCATTTAATTTCCTTTTTCTTTTATATAAGTCAGAATTTGGTTCTTTTTTTAATATGTCTGTATCTATCATTGCATTTAGTATAGCATTTAAACATATTTTATCTCTTATATCGCATAATTCCCTATATTTGTTACTAAATAAGTATTCCTTATTTTTAATATCTATATCCTCATTATTATTAAATAAAGTTTCATAATGCGAATCTAATTTATCATCTCTGTCTTCTCTAGCAATTGTTACTACTGATTCAATAGGAAATTCTTTTTTATTTTCATTTACCATTACAATAGCATTTGAAATTACTTTTTGCTTAATTAAAGCATTTTTTATCTCCTCAAGTTCTATTCTATTGCCTCTTATTTTTACCTGAGTATCTTCCGTACCTAAAAATTCTATTTCTCCACTTGATAAATAGCGACCCAAATCTCCAGTAGAATAAAGTCTGACCTGCTTTAGAGGATGAATAAAGAACTTTTCTTCTGTTAACTTTTTATCTCCTAAATACCCTTCCGCCAAGCCTCTACCAGCTATATATAAATTACCTTCGCAATAAACTGGACAATCTTCAAAATTTTTATCTAATACATAAATTTGTTGATTAGTGAGCGGTTTCACATACGGAATGCTTTTCCATCCCTTTTTAATACCTTTATATTCATGATAGTTAGACCATATAGAGGCTTCTGTAGCACCTCCCAATACTATTATTTTAGATTCTACAAAAGTTTTTTGCACCGCATTAGGCATATTTAAAGGAATCCAATCTCTTGATAGCAATATTAGTTTAATAAAATTTTGTTTTTTTGATAAATTTTCTAAATAATTTAAATATAGTTTCATTAATTCTGGTACCATATTTAATATAGACACAGAATTTTCTTCAATCAATTTATCCCAATGAGCAGGATTTAAATACTCACTTTCATCAGGATATACAATAGTTCCTCCAACTGATAGCATTCCAAAAATATCATAAACAGATAAGTCAAAATCTAATTTTGATATTCTTAATATGCAATCTCTCTCAGATATTTCAAATTTTTGATTTATATCATATATAGTATTAAATACTGCGCCATGATTTATTACAGCACCTTTTGGATTTTCAGTGGTCTCTGACGTAAACATGATATAAGCTGCATCAGTCGAATCGATATGTTCTATATTAAACATATTTATCAAATCTAACCTATAATTTACATCATCAATGTTCACAAAATTTCTTTGTCTGCTATCATAACAACTGCCATTTGTCAAAATAACTTTACAGTTACATTGTTTTAAAATATTCTCTAATCTTTTTTCTTCTATATTAAAATCTACCGGAACATATATAGCTCCTACCATAAGTATTCCAAGAATAGTATAAACTTGACTTTTATTATGTGGTAGTTTTACAATTATATGCTCACCTTTTTTTACATTTTTTTCTTTCAATGCTAAAGCTATAGATACAGACTTATTATATAATTCTTTATAAGAAATTGAACCTCTAGAGTCTATAACAGCCGCCTTATCTGGATAAGATTTTACTTTTTCTATAAAATCTTCTAATAATGTCTTATTATTAATTTTTTTATTTGTAGCATTAACTTTTTCTCTAATTTCACGTTGCCACTTAGGTAGATCAATTTCAAGACGTTTCTCCCAAAATTCTTTATTGTTCGATAAATTTATTAAAATCTTCTTAAACTCACTAAACATATCCTCCAACATATCATCTTCAAATATTCCTTCACGAACATCCCAATTAATCTGTAAACCTAATTCAGTATCCATAGCTTGACAATCAATAAATACTTGCGGTGTTTGAGATATTCCATACACATATCTTCCTATCAACCTCTTTTTAATTAACCCTATTGCACTTGTAAATACATACGGTGCTAAAAATTCTTTGGAGTTATGCAGTTTAGCAATATCTCTTAATATATTAACTCCAGGATATGCACTATTATCTATTGAGCTGAATAATTCTTTATTAACTTCTCTTGCTAACTCTGAAAAAGATTCTTTTATGTTTTTTATCGAAATTACCGATGTATTTGTAAAATCGCCTACTAAATATTCTATATTTTCCCCTAAATTTTTCTTGTTAAATAAAGTTAAATTTATAAGAAATTCTTTTTCTGTACTCCATTTTTTTAGTACTTCACTATATACAGTCAATACTGATGCTGTCGGTGTTAAAGCATGGTTTTGAGCTAAAATTTTAAATTTATCCCACATATCCTTATCTAATGTTAAAGACAATCTTTTAAACTTACAAACATCCGTTTCTTTTAGCGTTTTTAAAGGTATTACTGGAGATGTCTTTAATTTTCTAGTCTTTTGACTCCAATATGCTTTCGCCTTCTTGTATTCCGAGTTTTCTTTTGTCTTTTCTTCACTTATTATGTAATTCCTAAATGATATCTTAGATTGTCTATCATTCTCTATTCCTTTAAAATACTTCATCTCAAACTCTAATAAAAGTTGCCATATACTTGACCAATCACATATCATAAAATCCATCGAAAAGTGTAAAATTGATTTTTCTCCATAATTTGATACTCCAATATCAAACATTGGCCATTTTTCTAATTGATAAACTTTATCCTCTAACTGTTCTCTAATAGATATCCTATCTCCAGTAACAACCTCATATTCTGGAACTTTTTGTAGTATTTTTTGATATCCTTCTTTAAATATAACTGCCCTCAGCATTTCATGTTTATTTATCAAGTAATTCCATGTATCTTGTACTTTTGAAACGTCTAAATTATCATATAAAAATTCTTGATAAATGTGACAAGATACATTTCCATATGAATGTAAGTCATCTCTTCCATAAAGATATGATGTCTGAACTGGAGATAATGGAAATGGTGCATAATCATCTCCAACATCATATTTATTCTCAATTTTCTTGATGTACTCTTTAAGTCCTTCTTTATTTAATTTAAGTTCCATTAAAATATCTTCATCTAATTTACCATTTATAGATTTATATTTTAACTTTTCCCCATCAACATATAACTCAATACCTTGCTTAGAATACTTCTCAATTATTTCTTTATAAATATTCCCCATTGTTTTACCTCCTTATCAAATTACTCATCAAAAATTTTTATACCACTCAGCAAAAACAACTTCTCTTTATTAGTTTCAATAAACTTTGCATATCCTGCTTTTTTCTGCAAAATTTCCCATTTTTTTGACGTTGATAGTTCCCTATTTACTCGATGAATATCGAGTTCCCCTGTTTTAATATAGTTCTTCATTTTAATCAATTCTAAACTCACTGAATCAATCCAATGCGTTTGAAAAAATTCTGAGGTACTCATTTCTTTTAAAGAATTTAAAACCTCATAGATTGATTCTTTGCCTATATTTAAATCATCCTTAGCTCCTTTTATATATGTCCTCGGACGCCAAGCAACATCTCCATAAGCATCATTTATCGATAATAAGCCATCTTCATAATAAAATTTAAAGCTATACATCAAGTGCATATTATAATCGGGGAATTTTGGATTCAATTGATTATTAAATTCTATTAAAATAGGTATGATTCCTATCCTACCATGTAATATATCAAATGGCCCCAATCCTTTAACTATATCATTATCTAAATCCAAATCACCTGAAATACCAGAAATGGCTAATAAATCTAAAGCTACATATGCTAATTGCGTAGAAAACGAAACGCTTATATATTCTAACTTAGAAAATTTATTTAATTTTCTTGCATACTCAGCAAAGCACTCCATATTTGAAAGATTTGAATATAAATTTGCTGTTAAGTAAATAAGTTTTTTTTCTCTTGCCAGCTTGTAACATTTATATAAATGTTTTTGATAAACAGGCTGTTCTTGAATTACATGTATTCCTTTACTTAATAAATCCATACATAATTCTGTGCCATCTCCACCTGTTCCCTCGCTTCTAACAATAACACAAGCTAAATCTATATCTGATGGCAATTCTTCAACATTAAAATACAATGGTACATTATATTTTTTTGAAAATTTCTTTGTTCTTTCACTTCCCCTTCCAATAATCCCTACAATTTCAAATTCCGAGTTCATTTTCTCCAACGCATATAAATAAAATTCTCCAAAATTTGTCCCACAAACTATAGTTTTTAATCTTTTTTTCATTTATATTTCTCCTTCAAAGATATTATCTGATACCGTATTTGTTCCCTTGCTCAATCTGTAATAAAATGTGGTGTCCATTTCCATCATTTTATCAAGCAAATTATTTAACCAAGGAAACTCACTCATATCTTTGACTCCAGATTTATTATCATGTTCCAAAGCTAAAATGGAGACAGCTGCTGCTGTCAGAGCTGTTAATCTAGTTGAAGATTTACTTTTTAAAATCAGATTAGCTTTTATTGTATTTTTATCTTTGATTCCTATTGCCTCTAATATAAAGCCGCAAAGTTCTTTTTTATCAATATTATCCAAACGGGATAAATCTGCTAATTTTTGTGCCATTATGTTTATATTTTCCTTATCATCAGCACGGACGTTCCTTAAAAATTTGCAAACATATCCATTCTTTATACACATATAAAATATGGCATTTTCCACCTCTATTTGCCTGCAAACTTTAAGAGTTCTTTTATCAATATATGGAAACGGCAACCATTTTTCTCTACTTATTGGCAACGTTATCGTTTTATTTTCTTCCAAATAAGGTTCTATATTTCCTGAGTTTAAAATTGATGCTGAATAAAAACTCTCTTCATTTAAATATTTCAAATATTCTTTGGCTGCATTACAAGTAAACTCTCCATTAGATGCGTAATGTATCTGAAAACTAAGGGTTTTATCGAAAGTCTTAGAAATAATGACCGGCAATGCTTCCATCAATCCTGGTGATGAACCAACTCCATGGTATATAACTCCTCCCCCAAAAATAGTTTTCTCATAGAAATTATAATAACTTAAGTCAATGAGAATACATTTGTTTTTATTAACTATATCTATTAAGTTAAATATTGATGAATCTGAATACTCCGAACAATTTATAATACAGTCACATCCATCAACAAACTCAATGCAAGTACTTATATCATCCAAATCTATAAACTCAAAAACATTCTTACTCTTATAAATCTTTTCTTTTTCCCTATATCCTAATTTTAAAGATTGAAGCCCGTAATTGTTCAGGATTTTAGTACATTCCGAACCAATATCTCCAGTAGCTCCAATTATTCCTATCATATTTCACCTTCTATTATCTCCGTATTTAATTGTTTTAAATCTATCAATTTTAAAAGATCTTCAAACTCAGGATTTGAAAAAACTTCATTTAATGTAAGTTTGCATTTTAATTTTCTTTCTATCTCCACTAGAAGTTTTGTTGCAGATAAACTATTCCCACCAAGTTTAAAATAATTAGAATTTTTATTTACATCATCGATCTCTAAATTTTGAATCCATATCGTTTTCAAAATATCCTCTACATCCTCATTATAATTATCGACATGTCCTTTTGTTATCCCATTTCTAGAGTTATATGAATCTAAAGATTTCGACGAAAACAAAACAATACTCTCATCAAAATAATTTCCAATATTATTTTCTAAGTTTTTTATTAATCCAAGATAATTTGTATAGCTTTCTAATTTGAAATAATAAGCGATATTGTTTTTTATAGAAAGTAATGAGTTTTTAATATAATATTTCTCAGCTAGCTTTTTAATATAATCAATTCTGTAAAAAAACTGTGTTCGTTTTTCAGTTTCTATATCAAGGTATTTTTCCTGAAAAAAGATAGCTGTCAGAATAGAAACTGGATCCATCTTACCAAAATCAATAACATGTAATTGCCCATTTTCTTTTAACATTAATTTTGAAGCCTTAAAAAAATCCTCAACATCCTCAATGAGGTGTAATGAATTAACAGAAATAATGTGATCGAATTTCCCTAATAGTTGCTTTTTTAAAACTTTCTCTTCATAATAGTTATCCAGTGAAATTATTTTATACGAACCCTTTAATCCGTGGAATAAGTTATCTTTTATAAAATTTTCTGAATCATTGACAATAGCTATTGTCAATGTATCATTATGCTTGTTATTATTATTAATATTTTCAACTAGTTTCTTTAATAAAAGCTTAGTAAACTCACTCCTTACTCCAAGTACTTTCGGTGATATTTCTTTATCCATAAGCAAAAGCTTCTTTTTACAATTATTCTCAATAATATCTATAAATAAATCTTGCTTATTTAGTAATTTACTGTAAATAGCATCCTCAACTATTACCCTCTCATATATTTCATCAGTCTGTAAATCTTCTACATATTTTGTCCAATATTTAATAATTGTTTTGTTCTTGTCATCTATTTTTATTTTTTCTGTACTAATTTCACGCAATAATTCTGATAAAAACTTTTTGATATAATATGCTCTTTTGTCTATTCCATAATCCATATTAACATTATCAATATAATTTACTTTAAATAATTTCGAGCCAAGCTCTTTCAATTCAGGTTCAATTACACAAGTTTTTGTGCCATCTTGCGAAATTATTATTTGATACTCACCTCTATAAAGTCTTTTCATGTAATCTATACTATATTGCTTTCTTTGCATATTATTCCTCCATAATCAATTTATCAGCGATTAGAGCAAATCTCACTTACTGTATCAGTGTATTCTTTTACAATCCAATCAATATCTTCCTCATACAATAATTCGTCTATATAATCAAAAGTAATTACAATTCTTTCATCAATCACTCTAATATGGTGATCTAGATAAACTTGGGGAGTTCGACTTAATGAGCAAATTTCTCGGAACCCATTTTTACAACTACTATAATTCTCTCCAATCATACAAGTAACTACTATTGGAAATAATTTATTTTTCTTATTTTCTTGTAATCTGATTTTATTTATGATACTAATACCGTCTAAGCACCTATACTCCAACAACTTAAATATCTGTTTTTGAGTTTCCTTAATAGAATCTAATATAAATTTATGTTCATCTTTATAGCTAAGTAATCCTATGTTCGTAAATTCTCCCAACAAATCATCTATATTCTTAACAACAGGTAACTTACCAAATAATGTTGTTGTTATTGTTAATTCATCAACATCAACTAATTCAGATAATACTTTCATATAAATAGTGATTAAAATTGCTGACAATGTTACGCATTTTCGTTTTGAATAATATATTAGGCCATCTGTCTGATCTTTAGAAAACCAATATTCTTTTCTTTTAAACTTATATTCATCTAAATTCTCAATTTCTACTTTTGTTCTTAAATTCGGTGTTTTAGGCAGCGACATTATTCTTGAATCCCAATATCTTTCAGCAGCGATTAAAAGTTTTCTATTAAACTCAAGTTCTTTATATTTCTTCAGATGTCTAACATATTCCTTGTAGGATATATCAGAAAAACTTACTTTTTCCCCCTCATATAGTGCAAATAACTGATATATCATTTTCCCTGCACTCCATGCATCTAATACAGAACAATCAAAACTAATATGAAGTACATCATTTTTATTTTCTCCAATATTTCTTTTTCCGACGACAAAATTAAACATCGGCCATGTTTCCACATTATATATCATATTAGACAACGACTTTCTCATTGTTTGTCGTTCTTCTTGGATTTCATATCTATATTGTAAAACTTTATATAAAGGAACTTTATCCAGTATAATTCCCTTGCCTTCTGATAATAAAACTAATCTTAAAATATCATTTTTCCTAATCAGCAAATTAATATTTTTTTCAAGATTGTCAATATCTAAATTTCGCTTTTCAAATTCAATATAATAATGAGCATTAACTTTATTTAAAAACTCTCCTTCTATTTGCCCAGCCATATAAGCCAGCTGTAGTGAACTCAATTCTAAAGTGTTTTCTTGTGCTTTCGATAAATATCTTAGTAAATTCTCTTTATTAACTTTAATTTCATTGATAAGCTCTTCATTATATAATTCTTTATTAATTCTGTATTTTAATTTTTTATCTTCCACAAACAAAAACATTCCCTGTCTTTTCAATTTATTTAAATAATCAAATAATTCTAAGTCTGTGATATCATCTTTTAGTTTCATTTTTTTTATCCCTAATCTTTTTTAAAGCCGGTATATGATTGAAATGTTTTCCCTCAAATTTAACATTTCTAGGGAACCCTATTTCTTCCATTACTTGCCCCCATTTTTTTGCAATTAATATTTCCTTTTGTGTTTTTATAACATTAATCTTTTCTTGTTTAATATTTTTAATGAACTCCTCAATTTCTTTCATTATGCCATTTGGAAAAATCTCATAAAGTAAAGTTGAATATGTTAAGTTATTATAATTATCTAGTCTAAGATAGATTAATTTGGCTAAATAATCAATTTCAGTATTCTTTGAACCCAACACGATATTATCAGATATATTCATTCTATCTCTCCATGTTACACAGCCAAAAGTATCTTCAAGATCTAATCTTCCGCTTTTATAAAAAAAAGTAATTTTATGAAGAAGGTGCATATGATTATTTCCATCTGCATCAGAGATTTCATTATGAATTTGTAAATTTATATCCAACTGTCCATTTGATAAAACAACACGATTAAAAGGATATCTTTTCTCCGTTAAAGTTGGAACTACATCAAAGCTTCTAAATAAAGGTAACGCTTCGTTCAATATACCTATCAATGAATAAAGAAGTTGCGAAGAGGTCATAATATCTATATGTTGAAGAACATCTTTTTCATTTAAATATATTGCCGCTTCAATAAATTTTTCAACGGTCTCCAAGGAATTATACAGATTTCCTACCATATAACATGCATTAAATTGCTTAGCTACTTTTAAACAATTCTCTATCTCTCTATAATGAATCGGATGTTCCTGCATAACATTAATTCCCCTTTTTAAAAGACTCTTTGATAGTTCGGTTCCTTTACCACCTAATACAGAAGATTTAATCACAACAAATGCAATATCTATATTTCTCGGTATAGAATTTACATCAACGTATAGAGGAACATTATGTTCTTCTGCACACCTCTCAGAACGACTACTCCCAAAAGCTAAAATGCCTGCTAATTCAATATTATTCATTTTTTTAATCGCACTTATATAGGATTGACCAAAAGTTGTCCCACAAACTATCGCTTTTATCATAATATCCCTTTCTTCCTATAGACTATTTCAAATAATTCATCAGATTTATTACCAAATTTTCTACACAAGGATTTTCCATAAACTTTCCTAATTCTAAATGAAAGTTATATCGTTCCAGCAATATGTTAGATAGTTGTATCATATTTAAAGAATTACCGCCTAACTCGAAGAAATTATCTTCTTTTCTTATTTCTTCTATATTTAAAATCCCTTTCCAAATTTCAGAGATAGAATCAAGAATTTCATTATCTAACTCTCCTTCGTTTTCTTGGATATTTTTCTTTATTCTATTGTCTTGATAACCTAACAAATCTATGTTTTTTTGTACATCCGTTACATTATCTTTGTTTCCTTTGTAGTTAACTTTGTCAAATAATACGCTATCATTATTTGTTATATTATCTAATAAGCCTCCATAGCTATTAAACATTTCATCTAATAATTTAGTTGTAAATATTTCGTCAATTGAATCCCATATTATCTTTAATTTTCCATTCATTTCTATCACTTGATGATCAAGCCAGACTTGTGGTGTTTGTGAAATACTGTAAACAAGTTCTCCTAACCAAATATCTTTTCTATCTTCAGATAAACCTAATCCACTCGTAAATACTATGGGCATTAAAGCTTCTCTATCATTTTTGTATTTAATTCTTAATTCTCTTCCAAATTCTACAGCACTGTATGAGTTGTGTTTTGTGTCTTCAACCAATTGTTTTTGCAGTATTTTAGCTTTTCCCAACAATGTGTTCTCGGTGCTTTGTCTTACTTCAAGATAGGTTAAAGTAGTAAAATCCCCTATAATTTTATTTATATCTGGATGAATTTGTTCCTTATTAAATTGTGTAATATTTAATACAAACTCATCATTTAAAGAATATTTTCTAAGTGTTTCGGAAAACAATGTTATTAGTAAAGTTGCCAGCGTTATATTATTCTCCCTTGCAATTTCTTTTAATTTATTCAATCCACTAGAATTAATTATCTTTTCTCTTCTGTTGAAAGTTTGTTCTTCTACTTCATTTTCTAATTTTATTGTTTTAAACTTCGGTGCTTCCAAAAAGTTATCTATCCTATCTAGCCAATATTTTTTATCAATTTGATACTTAGAAGTCTTTTTAATTGTTTCCATTGCTAAAACATAATCCCTAAACGAAACATCCGGTAGCTCTATATGAAAATGCTTATCATCATATCTCATTTTTAACTCACTTAAAATATGAAACATACTCCAACCATCTAATATGATATTATCAAAACTAATATGAAGTCTTGAGCTAATTTCACTTAAAATACTAACTTTGAAATTAAACACTGGCCATTTATCTACCTTTAAAATTTCGTGAGACATCATCTTTCTAGTTGATTTCAGTGCTTCTTCCTGCTCTTTTTTGCTAAAACAAGATAAATTATTAATATCCAATATAAATGGCGGAACTTTTTTTAATATCTGTTGTTTTCCATTGTTTAAAATAATGGCTCTTAACATGGAATGATCCTTAACCATATCATTTATTACTTTTTGAAGTCTATTTGTTTCAATATTTAAACAATCCAATTCAAAATAACAATGTGTCGCTATTGAGCCTAACGAATACATTCCGTTTCTTCCCATCCAATATGCAAATTGTACATCTGTTAACGGAAACGGTTCATACAAGTTGGTTTTATCTGGAACTATAAATTGTTCATCTTCAATTCCTTTAAATTTGTTATTGTTTATAAATCTAGCCAATTCATTAACAGTAGGATTTTCAAATATATCTTTAATAGATAATCTTATTCCTAATTTATTTCTTAATTTTCCAATTATAGATGTTGCTATTAGTGAATCTCCACCAACAGAGAAATAATTATTATCTACACCTATGTTTTCATTATTAAAAATATCTTTCCATATTTTTAATATAATAATCTCCAATTCATTTTTTGGTTTTGTGTTAAAATTAATTTCAATCTTTTCTTCTTTATTTTTGCTCTTTAAATTATTTTTCAATTTCTTCCTATCAACTTTTCCGTTTTTATTTAACGGAATTTCATCTACTTGATAGAAATTAGTAGGGATCATATAGCTTGGTATTTCATGTGATAGATAATTTCTTAATTTTTCAAAGTTAGGCTTGTTTTCTTTTAAGTTAGCTATTATGAAAGTTATAAAATTAGAGTATTCTGTCCCTTTTTCATTGTTTATATAGAGAACTTCACAATCATTATTATCAAAATCATCTAGTGTTACTTCATTAAATGGATGCTCATTTATTATATCTGCTGTAATAATAGGTAGTAAGTTATTATCTTTTAATTCATTACCAATAATAAGTCCATTGACTTTCAACATACTTAGCATTTCTTTTACAAAAGTCTTTTTTTCATTGTTTCTGTGAATTGAGTTTAAAGCTATAACAATGTCAAAATTATCTTTATCTAAAGAAGTTTCTAAATTATCATCTATACAAATATATTTAAATTTACTATCTTTCTCCAAATCAGATAGATTATTTCTAAAGTAGATAGAACTATCTGCATAAATATACTCACTAACAAATTCTTCAATCTCTTTAAAAATAGTAGTAGTTAGTTCGCTATTTCTAGTTCCATACTCTAAGATTTTTATATTTTGCTTATTATTTAATTTTGCACAAGCCTTTATTGAATTTATAATATTATTAATTGATTCTTTATAGCCTAAAAGTTCTTCTGTAAATTTTGACATATAGGATTTATTTGAATCTGAATAAAAGGATTCTATAGGATCTTTTTCTTCCAACAAAATTCTTATAAGTTCCAATTCTAAATTCTCTAAATAATTGCTTATTGAATTACTACAAATATCTTCATTTATAAAAACCTTATCTTCTCTTAATGAATATTTTTCATTCTTAAATTCTAAATATTTTAAAGATAAAAGTTTATTTATCCAATTTTCAATTATAAATCTATTTCTTTTTGAATTCTTAATTTTATTATAAATATCAACAATTGAGTAGCTATTATTTGCTAAATCAATATCAAAGCTTTTAAAGACATTTATAATAGTTTTGACAACTAGCTTATTTAATTCTTCATTTTGTGTCCTTATATTTTCATAAGAAACTTCTTCTACTTCTTCAATAAAAGAAGTATCTATTTTTTCTAAATCTCTATTAGTGCTAAAGTTATCAGAATTCTTGTCAATTTTTACAAAGGATACTAGGTTTTTGTTGCTTGCTTTTTCTGCAAAATCAACTACAACTTTTTCAACCCCGACAAACTTACTTATAGCGTCTTCAACTTCCCCAAGCTCAATTCTATGACCCTTGATTTTTACTTGAGTGTCTTTTCTTCCAAGAAATTCAATAGTGCCATCATTCCAAAATCTTCCATTATCTCCAGTTCTGTACCACCTAATCCCATCTTTTTTAAAATATTTTCTATTAGTTAAGTCTTCATCTCCATGGTAGCATTTAGCAACACCAACTCCACCAATTAAAAGTTCTCCCTTAACATAATTAGGGCATATTCTACCTAATTCATCTACTACTCTATAGATTTGGTTTTTAAGTGGTCTTCCATATGGAATTGATATCCAGTCTTTTGGTATTTCTCTTGGTACATTTAAATAATTAGACCATATAGATGCCTCTGTTGCTCCACCCATAGCTACAACAATGGAATTTTCTTTTATGCTTATTTTATAAAATCTTCCTGGTAGGTCTTTTGCTATCCAATCTCCTGATAGCATAAC
>JAQEDR010000019.1:20202-50331 GCA_027669155.1 Peptoniphilaceae bacterium AM52-5BH | reverse complement strand
GGTGGTTTATTGTTTCGCTCTCTTTCGTTCGCTCAACTCACTAAAGTGAACAATGCAAAAAAAACAGAAGAGCTTTCACACTCTTCTGTCCTAGTTTTATTCTAATACATTCCTGGCATGCCAGCTGGCATTTGTGGGGCTGGTTCTTCTTTTGGGATGTCTGCTACTGCTGCTTCTGTTGTTAGGATCATTCCTGCAACTGAAACTGCGTTTTGTAGGGCAGATCTTGTTACCTTGGTTGGTTCTACGATTCCCTTCTCGAACATATTTACGAACTCGTCGTTGTAGGCATCGTATCCCTCATCCTTAGCAGATTGTTTTACTTTTTCTACTATTACAGATCCGTCCATTCCTGCGTTTTCTACGATTTGTCTTAGTGGAGCTTCTAGGGCTTTTTTGATGATTAGAGCACCTGTCTTTTCATCTGCCTTTAAGCTTTCAGAAAGTTTAGCTACTTTTTCGATTGCACCGATTAGGACAACTCCACCACCTGCAACTATACCTTCTTCTACTGCGGCTCTTGTTGCTGATAGGGCATCTTCGATTCTGTATTTTTTCTCTTGCATTTCTGTCTCTGTTGCAGCTCCTACGTTGATTACTGCAACTCCACCAGCAAGTTTAGCTACTCTTTCTTGAAGTTTTTCTTTTTCGTATTCGCTATCTTCTTTATCGATTTGTTTGCGGATTGTTTCAACTCTTTCTTCAAGGGAAGCCTTGTCGCCTTTTCCTTCTACTATAGTTGTGTTGTCTTTGTCTACTTTTACTTTCTTAGCAGATCCTAGCATATCCATAGCTGTATCTTTAAGGTCCATGCCTAGCTCTTCGCTTACTACTGTAGCTCCTGTTAAGATTGCTATATCTTCTAGCATAGCCTTTCTTCTGTCACCGTAGCCTGGTGCCTTTACAGCAACTACATTGAAGGTTCCTCTTAGTTTGTTTAGGATAAGTGTTGTAAGAGCTTCACCGTCCACATCATCTGCTATGATTAGAAGTGGTTTGGAAGCTTGAACAACTTCTTCTAGGAGTGGGAGGATTTCTTGGATGTTTGAAATCTTCTTGTCTGTTAGAAGGATATATGGATCGTCAAGTTCTGCTATCATTTTTTCATTTTCTGTTGCCATGTATGGAGATAGATAGCCCTTGTCAAATTGCATTCCTTCTACGACATCTAGGTAGGTATCGGTTGTTTTGGATTCTTCTACTGTGATTACTCCATCATTTCCAACCTTTTCCATAGCATCTGCTATAAATTTACCGATTTCTGGATCAGCTGATGAAATTGTTCCTACGTTTTCTATAGCTTGTTTGTCTTCTACTTCTCTAGAATTTTCCTTGATGTAGGCTACAACTTCGTCAGTTGCTTTCTTTAGACCCTTTTGAAGTACTACTGGGTTTGCTCCTGCTGCTAGGTTTTTAAGGCCTTCTTTGATGATAGCGTGAGCTAGAACTGTTGCTGTTGTAGTTCCGTCTCCAGCTACGTCATTTGTCTTTGTAGCAACTTCTTTTACAAGTTGAGCTCCCATGTTTTCAAATCTATCTTCAAGTTCTATGTCTTGGGCGATGGTCACACCATCGTTTGTGATGGTTGGTGCTCCATATGCCTTATCAAGAACTACGTTACGTCCCTTTGGTCCAAGAGTAACTTTTACAGCATTTGCTAATTTATCAATTCCTGCTTCAAGTCCCTTTCTTGCGTCAGATGAAAATTTAATATCTTTAGCCATAGTATATCCTTTCTCTTTCTAGTCTATATTATTGTACAACTGCTAGTATATCGTTATATTTAACTACGATGAACTCTTTATCATCGAGCTTTACATCTGTTCCTGCATATTGGGAATAGATTACTTTATCTCCTACTTTAAGAGAGTCCTTTTTCTTCTCGTCGTTTTCAATATCGGCAGATATTGCTACGATTTCTGCATATTGTGGTTTTTCTTGAGCGCTTTCTGGAAGAACAATTCCAGATGCTGTTGTCTTTTCAGCTTCTGCTTTTTGTATAACTACTCTATCACCGATTGGTTTTAGCATCATTTTAATCTCCTTTATTTTTACATTTAGCACTCACACGTCTTAAGTGCTAACTCACAATATTAATATACTAAGAGCTAAAATTTTTGCAAGTTTTATTTTTAATTTGTGTAAAAGGCGAGTCTTTGGACAAGTTTTGGGATTTTTTCTTCTCCTACTCCACAGATTGCAACTCTTATTCCCTTGGCTGAAGGAATGGTAAAGATATTTTCTTTTTCCAAACTCTCTACTATATCGAAGGCCCTATCAGTTGGAATAAAGGTGAAAAATCCTCCGAAGTAAGGAATCATTGTAAGCTTATTTACACTCGCAGCTTCTACAAATACGTCTGCTCGCCTCTTTAGCATAGCCCTTAAGTCTACTAGTTCCTTCTCGTAAATTTTCTTATTTTCATCCTTTTCTAAATCGATTAGGATATTTTGGGCAGCATGGGTTCCATTTGACCAGTTGCATCTTGCAGAGTGGGCAAGGCTTGCCTCAAACTCTTCTATGATCTCTTTACTAGAAGATATACCGACAGCAGCTCCACTTCTTAGGCCGTAGGCTGTGTGAGACTTGCTCATAGAAAATGCTACTACTACGAAGATATTTGCTGGAAGATTAGAAAACTTCTCAAAAAACTTCCTCTGAATATCCCCGTCTCCTGCAAATTCAAGATAGGCCACATCGACTATGAGGGTGATTTTCTTATCCTTATCCTGGGCCTTCTCCTTAAGGAAAGTGATGACCTCATACCACTCCTCATCTGATAGAGAGTAACCTGTAGGGTTATTGCCTGGAGAGTTGATAAGAGAAGCAATCCTATCAGAATCCCTAAGCCCTTCATCAATAGCTTCCTTGTAAGCATCTATATTGAAGGCAAAATCGTCTGTGAAAAACTCAAAGGTCCTGAAGTCTCTGGCAAATTCTTCGCAAATCTTCCTATAAGGAGCCCAATAATAATCGTGGCAGATTAAAGGATCTCCCTCATCTAGATAAGAAAATATGGCAGACCTTATAGCTCCAGTTCCTCCCGGAGTTGCTATTGCAGAAATATGTCCTTCTGGCCTATAAGGTCCGAAGAGAGTGTCTATTACGATTTTCCTATAGTCCTTCTCTCCTTCGATTGGGGCGTAGGAAGCGATATTACTCCTATCCATCTCATCAAGCCTATCGTAAACCGAAGGAAGGGCTATTATTTTTCCCTTATCATCTAGAAGAGTTCCCAAAGCTGCGTTAATCACAGCCTCTCTTCCGTATTTTTCTATAGCGGCGTTTGCCTTGTTGTTTATATCAAAGGCGAGGTCAGGTCCATTGTTCCAGGTCGCCCTTTTAATTGTCATTGACATAATTTCCTCCTAATAATCTTTATTATACTATCTTATGAAAGAATCGTATAGTGATAAAAAGGAGTTACTATGAATTACGATAAGAAAGATTTAAAAAATAAACTGACCGATATTTCCTACAGGGTAACCCAGGAAAATGCCACAGAAAGGCCCTTCTCAAGTCCCTATGATGACTTCTACGAAGAGGGAATCTATGTAGATATAGTTAGCGGCAAGGCCCTTTTCTCTTCCCTTGATAAATACGATGCTGGTTGCGGCTGGCCTTCCTTTACTAAGGTAATAGACGAAGCTGAAATCAAGGAAGAAATCGACCTAAGCCACGGGATGGTGAGAAAAGAGGTAAGGAGTAAGTCCGCCGACAGCCACCTAGGCCATGTCTTTCCTGACGGTCCTAGGGATAAGGGAGGTCTTAGATTCTGTATAAATGGAGCAAGCCTTAGATTTATCCCCAAGGAAAAAATGGAAGAAGAAGGCTATGGAGAGTATCTAAAATTATTTAATTAAGAATTTGATTTACTTAACATCGGTATCGTAAGATTATTTCTATTATACTTTCAACGAACATGCTGTATAGTACCAGTGACTAGAAAGAAAGTTCTTCCATTTTGGACGCAAAAAAGACAGGAGAAACCAACACACTCCTGTCTTTTTATTTGTATAATTATTTTTTAAATTTTTGTATTAGGCCATATCATATTGAATAAGCACTCAAAAAGACCGATTATCCTAGGACGATCGGTCTTTATTTTACAATTTCATGGAGTCTTGTCTTCTTCTTAGTCTTGTGATAGTTGCCTTTTCGTCAAGCTCTACCATAGACATATCTATTACTGTGCCTTTTTCTATATCCTTTACTGCCTTAGTCTTATCTGTAATTAGGGCTATTGGCAAGAGGTCTTCGGCAAGACTTCTATCGTGGCTTGTAAGCTTACCATAAACTGTCTTTGAGCCAACTCCTTCTAGTCTTTCTCCAGCCTTGATGTCTCTTTTGGCAATAGTCACTGTGTCAGCTACTTGGCCGTGGAGAGGAACTATTGTCGCTTCGTTTTCTACTACAGCCTTGTAGATTGTAATTGGAGTTTCAAGACTTGTTAGGTGGTATGGTCTGTACATCAAGTAGTTTGGACCATCTCCAAAACCTAAGAACTTCATTAAGTCTCTTACGTCTTCTTGATCACTTGTTACTATGATAAATACTCCTGGAGCCATGCCACGGGAGAATTCTACTACTCCGTATCTTGATAGCTTACCTCCGTCTGCCTTAAGCCTAAAATCTTCTACAGCAGTCTCTGGACTTGTGTCGATTCCATGACAACCAAAGACATCTGGCAAAAATCCTAGGGCATTTGATACAGAGTTAAGCTCTAGCATGGTATTTGTTCCATCGACAAAGCTTGTGAGCATCTTTGCTGAAAGTCCCTTTTCTTTGGCCTTCTCTGCCAAGCTTTCTGGTGTCGCGTCTCTATCTAGAGGGTTATTCTTACCCTTGGCAGCAACCAAGACTTCAAGTCCCATACCATAAGCATATTCTACAAGGTCGATTATAGCACCTGGCTCATCACCAAGGATTCCTGTATAGACTACTCCTGCCTTCTTGGCCATATCGTGAAGGACAGGGCCAACTACAGCGTCACATTCTACATTGAAGGTAATCATGTGTTTGTGGTATTGTATAGTCTTTCTTGCTATAACTGCTCCAAATGGAGGGTTGCCTGTACAGTCAATTACCGCATTTATTTGCATAAGCTTATAGGCTAATCTGTAGTTAGTAGATACACAGACGAAGCCTTTTTCTAAAACTTCGTATCCTTCATTATAGTCATCTGTAAATATTATTTTATCTTCAGAGATTCCTGCATTTACTAGGGCCTTGATAGCTTTTTGCGGAGTCCTATCTACTACAAGCTTAACTTCCATAGCATCCATCTTTGATAGTTGGCTTATTAAGGAAGATCCCATCTTGCCGCAACCTATTATGGCAAGTTTGATGCTTTCTCCATTATCTTTCATTTCTTTTAGTTTTCTATTTATCTTAAACATTTATACTCCTTATCTTGTCACAGGCTAACTTCGCTGAAGAAAAAGCCCACTGTATATTGTACCCCCCACAGGAACCAGATACATCTAGGATTTCCCCACAAAAGTACAAATCTTGGTAGATTTTTGATCTCATTGTCCTATCATCGACAAATTTTGTATCAACTCCTCCGATTGTCACCTGGGCGTTTGTCTTATCGTGGATATCTTTTACAGTAAACCTCATCCCATTTAGGATTTTAATTAGCATATCCATATCCTTATCGCTTAAGTCCTTAGCGAATTTGTCAGAAGCTATCCTCGCCTTTTTAACTATATCATCTATAAGCCTATCATTGATGAGGCCTAGGAGGATCTCTCCTATAGTCCTTTGAGGAAAAGTTTCGGCAAGGTCCTTTATCCTTATTCTCAACTCCTCCCTCCCATAGGATGGAAAGAGGTCTAGGCTTATCATAGGTTTTTGATTTTTCTTAAGGCTTATGCTTATTTCGTTGGATAAATCCAAAATAGCCGTTCCCGTTAGGCCATAGGATTGAAAGATCACATCGTCTGTGGATTCCTTGATGAGCTTATCTCCTAAATAGAGACTTGCCTTGGCTGTGACCCTGGTCCCCTTGGCCTTTTTAGAGAGCTTTTCCCTGGTTTTGTAATTTGTGATACCGTAAGTTAGGTCCGTTAGCTTTTGCTTATCCTTAATAATTTCAAAGACAGAACCATCAGAGCCTGAGTTTTTGAGGGTGATTCCTCCACTTGCAAGGACTAGGATATCATACTTGTACTTATTCTTATCACTTTCAATTAACTTCTTTTCTAGATCTATGCCAATAATCTTCTCATTAAAGATGAATTTGGCCTTATCCTTGGCGGACAGATACAAGATGTCCCTAACGGACCTCGCGGACATGGTAGCTGGATAGGTCCTCCCACTTGGAAGGGACTTAGAATCTATGCCGAGCTTTCCAAAGTATTCTATAAGGTCAGAATTTCTGAAATAGTCTAAGGCATAAGCAGGAAAGTCGGGATTTTCTCCCTGGTAAAAGTCCTTGGAATAATTGAGATTGGTAAAGTTACATCTACCATTTCCTGTTGCAAGAAGCTTCCTTCCTGCCTCTTCATTAGAATCGATCACCGTCACATCAAGACCTTCGGCGAAACTTGCAAAGGCAAGACCTGCTACTCCTGCCCCTATTACAAATACCTTCATATCCTAGCCAAGGCCTTTTTTATAGTTTCTCTCTCGCTGTAAGGAGTCTTCTCATTTCCGTGATATTTCATAAAATTCTCCTCGCCCTTTCCTAGAAGAAAGACAAAATCACCAGGATCCGCCTTCCTAAAGGCGTATTCCATGGCATCTGTCCTATCTTTCTTTATGACGTAATCTTGCTTATAATCATCAAGTCCTACTATAATCTCCTCGTTGATATGGTCTATATCATCAAACTTGGGATCATCTGTAGTAAGGACGGCAAAGGTATCAAACTTCCCGCAAGCATTTCCTATAAGTCTCCTAAAATGAGCGTTTCTGTCGCCATTTATGCCAAAGACAGCTATTTTCTTGGCTCCTTCTGGGACAGATTCAAAGAGAGCTTCGTAGGCACGAGGAGTGTGGGCGAAGTCTAGGATAATATTGATGCCCAAATCATTTTCTATATATTCAAACCTCGACTTAACTCCCTTAAATTTCTTGAAGGAAGCAGCAATTTCTTCCATACTTGCCCCCATTTGATTAAGGCAGGCCACAGCTGCTAGGGTATTGTAGATCTCATAATTTGCGATTTTTCTTATGATAAATTCACAGCCTTTAATCTTAAAGTAAATATTTCCATCCACTTTTCTAATATCTTCTGCCCTGTAGTCGGCATTTTTATCATCTATTGCAAAAGTTACAGTAGCTGGGAAAAGCTCCTTAGCTTTTTTTCCATAAGGATCGTCGATATTGGCAATGGTTGTCTTGGCGTTTTCAAACAAAATCATCTTGGCCTTGAAGTAATTGTCCATAGTCTTGTGATAGTCTAGGTGCTCTTCGGAAAGATTGGTAAATATCCCATAGGAAATATCTAGTCCGTAGAGTCTTTTCTGGTCAAGTCCATGGCTTGAAGCCTCGAGGGCTAGGTGGTGGATGTTCTTTTCAAGGCACTTAGCAAGGATCCTGTTTACCTCTGTGATATCTGGGGTCGTGTTTGATGTAGGAATTATTTCATCTCCTACCACTGCGTTGTTTGTCCCTATACTTGCGCTGTCTCCAAAGATTTCTCCCATAAGGAAGGAGATAAGCCTTGATGTAGTTGTCTTACCATTTGATCCTGTAACAGCGACCAGGTCCATTTCCTTTGATGGAAAATCGTAGATGAGATTAGAAATCTGAGCGAGTGTCTTTCTAGGATCGGCTACCTTTATGTAGGAGATCCCTTCTTCTCTATTAATATCTGCTGTGTGAATTATAAGGCTTGCGCCCTTTTCTATGGCAGAAGCTATATAATCATGTCCATCGCTAAGTGAGCCTTTGATGGCTACAAAGATAGATCCTTTATCGACCTTTCTCGAATCATTTGTGACTTGGCTAATAGCCTCATCATTTTCTTTTTTATAATCTATATAAGATATATGTGAAATAATATCTTCAAAACTTATCAAAATAATTTGTCCTTTCAATACTTGTTCTAAGTAAGTATTTTACCTTTGTAGGGGCAAACTTTCATCAAGATAAATTTATGGAGAATGAATTTCCTTTTTACTGATAATTTGATAAAATATTCCTATAGAAAAGAGGTTAGAATGAAAAAAGATAAGTCGATAATTTATAGGGCAAGTCTTCTCATAGGACTTGTGATTTTTGTAATATCCTTCGCCTTTAGATATTCCTACATAGATATCCTAGGCTTTGATAGGCCACTAAAGCTAGCAAGTTTTATCCTTATAGCCTTGGGGCTTGTCGGAAGCATAAGTGCCTTGATTGATGGGGTAAACAAGGACTTCGCCCATCCCATAATCCTCCTCCTTATCCTTAATGTAGTGATGATTTTCACATACCCGATCCTACTTGGAGCGGAGACTTTCATCACCCATCCTACAAATCCCTACGAGGATAAGTCTCCCGATAAGGGCCATAGGACCAGGGGAAGAGATGATGCTAGCTTTATAATAGAAGGTGAAATCTATTCTATGCCAGTAAGGCTAAAGGACTTCACAAACAGGGGATTTTCCTACAAAATAAAAGAAGATGAAGAAGGCAAAATGGCTAATATTAGACGACTTGGAGAGAGTACTAAGAAAAAACCAACCTGGTTTACTGATGGAGAAGTCAAAGACGCCTATAAAGAATTTTATCTCCTAGAAGCTTTCTTTGAAGATACTGATATCAGTGAAGAAACTCCAATCACTCACTTAAAGGCTTCTGTTATAAATAACAATAGGGATTTCGAGGTCATGGGGATCAAGCTTGAAGATTCCATAGAAGATGTTAAGAAAAATTTCAAAGGAAAAATAGAAGAAGATCCAGAAAATAAAGAAAATCCTAGCAAGAAATACTATCTAGAGACAAAAGATTCATACAAAATTACCTTAAGCTCCCTTAAGGGAGTGATCCAATCCATAGAAATTAGTAAAATTGATTAAAAAGAAAGGAGCAAGCCAAATCCCAGCTTACTCCTTTTAAATTAACTATTTAGTTTTGCTTCGATAGCTTCCTTGTCAAAGCCAACTATGTCTTCTCCGTCGATATTAATAACAGGAACTCCTCTGTAGCCCTTGCTTACAAGGTAGTCTACAGCGTCCTTGTCCTTGTCGACATTAAGTTCTGTAAATTCGATGCCTTTTTCGTTGAAATATTGTTTTGCTGCCTTACAGAAAACACATGTATTTGATGTATAAATTTTAATATCTGCCATATTCTCCTCCATTCGCTCTATATATACCCATTAATTATAGGGTCTCAATAGTTTTTGTCAAATTTATAAAATCGTCCAAGGACAAGTTTTCTGCCCTTAGGTTATTTTTTATACCCAGTTTGTCGAAGGCTAATCTTAATTTTTCCTTTTCGCAGGCATCTGAGAGGGAATTTAGGATAGTCTTTCTTCTCTTGTTAAAACCTGCATGGACTAGGGCAAAAAGTTTCTTTTCATCCACATCGTCCCTGTATTTTCTAAGATTTAGCTTGAGGACAGTCGAGTCGATTTTAGGCTGAGGCATAAAGACTGACTTTGGCACATTGGTGATTTTTTCTGCATCTGAATAGTATTTGATGAAGACAGAAAGAGACGAATAGTCCTTACTTTTCTCATCGGCAAGCATCCTATCTGCTACTTCCTTTTGGACCATGATGGTCATATCCCTACAAGGAAGGTCGGTTTCTATAAGTTTTTCTATGATAGGAGTTGTTATATAGTAAGGAAGATTGCTTACTACTTTGAAGTCTTCTCCATCAAATTCTTCTTCGATGATTCTTCCAAGATCTGCCTTTAGGATATCCTCGTGGATCAGGGTGAAATTATCAAACTCATCCATATTTTCTTCTATAATTGGAATAAGAGAGTTATCAATCTCGATTGCTACGACCTTCTTTGCTGTCTTTGCCATCTCGTAGGTGATTGTTCCAATACCAGGCCCTATCTCTAGGACATTAGCGCCTACCACATCTGCTGCATCTACGATTTTTTCTACGAAATTCTTATCTATCAAGAAGTTTTGGCCCAGAGATTTGGAAAATCTAAAGTTATATAGGTCTATTATGTCTTTTACAACTTTGGGTGAGTATAATTTTTTCATAAATTGTCCACCGCCCTTTCAAATTCTTCACGGCTTATGCCAAAAGAGTTGAGCTTGGAGAGAAGTTGCTTGGAATTATAATAGCCAATGCCTAAAATATCGCCGAGCTTTTCCCTTCTTTCCTTGGAGCCTTTTCCGAAAGAAAGGTCGTTTTCTATCAAATCTGCCATGGTGAAAGTCTCTACCCTCTCCTTAGTCTCTGCCTTGGCCCTTCTTAGGGCTTCGATTATAACTTCTGGCTCTGCATTTTCTACGCCGAGGTCATTTTTTTTGATGGCCTTTTTCCTGTCTATGTAGGCATGCTTGGCATTTGGTATGTGCTTTGCAATCCTTGATCTAATCTTTTTGCCTGCATAGTCTGGGTCTGTTAGGATGATTATCCCACATCTTTTATCAACTTCCTTAAGTCTTTCGATTAGGTCTTTACCAAAAGCAAGCCCGTTTGTTGCAATCATCTCGCAGTCAACCGCTCTTTTGACATTTGCTATATCATCTTTTCCTTCTACTACTATAGTTTCTTTTATCATAAGCCGAAAATTTCCTCTGCATTTTTGCTAGTTTTCTTTTCAAGTTTCTTAAGCTTCATTCCCCTAAGTTTAGCTATTTCTCTTGCAACTTCGATCACTTTTCTAGGATCGTTTCTTAATCCCCTGTAAGGCTCTGGAGTAAGATAGGGACTATCTGTTTCAAGCATTAGTCTATTGATATCGACATGGCTTGCGGCAAGTTTTTCATTTTCTCCGTTAGAAAATGTCACAACTCCGCCGATTGAAATATAAAATCCAAGGTCCATATACTTATCCAAAAGCTCTAATCCTTCCGAAAAGCAATGGATTTGGACCTTAAGGTCCCTAAAGTCCTTTAGGATCTCGTAGGCATCGTATCCCACATCTCTTGTGTGAACTACTACAGGAAGGTCAAGCCTTCTCGCCATTTCTAATTGCTTGATGAAGACTTCTTTTTGCTCATCCTTATTGTCATCTCGCCAATAATAATCAAGTCCTATTTCGCCTATCGCTACGACTTTGGGATTTTGTGCAAGCTTTTCTATTGTCTCTAGGTCACTTTCATTCATCCTAGAGACTTCTTCGGGATGGATTCCTACTTGGGCATAGAAGTTGTCAAATTCTTCCGCAAGCTCAACTGCCATTTTGGAGTCTTTGACATTACAACCTGGATTTATTACTGCCTTTACATTAAAATTTGACAGGTCTCTTATTATAAAGAGCCTGTCATCATCAAAGGCCTCATCTGTAAGATGGGCGTGAGTATCTATTAGGGCCATTAGCTTACCTTTGCTCCTGGCTTTAGATCTTCTAGGGTTGATAGAAGGGATAGGTCATCATCAAAGTCTGCTGCAAGAAGCATGCCTTGAGATTCGATTCCACGCATCTTCCTTGGAGCTAAGTTTCTTACGACGATTACGTTTTTGCCAACTAGGTCTTCTGGATTATACCATTTCTTGATGCCAGAAATTATTGTTCTTGGCTCATCTTCTCCTATATCTACCTTAAAGACTAAGAGCTTGTCGGCATTTGGGTGGTCTTTAGCTTCTAGGATCTTACCTACAACTAGGTCGACTTTGGTGAAGTCTTCGAAGTCTATATATTCTTCATTAGATTCCTCAGATTTTTCATCTTCTTTCTTTCCCTTATTAAGTCTTTTTTCTATAAGGGCCCCATTTGCCTCATGAAGCTTAACAAGTTCCTTATCTATATCAAGTCTATCGAAGAGGTTGGCTCCCTTACTTACCCTAGCTCCTTCTTCAAGAAGGCCAAATTCTCCTGCTGATTCAAAGCCCTTGTTGTCTGTGCCGATTTTTTCTAGGATAGCAGCAGTTGTGTTTTTCATAACTGGCTCGATTAGTTGAGCTACTATTCTTATAGTCTCAGCAAGATTGTATAAGACTCTGTCGAGTCTTTCTTTATTAGCTTCGTCACGGCCTAAGATCCATGGCTCAGTCTCGTCTACGTATTTGTTGGCACGACGAATCAATGTCCAAACAGCTTCAAGGGCAGCGTTAAAGTTAAACTCATCCATTAGCTTGTTAAACTTAGTGTAAGTTTCTTCGGCAAGTGCGATAAGCTCATCATCAAAAGTATCTGAAACTGTTCCCTTTCTTACTTCTCCACCGTTATATTTATCAATCATTGATGTAGTTCTTGATACTAGGTTACCTAGGTCATTTACTAGGTCAGAGTTATATCTTTCCATGTATTTTCTAGCTGAGAAGTTGCCGTCAGAGCCGAAGTTAAACTCACGTAGCATGTAGAATTTGAGGGCATCTACCCCATAAAGGTCTACGAGTGGTTCTGGATACATGATATTTCCCTTAGACTTACTCATCTTGTCATTGTCGAAAAGAATCCAACCATGGGCAAAGACTTTCTCTGGTAGTGGAAGATCTAGGGCCATTAAGAGGGCTGGCCAGATTATTGTATGAAATCTTACAATATCCTTTCCGATTAGATGAACTCCAGCAGGCCAGTATCTCTCAAATTTAGCCTTGTCATCCCCGTAGCCTATAGCAGATAAGTAGCAAGATAGGGCGTCAATCCACACATAGACAACATGTTCATTATCAATAGGCACATCAACTCCCCAATCGAAGGAATTTCTTGTAACAGAAAGGTCAGAAAGTCCCTTGTCGATAAAGTTGTTCGTCATTTCTTTTTGCCTAAATTGTGGCTCCAAGAATTCTGGATGTTCTTTAAAAAGTGCTTTCAATCTATCTGTATATTTGGAAAGTCTAAAGAAGTAGGTTTCTTCTTCTTGGTATTCTACTTCCCTGCCGCAGTCTGGGCAGTGGCCATCTTCTAGTTGGGACTCAGTCCAGAAAGTCTCGCAAGGTGTACAGTAATATCCCTTGTATTCTCCTTTGTAGATGTCTCCCTTTTCATAAAGTTTGGTGAAGATTTCAGCGACATCCTTTTCGTGTTGGTCTTCGGTAGATCTGATAAAGGTATCGTAGTCGATTTCAAGCTTTTTCCAAAGTTCTTTTGTCTCTTCTGCTATGATATCGACAAACTTTTGAGGGCTAGTACCAGCATCTAGGGCTGTTCTCATAATCTTTTGTCCGTGTTCGTCTGTTCCTGTAGTTAGGTAGGCATCAAAGCCCTTTAAGTTTTTATATCTTTTGAGCACATCTGCTATGACTGATGTGTAAGTATTTCCGATATGCAAATTGGAATTTGGATAATATATCGGTGTTGTAATGTAATAAGCTTTCTTCTCTGTCATAATAGTCCTTTCTTAATCTTTCGATTATACTAGCTTTATGATACTTCAAATCATGCCAAAAATCATTTTTAGGAAATAATATTATAAAATACTTATCAATTTCATAATTTTCTGGTATAATACGAAAATATCGTATTCATTTGAAAATATGTTTATATTTACATAAAAATAAAAGGAGGAAAAATGGATTTTATTTTACAAGCGGCTGACTTTATGTGGGCAAACGTTATAGGATATGTCCTTTTGGCAGTAGGACTCTACTATTCCATAAGGCTAGGCTTTCCACAATTTAGACATGCACGCTTAATCAAAAAAGTAATCAAAAAGAATCTTAAGGCAAGCGACGGAGTAAGCGGATTCGCAGCCCTTGCCACCGCGGTAGGAGGACAGGTTGGAACAGGTTCTCTTGTAGGAGTTGCTACAGCCATAAGTCTAGGTGGACCTGGAGCAGTATTTTGGATGTGGATTACAGCACTTTTGGGTATGGTAATCACATTTGCAGAAACTGTCCTAGGACAGATCTACAGAGTAAAAATCGAAGATGGGTCTTACAGAGGAGGACCAAGCTATTATGTACAATTCGGTCTTAAATCTAGGATTTTTGGAGTAATCACAGCTTTCTTCTATATATTGGGAGTTGGTCTTTGTATAGCCTTTATGCAATCAAACTCAATCAGCCAAGCCTTCACAGGAGTTGTTGACCTAAACCCAATTATTCCTGGAATTATCGTTACCATAGCTGCCTTTATCATCACCATCGGCGGAGTTAAAAGACTTACCGACTTTTCATCAAAGGTCGTTCCAGTAATGGCCCTTGCTTATATAATTGTAGTTTTGGTGATTATCTTTACCAATATCAGCAAATTCCCAGCTGTTATATCAATGATTTTTACAAGCGCCTTCAAACCTCAGGCAGCCCTCGGCGGAATGGTAGGCCACACAGTAATGGACGCCTTTAGACAAGGTGTTGCGAGAGGACTTTTCTCAAACGATGCTGGAAATGGTATAGCAGGTATCATGCACGCGGCAGCAGACGTAGACCACCCAGCAGAACAAGGATTTCTTGGAATGTTCGGTACCTTCGTTACAACTATTATAATCTGCTCCCTATCAGCCTTCGCCCTACTTTTAACAGGAGTTGTAGGAAATCCTGATAGTGGTGTAGGAATCAATCTCGTCCAAGACGCCTTCCAAAGTATTTTGGGAGTTCCTGGTAGATGGCTAGTATTTTTCGCTATGTTTATGTTTGGCTTTACAACACTTATAGCAGACCTCTTCTATGGTGAGAGCAATGTAAGGTTAATCTTTAAGGACAAATACAAAATCCCTCTTTGGATTTATAGGATTATTGCCTTTATCATGTTTTTAGTAGCAACTCAAATGGACCTAGAACTCGTTTGGGGCTTTATAGATGTCTTTGTAGGAATAGTAGTATTTATTAACGTAATAAGTCTATTTTTCTTATTTAAAGATGTAAAGAAGGTCTTAGATGACTACCAAAAGCAACTTAAAGAAGGAAAAGAAAATCCAGTTTGGAAAAGAGAAAAAGAATATCACTTATAAACTGAGGCAGGCCCTAGCTATCTGGGGCTTGCTTTTAACTTTAAGACCGTGTATACTGTATAAAGAATAAAACTTACAATGAAACCCAGTAGCTATCCTTAGGGATAGCGAATTACACTTCATTTTGTTTAAGACCTGCCTAGAGTCTATCCTGGGCGCTGAGTATAAAAAAAGCTGGTACCGCATTTGTTGCGCTTTTATGCTCTTTTTTTGTATCTAATTTTAAATATAGAAAGGATGTTAAATGAAATTTACTTACGAAAAAGAATACGACAATGTCTTCGATGAGCTTGTAGATCGTGGCTACTACGAACAAGCAACTAACGAGGAAGAACTTAAGAAACTACTAAAGGAAGAATCAGTTAAATTCTACTGTGGATTTGACGCTACAGCAGATTCCCTAACCGTGGGCCACCTTATCCAAATTATGGTAATGATGCGTATGCAAAACTACTGTCACAGACCAGTCGCCCTTCTTGGTGGAGGAACAACCCTAATAGGAGACCCTTCAGGTAGGAGCGATATGAGAAAGGTAATGACAGAAGAGATGATCGATCACAATGCAGAGTGCTTCTACAATCAATTCCAAAGATTCTTAGACTTCTCCGAAGGCGGAGCGACTATGCTAAACAACAAAGACTGGCTTCTTGACCTAAACTTCGTTGAGTTTTTAAGAGATGTGGGAAGCGAGTTCTTGGTTAATGAAATGATCAAAAAAGACGCCTACAAAAACAGAATGGCTGCAGGTGGTTTAACATTTTTCGAATTCTCCTACATGCTACTTCAATCTTACGACTTCCTTAAGATGTACAGGGAAGATGGGGTAAAGCTTGAAATGGGTGGATCTGACCAATGGTCCAACATCATAGGCGGAGTTGACCTAATCAAAAAGCACGAAAACGGCCAAGCTTACGGCATGACCTTCTCCCTCCTTACAACTGCAGATGGAGTGAAAATGGGCAAATCCCAAAAGGGAGCTGTATGGCTTGATGAAAAGAAAACCAGCCCTTACGAAATGTATCAATACATGAGAAATGTAGATGATAGGGACGTGGAGAAATTCCTCCTCCAACTTACCTTCCTACCAACAGAAGAATGCAGGAAGCTAGGCTCTGCGAAAGACGCAGCTGATATCAACAAGGCCAAAGAAATTCTAGCCTATGAGGTAGTAAAACTAGTTCATGGCAAGGAAAAGGCAGACGAAGCGATCGCGGCAGCCAAGGCCCTCTTTACAGGAAAAGGCGACGAAAGCGCAATGCCAACAACTCAAATTGCAAAATCTGACCTACCAAAGGGACTTCTAATCCTCATGACTGAAACAGGCCTAACCAAATCAAATGGTGAAGCAAGAAGAATCATCAAGCAAGGTGGAGTTTCCATCAATGATGAGAAAGTAGCCGATCCAAGTATAGAAGTTACAGAAGACCTCTTCGAAGACGGAAGAATAATAATCAAAAAAGGTAAGAAAAACTTCCACAAAGTAGAACTTATCTAGATAAGAGCAGGCCTTGGGTCTGCTTTTTTAATAAGATAAGTACTAGAATATTTAACAAAAGGATAAAAATGACAGAAAAAGAAAAGATGCTAAAAGGCTTACTCTATGATGCAAATTATAACAGAAAGCTTGCGGCAGAAAGATTAAAGGCCAAGGACCTTTGCTTTAAATACAATACGACTCTTCCCTCAGATGAGGAAAGCTTAAGAAAAATCATCGGCGAACTTAAGATTAAAACTAAGGAAAATTTCTTCCTTACCCCTCCCTTTTATTGTGACTATGGCTACAATATATCTGTGGGAGAGAATTTCTATGCCAATCACAATCTAGTAATACTCGACGGAAACAGAGTAAGTTTTGGCGACAATGTCTTTATCGCTCCTTCCTGCACCTTTTCTACAGCAGGCCATCCTATCGATAAGGAAAGGAGAAATAAAGGGCTCGAATACGCCCACCCTATCACAGTTGGCGATGATGTCTGGTTTGGGGCAAATGTCACAGTCCTTCCTGGAGTTAAGATTGGATCCAATGTAGTTATAGGAGCAGGAAGCCTTGTAAATAAAGACATCCCAGATAACTCTCTAGCCTTTGGTAATCCTTGCAAAGTAGTTAGGAAAATCACAGAGAAAGACATTGAGAATCTCTGGGAATATAAGGAAAATCCTGGTTTGGAAGAATAATTTTTCAAAAGAAAATAGAATCATAATTATATCGACATTTTATGAAATATACGAGTAGCTTCGGCTGCTCTTTTTTTGTATTTATAGTTAGATCAATATCGAACAAATGTCTATTGATATTAGATAATAATTGATCTATAATTAAATTAATCAAATCTATTTCTAATCTATTTATTAAACTTAGATATAAATCTAATAAAGGAGTCAGTATGAAAGAAAATCCAAACAAATTTAAGCTAATAAGAAAACCCCTTCTGGTAAATGAGGCAGGGCTTGTGATCTACTATTATACAAATTGGATAGCCGCATCAAACAAAAGCCAGTACAGCTTTGACGCTTCCTATCCAGGCTTTACTTTCTCAAAGGATTGGCTTCTAATGTCTATCGAGGATGTCTTTGGTTTCGAGAAGGCTTATGTTGATTTTGTAAAGAAGGTTAAAGCTGAGTCCTTTCCTTATTTAGAGGAGTTCTTCACCGGACAAAACTCAGATATCTTAAATCTTTTTTATATCTTTACTGAAAATGACGAAAATTATCTGCCATTTTTTGCAGGAATTTTCCAAAATCTCAATATTTTTGACCTAGAAGATTTGACCTATGAGCGTTTTAAGGAAGTTTATGATTTTTGCTTCCTAAAATGTATGGGAGTTGAGATAAGCGATGAAAATCATAAGGATTTAAAGAGTCTAATCGATTCTAAAAAGAATATTCTCCAAAAAGATTTTCCATATCTGTTGTCTAAGCTTCCCTATAGGGATGAGCTTTCTATGGATCTTGTGAGATCTTCTACAAATACTAGGTCTATCTACGATAGGCTCTTGCCTATCCTTCATAAGATTTGTGAGATTATAAAGAAAAATATCCCCTTAATTGAGGACGACCTTAATAAGCATTTTGACCATCTGGAAGAAGATAACTTCAAGCTTTTAAGAGATCTCAGTGATCAAGTGGGTATAAATCCTCTTCTTAATAAAATGGGATCTCCCCTTAATGTTTATACTCTTATAATAGCTCCTAATATGGAAATGATTCAATATATGTCAGAAGATATGGACTTTGCCTTTATAAAGTTTGGTATCTTTGCAGATAAGGAGAAGAAAAACGTAGGGAAGCTAAAACTTTTAAGTCAGTACCTAAAGGTTTTGGGAGATCCTACCAGAATTGATATCCTCGATTTACTTATGGAAAAGTCCTACTATTCCAAGGAGCTTTCCGACAGACTCTTCATCACCCCTGCCACCCTATCCTACCACCTAAGCCAGCTCCATGTTTGTGGCTTTGTAGGTGCTTATATAGAGGGTAGGAGGACTTATTACTATTTGAGAAAGCCTGGCTTTAAGAAAATTATAGACGACCTTAATGATTTTTGTAAAAATATAAGGGAGGAAAATCATGACAGCAAGGAATGAAAACCTAAGAGAAAACCTCACCCAAAACTTAAATACAGAAGAGAGAATAAAGGCCTATCTGAGGAGAAATAAGTCCTCTAATCTCGAGCTTTTACGTATAGCCTATGCCCCCTTCAAGGATAATTTAAAGATAAAACTTTCCTTGTTAGTCTATCCTTTTGTAAATGGACTGATTCCAATCTTACAAGCCTTTATCATGTACTTTTTGGTAGATCTTATAAGTAAGGGCACGGGCCTTAGGACTATGATTCTTACAATTACAGCCTATAGCCTTGTAATTTTTGCCTTTTCTTTGATCTCCATGCAAATCGAACGAAAAACTTATCCGACCTATATGGATACTAGGCTTAATTTCTTTGTAGAGGCTACCGGAACTATAATGAAAATGGACTATGGTCTTGGGGAAAATTCCCTCTTTATGGGAGAATTTACCAGAGGCTTTGAGCCGTTTTCAAATAATAACCAAGGGCTTGAGGGAATCTATCACGATATGTATCCCCTTCTTTCAAGTATAGTTTCTTTTGTGGTAATTTCAGTTATTATGGCAAGGCTTAATCCACTAATCTGTGTCTTTGCCCTAATTTCTATCCTAATCCAGCTTGTAGTTAGAAATTATACTGATAAATATAGGCACGAGCATACAGGAGAGCTTAACAAGGTAAGAAGAAAGACGTCATCTTTTTATAGTGAGGCTAGCGACTTTCGTTTCGCCAAGGATATTAGGATTTTCTCCTTCAAGGAAAGATTTATAGAAGGCTTTAAACCACTAGTAGCTGATGTAGTAAGAATTTCTAGAGTTTTTATCAAACCTGAGATATTCTTATCGCCTATCCTTGCCATAGCCTTGGTTGGGATAGAGGCCATTTGTTTTTATTTCTTGACTGGAAAAATCATCTCTAATGAAATAAGTCTCAAGGACCTTACCCTAATGATTACTTCTGTGGCAATTCTAAGCAAGGTCTCCCTCGCCCTTGTGACAAATCTCGCCCAAACCAGAGCCAATCTCATGTATGTCGGAGACGGCTTTGATATGATAAGGGATGACCTGGAATCTACTTGTGGAGATAAAGAGCTTAGAGGTCCTTTGGCAATAGAATTTAAAAATGTGTCCTTTTCTTACCCTCTTTCTAGTAAGAAGGTCCTCGATGATCTCTCCTTTACTATAAAAGAAAGAGAGAAAGTCGCCATAGTTGGGGTAAATGGAGCTGGCAAGTCTACCATAGTTTCCTTAATCCTAGGTCTATATAAGCCTACTGAAGGGGAAATTTTAATAAATGGGATAAATGCCGATGAGCTTGACCTTAAGGAAAGATTTAAGGCCTTTGCCACAGTCCTTCAAAATGTAGAGCCTCTTTCCGTATCTATTGCAGAAAATGTGGCAGGGACTGATAAGAATATTGATAGGAAAAAAGTAATAGAAGCGATAAATAAGGCGGGCCTTTCCTACAAGCTCGACCAGCTTCCTAAGGGCATAGACACCGAAATGACTAGAAATATCCACGAGGATGGAACCCTATTTTCTGGAGGAGAAAACCAAAAGCTTGCCATAGCTCGTGCTATTTATAGGACAGATGCCAAAGCCCTTATAATGGATGAGCCGACAGCTGCCCTCGATGCACTAGCTGAGGAGAAAATCTACAGGGACTTAGAAAAGATAAGCGAGGGAAAGACTCTGATCTTTATCTCCCACAGGCTAGCCTCAACCAGATTTTGTGATAAGATAATGCTTCTAGATGGCGGAAAGATAAGAGAAATCGGAAGTCACGAAGAGCTCTTAGCTAAAAACGGTCTCTATAAAGAAATGTACGAATCTCAAAGCAAATACTATAAGGAGGAAGCTAATGAAAAATAAATTCAAATCCCTATGGCTTTTTGCCAAAATAATCGGGAGAAATGATCCCTTCTATCTAATAATTATCCTCCTCAATGCCCTAATCAATTCGGCTAAAAGCCTGGTAGATATCTTTGTGCCAATGATTTTTATCAATCAAATCACCAATCTCAGACCTATACCAAATTTCATAAGGCTTGTAAGTTTTATAGTTATAGGAAAAGTTCTCCTAGAAATAATAGCTAAAATATCTAGCAGGGAAGAATTTGTAAGACGCCAGGGAATAAATGACTACCTAACCTTTGAGCTAGCCAAAAAAGCCATGGACCTATCTTACGAAAATATAGAAAATCCCCACACTCTAGACCTCAAGGAAAAGGCCAATGCAGCCATCAATATGGGATCAATACATAATCTCTTGTGGTGTCTTAGAGAAATAATAACAAGTATCTCAACCATGCTTGCTACAGCTATCATCATAATAAATTTCTCCCCTTACCTAGTTGCTTTTTCTATAGGAATTTCTTTACTGATAATTGTAACGAGCATAAAAGAATCCGCCTACACCAGAAAGTTTGACTTAGAAATTGTAGATATAAATAGGAGATTCTCCTACTATTTCTCCCTTATGGGTGGACCTCATTATCAAAAAGAAATAAGAGTCTATGACCTAGGAGACTTGATAAACTCAAAGGTCACAGGCTACCTTAGAAAGATGCTTAATGAATTTAACAAGAGATATGCCTATGAGGCAAACATGAGTGCTATCAAAATATTCTTAGAAACTATCCTAAGATTTATCTCCTACACCTATGTGGCAATGAGGACCCTATCATCATCCTATGGTCCACAGATTACTTTCGGCGAGTTCTCCCTAATAATCTCAGCCAATGAAAACTTTATGAAGGCCTTCCAAGATATGTTTACAGAAACAGGTGACTTTATCCTAAGCCTTGCCAATCTTATCCCTCTCTATGATTTCATAAATCTAGAAGGCTCTAGTGAAATAAAAAATAAAAAGGCAGGGGATTTCGAAAGCCTTGAGTTTAGAAATGTAAGCTTTGCCTATCCAGGAAATGACAGGCAAATCCTCGATGATATTTCCTTTAAGATCGAAAAGGGCGAGAAAATCTCCATAGTTGGAGTAAATAACGCCGGTAAGACTACACTTGTAAAGTTAATAGGAAGATTTTATGAAATAGATAAGGGAGAGATCCTCTATAATGGAGAAAATATCAAATATATCGATAAGAAGTCTCTCTATAAAAAAGTGTCTGCTGTTTTCCAAGATTTTTCCATAATGCCTTTTACAATTAAGGAAAATATAATAGGAAATAAGGGTTATAAGAAAGAAAAAATAGATGAGATTCTAAAACAATTAGGTCTTGATAGAAAAATAGCTGATTTAGAATATGGCCTTGATACCTATATGAACAAGGAAATTTACGAAAAGGCAACCGACCTATCCCTAGGTCAAAAGCAAAAGCTTGCCATAGCTAGGTGCCTTTACCAAGATCCCGACCTAATCATATTAGATGAGCCAACAGCAAGTCTCGATCCCTTAGCAGAAGCTAAAATCTACGAAGAATTTAACGAGATGACTAAGGGTAAGACTGTAATATTCATATCTCATAGGATGAGTTCATCAAGATTTACCGACAAAATCCTCCTCCTAGACGAAGGAAAAATAGCAGCCTACGACACCCACGATAACCTAATGCGAAACGAGAACACCTACTCCAGACTATTTAAGTCCCAGGCTGTAAAATATCCCCTCTAGGCATCGCAAGCTAGAGGGATTTTGCTTTAAACGAGACAAGCATTTAACAAACTTACATGAAAGGATAAATATAGCCAAGTTCCATGGCCTTGTTATAGGCTTCTACTATGTTTTTGGCTCCTAATTTATCATAGATATTTGCTATATGGTTGTAGAGGGTTCTCTCGCTTATGTAGAGTTTTTGGGCTATGTCCTTTTTCCTACTTCCCTTGATTAGCTCTTCTAGGACTTCTAGTTCCCTTTTTGTTAGGGGATCTTTTATTGACTTTGTGCTTTCTTTTGACTTACCTTGGTAGACATTTTTTATCCTTCTTATTAACTCGTCCATTTCGATAGATTTGTTGATAAAATCTTTGACTTCTAGGCCAAAGGCAATATCCTTGTAGTTTGCTAGGTCATAGGAGGTCAGAACGATTATCTTTTCTTTGGGATTTTGGTACAAGATATTCCTAATTAGGTCAAGGCCTGTAATTTCTTCTTTTAAGTTTATATCTATTAGCAAAATATCATACTTATCTTGGTCGATTTTTTCTAAGAAATCATCTATATTAGAAATATAATCGCATATTTCTATACTTTCTTCCTCTTCTAAAAGAATCTTAAGAGACTGGTCAAATATTTTATGATCGTCTAGTAATATTATCTTCATTTTCTCTTATCTCCAAAACCACTTCTGTTGTGAGTATATCCTTGTTTAGCTCGTAATTAATAGTCCCCGAGTTTGCCTCTAGCAAAAGTTTAACTAAAAATATCACTCTTTTGGAACTCTTGATAGAGGCAAAGTCCCTAGGCCCTACTCCGTCGCTTTCTATTTCCATGACTAAAGAATCATCCTTAGGATAAAGCTTGTAATTTACATAACTTGCCTCAGAATGTTTGTAAATATTATTAATCAATTCCTTTGATATGGTAGAAATTAGCCTTATATTTTCTGGATCTTCTAGCAAATCAGCTTCTATTATTTTTGTAATTTTGATATCCTTATCCTTGTATAGGGAAGATATGTTGGAAAAAGCTGCCGATAGGGTGAGGTCTATATTAGCCTTTTCAAAAAGCGAAGACTGGTAGAATTTCATAATATTCCTAAGCTTTCCTTCAAGGTCAGATAGGATATCTCGAGCATATCCTATGTCAGGATTCTTTAAGGAAAGATAGTTCCTGCTAGCAAAGATATCCTGGATGATATCATCGTGGATAGTCCTTGCAAATTCATCTCTTTCTTCTGCCAAATAATGGGACAGGTAGTGGATCTTATAGTTTTTCTCGTAAATATTCTCCTTATCCCTTAGGAAAAGTATAAAAAAAACTCTATTAGCAAGAATACAATTTGCATAAACATGTTAATCACTATAGTGTCTATGTCAAATAGATATATGACTATAAAGAAAAATACCACAAAGCCAGCAGTGAGTCTTTGGGCTGGTCCTTTCGATATTGGCAATATATTGATCTTTCTTGCAAGGTCTGTATCCATATATTTTTTAATAAATAGCAAGATCGAACTTATGCTGATTAAAGCCAAGATAAGTCTGTGATTTGTTCCCTTGTATAAGATAAGTTCTAGGGGGAGCAAGGATGATATTATAGCTAAGTTTGATTGTCTTTCGGAAATATCATCATTTGAAATCTCCGTATATATTAGGCCATATAGGATAAAAAACAGACTAATAGAAAAATAATTTAGGATAGCTAAGTCATCAATCATTAGTCTGTTTTTAAAAAGTATTCCCCAAAATAAGAGGAGGAATATATGGCCTAAAGCAATTTTTTCTAATCTCTTTATCATATCTAATAGTAGCTTACTACAATCCTTTCTTTATTAGTCTTCTTGTACAAAAATACGATTATCAAAGATAAAATAAGAATCTTACTTATCAAATACAATTCTATCATATTTGTTAGCTTGTAGACTACTAGGGAGATTATCATCACTCCAATCGATAAGCCTATTAGTCGAATTTGGAGGGAATTTATTTTATTCATATTTGTCGTATGAAGGATTAGCAAAACTATTATTGTTGTGTAGAGCAGGCTTGTTAGTAAGAAGTTTAGAAGGACTCCCGGGATTATACCAAGTTTAAATATATTCAATATAAGGCTTGGAAGGACTATAATTAAGGTCCCTAGATATATACTAAGGAGGTAATTGACTAAAATTTTCCCTATAGAAAGACCATTAGCAAGCAAAATTTCAATCCTTTTACTAATTTTATCAGCCCCTATGGTATTTTTAGCAAGTTCTGCTCCAAAGATGACAAAAAGTATTAAGATTCCATCGATTTTAATTGTATCTATGACCTTATTTGTTTCTCCACTTCCTCCATCCCCCAAAAAGAGGGCCATAAAAGAACAGAATAGGGCCATAATAGCCATCAATAAGGCATTTTTATCTAAAAGTTTTCTTAAATCGTTAATGACTAACTTCATGACCATGATCCCTCTTTATTGATTACAGTTTCATTATTCATCTTAGATAAATCTTTCATAGAAAATATTCCAAAGATTAATCCTAATCCTATATTTATTCCTAGAATAATATAGACAAGGTTTAGATTATATGAGTCTATAAGTGATAGGATTTTCTCTGAAAATGTGCCTGTCATATAAATTAAAATCGTAGTTGTAAAGAAAACTATATTTTTGAAAAACTTAAAATTTTTTTGGGATAAGCTTATGATGTTAAAAAATAGTATTTCAAAATATATCATTCCTATCATTGTAACAAAAATGCCTACAATCCACTTAAATTCAATCTGTAAGTCTACTAGGACATAGGTTAGGAAAAACAAGATAAAGGGCACTATGGAAGAAAGTCTCCACATTTCTAGCCCATAGGCTTTGATCAAATCTTTTATATCTATGCCTGATCCTAGAATAAATTCTATACGCTTGTTCACTTTATCCTTGAGCGTTAGATTTACGACCATGGAATTGGACATAATTAGTGAAATTCCAAACATTAATACATATAGCATTAATATAATATAATTATCTCCTCTAGAAGCAAAAATCCCCCTATATAGTAAAAAAACAAAGCCAAAAGAAAGCAAAGTAAATAATAATAAATTTAAAATGAAATCCTTGTCTTTAGATAGATAATACCTGCAAGCCCTATTAATATTCATCATATCCTTCATTTCCTGCCCTCCTCTATAAATAAATCTTCTAAGCTCTCTCCCTTTATATCCGCCATATCCTTCGTAAAAAGTAGGTCTCCTGATTTTATCATTGAAACCTTATCAGCAATCTTCTCAATTTCAGCAAGGTCGTGGCTGGTAATAACTATAGTCTTTGCTTCTTCCTTTAATAATTTTATAAGTTTTCTAATCTCGACTCTCGATATTGGATCTACCCCACTTGTCACTTCATCTAGATAGATTATGTCCCTATCCATCATCACAATAATTAGTAGAGATAATTTCCTCTTCATCCCCTTGGAATATGTAGCAACCTTCCTATCTAAATCCTTTGTAATATCTAGCAAGTCAGAATATTTTTCATAAGACTTTGCCTCATAGCCGAAATACAAGCCATATAAGATAATATTTTCAAGCCCCGTCTTATCCTCGTACAAATAGTCATTTTCTAGTAAGATTGCATGAGACCCCATAACATTTACCTCTCCACCATCTTTTTCATAAAGACCTGTCAGTAGTCTAAGGAGGCTAGTCTTTCCAGACCCATTCGGGCCGACTAGGGCATGGACTGTATTAGCTTCAATTTCTATAGAAAAATTATTGAAGAGCCTTTTGTTTTCAAAATTCTTGCTCATATTTTTAACTTCGATAACCTTCATATCTCTACTCCTTCTATTAATATCTTTCTTCTAATCCTATTTTATAAGAAATAGTAAGCAAAAACATGAGTAAAAACTGCAAATTTACATAGAAAAAGAGCGGCCTGTGACCGCTCCCTAAGCTTTATTTAATTTTCACTAGATCCATCTTCATTTGAGCCATTAAAGGCATTTGTTATAGATTCAAATATGGATCTAAAGAATTCTACTATGGAATCCCATAGGCCGCTGTCTTTTACGTCTGTGGCAACCTTATCTATATTATCCTTGTTGTCTTCGTAGAACTTTCCTGCCTTATCTGTAATATCTCCTGCGAGTTTTGTGAGATTTTCCCTAACTTCGGCACTATCTATGGCGGAAGTTGTTTGGTAATTTTCGAAGTAATTTACGAGAATTTGGATATTATTGTTTGACAATACATTGTCCATATCTACATTGTTTAGGGCATCCTTGATATAGATTGCTATCTGATCTGCGGATGCATTCTCACCATTTTCTTTTTTGTAGTCACTGAGTTTTTGTTTTACTTCAATTACTACTGTATCGAGCTTGTCTGTATCGAAGTTTTCTTTTCCTTGGTTTTCTTTTGCAACTTCGCTTACTGTCTCAAGCTCTTCTTGGGCAGTTTGGGTCCTTTGAGTATCAAGGACCACTCCTCGCATTTCTTCAGACTTATAGACTCCAACTAGGGCTGACTCGCCAGTAACAGGTATTGGACTTGCTACTACTATATCAGCGTTACTTATGCCTGCAGTAATTGCAGCATTAGTATATTGACCTTCTGTGATCTCTGTAATGTTTTCTGGTGTCTTGATCTTGACGGAAATTCCCTTATCCTTGGTAGATCTTTTGACTAGGACTGAAGATATCATATTAGAATCCGCTGTTGAATATCCTAGATATTTTTCAAGATCACTTCCATCTACATAGGAAATATTAGAATCTTCCTTAACTCCCATAGACTTATTTACTGTAGCCTTCTCATCTTCTGTAAGGGCTACTCCGTAGATTACATCATCCTTTTTGGGATCGAAGTCACTTGCCATAGCAAGATGTGGGAGAAGGATTATAAGGGACATCAACCCTGCTAGAATTTTCTTAAACATATCATTACCTATAGACTTTCAATCTTTCCTATAATTGGACTTAGCTCTTTCATATCTATATCTTCAGCAAGACCTGAGTCGATTTTTTCTGCTATTTGTGGGTCAATTGGAAGCTTGGCAAGGGTGTCTATGTCGTATTTTTTAGCTACCTCATCCAGCCTACTCTTACCAAATATTTCGTGCTTACTTCCACAATCTGGACATTCAAAATAAGACATATTCTCAACCATGCCTATAACTTTCTTGCCCATCATCTTGGCCATCTTGATAGATTTTTCAACTACCATCTCTACTAAGCCTTGAGGGGTTGCAACTGCAACTACTCCATCTATTGGTAGGGATTGGAAGACTGTGAGTGGAACGTCCGCAGTTCCTGGAGGCATATCCACTATCATATAATCAATCTCGCCCCAGTCCACATCTGTGTAGAATTGTTTTAGGACATTGGTTACGATTGATGATCTCCAAACAACTGGGTCAGTCTTCTCGCGTAAGATCATGTTTACTGAAATTAGCTTGATTCCATCGCGGGTGATAGCTGGATACATCAAACCTTCCTTGGTTCCCCTAACTGGCTCATCTATACCAAAGGCTTCTGCCATAGAAGGGCCTGTAATATCAGCATCAAATACTGCGACCTTGTAGCCTTTCTTGCTAAGGCTTGAGGCAAGGAGGGATGAGACTGAAGACTTTCCAACCCCTCCCTTACCACTCATTACCGCTATGACCTTGCCCACAGAAGATCCTTCGTGAAGCTTGATTTTGAATTTATCTAAATTAATATTTTTCTTTTGCATATAATCTCCTTTTCTTAGCATCTGATATTTCCTCAGATGTAGGATTATTATACTTTTAAATTATCATATGTTAAATTAAATAAATTAGTCTTCTTAGATAAATTAATCTACTTGTACTTAGGCTAATAAGACAATCTTAATTAAAAATCAATCTTCATATCTCCATCCTTGATCAGCCCCTTATTTTTCATTAGTCTATAAATTATATAAGAAAGGATGGCTGGAAGGATTATGTGAAGGAGAATGACCTTAAATATCGCACTAATTCCCATGGCATTAATCGTTCCGATTTGACCTACTAGACCACTTGTCCCCATACCTGAGCCTAGGGGAGTGTTTTTCATCTTAAAGACTAAAGTTCCTATCGGAGCAATGATGGCACTTGCAAGGGTTGGAGGAAGCCAAATCCGAGGGTTCTTAATAATATTTGGCACCTGAAACATACTAGTCCCCAGCCCTTGGGCGAGAAGTCCCTCCAAGCCATTATCCTTGTAGGAAATTACTGCAAAGCCTATCATTTGGGCACTGCATCCGACTGTAGCCGCTCCACCTGCAAGGTCTTCTAGACTAAGCATCATACAAATCGCCGCAGATGAAATCGGTAGGGTAAGGGCCATACCAATAGTAACCGCTACAACAATTCCCATAAAAAACGGTCTAAGCTCGGTCGCTTTCATGATAAATAGGCCGATAGCCTTCATAAAGCTAGCTACATAAGGCCCTATCAAATCACCCACCAAGATCCCTACTATAATCGTAACACTAGGAGTAATTATTATATCAAGCTTGGTAGATTTTGAGACAAGCTTACCGAATTCAACTCCAAAAATCGTCGCAAGGAAAACTCCAACAGGTCCTCCTAACTCATAGGCTCCAAGCCCCACAATAGTAGAAGCAAAGAGAACTAGATTGGGAGCATTAAGGCTTGCGGCAATAGCAACTGCGATAGCTGCTCCACTGGCAGAGTTTGCCAAAGGCCAGATTCTTTCTGATAGGTATCCTATATGTAAGCTTTGACCTAGACTATTTAGGATAGTCCCAACCAAAAGAGAGGCAAAAAGACCAAAGGCCATAGCCCCCAAGGCATCAATAAAATATGTTCTCCAGGATAAATTTATTCCCTTTTTTCTTAAAAATTCCATAAAATCCTCCAAAATATTTTCAAATAATATTGTAACACAAATTTATTCCATTGTATATACAGTGGCAAACATTTTGGGGTGTTGCATTATTTTTATACTCTGGCTAATATGTAATTATTAGAGTATAAGTTAAGTATAATAAGCTGAAACATATTGTTTTTGTTTATGCTATATTGGTTCGGGTAACAAAGTAAAGTAAGGATTTTAATTAATCAGGAGGATATTATTAGAGGTTATAGATTAATATGATTAAAATATCAATTTTATTACCATATATTTTTATGATAGCTTCAAGTGTAGGCTATTATAGTAATATTGGGAGAGAAGATTCATTATTTTATTTTTGGATTACCATATTTGTAGTATCATTAATACTTTTAATAGTAAATAATAAGTATTTATTTAAAAAACATAAATCTAAAATTGTATATTATGATATGTTGTTTGTTCTAGGAGTAATATTAATACCACGCATAAACTTAGCTTATGGGGCTTCTAGATTAATTATGGCTATTTTAGGATTTATTTATGCACATTTAATTAGTCGGAAGAAAAATTCTCTTAAATAATCAAAACTACCAGCTTATCTGGTAGTTTGCTAAGTGCCTATACTGGGGCTATCTAGTATTCCATCACATGCACCGCTATCACAACTACTGCTTAAGAAGTTTTCTTATGTGTTTTTACTTGACTTTCTCTCCCGTAAACGGGTCATAGTATTCTTTTATACTTATTTGTTCTGTGTAATAGTCTTCTTTTAATTGATTTTGTAGATATTCTTTTATTTTCTTTTCATTTCTTCCAACTGTATCTACATAATATCCTCTACACCAAAAATGCCTGTTTCCATATTTATATTTTAAATTGGCGTGTCTATCAAATATTATTAATGAACTTTTTCCTTTTAGATATCCCATTATTTGTGACACTGAATATTTTGGTGGTATTTCTACCAACATGTGGACATGGTCTGGACATAGATCTGCTTCTATTATGTTTATTCCTTTTCTTTATCATAATTCTCCTATGTCTTTTCTCAATTGTCTATATATTACTTGTCTTCTATATTTTGGCGCGAAAACTATATGATATTTGCATCTCCAGCTTGTATGCGATAAAGTATTTTTATC